>DAIDME010000095.1 GCA_027449125.1 Solirubrobacterales bacterium | reverse complement strand
CGCGGCCGAGGACGAGGACGTGGTCGACGCCGAAGTGGTTGACGAGGGCCGCTAGCGATGACGGAGCTGGAGCGCTCAGAGGAGCCCGTCGAGCCGACCGACGCGAGTCTGGACGGCGATCAGGTGGAGGCGGCGCCCGCTGGCGCCGCCTCAAAGCAGGCGCCGGCGGCCGCCGACGACCAGCGGCAGCGCTCGGACGCGGCGGCCGCCTACGCCGCCGCCGCGCAGGGGGCGCCGGCGCGGATGCCGGCGGCGGCGGACACCGCTGCCGACGGCCGGACGCCTCCGGACGAGGCTGAGCCGGCGTCGCCGGAGGACGAGGCAGAGGATCAGGCGACGCTCGACCTGGACGAGCTGACCGCGAGGGCGCAGCGAGCGGACGAGTACCTGGCGCTCGCGCAGCGCACCCAGGCAGACTTCGAGAACTTCCGCAAGCGCGCGGCGCGCGAGGCGGCCGCCGCCCAGGAGCGTGGCGTGGCGAAGCTCGTCAAGGAGCTGCTGCCGGTGATCGACAACCTCGACCGGGCGCTGAAGGCCGCCGCGGCGGACGACGAATCGCAGCTTGCGGTGGGGATCCGCCTGGTGCACAGCGACCTGCTGGCGGCGCTGTCGCGCCTCGGTGTTGAGCCCTTCTCTCCCGACGGCGAGCAGTTCGATCCGCAGCTGCACGAGGCGGTGGCCCAGCAGCCGGTGGACGGCCTGGAATCCGGGCTCGTGGCCGAGGTCTTCCAGCAGGGCTTCCGTCTGGGCGAGAGCGTGCTGCGCCCGGCGCGCGTGCTCGTGGCGGCCTAGAGGGGGTTCACGGCGCCATGCCCGAGCGTCCCGACTACTACAAGGTGCTGGGCGTCGGTAAGAACGCCACCGACGAGGAGATCAAGAAGGCCTACCGCAAGCTCGCGCGCCGCTACCACCCCGACCGCAACGCGGGGGACAAGCAGGCCGAGGAGCGCTTCAAGGAGATCTCGCAGGCGCACGACGTGCTCTCCGACCCGGAGAAGCGCAAGGCATACGACCGGGGCGGCATGTTCGCTGGGCTCGGCGGTAACGGCGGCTTCGACCCGTCGGCGTTTGCGTCCAACTTCAACACCGGCGGCGGCTTCGGCGACATCCTCTCGAACCTGTTCGGAGGCGGCGGTGGCGCGGCGGCTGGGTCGGCGCGCCAGCGCGCCGGGCAGCGGCCGCCACAGGCCCGTGGCCGCGACCTGGAGACCGAGGTGCGGCTCAGCTTCGACCAGGCGATGCACGGCGCCCAGGTATCGATCTCAGTGCCCACCTCGAAGCCCTGCCCGACCTGCAACGGATCCGGGGCGCGCCCCGGCACGAGCCCGAAGGTCTGCCCCGTCTGCAACGGGCGCGGCGTGCAGCCGCAGAGCCAGGGGATCTTCTCGATCAACCAGCCGTGCGGCAACTGCAAGGGCTCGGGCACGGTGATCGAGCATCCATGCCCGACCTGCGAGGGCACCGGCGCGCAGCGGAGCGTCCGTCGCCTGCGCGTCAACATCCCCGCCGGCGTGCGCGAGGGCAGCCGCATCAAGGTTGCGGGCAAGGGCGAGGCTGGCGTCCGGGGCGTACCGCCCGGGGACCTGTTCGTGATCACGCGCGTGGCCGAGTCGCCGATCTTCAAGCACCAGGGGGACAACCTCGAGGTGGAGGTACCGCTCACCATCCCCGAGGCGATCCGCGGGGCTGTGATCGAGGTGCCGACCCTGAACGGCTCAAAGCGCCTGCGGGTGGCGCCCGGCACAAAGCACGGCACGGTGCAACGGCTGCGTGGCGAGGGCCCACCGCACCTGAGCGGCAAGGGCAAGGGCGATCTGCGCTACCGCTTTGTGATCGACGTGCCTGCCAGCCTCTCGCGCGAGCAGAGCGAGGCCGTTGACCGGCTCTCGCAGGTGATGGACGGCGACCCGCGGGCGGCGCTGTTCCCGGACGGGGGGCCACGCGAGAAGGCGGGTGAACGCTGATGGCCGAGCACGACCAAGGGCGTGAGGGCGGGCGTCTGCGCGGCCGCACGCGGATTGAGGTCTCCTCCGACCGCGGGGTGTTCATGATCTCGGTCGCAGCCGAGCTCGCCGGCATGCACCCGCAGACGCTGCGGATGTACGAGTCGCGTGGCCTGATCGAGCCCAAGCGCTCGCCCAAGGGCACGCGCCTGTACTCCCACGCCGACGTGGAGCGCCTGCGCCGTATCCAGGAGATGACCGCCGAGCTCGGGCTCAACCTGGCGGGCGTGGAGCGCGTCTTTGAGCTGGAGACGCTGCTAGACCAGATGTCGCGCAAGGTCGCGGCGCTGGAGCGCCGCGCGAGCGAGCTGACCGCCGAGGTCAAGCGGCTCGAGGAGCTGCGCCGCGAGCTGCGTGCGGAGATCGTCCCCTACGTGCGCGGCGGCGCGCTGATCCGCCTCTCGGACCTCTCTCAGTAGCAGCTCGCGCGTGGCTGCGGCCGCAGCCACGCCGCTCCTACGGTGTCTCGGGGGTGAGGATGTAGAGCCCGGCGACCTGCTCGTCGGTGCCGAAGCTGACCCGTGCCTTCATCTCACCGGCCTCGTAGCGCAGCGGCAGATCGACCACCGTGTGGTCGCCGATGCGCCGGACGAAGGGATCGCCTTCGCCGAAGCCCTCAAAGGCGCCCACCATGCCCGCCACCGTGGCCAGGCCCTCGCCCCTGACCTCGTCGGTGAACGCGGCGAGCACCTGGGCGTTGAAGTGGGGCCGAGCTTCGTCCATGCGGCCGTCGAGCACGGCCTGCGCGATCACACGCGCCCGCTCGGCCGCGTCGGTCATGTGCACTGTCTTGTCCATGGGTTCTCCTGTTCTCGGGTCGATCGGCTTGCCGAAGCGCTGGAAGGCGGCCTGGCGGGTGACCCCGAGCAGATCTCCGACCTCCTGCCAGGTGTGCCCGGCGTCGCGGGCCTGGTCGATGCAGAGGCTGAGGAGCTGGTTGGCAAGCAGCTCGGCGTCACGAGCCCGGGCCGTCATCTCGAGGCGATCGGGTGTGCTCAGCGGGTGATCCGCCTGCTCGGCAAGGATGCCGGCGTGCTCGGCGAGCTGCTGCGCGAGCCGTGCCAGTGTCGGGGGCGTCTCCACGCTTGTAAAGATAGTCTTGACGCTGCGGTCATGTCAAGACTATCTTTACATGATCGCCGGCTCAGGCTGCGGGCGCCGCCGCCGAGCGAGCGTCGCGGTCGCGCGGGTTTGCTCGCCATCGCTGCAGCCAGGCGCGGAGCTCGGAGCCCGACATCGGGCGGCTCAGGTAGTAACCCTGGGCTGTGTCACAGCCGAGCTCGCGCAGCCTGTCCCAGTGCTCGGCGGTCTCCACACCCTCGGCGACAACCTCCAGACCGAGGTTGCGGCCGAGGTCGACGGTCGAGCGGACGATCACCGCATCGCCCGGGTGCTCGACCATGCCCATGACGAACGAGCGGTCGATCTTGATCTCGTCGATGGGCAGCTCGCGCAGATAGGCGAGCGACGAGTAGCCGGTTCCGAAGTCATCAATTGAGAGCCGGATGCCGAGCGCCGAGAGCTCGTCCAGCACCGCTCGGGCACGGGTCGGGTTGGCCAGCATCGAGGACTCTGTGACCTCCAGCTCGAGCATCTCCGCGGATACCTGCCAGCGTTCGAGCAACGCCGCGATCTGTCTGGGAAGAGCGCGATCCAGGAGGTTGCGGGTCGAGAGGTTCACGGCGACGCGAAGCTCGATGCCTTCGTCCCGCCAGGCGCGCACCTGACGGAGCGCCTCCTCGATCACGTAGAGCGTGAGCGGCCCGATCAGGCTGGTCTCCTGCGCCAGTGGGATGAACGCGTCGGGCGGGACCAGCCGGCGCTGCGGGTGCTGCCAGCGGACGAGCGCCTCGACGGATGTGACCTCACCGTTTGCGAGCGTCGCCTTGGGCTGGTACCTGAGCGTCAGCTCGCGCCTAGCCAGCGCACGGCGCAGCTCCGCCACGAGCGTCAGGTTGGCCACGTCGTAGGCGTGGCTGGAGTCGTCGTAGAAGGCGTGCGTGAAACCGTTGCGCTTGGCCTCGTACATCGCCACGTCGGCGCGCTGGATGAGCACCTGAGCCTCGGCGCCGTGGTCGGGGTAGAGCGCGATTCCGATCGACACCTCGATCCCGATCGGCAGCTCCTCCAGCTGGATCGGTCGCTCGAGCGCGGCCCGCATACGGTCCAGCACGGGGATCAGCGCGTCTGTCGTGGCCAGCTCGGGCAGTACCAGCCCGAACTCATCGCCCCCCAGGCGCGCGACAGTGTCGGAGGCGCGCAGCGCCTTGCCCATGCGCTCGCCTACCTTCACCAGCAGCTGATCACCGACGCCGTGGCCCAGCGAGTCGTTGATGTCCTTGAAGCGGTCGAGGTCGACGAGAGCGACTGCGAGCTTCGTGCCCTGACGCCGCGCCCGCAGGATCGCCTGGCCGATGCGTTCGCTGAAGAGGGTGCGGTTCGGCAGGCCGGTGAGTTGGTCGTGCAGCGCCTGGTGCTGGTTCAGCTCCGCCTGGCGCTTGAGCTCAAGCTCGGTGCGCTTGCGGCCGCTGATGTCCTCGACCATCGCCATCACGCTGCCCTGCTCGCAGCTCGCGCCCGGCTCGACCACGGCGCGCAGGAGCACCCAGAGCATCGTCCCGGAGCTGTGCGTGCAGCGCAGCTCCAGATCCGGGATCGTGTGCGTGCCGCTGGTCAGCGCCGCGTACATCTCCTCGAACCGGCCACGGTCCTCAGCCGCCACGTGCGAGGCGAAGCGGCCTCCGACGAGCTGCCCCCGCTCGAGGCCGAGGATCGCCTCCATCGCGGGGTTGGCTTCGACGGTGATCCCCCTGCAGTCCAGGCGCAGGACGCCGATCGAGGCACCGTCGAACAGCGTCCTGAAGCGCGCGATCGCCTCCGCCTGCGCGCTCCGCGCCGCGGACTCGCTGGCGCGGGCCACCGCCGAGGTGAGCACGACCGAGAGCATCTCGAGCGTGGCCAGATCGTCCTGGTTTAGTGGACGCGCCGGATCGGAGCGCATCACGTTGAGCGTGCCGACGGCCTCGCTGCCGCGCAGGAGCGGCACGCAGATCAGGGAGGTGTCTCCTACGGTGGCTCGCATCCGCTGGTCTATCCGAGGGTCGTTGGGGCAGTCCTCGACGAGGATCGACCGTCGCTCGGAGATCGCGAAGCGTGCCACCGAGCCGGTGATCGGCCGGTGGGCGCCCAGGGCGCCGCTGCCGGTGCCGCTCACCCCCACCGTGTGAAGCTGCTCGCCGTCGATGCGGTTGACCATCGCCCCGTCAGCACCGACTATCGCCTGGGCACGGGCCGCGATCAGCTGGGTGGCAGCCGTGAGGTCCTCGCCGGCGGCCAGGAGCTCGCGCTGGGTCTCGACGATCAACGCCAGTCGTTGGTCGCTGTTTGGCGCCGTGGCTGCCATTGGCCCTGTATCGGCGGTGGTGGCACGCGCCTTAGCGATCGGTGCCCGGGGTAGCGGAATTGACTGGGCGCCGCGGCGCATTCAGGGTGCCGTGCTCAGCGCGTGCCCGTGAGCAGGCGCTTCAACGTGCCGGCGACGTTCCAGCTCGTGCTGCCGTG
>DAIDME010000094.1 GCA_027449125.1 Solirubrobacterales bacterium | reverse complement strand
GACCGTGGGCACGAGCATGTACTCGCGCGGCACGCGCTTGGGCCACTGGGCCGGGTCGTACTCGGTCCAGTCGTCCCAGCGCTCGATCGGCGGATAGCTCTGAAGCGTCTTGTCTCTGGGGCCGTAGCCAGTGGGGCGTCTTGCCCCTTTGCGATCGATTCCGGAAGGTTGCATGTTGACAGTGCTCCGATCAGCTAAGCGGTACCGATTGTCCGGCGCGGACCCAGGCGTCCTCGTAGAACCACAGTCCGACCAGCGCCAGCAACCCACCCGCGGCCAGGACGCCGGTGCCGCCGCTTGCCAGATAGACCGTGCCGAGGACGGCGGGCGCCGCCAGGCCGGTGAGGATGCCCCCAACCCAGAAGCGCTTCGCGAAGCGGTCGCGCCAGAGGTTGTGTGCCGCGATCTCAGCCTGGCGCGTGGGGTGACGCAGGCCGAACAGGTCCATCGCGATGATCAGCGCGCTGGTGGCAACCCCGAGCGTGAGCGTCCAGCCAAGCGCGCTCATGTCGCCGGCCGGCGCATGCACGAACAGCGCGAGGATCCCCAGCGACGCCGCTCCTGCGATCAGCGCGTTGACGATCGTGTGCGGCAGCAGCAGCGGGCTCTGCCACAGGTCTCGTCCCTCGCACTGGTTGAAGAGGAAGGCGGTGTAGGCCGCGAGCATCAGGCCGGCCGGGACCATCGGCCAGCGCAGTGCGTCGCGGACACCGTCGGCTCCGACGATGCTCGCCACCAGGAAGGCGGTCGCCACGGCTCCGGCGATGTTGATCATCTGCGAGCCGATCGCCAGCCACGAGCGCCATTGCGGATGAATAAAGAGGTAGTAGAAGCGTGTCGGCTGCTTCAGGTCCGTGACCAGGAAGATGCCGGTGAGCGCAATCCCAGCCAGGGCGAGAGCGCCCGGAACGATGTCGGCGAGGCTCGAGCCATGGGCGCCGACCACGAGCAGGAGCACCGCCAGCATCATTGATCCGGCGGCAATGCCCTTGGTAAGGAAGTAGCTCGAGACGCGCCAGCCCCACGGCGGCGGATGCGCGATGTCACCCATAGCGCGCGCCGTGGCGGTGGCGTTCAGCGGCGCCAGCTTCTCAGCCTGGGTGGGCGGCACCTCGCTCATCAGGAACGCGTCGCCGCCGCCGACGAGCGTCGGGTTCAGTGCCGCCTCCTGCGCGCCGATGTAGAGAACCTTCGGACGGGTTCCCTGCTCCGGAGCCCTCACGTGCGTGGCCTCGGTGTTGATCAGGCGCGTGATCTCCGAGTCCGGGTCGTCCAGGTCTCCTGAGAGGATCGCGTCGGTCGGGCAGACGACCTCGCACGCGGGCTTGAGGCCGACGTCGACGCGGTGAGCGCAGAAGTTGCACTTGGCCGCAGTGTGCGTATTCGGGTCGATGTAGAGCGCGTCGTAGGGACACGCGTTCATGCACATCTTGCAGCCGATGCAGCGCTGGGGGTCGAAGTCGACGATGCCGTCCTCGCGCTTGTAGAGGGCGGTCACCGGGCAGGCCGTGACGCACGGGGCGTCCTCGCAGTGGTTGCAGCGCAGCACCGAGAAGTATCTGCGCGTGTCCGGGAACTCGCCCTGCTCGATGTACTTGACCCAGGTGCGGAAGACGCCCAGCTCGACCCCATGCTCCTCCTTGCAGGCCACCGTGCAGGCGTGGCAGCCGATGCACGAGCGCTGGTCGATCGCAAAGCCGAAACGGGTCACGACGGGCAACCTTGCCGCACTTGTGCGGAAAGTTCCATTCCGATTCGGCTTCGACCATTCCGTGATGGAATCGGTCGGGTGCCGGGTTGCCAGGGGGCTCGGCCCCGCGCCCGCGCCGCGTGCTGGTGGCACCCGGCTACGATCGGCCGGGACGATGCCTATCGCGCTGCGTTGGTTGGAGACCGGGGCTGGAGAGGTGTGTCGCCGCGTGTTGGACACGCTGCCAGCTTGGTTTGGCCGGCCCGAGACCACCGCCAGCTACGTTGCCATGGCCGACCGGGAGCCTACCGTCATCGCGCGAGTGTCGGAGAGCCAGCAGGACGCAGGCTTCCTCACGTTGCTCTCGCACAGCCAATGGGCGGCGGAGATCTACGTGATGGGAGTCATGCCCGCCCACCATAGAAGCGGGATCGGGCGCGCACTGCTGACCGCCGCCGAGGCGCGGCTGACCAGCCAGGGCGCCCTGTTCTTGCAGGTGAAGACGCTGAGCGAGCGCCACCCGGATCCAGGCTACGCCGCGACCAGAGCCTTCTACTCCGCCTGTGGCTTCCGGGTGCTGGAAGAGTTGCCTGAGCTCTGGGGCGAGGGCACGCCGGCAGTCCAGCTCTGCAAGGCGCTCCCCACTGCGACGGCTTGACCCACCGGCCGTTCCACCCCGCTGCGTGCGGGCCGCTCCCGATCCGGGCAGCGGCCGTGCAGTCGCTTGTGAGCGAGCTCGTACGCCGAGCCGGCGCGCGCCGGCCACGCGGGCCGGCTGATTGCGCGCACAGCCATGGCTCCGTGGCGTCGCGGTTGCAGGCGGTGGTCGTGGCTTCCCGTCCGGCGCTATGTTGACGCCGACCGACAAACGAGGCGGGCAAGCGACGCGCGAACAGGAGGCGTTCGGATGAGGACCATCGGCACCGAAGAGCACTTCGTCACCGACGATGTGCTCGCAGCCTGGAAGCACGCCGCGGCGACCGGCGGTAGGGATGGCGCGCAGGAGCTCCCGCCGGGCGAGGTGGGCGACCGCCTGCTCGAGCTGGGCGAGCGGCGGATTGCCGCGATGGACGCGGCCGGGCTCGACGTGCAGGTGATCTCGCTGACCTCACCCGGCCTGAACGACCTGCCCGCACAGGAGGCCGTTCGCCTGCAGCTCCTGACCAACGATCACATCACGCGGCTGGTGGGCGGAAGCGGCGGCCGCCTGCAGGGTTTTGCCACGCTCGCCTTCGCAGATCCCGAGGCGGCGGCTCGCGAGCTGGAGCGCACGGTCACCAAGCTGGGGCTGCAGGGCGCGCTGATCTTCGGACGGACCGGCGCGCGCAACCTCGATCACGCCGACAACTGGCCGATCTTCGAAGCCGCGGAGGCGCTGCGCGCGCCGCTCTACATCCATCCTCAGGCGCCTCAGGAGGCGGTCCGCACGGCGCTCTACTCGGGCTTCGGCGACACCATCGACAGCGCCTTTGCGCGCCACGGGATCGGGTGGCACTACGAGTCGGGCGTGCAGTTCCTGCGCCTGGCGCTGGCCGGTGTGCTGGACCGCTTCCCCGACCTGCAGGTGATGCTGGGCCACTGGGGCGAGGTGATCCTCTTCTACCTGGATCGTGCCGACGGCCTGGCAGCGCAGGCGGGACTGCCGCTGAGCTTCTCCGAGTACATCCGCCGCAACGCGCACATCACCGCCGGCGGGGTCTACAGTGAGCGCTACCTGCAGTGGGCGGTTGAGGTCGCCGGCATCCAGCGCATCATGTTCGCCACCGACTACCCCTACAGGCCTGGCCCGCTGGGCGGTGTCAGTGAGTTCCTGCGCCGCACAGGACTCAGCCCGGCCGACCAGGATCTGATCGCCTCGGGCAACTGGGAGCGGCTCGTGGCCGGGATCCGGCGCTGAGCCGGAGCGGCGACCGGCGGCGACGTGCGTCGCCCCGCGCACCCGGGTCTGCTCGGACGCCGGTGACAGCGCACGGCACCCGCGTTCCACAGTGGGGCCAGATCACACGTCTTCACCCAACCAAGAAAGCCGCTCCGGCGCTTGCCGACAGCCCCTGCCGAGTGCGCCACATCGGAAGGAATGGCCCCGAGATGGTCCCTGGCGCCCTTCAACTGCTCAGCAACGAAGCCGTGAGACTCACCCAAAACGTAGCCAGTTGCACTTAAGTCCTGTGATTGGCGAGCCAGGATTCGAGCCTGGGACCTCTTCCTCATCAGAGGTACGCGAGCCGTGATCTGCCGGTGGATGACGACGAGAATCGTGGCGGCTGTGGCTTCCATCAGGCCTCCACTCCACGCACTGACCCGTGCCGCTAAGACGCTGGGGCGTCGCCGGACTCTTCACCGCCGAGGTCGAGCTGCGTCTGAGCGGCCTCGGCCTGCTCGACGCGTGTCAGCAGCCGCGCCACCGCAGCAGCCAGCGGTTTGAGGTCGTCCGTCAGCACGCGCTCAACGATCTCGAGCGTGACCAGCATCTCCTCGTTGCCCCCAACCTCCGGGAGCGTGACAGCATCCAACATGGGGTGCCTTCCTGCTGGCTGCTAACGGCATCGGTCTTTGCTCGACGTACCGTTCGACGCTGTCGCGGAAGCGATCGCCGCTCACGCCGTCGGGTCCGCATCAGGCATCGTAATCCCCGACACTGTCGCGTCGAACCCGGCCGACTGGGAGGTCACCGTGCTCGACCCGCCCCGACCGGCGATCGTCGAAGGCGTCGCGCACGGCGAAGTCTACGAGCAGATTCTCCGGGTCGCGACGAAGTCCTCGCCAGAGGGCGGGACGCTCGCGAACATCACGCAGACGCGGGCTGAGTGGGTGAGAGAAAGCTGACGCTCGAGTTGATGGCGGGCCGCTCGACCGACACGCCCCAAGTAACCGGCCCGCTGATGTAGGTCGACGTCGCCGCTGAGGAGTCGCCAGGCATGCCGCCCGGCACCACAACAGGAGCAACGTGTACAGCGGGGA
>DAIDME010000093.1 GCA_027449125.1 Solirubrobacterales bacterium | reverse complement strand
CAGCTTCGAACGTCGCCTCCAGCGGGGTTACTCCCCGTCGGCAGACGGCCCATCCGGGCCCGTCTCCCGCCGGGGAGTGGACAGCCCTCCGGTCTTGACCACCCATGAATCTGTATACAAATCGTCTTCCATCGGGCCGGCACCAAGGCCGTATCAAGCGCGACGGCGAACGCCGGCAGCACGCCGCTCACGACCAGCAGCCCAACGCTCGACTTCCGGTCGCAGCCAAAGCATGGGACGACCACGACCGAGATTGACGACGGGACGCGGCATGTCCTGGTAGCGGGCTTGATATTCGCTGACGGTGTTGCGGTGGGCGAGGCCAAGGATCTCGGCCACGTCGCGGGCATCGATCAGATCGTCTACGAGTACTCTGCGCGACATCGCGGAGAGCTTACACCCGTCAGCCGACGGTCCTTACGCCTGTAAGTAATTCCGTCCGACGGGGGTGGTAGGTTACGCATGTAAGGATAAGACTGGCCCCGGCGGCGGTGAGACACCCCCGGGGCCTGGCCGAGACCTAAAGGGAGGTCCCGACGATGCAATCGTACGCCCACACGCAGCCACCCAGCATCGGTGGATCGCTTCATCCTCTTCCATCGATCCATTCAGTGCCCAAGCCAGAGGCACCGACCGACGACGCTCTGCTCGAGCAACTCCTCGGCCGGATCGCCGACCTCGTAGCCGACCGAATTGTCGGACGCGCCGCGTCAAGCCCGGACCAGCCTCCGGACGACTGGATGGACGCCCAAGCAGCGGCCAACTACCTCGGTGTCCACCGCGACACGCTCCGCAAACTCGCCGCAGAGCGGGCGGTGCCTGTCCACCAGGACAGGCCGGGCTGCAAGCTCTACTTCCATCGGGACGAGCTGGATGAGTGGCGTCGAACCAGCCGGCCGACTCGCCGCAATCTGAGGGCCGTCGCATGACGGACCAAACGAACACGCCGCGACGAGTCCGCGTCGAACGCAACATCTATCGTCGGTCGACGGGAGTTCTCGAGGTCGGCTTCAAGGACGCATCTGGCATCCAGCGTTGGCGAACCGTCGAGGGCGGAATCATGGCTGCCCGTAAGCTCCGCGACGAACTGCTTGTACGTCGCGGACGGGGAGAGACCGTCGCCCCTCACGCAAGACTGCGGTTCGGCGAGGCCGCTGACGCGTGGCTTGCCGGCCCTGTGTTGGACCTACGCTCGACGACCCAGGCGGGGTACCGGAGCGCCGTCGATCAGCACCTGCGCATCCGCTTCGGCAACCGGCGGCTGGACAGCATCAGGGCCGACGAACTGGCAGCGATGGTCCGCGAACTGCGTCGAGACGGAAAGAGCGAAGCGACCATCCACGCCGTGCTCGGCGCTACAGGTCGCATCTACAAGCTCGCTGCCCGTCGGCTCGGATTCTCCGGCGCCAACCCGGCCACGCCGATGCTGCCATCCGAGCGGCCGAAGGTGTCCCTCGCAAAGCGGCTTCCGATCTTCACGCCGGAGCAGATCGAGCAGACGCTGGAGGCCTCCTATGAGCCGTTCCGGACGCTGTTCACGCTCGCAGCTCTCACCGGCGCGCGGATCTCCGAGCTGTGCGGGCTCACGTGGGAAGACATTAGGCTCGCCGACCCCGACGACGCAGAGATCACCTTCGGCTTTCAGGTGGACCGGCACGGCAACCGGCGGCCGACCAAGACCGATGGCTCGGCTCGCACGGTGCCAATCCCGTTGGAGCTGGCGCACATCCTCGCGCGCCACCAGCGTGCGGCACGCGATCCTCACCCGGACGCGTTCGTGTTCGCCACCCGGACGGGTCGCCCGCTGGGCCAGCGCAACGTTGCAAGGGCGCTCCGGACGGCGCAGCAGCGAGCTACCACGCAGAACGGTGAGCCGACGTTCCCCGTCCTCCACCAGACCGACGAGGACGGCCATCCGGTCCCGGCTCCGGCGGCCTCTGTGCCGTCGATGCACTCGTTCCGACACACGGTTGCCTCCCGGGCGCTCCTCGGGGGCGAGAGCGTGGACGAGGGCGCGTTCTTCCTCGGCCACCGAGACGCGACCATCACGCGAGTCGTCTACATCCGCGAGATCGCCGACGCCCGGCGGCGCCACTTGCGCCGCTCGCGCATGACGGCCGAGTTCAGCGGCGCGCTCCGCATCGCGCTCGGCGACGACGCGTAGACGGCGCCAAGCCGTCCGACCAAACGCCCTCGCTCCCCGACCGGAGCGAGGGCGCTTTCCGTTTCAGGAGGCTTCCAAATCGCTTCCATCCCGAGTCCGGAAGCCGCGGACCTGCCAGAGCCGACGCGGGGATTCGAACCCCGGAGCCCTTCATTACGAGTGAAGTGCTCTACCAGCTGAGCTACCTCGGCATAGACCTCGGCCCTGCGGCCTCGGCGTCACCGGCGCCACGGCCGAGGCCAGCGCCGGCGCAGCGGTTCTTCGTGGAGAGCGCTGCTCGAGCGCAAGCGTAGCCGACCGTCCGCCCCGCCGCGCGTGCGGTGGGGCGGACGGTGCGCCGCGTGCGGCGGGGGCGGATGCCGCCGCACACCGGTCGGGTCAACGGGAGCCGCCTCAGAGCGACGCCAACAACCCAGCCGCGAGTGTGCCCTCCAGCTCAGAGCGAAAAGTCTCCTCGAACAGCGGCGCGAGGCCGCGATCACAACCCCTGGCGACCTGCAGCACGTAGCCCAGGGCGCTCAGCTCGCGCGTGAACGCGGCGGTGGCGGCGGACTCGTGCGGGCCGACGGCCTCTGGTGGTTGCGAGCTGCAGTAGGCGAGCAGCTTCTCGGGGTGCTCCGCGTGGACCCGCTCGGCGAAGGCGCGCGCCGCCTCGCGGTCCGGCCGTCCGGCCTCGAGCCAGAGCACATCCGCGTGAGCAGCGTAGGCCAGGCCACGGGCGAGCGCCTCCTCGCTCGAGTCAGAGTCACTGCCCAGGTGCTCGGCGCTCGGCGCAGCCGTGCTGGCGACGATGAGCGTCGGCACTCCGGCTACGTCGGCCGCCAGCCGCGCCGCGTGGAGCGCGTGGATGTACTGAGCGGCCGGGATCAGCGAGCTGCCGCCCTCACACCCAGGCTCGCGCCCATCAGTGAGCTGGTCGGCGAAGAGCACTGCGGCGGCGCCCGCCTCGATCATCGCGGTCATCAGCTCGAACACCTGGGTTCCGCCCGTCGCTCCGCTCTCGGCGGTGGCGATGACAGGCACCAGCCACTCACGCCCGGTCTCGTGGTCACCGGCCGTGACCGCGGCGGCCCAGTCGACCTGGTCCGCACGACGCAAGACGCCATTCACCTCACCTACCAGCGGCGGTGAGACCGGGCGTGAGGGCCCGCCGTGGAGGTAGAGCACGTCCGACCCGGCCCCGACCGCGGCGAGCGCCTCCTCCGCCGACGCAGCGGGGTCCGCGCACAGCCCCTCCCGGCCACACAGCAGGTGCCAGAGCCGCTCGGCGCCGCGCCGAGCCAGGCTGTGCTCCATCCGCACCGTGCCGCGCAGGCGGATCACGTCGTCCGCTTCGTAGGGGCGGTGGACTCCCAGCCAGCGCCGGCTCGTCGCCCAGTCACGGTCGATCGCCGCCGCGGCGATGGTGGACAGCGTGCTCATTGTTAGCTCCTCCCAAAGTGAACGGACACAATGCTCATAATTGGCATTCGTCGCGATCTTGTCCAGACTAATTCGCCGGAAATGCGGAAGTAGTGATATAACCGCACAAGTTTTCAGATGATCTCGGACTCTCTCGACCCAGCCGTATTCGGTCAGCGCCTGCGCCACCAGCGCAAGCGGGCCGGGCTCACGCTCGCACAGCTGGGCGAGCGCGTCGGAAGCTCGGCCTCCTATCTCTCGCAGCTGGAGAACGGGCACCGCGAGCCGCGCCTCTCAACCGTCAACCAGCTCGCCGGCGCGTTGGCGTGCAAGCCGGCCGAGCTGCTCTCCGCAGCCGCGCCCAGCCGGCGCGCCGAGCTGGAGGTGGCGTTCGCTCACATGCAGGAGGACCCCCTGTATCAGTCGCTGCGCCTGCCCTACCTGAAAGCCTCCACGCGGCTCGACGGGGCCGCGTTGGAGCACATCGTCACTCTCTTCAACAGGATTAGGGAGAGCGCGGACGGTAATCTGCGCGCACTGCCGACCGACGCTCCGGCGCCCGGCGAGCTGGGCGCCCGCGCCGCCAACGCCGCGATGCGCGAGGAGATGCGCCGCCGCGACAACTACTTTGAGGAGATCGAAGCGGTGGCCGGCAGGGCGCTAGCGGCGATCGGCTACAGCGGCCCGGCGGCCGTTTCGGAGCGCCACCTGGCCGACGCCGCCGCCTACTTCGGCTTCCGGGTCGCACGCGTGCAGGGACTGCCGGCATCGACCCGGTCGATCACGGACATCGCCAACCGCGTCCTGTATGTGCCGCAGCGCAACGCCACCGGCGGCACGCGCACGTCGCGCTCCGTGATCGCGCAGACACTCGGCCACTTCGCCCTCGGCCACGGTGAGCCGACCGACTTCGAGACCTACGTGCGCCAGCGGGTCGAGGCCAACTACTTCGCCGGTGCACTGCTGGCCCCCGAAGGCTCCGTCGTGCAGCTCATCGCCGAAGCCAAGCGCAACCACGACATCTCGGTCGCGGACCTGGGTGAGATGTTCTACATCTCCTACGAGATGGCAGCCCACCGGCTGACCAACCTGCTCACACGCCACTTCGGCATCCCCATCCACTTCCAGCGCTCCGACCACGAGGGACGCCTCTGGAAGGCGTATGAGAACGACGGCGTGTTGCTGCCAGCCGACGTGGACGGCACGATCGAGGGCCAGCGTCTGTGCCGCTGGTGGAGCTCACGGCAGGCCTTTGAGTCAGAGGACTCCTACGAGCTGCACTACCAGCGAACGGATACCGTCGCCGGGACGTTCTGGTGCGTGACGCACATCGAGCTGGGGCGCGATCGCGGCGACGCGATCACGATCGGCACGCAGGATTCGATGTCCCACTGGTTCCGCGGCGCCGACACGAGCCGCAGGGCCACGTCGGCGTGCCCGGACCCCGCCTGCTGCCGGCGACCGCCGGATGACGCCGTTCGGCGCTGGGACGGCAGGGCATGGCCCTCGGCGCGGGATCACAGCGGCTTCGTCTCCGGCCTGCCGACCGACACGGTCGTGTTCAGCCCCTGCCCGGGCGTGGATCTGATCGACGTCTACGCGTTCCTCGACCGCCAGACCCGTCTGGTAGGCCCCGGCGCAAGCGGCGCCGGGGCCGCACCTCGCGCCGCCGCCCCGCCGGCGTTGAGGGTGGGCGGCGGGGCGGCGGACGGCTTCAGCCGGCCTGAGTCAGGGCCGCCGCCGAGCTGACCAATCGCGCCACCGCGCCGGGCAGGGCAAGCTCGGCAACAGCCGCCCGGTCGACCTGCGCGACGATGATCGCGCCGACCTCGTGGGAGACGGCGGTGTAGATCCCGAGCGCCTTCATCCGCTCGCACTGCGCGGCGTTGTCCTCGGTCGGGGCGACGTAGTGCACCGAGTCGGCGCCGTAGCGGCTGAGCAGGTACAGGTGGATCAGGGTCTGCAGGCGCCGGCGCCGCAACGCCTCGGCGAAGGTGTTCTGATCACGGACCGACAGGATGCTCGCGCCGCGGCGGTCGCGAATCGGGGCGAAGACGACATTCGCCAGCCTCACCTCCTCGCCGTCCAGAACGTCGAGCTCGAGCACGTCGGTGCCTTCGCGGCTGGGCCGCAGGCGCACGCGCAGCGCCGCATCCACTCCGTTCGCCTCAGCCCATCCGGCCAGCCAGTCCTCGAGCACCTGCTTCGGCAGCTCGGTGGCTCTGAGGTGCTGAACCTGAGTCGAGCCCTTGCCCATCGCCTTGGTGGTGGCGGTGCGCGCCGAGCAGGCGGCCAGCGCGGCGTCCAGGCGCGGCCCGCCGACGTGCGTCTGGGGGGTGCGGTAGGGGGACTCGAGCAGGCGCAGGCGCCGCTGCGCCTGCGCCAGAGCGAGCATGCCGTCGCGCTGGAGCGCCGTGGAGAACTCCTCGGCGGCGATGCCGTCGATCTGGTGCCCGCCGTAGGTGATGAAGTTGAACACGAAACCGGCCCTGCCGAGCTGCTCGGGGAACGCGCGCATCTCATCCTCGGACATGCCCGTGGAGTCCCAGTTGAATGAGGGCGAGAGGTTGTAGGCGAGCATCTGCTCAGGGAAGCGGGCGTGGATCGCCTGCGCGAACGCACGCGCCTCGTGCAGGTTCGCGCTCGCGGTCTCCATCCAGACCAGGTCGGCGTACGGCGCCGCCGCGAGCGACCTGCGGATCGCGAAGTCCAGGCCGCCGCGCACCTGGTAGAAGCCCTCCGGCGTGCGCGCCGGCTCCGCGTCCCACTGGAGGTCGACGTTCAGCGCGCGGGCCCGCTGGCGCACCGCCCAGATCGACGCCTGGCCGGCGAACTGCGCCCATTCCGCGTCGCTCACGGCGGGCTCACCGCCCTCCTCCCGCTGGGCGCGGAGCGCCGCGAGCACCGCCTCGCCGATCGTCATCAGGCCGGCATCCGCCTCCCAGCGCTCAACCATGGCGCCCAGGGCACGGTCATACGCCTCCTCCACGCGCGGCTCGGGCTGGCCGCTCGCGGCGGCCGCGGCCTCCTCGGCGGCCCGCCGCAGACCGGTGTCCCGTAGCCAGTCGTCGGCGGCGCGGTACTCGGCCTCGCCGATCTCGTACAGCTTGAAGCCGTTGAAGATCTCGTGCCCGGAAGCGTGGAAGACACGCATCAGGGCGAGCGTCGCGAGCTTGTAGGAGGGGACGCCGCGGGCTGTGGCGCCAAGGATGAAGGGGTGGTCGCGCTCGTCGGCAGAGGAGTCGATCAGGTTCGCCGCCTCGGCGTCGGTGCGCGCGACGATGATCCCGGGCACGCCCATCACGTCGAGCTGGAAGCGGGCGGCCGTCAGGCGCTTGAGCTGCTCGTCGACCCCGACCAGGACCTTGCCACCCTGGTGGCCGCACTTCTTGGTGCCGGGACGCTGATCCTCGATGTGATAGCCGGTCACCCCGGCCTCCACGAACCGCCGGATGAGGTTGCGCACGTGCGCGTCGCCGCCGTGACCGGTGTCGGCGTCGGCGACGATGAACGGCCGGTAGTCCACCGGGCCGGGGGCTGCGGCGAGCTGCTCGGCCGTCATGCGCGAGCGCGTGTATGCCTGGTTTCGGTCGGCCGTCAAGAGCGCACGCACGATCGCCGCCGCCTCGTCGGGCACCTGCGAGAGCGGGTAGCTCGCAAGGTCCGCCCCCGGATCCTCGGTCGTGCTGCCCTTTGCCGAGGTGGCCCAGCCGCCCAGGTAGATCCCCTCGATCCCCATGCGCTTGATCGTCACCGCCTGACTCGGCGAGTACGGGCCGAAGGTCGTGATCGCGCGGCGCTGCGAGAAGAGCTCGCGCAGCCGAGCGTGAAACGCGACGGCGTTCTCACGCGCCACCGGGTAGTCCACGGAGAGCGTGCCGCGCTGCTCGGCCACCTGGCGGGCCGAGTACAGCCTGGTGGTGTGAGCGAAGCGCGCAGAGTCCATGAACTGCTGGGCTTGGGCGACGGTGTCATCGAACGTGGTCATGGGCTTTCCGCCTGTGTCGTTGGGGTATCGAGGTCGAGGTTCGTGGTCAGGCGCTTGCCGTCGCGTGTGAAGGCGTCTAGGTAGGCGCGGATCCGCCGCTGCGCTTGCGCGGCGTCGGTGACGCCGAGGTTGAGGTTGAGCAGGTCGATGTACCAGGGTGCCTTGACCGGCTCGAGCACGTAGGCCGAGACGACCGCGCGGGCGACCGGCAGAGTCGTGCGCTTGGAATCCTCGTGCACGTCCTGGCCCGAGGCCGCGAGCAGCTTGCCGTACTCCTCTCCGAGCAGCCGCAGGAACAGCTCGCGCGTGAACACAGCGCCTGCCGCGACGCCGGCCTGCGGGTCGGCGGCGGTGAACCGGGCGGCCTTGTGCAGCCACTCCCACAGGACGGAGAGGCGGATCTCACCCGTCGCCGCGTCCTCCATCAGGTAGAGCACGTCGTCGTCGGCGAAGAAGTCGGCGGGCTTCAGCGCCGCCGCCTGGTAGCCGCGCCCGAACGCGTTGCCGTACTGCAGGCCGACACTCAAGAGGTCGCGCACGCCACGCACCGTGCGCGGGGCGTCCTCCAGCAGCGTGAGCGCCGCCGCGTCCGCGGGCTGGTAGGTGAGCGGCTCAAACGCGCGACCCATCTGGTTCTCCGCACCCGCCTGCTCCCAGACGGGACGGACGATGTGCACCATCTTCCAGTGCGCGACCCACTTGCCAGAGGCGCCCTCTCGCTGCTCGCGCCGCGCGCCGGCGACCGCCCTCTCCATCGCCGCCCGAACACCCGCCTCGCTGCCGACCGGGATGTTCGGCTCCATGCCGCCCTGCCAGAGCGCGAAGTTGCCGTTGCGGTCCGGGGTATTGACCGCCCGGCGCACGCGATCCTCGTAGGCGCGCATGTAGCCGTAGGTCATGGTGATCTGGTCGATGTTCGGGTTGACGAACCGCTCGTCCCAGGCATAGGCGTCTGCGACCGAGTTGATGTAATCCCAGCGGCCGGTGTTGAAGCCGACGAAGTGCCGGCCGAGCGCAGCACGGATCTCCATCAGCTGAAACGACGCCTCCAGCTGCTCGACCAGCACGTAGCAGCGGATCGTTCCGGCCGCCAGCCCCAGGTGCTCCTCCAGCGAGTCGAGCAGGAGCGCCCAATGGGCAGCCTCGGCGGCGGTCTGGATCTTGGGCAGATACAGGACCAGCGAGCGGCCCTGCTCCCGCAGAGCCGCCTGGTTGCCGGCCACATAGAGGACCAGGTCGGCGATCGAGGCAGAGAAGCCGCGGCCGTCGCCATGCAGGACGTGGCGGTCGTCCAGGTGCAGCCCGCGCGCCCGGAAGATCCGCGTCGTGAACGACAGCTGCGCGCGCCAGTCGGCAACGATCTCCCGGCCGAAGAAGCCGCGCGCCCAGCTGTTCATCTCGCCCGCAACGGCCTCCGCGACCTCGAGGAACAGGGGCTGCTCGCTCGTCATCGAACGCAGGTTGCGCTGCGCGTCCAGTGACATCGTGCCGAGCTGGCCGAGCGCGTCCTCGCCGTCGAACATCCAGCCGTCGGCACCGGACAGGAGCGCGTAGGCGACGTTGCGCAGGCCGACCTTCACGCTGACACGCGGGCGGGTCGCCGGCCCCGTGCCCTGAATCCACTGCCGGCGCAGGTCGGGCGGGATCACGGCGCCCACGAAGTCTCCGGCGCGCGCCGCCGCCACGGTGATCTCCGTCCCCTCGATCACACCGTCCTGCGCCAGAAAGCCGATCGGCTCACGCTCCCTTGCGCGCCGCTCACGCCGGGCGATGCGCGCCGCCATCAGCTCGCCACGGCGCTCGTCAAGCGGCGCGAGCGCCGCCAGCGCGTCCAGCGCCTCCGGCGTGTAGAGATCTGGGTAGCCCGCCAGCGCAGCCCGCGACACCACGACCCGAGCACCACGCACGCGGGCTCTGCCGCCGAGCAGATCAGCCATCTCAGCGCGCCTCCGCCGCCGCGAGCCGGCCCAGCAGCCCGACGCACCCGGCGACAATCGGCTTCCCACTTACGAACATGTGTCGCATCTTGCCCTTCGGGCAGTGGGGTTGTCCAGAAAATGTTTCCTTTAATGTCTGTTTCTCGATATCAGCGTGGATCTTCACTCAGATGACCACCACGAAGATACGGCCCAAACCCGGCAGAACTGACGGGTTTGGGCCGCGAACAGCCGCGACAACGCCAACGGGCGGGCAACGCGAGCGCAAAAGGCCGTGAGCGCGATCGGCCGGCGGGCCGATCGCGCTCACTCCGTCCTCTCTCTCCCCTCAAAGCGCGAAGACCGCGCAAAGTTACCGCAAGGCTCAGCCGTCGGGAAGGCCCCGCGCGCGACGCCAATCATCCGCTAACAGAGCCCAGCGCTCGTGGTCGCGCCAGCGACCGCCGATCTTCAGGTAGCGCGGCGAGAAGCCCTCACGCTGAAAGCCCGCCGCCCGCGCGAGCGCCAGCGACGCCTCGTTGCTCGGCTGGATGTTTGCCTCCAGGCGGTGCAGTGAAAGCTCTACGAAGGCCACCCCCAAAACCAGCTCGATCGCTTCGCCCATGTACCCCTGGCCGGCGTAGCGCTCGCCGACCGCATACCCGAGATAGGCGCTCTGCAGCGAGCCGCGCGTGATCTGGGAGATGTTGAAGAAGCCGAGGATCCGGTCGTCGCCGCGCCGACACACCAGCCGCGCCTCGAAGTCCGGCCGACCGCAGTCCTGCAGGTAGGCGACGAAGCGCGTCGGGTCCGTCGGCGCGCTCGCCCACTGGCGATGAAAGCCGCGGCTCGCGCGCATCAGCGAGACGAACTCCTGCTCGTCGGCGGCACGCGGGACGCGGAGATACACGCGCCCGGAAGCGCGGTCGTCCACGGTCCGCGGCGGCTCGCTGCGGGCGCGGCGCCACAACCCGGCCATCAGCCTGCGAGCACCCCCGCCAGCCGGTGCGCCAGCGCTTCGAGCGCGAGATCCTCGCTGACGTTCAACCGCAGACGTTGGCGCGTGTCCTCGGCCAGATCCACAGCGGCCGCAAGCGCGGCCAGGTCCGCGCCGCGACCCGCCCCCCGGTCGGCCTGAAGCGCGTCGGCCCGGTCGCAGTTGCGCACCAGCTCGGGCGCACCGCAGGCAAGCGCCATGAGATCCAGGAGCCAGCTCTCGATCAGGTCCAGCGCCAGCTCCAGCTGCCCGGTCTCGGCACGCCGGCGCGCGCGCCGCACGCGCTCGCCCCACTCGCCCTGCACGCGCTTGCGCTCGCGGCTGGGCAGCAACTCGAGCTCCCGCTCCGCGCGCGCCTCGAGCTCCAGACGCACGCGCTCGCCACGCTCGCGCACCCGCTCGAGCAGCGCCTCGCACAGAGCGGGCTCGGCCCCCCCCGCGAGCGCCGCGCGGGCCAGCGCCAGCGCCCGCTCACGCAGCAGCGCACCGTCAGCCGCAGCCAGCTCGCGTGCCCGCGCCCCGTCCCCCAGGCACAGCCGGGCCGCGGCCTCCGCCGGCTCCGGCGCGGCGCCCTGCGACCGCAGCGCCGCGACCAGCTCGGCGATGCTGGGCGCGTCGAAGCGCACCGGCTGGCAGCGCGAGCGGACCGTCGCGAGCACGTCCGCGACGCGCTCGGCGATCAGGATGATGTGCACGTAGGACGCCGGCTCCTCCAGCGTCTTCAGCAGCCGGTTGGCCGCCTCCGCGCCGAGCTGCTCGGCCGACTCGATCACGAACACGCGCCGCGACGCCTCGAACGGCGTCCGCGCGGCCGCGGCGACGACGGCCTCGTCCACATCTGAGACCAGGATCTCGTGCGCACCGCTCGGCGTGACCCACGTCAGATCCGGGTGCACCCCGGCCAGCGCGCGCGCTTGCGCGCTGGCCGGATCGAGCGCGCCGTGCGCCAGCAGCCGCGCGGCGAACTCGCGCGCCAGCTGCCGCTTGCCGGCCCCGCCCGGACCGTGAAACAGGTACGCGTGTGACGGCACAGCGCCCGGCGCGAGCGCCGGCCCCAGGACCATCGCCACCTCGGGATGCAGCTCGAGCACGTCAGACATGCTCCGATCGTAAGCTAAGCCCGGATGCGCGAGCGCGGCAGGCTGATCACGATCGAGGGCGTGGACGGCGCCGGCAAGACCACGCTCGCCACAGCGTTGGCCGCCGAGCTGGCGCTCCGCGGTAAGGCCGCCAGGCTGCTGCGCGAGCCCGGTGGCGTGCGGGCGGCGGAGGCGATCCGCAGGCTGGTCAAGGACGCGGCGCTGCAGATAGGGCCCCGAGCGGAAGCGCTGCTGTACGCGGCCGCGCGGGCGCAGCTCGTGCAGGAGGCGCTCGAGCCGGCGCTGGCGGGCGGCGAGTGGGTGCTGCTCGACCGCTTCCTGGACTCCTCGCTGGCCTACCAGGGCGCCGGCCGCGGGCTCGGGGTCGAGGCGGTGCGGGCGCTCAACCTGTTCGGCACCGGCGGCCTCGCGCCCGACCGCACCCTGCTGCTCGCGCTCGACCCGGCATCCGCGCAAGCGCGCGCGGATGCCCGGGGGCAGACGCCCGACCGGCTCGAGCAGGCGGGCGAGGCGTTCTTCGCGCGCGTCGCCGAAGCCTACCTAGACCTGGCCGCCGCGGAGCCGCACCGGATCCGGGTGATCGATGCCGACCAGGAGCGCGAAGCCGTGCTCGCTCAGGCGCTGGCGGCGCTCGCTGACCTGCTGTAGCCGTGCGGGTGAGCCTGGGCGAAGGCCCAGGCGTCGGCGATCATCGTCTCGAGCTCTGGCCTGCGGGGCGACCAGCCGAGCTCGGCACGAATCCGCTGCGAGGCGGCGACCAGGCGGGGCGGATCGCCGGGGCGGCGCGGCGCCTCGCGGGCAGGGATCGGGTGGCCGGTAACGCGCCGGGCGACGTCTATGACCTCGCGCACCGAGAAGCCGTTGCCGTTGCCGAGGTTGAGGATCAGGTGCTCGCCCGCACGCGCGTGCCGCAGCGCCAGCAGGTGCGCGTCGGCGAGGTCGCCGATGTGGATGTAGTCGCGCACGGCGGTCCCGTCCGGCGTGGGGTAGTCGCTGCCGAAGATCCGGACGCTGTCGCCTTTGCCCAGCGCGACGTTCAGGATGTTCGGGATCAGGTGGGTTTCGGGCTCGTGGTCCTCGCCCGCCTCACCGTGGGCGCCGGCGACGTTGAAGTAGCGCAGGCTCACCGCGGCGATTCCATGCGCGGTGCAGAAGTCGCCGATCAGATGGTCGGCGGCGAGCTTGGAGGCACCGTAGGCGTTCTGCGGCCGGGGCGGTGCGGTCTCCGCGATCGGCACCTCGTCAGGCTGGCCGTAGACCGCGCAGGTGGAGCTGAACACCAGCCGCGCCACGCCCGCCGCGACCATCGCCTCCAGCAGGTTCAGGGTGCCGGCCACGTTGGTGCGGTAGTAGCGGCCGGGGTGATCGACGGACTCGCCGACGAGCGCCAGCGCGGCGAAGTGCAGGACGCCTTCGAAGCCGGCGCCACCGAGGGCCGCGTGCGTGTCCTCGGGGTTGCGCACGTCACCCACGATCAGCCGCGCCTGTTCCGGGACGGCCTCACGGTGGCCGCGCTCGAGGTTGTCGAAGATGACCACCTCATGCCCCTGCTCGATCAGCAGGCGAGCGACGATCGAGCCGATGTAGCCGGCGCCGCCGGTGACGAGCAGCTTCATTTCGCGCCCGAGCTTGGCATATCCATACAATTGTCGGCGCGTGAGCGAGGCACCGGAGCCACAGGACCCGCAGGAGCAGTTCGAGCTGACCGAGTTCGAGCAGGTGGAGGCCGCGCCCGGCACGCGCCTGCTGCGGCTCTCGGGCAGGCCGCGCGCGCCGATGCCGACCGGTGGGCTGACGCTGGTGATCGGGGTTGGTGGCGAGACCCACCGCCACGAGCAGCTGCCGGCGCTGCCGGGACCGCCCGGGTTGGTGCGGGCCACGTTCTCCGTTCCCCACGAACAGCTCGACGGGGACGTGAGCTTCAGGCTGGAGCTCTCCGACGGAAGGTCGCTGGCGCTGCCGGCACCGGCGTCCCGTGGGCCGGCGCTCGGTGGCGGCGGGCCAACCTCCAGCGCCCTGCTGCCGGCGCTGCGAACAGGGGCGGGGCCGGGCGCCGCGGCCGAGGCTTCCCGCCTGCTGGAGGCTGAGCGCCTGGCCGAGTCACGCCGGCTGGCGGTCAGCGAGCTCGAACGGCGCCTGCAGGGCGAGCGCGAACGCCGCGCGGCCGCCGAGGGGGAGCTCACGACGCTGCGCGGCGAGCGCGACCAGGCGCGCGCCGACCGTGACGCCGCCATGGCCGAGCGCGAGGCCGCCGTGGCAGACCGCGACCAAGCGGAGGCCAGGGCCAGGGCCGCTGCCGCGAGCGCCGGCGCGCTCGAGGCGCAGCTTCGCGCCGCAGCCGATGCGGCCACACGCACGCAGGTCACGCTCGAGGCCCAGCTCTCAGACCGGGTGGCCGAGCTCGAGCGCGTGCGCGCGGTTGCGGAGGCCGCCCAGGCGCGGGCGCACGCGAGCCGCCGCGAGGCCACCGAGCTGGACGAGCGGCTCGCCCATGCCCAGGCGCAGATCACGGTGCTGCAGCAGACGCTCGACGAGCGCGAGGCCGAGCACGGCAGCGCGCGACTCGCGACCGACGAGGAGCTCGCGGCCGCGCGGTCCGAGCTGACCGGCGCGCGCGAACGCGTGAGCGGCCTGGAGGCGGAGATCCAGGCGCTGCGACAGCGGGGGGCACGCAACGACGCGGCTCACGTCCACGAGATCGAGTCGGCGCAGGCGCGGATTCAGAGCTTGCAGGCCGCGGCTGACGAAGCCCAGGCGACCGCGCAGGCCGCGCGCCGGCGGGGCGCCGAGCTCGAGTCGACCCTGGCGGAGCTGGACGCGGCGCTGGCGGCCCGCGCGGCCGAGATCGAGCTTCTGCGCGCGGCGGTCCTCGCCGGAGCCGGCGTGACCCCCATCGGCGGCGCAACCAACGGCAGAGTGCAGGGCGAGCTGCCGTTGGGCGACGCCTCAGCGGTCCTGGCCGCCGAGGTGGACCTGCTGCGCGCTCAGCTCAGCGAGCACCGGGAGCAGGCGCAGCGAGCACAGGGTCAGGCCAGGGCGGCGCTCGCTCGCGCGCGGGCGGCCGAGGAGGCGCTCGTGGCGACCACGGCTCAGAGCGCCCTGACCAGGGAAGCGCTGGCGCTCGAGGCAGCTCGGCCTCGCGGCTGAGCGCGGCTGGCCGCCGGCGACCGGGTGCGTCTCCGCCGTTTCGCCGGCGCCGGCGCCGGCACTGCGGCGCCGGTGACTACAGTGTTCATTGCCGCAGTTGTCCCAAACTGCGGCGGTTAGCGCGTCCCGAGCGGCTCGCAGAGTGTTTCCGTCCGACCCAGGCGGGATGCTTCACGACCCCTCAGCCACCAAGACGGGCCGAGGCAATTTCACGGCAGCAGCGACGCGAAGGAGAAGTCAGCTCATGGCGAAGACACCGCAAGCCCCAACAACTGGAACCGGCGCACTACGGGGGCTGGCGATCGAGCGGTACTTCACCACAGCCGACACCGATCCGTTCGCCACCGTCGAGTGGGAGCTGCGCGACGCGCGCATCGGCCACGGCGGCAGGGTGTCGTTCGAGCAGACGGGCGTCGAGTTTCCCAAGTCCTGGTCACAGAACGCGACCAACATCGTCGCGCAGAAGTACTTTCGCGGCCGGCTCGGCTCCCCGGAGCGCGAGCGCTCGGTCAAGCAGATGCTCACCCGCGTTGCGGGCACGATCGCGGGCTGGGGCGCCGACCGAGGGTACTTCGCCAGCGACGAGGACGCGCGCGCCTTCAAGGACGAGCTGACCTACATCCTGTTGCACCAGATGGCCGCGTTCAACTCGCCGGTCTGGTTCAACGTGGGCTGGCACCCGGAGGGCAGCCCGAAGATGCAGGCGTCGGCCTGCTTCATCCTCTCTGTCGAGGACACGATGGAATCGATCCTCGAGTGGAACACCAAGGAGGGCATGATCTTCCGCGGCGGCTCGGGCTCGGGCATCAACCTCTCGAAGATCCGCGGCTCGATGGAGCACCTCAGCCGTGGCGGCACCGCCTCGGGGCCGGTGTCGTTCATGCGCGGCGCCGACGCGTGGGCCGGTTCGATCAAGTCCGGCGGCGGCACCCGCCGCGCCGCCAAGATGGTCGTCCTCGACATCGACCACCCGGACATCCGCGAGTTCATCTGGTGCAAGGCAAAGGAGGAGGACAAGGCCGCGGCGCTGCGCGACGCAGGCTTTGACATGTCGATCGACGGCGACGGCTTCCACTCGATCCAGTACCAGAACGCCAACAACTCGGTGCGCGTCACCGACGAGTTCATGCGCGCCGTCGAGAACGACGAGGACTGGCATCTGCTCGCGCGCACGACCGGCGAGCCGGTCGGCGAGCCCGTGCGGGCCCGTGAGCTGCTCGCGGACATCGCTGCGGCCGCCTGGCGCTGTGCCGACCCGGGCGTCCAGTACGACACGGTCATCAACCGCTGGCACACCTGCCCCAACTCCGGTCGCATCAACGCGTCGAACCCGTGCTCGGAGTACATGCACGTGGACAACTCGGCCTGCAACCTGGCCTCGTTGAACCTGATGAAGTTCCGCCGGACGGACGGCAGCTTCGATGTCGAGTCGTTCGAGCGCGCGATCGACGTGGTGCTCCTCGCGCAGGAGATCGTCGTCTCGCCGTCCAGCTACCCGACCGAAGAGATCGCCACCAACGCGCGCGCCTTCCGCCAGCTCGGACTGGGGTACGCCAACCTCGGTGCCTACCTGATGGCCAACGGCCTGCCTTACGACTCTGACGCGGGCCGCGGGATCGCGGCTGCGATCACGGCGCTGATGACAGGCCGTGCCTACCAGCGCTCGGCCGAGGTGGCCGCCGCCATGGGTCCCTACGACCGCTACGCCGAAAACGCCGAGCCGCACCTGGCGGTGATGCGCATGCACCGCGACGCCGCCTACGCGCTGGCCGACCGTGACTGCTCCGATGGGCCTCTGCTCGCAGCCGCGCGCGAACGCTGGGACCGGGCGGTGGCGCTCGGCGAAGAGCACGGCTACCGCAACGCCCAGGCAACGGTGCTGGCACCCACGGGCACGATCAGCTTCCTGATGGACTGCGACACCACCGGCGTCGAGCCGGACTTCTCCCTCGTCAAGTTCAAGGAGCTCGTCGGCGGCGGGCAGATGACGATCGTCAACAAGACGGTGCCGCTCGCGCTGGAGACGCTCGGCTACGGGGACCAGGAGATCGAGCAGATCGGCGCCTACGTCAACGAGCACGGGACGATCGTCGGCGCACCGGGCCTGCGGGCCGAGCACCTGCCGGTGTTCGATGTGGCCGTCGGGGAGCGTGCGATCTCGCACATGGGCCACATCGAGATGATGGGTGCGATCCAGCCGTTCATCTCGGGTGCGATCTCAAAGACCGTCAACATGCCTCACGAGGTGACCGCCGAGGACATCGCCGACGCCTACACACAGGCCTGGCGGCTCGGCGTCAAGGCGCTTGCGATCTACCGTGACGGCTCAAAGACGGCACAGGCGCTGCGCACCGACGCGCAGCAGGACGCACCGATCGCGGTGGACGTGGAGGCGGAGGTCCAGCGCCGGGTCACGGAGGCGCTCGCCACGGCGCCGCCGCGGCGCAACCGCATGCCGCGCGAGCGCGAGTCCATCACACACAAGTTCTCGGTCGGCGGTCACGAGGGCTACATCACCGCCGGCAAGTACGACGACGGCAGCGTCGGCGAGATCTTCCTGACCGACATCGGCAAAGAGGGCTCGACGATGCGCGGGATGATGAACGCGTTCGCGACCTCCATCTCGATCGCGCTGCAATACGGGGTGCCGCTGGAGACGCTGGTGCGGAAGTTCAGCTACATGCGCTTCGAGCCGGAGGGGATGACCACCAACCCTGAGATCCCGTTCGCCAAGTCGATGCCCGACTACATCATGCGGTGGCTGGCGTCACGCTTCCTGGACGCCGAGACCCAGGAGGAGCTCGGCATCCTCACGCCGGCTGTGCGCGCCCGCAGGGCCGCGGAGGAGGCCGCCAGCTCGCACACGGGCGACACCTCGCTGTCGGCCGCGGAGATCCAGCGGCAGGCGGAGCGGCGTGAGGACTCGGCGCCCGCCTCAGCCAGACCACAGGCCGTGCCGGCCACCACCAAGCCAGTGCCGTCGGCTCCATCGGCCGGCAAGGCGCCGACCTCGGCGCTCACAGACACCCCGCCGGTGGTACCCGTGAGCGCCGCGCGCAACCGGTTCGGGCTGGACCTGGGTCCCGCCTGCCAGCAGTGCGGCGGCATGATGCAGCGCACCGGCGCCTGCTACACGTGCTCGAGCTGCGGCTTCAACACCGGCTGCGGTTGATACGAGGCTTTACCCGCTCGGGCGCGCGGCGTGGGATCCGCAACCCGAGATCCCTCGCGGTTGCGCCACCCGGTCGCCGTCGGTGGTGACAGCCGCGTCAGGGGCAGGGTCAGAACGCGGCCAGACGCGGAAGGCAAGCGGCTGCCGCCCGGCGATGACTCGCCCGAAGTTGCGGCTGTGCGGGGTCGGTTTTCCGCTTGTTTTTCGGGCTTTTGGCTGGTTTTGGGGGTGTCTGGCTCGTGGCTACGTGTAGCGGGGAACGTGCTCGTTGATGAGCTGTAGCGCGCGGGCTTGGAGCGGTGTGGGGGTGCTGGTCTGCTGGAAGGTCGCGTTGCTGCCGGTGACACGGATGGTGTTCTGGGTGCGGTTCTCGAGCTCGTCGAGCAGGCTTGTGATGGTGTGGCAGGGGTTGTGGCGCTGGCCGGCGTTGCGGGTCGCCTGCGGTGAGCGGACGGCTTTGGCGACCGGGTCTGTGCGGCTGGCTGCGTTGTCGTCTGTGAACAACAGCTCAGCCCAGGCTTGCTGGAGGTGAAAGCGGACGTACTCTGAGAGCATGCAGATCAGCAGGTGTGAGCGGACGCGGTCCTCGAGGTGGTGGATCGGGCGGACCTGGAGCGGGCCTTTGAGGTCACCGAAGCGTTTCTCAACCTCTTTGAGCTGCTTGTAGGCGCGCACCAGGCCGGCGGCGGCGAGCTCGTCTGGGCTGACGTTGCCTGAGCGGATCACATACAGGCCGTCAAGCGCCGCTTCCTGGCTGATCTGCTCGGTCTTGCGCTCGTAGGTGAACGTGTGATCGGTGATCGTGACCTGGAAGTGCTTTTTGACCTTGTAGTGGTTCCAGACCGCGCCGGCCGCCAAACCGATCTGCGCCTCGCCTTCAAGCGTGCCGGCATCAACCCGGGCCTTGACCGCGGCGAGCTCCTTCTCGGTGGCGTCCAGGAGCTCTGAGCGTTTGCGGGCACGCTCTGAGGCAACCAGCGGGTTTTTGCAGACCACCAGCCGCTGGCCGGGGTAGAGCTCCTCGCAGCCGATCTCGGCAAGGTTCTGCTGGTCAAAGAGCGAGAGCTGCAGATGCTCGTCTTTGACGAGCTTTCTGATCTGTGGTGCTTTCAGGGCGGTGATGTAGCCGAAGTCGGCGGTTTGGGAGATCACCTTCACGTTCTCGCTGGTTGAGATCCCGCGGTCGGTGACCACGATCACGCGTGAGAGCCCGAAGCGCCGCTCTAGTCTCTGAACCTCTCCAGCAAGGGTTTGTGAGTCTTTCAGCGACCCCTTATGACAGTCCACGGCGACCGGCCGGCCGTCCGGGTCACACAGCAGGCCGTAGCTGACCTGCATCCGGCCGCGTTTGCCGGTCCCGTGGTCATAGCCGAACGCTGCCAGCGGACAGCACCGCCCCTCAAAATGTGAGCAGGACACGTCGTAGAGCGCGAGCGTCCCGTTGCGCAGATGCCGGGCAGCGAGGCGACGCTCGATCCCGTCCTGGCGCTCATAAAGCCAGTCCATCGCCGCGTACAGATCGTCGTGCACCACGCCCGCAAGACCGAGACAGGCCCCGAGGGTGCAGGACTCAAGCTGGCGGGTCAAGCCAAGCTTCGAGCGGGGGGCGAGCACTCGGCCGGCGATCATCGCCACGCACAGATCCCGCTCCCGGGACGCCTCACGGTCAATCAGCCGTGGAAGCCCCAGACGTGAGATCACCTCGAGCACCGCCTCGACATGACCGTGCTTGCGCGCGGCGAGGATCTCAAACGCCTCACCGGCCGGCACCAGCGCCACGCCCTTCAACGCCAAGCTGAGCGCCTCGATCGCGGCCGGTGGCAGCGACGAGACGTTCGCGACCGTCTCATGCCGCACCCGGCGGCCCTCACGCACCGACCGGCGGACCAGGTGCGACACGTACTCCCGGTCCCCATGCCGACGCGTGATCTTGGCCACATGCATCGCACCAGTCATCCGTGCCATCTACGTAACGATAACATAACCAGCCACAAAAGTCAACGCTAACTCTTGGCTACACTGAACAAGCACGTAACAGCCGTGATCCCCAGCAACTACAAGGGAACACGGCCCCTCAACGGCCGCCAACTACCCGCAACTTCGGACTCGCTGACCGGCCGTGCACGGGGGCCGGCCGTGCACGCTGACCGGCCGTGCACGGTGGCCGGCCGTGTCGCGGCCGACGAGCCGCGGGAGCTGGCCCCGGGGCGTCGGCCGCTCACCACCACCGCGGCTAGTTCGAAGCCGGCGCCGGGGCTGACGGCGCGGTGGCGCTCGGCGCTCCCGCTACGGGCCCAGCCAGCCACGCCGGCGCCCACCAGTTGTAGCGGTCGAACAGGAACATCAGCGACGGGACGATCATCAGACGGATGACGCTCGCGTCGATGAGCACGCTAGCGCCGAGCCCGAGCGCCAGCATCTTGATGTCCACCTTGGTCGAGAGCAGGAAAGCGAAGAAGACGCTCGCCATGATCAGCGCGGCGCAGCTGATCACGAGCGCAGTCTGGCCCAGACCACTGGCGACACTCCCGGCGTTATCACCGCTCGCGAGCCAATGCTCGCGGATACGCGAGACCAGGAAGACCTCGTAATCCATCGACAGTCCAAAGACGATCGCGAAGATGATCATCGGCACGTAGGACTCGATCGGCACGGTCCCGTCCACGCCGAGCAGACCGGAGCCCCATCCCCACTGAAAGACGGCGACCAGGATGCCGTAGGCGGCACCGATCGAGAGCAGGTTGAGCAGCACCGCCTTGAGGGCGACCACGGGGCTGCGGAATGCCGCCAGCAGCAGCACGAACGCAGCGGCCAGCACCACCGCGATTATGATCACCAGCCGCGCCGAGACGGTGCTCACGAATTCATCGGTGGCGGCTGTGCCACCGGTCACGAAACCGTGGTCGCCGGTGCTCTTCAGGGTTGCCGGCAGCACCTGATATTGCAGGCGATGGATCAGGTTGGCGGTCTCCGTGTCGCCTGGCCCGGTGGCGGGCAGGACCCTGCCGACGACCAGCTGACCGCTGTCCGTCACGCTCATGTGCGGCACCGAGCTGACGCCTGGCTGCGAGCGAAGCACGGCGCCGAGATGCGCGGCGAGCTGCGCGTTCACCTGCTTGCCGGTGGATGGGGAGACCACAATCGTCAACGGGCCGTTGGCCCCGGCACCGAAACCCTTCTGGATCGCGACGTAGGCCCGATGGTCGCTGAAGCTGGCCGGCTCGGCGGTGGGCTGCACATGCCCGACCCGCATCGATAGGACCGGGATCGCCAGCACCAGCAGCAGGCAGATCCCGCCAAGCGCGAAGCGCCACGGATGGCGCTCGATCGTGCCGACATAGGCGTGCATGGCTGAGCCCTCGCCGCTGGGCTCGGCCACCACGCGACGGACAACACGTCGGTCGATGCTGCGCCCGGCGAAGCCGAGCAACGCCGGCACCAGGGTGAGCGCGGCGAGGGCGGCCACCGCGACCGTGATCGCCGCCGCCAGCCCCAGCTTGCCGATGAACGAGATGCCCGAGGCGTACAGCCCCAGCATGGCGATCACGACCGTCGAGGCGGCCGTCAGCACGGCGTGTCCGCTGGCCGCGACCGTGCCGCGGATCGCCTCGTCAACGGTCTCGCCGTCGATCAGGGCCTGCCGGAAGCGCGTCGTCATGAACAGCGCGTAGTCGATCCCCACACCCAACCCGATCATCAGCCCAAGCGTCGGAGCACTCGTGCCGAAGGAGATGGCGGCGGCGACGATCCCGAGCGTGCCGAGACCGGTGAAGACCGCCAGCGCGGCGCTGACCAGCGGCAACCCGGCCGCGTAGACGGAGCCGAAGCCGACCAGCAGGACGATCAGCGCGACCAGGATCCCGATCAACTCTGACCTCACGTCGTTGGCCTTGGGCTCGGCGGCGAGCCCGAGAGCGCCGCCGTAAGCCACGCTCAGGCCAGCTGCGCGCGCCGGGCTGACGGCGTCGTTGACGTCCTTAACGTAGCTGTGGCCGAGCTTCTGGGGGTTCTCGTCGAAGTTGATCGTCGCGTAGGCAACTCGTCCGTCAGCCGCGAGGGTCGTCTTGGTGTACGGGTCGCCGACCGAGAGCACATGCGCAAGCGCCTGCAGATTCCTGAGCGACTGCTGGACCGCGGAGCGCTCGTCGGTGAGCGGCTTGTCGCTCGACTGAAAGACGACCTGACCGGCCTGGCCGCCGGCGCGCGGGTCATGGGCCCGCAGAATGTTGAGGCCAGTCTGCGCGGGGCTCCCAGGGATCGTGAGCGTGTCGCTGTATGTGCTGCCCAGCGCCCCGTGCACGAGCGTCGCGGCCACGAGCAGCCCGACCCAGGCGGCGAGCACCAGCCGACGCCGCCGCGCGGCCCAGCGGCCAAGTGAGCCCAGCAAGGAATCTGTCATGTATGACATCTTCTCACAAAAGCAGTCAGCTATGACACATTTTTTTCATGGACGCTCACGCCCCGGACCCGCGCGACCATGCCCCCGAGCGCTCAGCCGACCGCTCGCCTGAGACCGGGCGGCGAGCGGCACACAAGCGGGCCACCGCGGCGGCGATTCAGGCCGCAGCCGACCGGCTGGTGGCCGAGCGCGGCTTTGCCGCCACCACCGTGCGCGAGATAGCGGCCGAGGCGGGCGTGACCGAGCGCACCTTCTACCGCTACTTTGACGGCAAGGACGGGATCGTCACCTCACAGCTCGCCGCCTGGATGCACGCCGCCCACGATGCGATCGTCGCCCGCCCGCGGAGCGAGGACCCAGCACGCGCCGTGCGCATGGCCCTGATCGAGCTGGCCGAGGCGATCGAACGCACCCCTCAACGTGAGCTGCTGTGGGCGTTCACGGACAACCCGTCGGCACTCGCCGCCATGCGGCGCTCCGGAGAGCGGCCGCTGGTGCGGATCGAGCAGCTCATCACCGAGGCGCTGCTCGAGCGCGCGCGCACGGCCGACCAGCTCGACCCGCGCTCGGCACCGGCCTTGGATCGCTTCGCCTGCGAGCTGGTGGCCCGTACGGCGGTCGCCACCCTGCGCACCGTCGGCGCCGAGCGTCGGCGCTCACGCGCCGACGGAGCAGACCGCAAGCCCGAGACGAGGATCGCCGAGGCCTTTGACACGCTCCAGCGGCTGTTCTCCGCCCCGGAGCAGTGATCGGCGAGGCGTCTGCCCCCGTCCGCCGCAGTGCGTGCAGGAGGGGCGCAACCGGTTCGTCAGACGCGCCAGGCGCCCGCCCGCACTGCGGCGTGACGTCGTCGCCATCTTCGCCGGCGCCGGCGACCGAGCAGTACGCGCAGGCGTGCTCAGGATCCTCGCCACCCTGCCCGGCGTCACGGTGACCCAGGGTGCCAGCGCAGGCCAGCCGACCCTCGTGCTCACGGGCGGAGCCGACGAGGTCGGCCCCGGCCATCAGGAGCAACTGACCGTCAATACCCAGACTGGCGCCCCGATCAGCTTCGTGGGCGGCGCGCTGGGCAGTTCCACCGGGCCACAGGTTGCATACAAGGCCCCGGTGGCGGCCCTGGCGGGCGGCGGTCAGCGGACCGCCGCCCGCGGCATTCGCGTTTGCAGCAGTGCGCCCAGGCGCACGATCGATGCGTCAGTCAAATCCTCGGCCGGCAGGCGCACCGTCGGTTTGCCGGTCGCGAGCAGGATGTGGAGGTCCCGGCGGCGGTCGGCCACGAACGCCTGTCGCCGCCCGTGAGTCGCGTAGCCGTCGAGCTCGACGATCAGGTCGTGGTCGGCGAAGTGGGCGTCCACGCGGTGGCCGGCGATGTGGACGTTGACCTCGGGCGTGGGCAATCGGTGCTTGCGTAGCAGCGCGAGGAAGCGGTCCTCCAGCGTGGAGCGGGTCGGCTGCGCCTGGGCGTTCTCCAGCTGGGGCCGTAAGAGCGTGACCGCCGGATGCGTCGGGTTGCGCGCGAGCACATCCTCCAGCTCGGGGAGCGTGAGCTTGCCGCGCAGGCGCAGATCGTTGACAGCGCGGTCGCGCTGCCGGGGCGTCAGCCGCACAGCGGTGTCCAGCAATGTGCGCGCCGGGCTGGTGACGCGCACCCCCTGAACGAGCGTCACATCGGAGCGCCGCAGGGTCTTTGCGACGTGCACCACGATCCCTTTGGGCCGGCGATCCTCCGGTACGACCAGCTCTGGCTGTCCTGCCCAGCGGTTCCAGACGCCCCAGAGCACCAGCGCCCAGGCACCTGCGAGGGCACTGCCGGGCCCCGCCGCCAGCAGCGCGGCGTGCGCGCGGCTGATCGGATCAGCTGGCGTGTGGCCAACCGCGTACACGCCTCGGTACGCGCGGATCAGCCTTCCGCTCGCTGCCCATCGCTCCAGCGTTCGCCGATCCACGCCGCAGTCCAGCAGCTGCGCCCTGGTCACGTGTCCGCCCTGCCGGGCGGCGAGCCGCTGGACGTTTCCCGGCAGTTTTGCCGGGTTTGGGCCATACCTTCCGGTCTCGTGGCGGCGTGGGGGCGTGTCTGATCCAGGTCTCACCTCCAATGGAGGCGCGAGCAGCCTCAAATCGACCCCCCTCAAGCCACGCCGACACCGCAAAGTGCGTGAAAATCATCCTCTTCGGCAACGCGCGCCGCCCCGGCAAACGCGCGCCGCCCCGGCCAAGCGCGCCGCTCAGGGCTCGGCGGCTAGCCGCTCCAGGTCGGCCACGCCGCTGTCAATCGCGGCCTGCCGCACGGCGCCGGCGACGGCCTCGTGCACCTTGCGGTCGAGCACCTCCGGGATCAGCTCGGAGGAGACCGTCAGCCCGGCCAGCGCCCAGGCGGCGGCCCGCTTCATCTCCAGGTTGATCGCGCTGGCCCCGGCCTGCAGCGCGCCCTTGAAGATGCCCGGGTAGCCGAGCACGTTGTTGACGCTCGTGCCGTCGGCCGCAAACGCCGCTCCCGCCGCCAGTGCCGCCTCGGGCTCGATCTCCGGCACCGGGTTGGTGAGCGCGAAGACCACCTGCCCGGGCCGCACCATCTCCGGCGTGATCAGGCCCGGGCGTCCGCTGGTGGCCACCACGACGTCACATTCGCGCATCAGCGTCTGCAGGTCGCTGATCTCGATCCCACGCGCCCGCGCGTGCTCCTGGGCGGCGGCGCTCGGATCGCTCGCAAGCACCCGCTTCACGCCCGCATCGTGGATCAGCGTCGCGATCCCGAAGCCGGCCGCTCCGAGGCCGATCTGACCCACGACCGCCTCGTCCAGGCGGATACCGGCCTGCCGGCAGGCGGCGATGAGCGCCGCCAGCGTGACCACTGCCGTGCCGTGGACGTCGTCGTGCATCACCGGCTGCGGCAGCGCCTCGATCAGCCGCCGCTCGATCTCAAAGCAGGAGGGTGTAGAGATGTCCTCCAGGTGGATCCCGCCGAAGCCGGGGGCGATCCGCACGACCGTGCCGACGAACTCATCCGGATCGCTGGTGTCGATCAGGATCGGCACCGCGGTGATGTCCACGAGCTGGGCGTAGAACATCGCCTTGCCCTCCATCACCGGCATCGCCGCCACCGGCCCGATGTCACCGAGCCCCAGCACGCGGGTGCCGTTGGTGCAGATCGCAATGCTGCGACCGATCATCGTGAAGCGCGAGGCCAGCTGGGGATACTCGTGGATCGCGCTCGCGACGCGCGCGACGCCGGGCGTGTAGACGTCGCGCACCTCCTGGTTTGAGGTCACCGCCCGGCGTGGACGCATCTCGACCTTGCCGCCGACATGGGCGATGAAGGCACGGTCGTGGTACCAGACGACGTGGACGCCCGGCAGTTCGCCGAGCGCACCCGCAAGCTGGTCGGCGTGCTCCTTGTCACGCAGCTCGACCGTGATCTCGCGAATCGCCTCGAGCCGGGCGATCGTGATCGTGTGAACATCGCCGATCAGGCCGTCCAGCTCACTGATCCGCTTTGCAACCTGCGCCAGATGGCCGGCCTGGTGTGGGATGCGCAGGCGGTAGGTGCAGTCCATCGGCATGGCAGCCCTATCGTAGGGACCGCGCCGCGGACGCGGCGCCCGCGGCACACCCCCGCCGGCACCTATCGCACGCCACCAGGCAAACTCGCACGCCGAAGCCACCGCCTGCATGCAGCGTCCGCTACCTTCTCCCCATGGGAGAGCATCCGGCCCCGAGCGAGCGGGCCCGCCGCCTGGTGCGGGGCGGCTACGACATGCACGTCCACATCGCCCCCGACTTCACCGAGCGGATCACCGATGACCTGACGCTCGCGCGCCGCTGTCTAGAGCTCGGGCTCGCCGGCTTTCAGATGAAGTCGCACTACACCGCCACGGCCGAGCGGGCCGCGACCGTACGCGCCGCGGTCCCGGGTGTGAGGGCGATCGGCGCGATCGTCTGCAACCGTGCGGTCGGCGGGCTCAACCCGCTGGCAGTGGAGATCGCCGCCCGCGAGGGCGCGCGCACCGTCTGGATGCCGACCGTCAACTCCACCAACGAGATGGACGAGGTCCATGGCTTCCCCCCAGACGCGCCGATGCCGGTCTGGATGAAGTTCGAGGTCTCGCTGGGCGAGGCCGGCGTGCAGGCCGACCCGGTGGCCGTGACCGACCCCGCAACCGGCACGCTGCTGCCGGAAGCCGAGCAGGTGATCGCGGTCGCCGCGCGCCATCAGCTGGTGCTGGCGACCGGGCACCTGGCGCGTGACGAGATCTTCGCGGTGGTGGACGGCGCGCTCGAAGCCGGGATCCGCGACGTGGTTGTCACCCACCCGGAGTTTCCCTCTCAGAACCTGAGCGTCAACGACCAGGTGGCGCTCGCCCGGCGCGGCGCGCTGCTGGAGCGCTGCTTCACCACCCCCTACACCGGCAAGGTCAGCTGGGAGCATGTCTGGGACGGAGTGCGCGCGACCGGCGTCGAGCGCAACGTGCTCTCCACCGACCTCGGCCAGGCTTTCAACCCGCCGGTCGAGGACGGCATGGCGCTGTTCGCCGACCAGGCGCTCGAGGCAGGTTTCAGCGAGGAGGAGGTCCGCATCATGGCCGTCACGAACACGCGCCGGCTCGCCGGAGAGCCACTGTGAGTCGCCGCCTGCAGGTGATCGGCGCGCACGCCGCAGACTTCGTCTGGCGCGCCGGGGGCGCGATCGCAAAGACGGTCGAGCTGGGCGGCGTGGCCGAGGTGGTGGCGCTCTCCTACGGCGAGCGCGGCGAGTCCGGCGAGCTCTGGAAGCAGCCCGAGCAGACGATCGCAAACGTCAAGCGCGCCCGCCACGAGGAGGCGCAGGCCGCCTGCGCCGAGCTGGGCGCGAGCTTCAGGGCGCTTGACCTGGGCGACTATCCGCTTGAGATCGGCTCCGGCGAGCTGCTTTTGATCGCCGAGACGATCCGCGAGTTCGCCCCCGATGTTCTGGTCACCCACACCGATACCGACCCGTTCAACCCGGACCACCCGGTCGCCTTCCGCGCCGTTGACCGCGCCCGTTCGCTGGCCGCCGGGGCCGGCGTGCAGAGCGCCTTCAAAACCGTCCGCCCGCCGCAGCTCTTCCTGTTCGAGCCCCACCAGCCGGAGCTCTGCAACTTCACCCCCACCACCTTTGTCGACATCACCTCGGTGTTTGAGAAGAAACGCGCGGCGATGGCCCACATGCGAGCCCAGTCCTACCTGCAGACCTACTACGCGCAGCGCGCCGAACACCGCGCAAACCACGCTCGCCGTGCCAGCGGCGACTCCGAGGTGCGCTACGCCGAGGCCTTCCAGCGCGTGATCCCACAGGTGGTGAGCGAGCTGTGAGCGAGCCCACCAAAGCCGTTGGTGGCGGCGGCCCGCTGGCCGCCGCCACCCCCGACGCGCTCAGCGAACTGGCCCGCCTGGGCTCGGCGACGGTCTATGAGGCCGGTGGCCGGCGCGGCTACGTGGACGCGGACCTGCACCAGATCGTCCCCGGCTCGCGCGCGGCCGGCCCGGCCCGCACGGTACGCTGCGCCCAGGACGACAACCTGATGGTGCACGCGGTGATGGCTGAGGCCAGGCCCGGCGAGGTGCTGGTGCTGACGATGCCCACCCCGGCACCGGTGGCGCTGGTCGGCGACCTGCTGGCCACCCAGGCACAGGCCGCGGGCGTGGCCGCGATCCTGATCGACGCCTCGGTTCGCGACGTGGAAGAGCTCGCGCGGATGGGCCTGCCGATCTGGGCGCGCTGGGTGCGCGTGAAGGGTGCGCTGAAGGACACAGCCGGTGAGATCAACGTGCCGGTGGTGCTCGGCGGTGCGCAGATCCGGCCCGGCGACATCGTCGTGCTCGACGCGGACGGGGTCGCCGTGGTGGAGCACGAGCGCGTCGCGGAGGTGCTCGAGGCATCACGCGGCCGCGAGCGCAAGGAGACGGTCAAGCGCGAGCGGCTGCAGGCCGGCGCGAAGTCATACGATCTGGACGGGCTGAGGTCCGTCGTGGAGGCACAACGCCGATGAGTGAGCTGCGCGCACCGGACATCGCCCACCTGGGGCCGATCGAGCTCCTCACCCCCAGACCTCAGGAGAGCCTCGAGTTCTTCACCGAGATGATGGGGATGGAGGTCGAGCACCGGGAGGGTCAGTCTGTGTACCTGCGCGGCTGGGACGACTACCAGCGCTGGTCGCTCGAGCTGACCGAGGCCCCGCAGGCCGGCATGTCCTACTGCGGCCTCCGGACCTGGAGCGAGCAGGCGCTGGAGCGCCGCGTGGCGCTGATCGAGGCGGCCGGCCTGGGGGACGGCTGGGAGGAGTCAGGCGACCGCGGCCTCGGGCGGGCGTTCCGCTTCCGCGACCCCGAGGGGCACCGCTTCAAGCTCTACAGCGACGTCGAGCGCTACGTCAAGCCGGTCACCACCGACTTCAAGAACGTCCACGGCAAGCAGCCCAACCGGGCCGTGGCGGTCAAGCGCTTCGACCACCTGAACATCCTCTCAGGCGACGTCCGCGCCCAGCGCGACTTTGCCACCGGCGTGCTGGGATACCGCGAGTACGAGCGCATCGAGCTCGACGACGGTAGCCTCGGCGGCTCCTGGCTGTCGGTCACGATCGCCGCCCACGAGCTGATCTACACGCGCGACGCCTATGCGGCCCAGGGAGCCCGTGGGCGCCTGCACCACGCCGCCTTCTGGGTGGACACGCGCGAGGAGTGCCTGCGGGCAGCCGACATCTGGATCGAGAACGACGTCCACGTGGAGTTCGCGCCCTCCAAGCACAACGTCGCCCAGGGGTTCTTCCTCTACGGCTATGAGCCCGGCGGCAACCGTGTCGAGGTCACCAGCGGCGGGCGCCTGGTCTACGCGCCAGATGAGCCTTGCGTGATCTGGACTGAGAGCGACCGCGCCAAGGGTCAGGCCTGGCACAACCAGACCGTCCACACCTTCCACACCTACGGTACGCCCGTGTTCGAGCCGAGCCGGGACGGCTAGCGCCGCCTGCCTCTGTCGCTCACCCGGCGAACGCGACGCCGCCTGTCGGCGGCGGCGCGGAGGTCGTGGTGGTGCCGCCGGTCGCCGTGGTGGTGGTCGGTGTCGTCGTGGTCGGCGTTGTGGTGGTCGGGGTGGTGGTGGTGGGCGTCGTGGTGGTCGGCGTGCCCGCCGCGGCGGTCACCGTGAAGGCGACGACCGCCACCGACGGCGCGCTGACGTAGCTCACCGACACCGTGTCGCCGCCGGCCAGGCCACCGCTCGCGAGCGCTTGGGCGAGCGGTGTGCCGGTGACGGCGGGGAAGCTGAGCGTCTGCCCACTGGCGGTGAGCAGCGTGAAGCCCGTCCCGCCTGCGGCGACCGACTGGACGGTGCCGCTCACGGTCAGCTCACCGACCGCCGTCACCGTCTGGGCGACCATCGTGCCCTGCCTCGTGGTGGTGTACTGCACGTGCACCGCGAGACCGAGCGGCAGCCCCGCGAGGCTCACGCCGGCGCCGTACTGGAAGCCCGACGTGAAGCCGGCGGACGTCGTGGCCTTCAGCACGGCCGGGACGAAGTGGTACCGGCGGAAGCGGCGGCTGTAGGCGTCGGGCGCGCTGTCGTCCAGCCAGCCTGGGCCGCCCCTCCGGTCACCGCCGCCGCCTCCGTCGGAGGTGCCGAAGAAGCGCCCGTCGATGTTCATGAAGATGTGTACGCCGGGATCGTCGTACAGGGTCACCTCCTGCGGCCCGACCCCGGGGCCGCCGACTATCTCGTGCCGCCGCAGGAGGTAGCGGATGACGCCCACGTCGTTTGGCACGCCCCCACCCGCGGGCCACAGACCGGCGCCCGCCAGGACCGCCGCGACCGCGCCCGAGCAGTCAAAGCCGCGTCGGCGGCCGTTGTAGCCCGGCCCCTTCTCGCCGAGGCTGGCGATGCCTGCCTGGGCGTGGCCGCCACCCCACACGTACGGGTAGTCGCCGCGGGCGAGCCGGTTGGCGGCCACCGTCAGCGCGTGGATCACGCCGGTGGCGCGGCCGGGCTTCTGGACGGCGAAGGAATACGCTCCGAGCGAGCTGAGCGTACCGGTGAACTGCCGGGATGGCGGTGTTGCGGGTGTGGGCGGTGTCGCCGGCGTGGGCGGCGTCGCCAGCGCCGCGGCGGGCAACGCCAGGCAGGCGGCGGCTGGGGCGAGGCTTGACAACAGGCGGCGCACCCATGAGATATCGGCAGCGCCGGCGGCCAGCTTCAGCCCCCGTCAAACACCATTGCCCGCTGCGTCACTCGGGCTTGACGGCAGCCGACCCGGCCCAGATGTTGATCCTGCCCATGCGTGGCGTAACGCCTTTTCATCGGGCGACGTGTGGGCCCTCGCCGCGAACGAGGCGTTCGACCTCAGCGCGTGTGGCCATCGATGTGTCGCCCGGGGTGGTCATCGCCAGCGCGCCATGTGCGACACCGTAGCCGAGCGCCTCCTCGACGCTACGGTCTTCAAGCAGCCCACAGATCAGTCCTGACGCGAACGAGTCGCCGCCGCCAACCCGGTCAAAGACCTCGAGGCGGTCAAGCCGCGGTCCAACGACAAACGCGTGCCCCGAATGCGCAACCGCACCCCAGTCGTTGAGCGTTGCGCTTCGGACGTGACGGATCGCGCTTGCGATCAGCTGCAGGTTGCGGTGGCGGTCCATGATCGCGGCAAGCACCGGCCGGTGAGCTTCGGGGTCAAGCCCGGCACCGGGATCGGCATGCGGGAGTTCCTGTCCGAGCGCCTGGCGTGGATCCCCGCCAACACCGAGCAGCACATCGGCCTGGCCGACCAGCTCACAATTGACTTCAGCTGCACGTTCTGCCCCACCGAGCGCATGCCACAGGGACGGACGGTAGTTGAGGTCATAAGAGATGACCGTGCCGTGGCGTCGTGCCGTGGCCATCGCCTCGCGTGCAACCGCCGCGGTGCTCTGCGAAAGACCCGCGAACACACCGCCGCAGTGAAACCAGCGCGCACCTTCAGCACCGAAGATCCGCTCCCAGTCGATATCGCCAGGCTCGAGCTGGGAGACCGCCGTGTGACCGCGATCCGAGCAACCGAGCGCCGGTCTGACTCCGTAACCACGCTCAACGAAGTTCAGGCCATTACGAACACTGCGCCCAACCCCGTCATATGGCAACCAGTTGAGCTGTGCCTGCCCCACACCACCCTGGCCGATCAGGTCCTCAACGAGGCGGCCGAGCGGGTTGTCAGCGAGCGCGGTCACGATCCCCGTGCGCATCCCGAAACAGTGCGCAAGACCACGCACGACGTTGTACTCGCCGCCCCCCTCCCAAACCTGAAAGCTCCGGGCTGTCGCGATCCGTGAGGCGCCCGGGTCCAAGCGGAGCATCACCTCACCAAGCGCCACAGCGTCCCAACGGCATACGTCCCGCGGTTTGATCCGCAGGCCGCTCACGTGAGCGCCACCTCGGCCGCCTGGACGTTCGCCTCGACCGGCCTCCAAGCCGCGTCCTCGCACGCCGTCGACCACTGGCTACGCATGAATCACACCGGTGTCAATGACCCGCAGAGCATTCGCGGCAATCGTGAGTGCCGGGTTCAGCCCAGCCGACGAAGGGAACCCAGAGCTGTCAAGCAACCAGAGGTTGGTGAGATCATGCGCACGGCAATCCCTATCGATCACACTCCCAGCCGGATCCTCGCCCATCGCCGCGGTACCGCACCTGTGTGAGTTGGTCTCAATACCCATCCGCTCGGCGAGAATCAACGGATAGCCGGCACGCTTCATCGTGCGTCCGACGCGCTTGAGCAGCTCAGAATGGGAACTCAGATTGTTGGACGTCCAGTCGACCCAGATCTGCCCATGTCCGTCGAGCCGCACTCGGTTCTCGGGCTTGGGTACGTCTTCTGTGGTCAGATACAGGTCGACGCTATGGTTCGCGACGTATTTGAGCGGCAGCTCTGGCGCCCATGGCCTTGCCGCCTTGAACATCGGCGCCTTTAGCTTGCCGAGCATCTGCACGGTCCCAAGCGGGCGCTCCTGATCACTGCCGAGGTACCAGTCGTTCATGCCGAGGGTCTTCTGGAACCGGACGTGGTTGGTGCAACGTGGATCCACAGCCATGAAGAATGGGGCTCCGTGGATGATCGTAGGTGACTGGCGGGGTCGGGCTGGGTGGTTTGTCCTGCTGTGAGCGGGTTTTCTCGCTGGTTGCGGGGTCGTTGGGTGACGCGCACGGGTTCAGGCCGTAGGTTCGGGCTTGTAAATGGTC
>DAIDME010000092.1 GCA_027449125.1 Solirubrobacterales bacterium | reverse complement strand
GCCGGCCACCGGCGGGCGGGTTCGGGTGGGCGGCCGACCACCGGCGGGCGGTTTCGGGTGGGCGGGTGGGTTCGGGTGGGCGGCCGACCACCGGCAGGCGGGTTCAGGTGGGCGGCCGGCCACCGGCAGGCGGGTTCGGGCGAGCGGCCGCCCACAGGCGGGCGTTACCCGCCGAGCGCCGCCAGCGCCCGCTCGTGCAGCAGGCCGTTGGTCGCAAGCCCTGAGCCGGCGCCGGGGCCACCACCGCCGTCGAGCCCGGTGAAGCGGCCGCCCGCCTCCTCCACGACGATCGAGACGGCCGCGAGGTCCCACAGCGTCGCCTCCGGGTCGGTGGCGATCTCCGCCGCCCCCTCGGCCACCAGCATGTACTGCCAGCTGTCGCCGACGCCGCGGCTGCGCCAGCAGCGCCGGGCCAGGTCGACGACACGCTGAAAGCCGCCGATCGCGTCCCACTCCTCGACCCCGCTCCAGACGAACTGGGCGTGGGCCAGGTCGCTCACCGCCGAGACCTGCAGGCGCCGGCCGTCCGCAAAGGCGCCGCCGCCCCGCACCGCCCACCAGCGCTTTCCCATCGCCGGCATCGAGACCATGCCCGCCTTCACCTCACCGTCATCGAGCAGCGCGATCAGCGTCGTCCACGTGTCCATGCCGCGCACGTAGCTCTTGGTGCCGTCGATCGGGTCGATCACCCACGCGCGCCCCGGCTCGCCCGCGGCCTCCACGCCGCCGAACTCCTCGCCGATGACACGGTCGGCCGGCCGGGCGACGGCGAGCCGCTCGCGCAGCACCCGCTCGCAGGCCTTGTCGGACTCCGACACGGGTGTCATGTCGGGCTTGGTCTCAACCGCCAGGTCGGCCGCGCGGTAGCGCGCCATCGTCACCGCATCGGCGGCGTCGGCCAGCTCGAAGCAGAGCTTCAGGTCATCGTCATAGGGGGTGCTCATGGCGAGCGATCCTAGTACGCTGCGCCCCATGCCCGCCGCCAGCGTCAGCGCCGCCGACCTGCAGCCGGAGACGACCGAGATCTTGCAGCGGCTGGTCCGCTTCAACACCGTCAACCCGCCGGGCAACGAGCGCGCGGCGATCGAGCACCTGGAGAGCTACGTGCGCGCCGCCGGCTTTCAGACCGAGCTGCTGGCCGCCACACCCGAGCGCCCCAACCTGATCGCGACCCTCCCCGGCCACTCGCCAGACGGCCCGACGCTGGTCTTCCTCGGCCACGTCGACACCGTGCTCGCGGCCGCCGAGGACTGGCGGCACGACCCCTGGAGCGGGGACGTCGCCGACGGCTTCCTCTGGGGGCGCGGCGCGCTCGACATGAAGAGCCAGGTCGCGGCGGAGGCGGTCGCCGCCGTCACGCTCGCCCGCTCGGGCTGGCGCCCGCAGCGCGGCGCGCTCAAGCTGGTGTTCGTAGCCGACGAGGAGACGGGCGGCGATGTGGGCGCCCGCTGGCTGACCGAGCGCCACCCCGACCGCGTCCGCTGCGACTACCTGGTCAACGAGGGCGCCGGCAGTCCCTTCGAGCTGGACGGCCGGCGCTACTACGGCGTCTGCTGCGGCGAGAAGGGGATCTTCCGCTTCCGCCTGACCGCCCACGGCACCGCCGGGCACGCCTCGATGCCGCGCCTCGGCGACAACGCGCTGCTCAAGCTGGCGCCGGTGATCGAGGCGCTCGCGCCCGGCTCCGCCGGCTATGACCCGACCCCAGCGGCACTGGCGCTGATCGACGCGCTCGGCGAGAACGCGGACGACCTGCCAGCCGCGATCGCGAGCCTGCGCGCCCGCCACCCCGCGCTGCCGGTGATCGTCGAGCCGATGCTCGCGGTGACGCTCACCCCGACGATGGCCGGCGCATCCGAGAAGATCAACGTGATCCCCGCCCGCGCCTGGCTGAAGGTGGACACGCGTGTGCCCCCCGGGCTCGGCGCCGATGCCGCCCTCGCGCGCCTGCACGAGCTGCTCGGCCCGGCGGCCGACGGGCTGGAGATCGAGTTCACCGAGCAGGTCCCCGGCTACGCCTCCCCGCACCGCAGCGAGCTGATGGACGCGATCGAGCGCTGGCTGGCCGCAAACGACCCGGACGCCCGGGCGGTGCCGGTGCTTTTGCCCGGCTACTCCGACTCGAGCTACTTCCGGGCCGCCTTCCCCGACCTGATCGCCTACGGCTTCTTCCCGCACAGGCACCAGACCCTCTTCGAGTCAGCGCCGCTCGTGCACAACGCCGACGAGCGCATAGACGTGCGCGACCTCGGCTACGCGGCGAGCTTCTACGCCGAGCTGGCGCGCGAGCTGCTGGGTTAGAGCGCCTTGGCCGGGGCCACCGGCCCGCTGGCCGGTGGCCCCGCTGGAGCCCGCGCCGGCAGCATCCGCGCCGAGCGGGGGACGAGCGCCACGAGCGCCGCCGCCATCCCGAGCCCGGCGCCTGCGCCGAGCACCCAGCGCACACCGAGGCCGGCGGCCAGCGGGCCGACGGCCGCGTAGCCAAGCGGCATCAACGCCAGCGACCCCATGTGGTCCCAGGCGCTCACGCGGGAGAGCGCGCCAGGCGGGATGTGGTGGGCGAGTGTCGTCTCCCACCAGACGCCCGCGAGCGCGCCGGCGCCGCCGGAGACCAAAGCGCCCGCGATCAGCACGGCGCGCGGCAGCGCGAGCGCGACCAGCAGGCCGACGAGCGGCCACAGCGAGCCGAGCGCGAGCGCGAGGCGCAACGGCCAGCGCGGGCGCCAGACGGTGGCGAGCAGCGACGCCGCCAGCGACCCGGCGCCGTAGATCGCGATCAGCAGGCCGAAGAGCCCGACGCTCCCGTAGGCGTCCCTGACCGCCAGCGGCCCGAGCCCCATCAGCGGCACCACCGTGCACAGCGTGACGGCGCTGTAGGCGATGATCGTCACCCACAGCCAGCTGCGCGAGCGGACCTCGCGGTAGCCGGCTTTCAGGTCCGTGATGAAGCTCGCAGATGCGCCGGCACCTCTGGCCTCGCGCGACTGCACCGCGCCCGCCGGCGCCCCACCTCCAGCCCGCCCACGCCGCCGCGGCCTGACCGGCAGGAGCAGCAGCGCCCCGAGCGCAAAGCTGGCGGCGTCCAGCAGGAACGCCTCACCGGCGCCAACCGAGAGCACGACCGCGGTGGCGACGAGCGGCCCGATCACGATCGAGGCGTTCGCGAGCGTGCCGCGCAGCGCCTGGGCGGCCTGGATCTCGGCTTCCGGCACGGTCTGGGGCACGAGGCCGACGTAGGCGGGCTGGAAGAACGCCTCGGCGACACCCGAGGCCGCCTCGATCAGCGCGATCAGCCAGATCGCGGGGGCGCCCGTGAGGATCAGCACCCCGAGCGCGGCATGCAGCACGGCGCGCACCGAGTCGCTCGCGATCACCACTCGGTGGCGTGGCAGACGGTCCGCCCAGACGCCGCCGAAGACGATCAGCGCCACGAACGGCAGCGAGCCCGCGCCGAGGATCACCGACAGGTCGGTCGCCGAGCCGGTGCGCCGGGTGATGTAGAGCGCCATCGCGACGATCACCGCCTGCGTGCCGATCTGGCTGGCGGACTGGCCGATGAACAGCAGCCTGAAGTCGCGGTGTCTCAAGACGCGCATGACCGCCCTGACTGTAGGCTGCGCGCATGTCAGCAGCGGCCCGCACGCGCCTCGCGCCCGAGGTCTTCAGGCTGCCCGTCGCGCGGCTGCGCGAGGGCTACTACTCGGACGCGTACTTCGTCTACACCAAGCAGCTCCTGGAGGAGATGGGCCACCGGCCGCGGGTGCTGCTGCAGGTCTTCCAGAAGCAGCACTCGCGGCTGGGGGGGATCGACGAGGCGATCGCGATGCTCAAGCTCGCAGCCGGCGAGCGGGACGCCGACGGCGAGTGGCTGCCCGGCTGGGAGCGGCTCGAGGTGCACGCGCTCTGCGAGGGCGATCCGATCGAGCCGTGGGAGACGGTGATGACGATCGCGGGCGAATACCCCCTGTTCGCGCACCTGGAGACCGTCTACCTGGGCTCGCTGGCGCGCCGTTCGCTGATCATGCGCAACGTCGACGCGGTCGTGCGCGCGGCGCGGGGCAAGCCGATCCTCTACTTCCCCGCGCGGCACGACCACTGGCACGTGCAGACCGGCGACGGCTGGGCCGCGCACGTGGCGGGAGCGATCGGCGTCTCGACCGACGCGCAGGCATCCTGGTGGGGCGGGCGTGGCGTCGGCACGGTGCCACACGGCCTGATCGCCGCCTACGGTGGCGACACCGTGGCGGCGGCGCGCGTGTTCGCGGAGCGCTTCCACGAGGAGATGAACATCACCGTGCTGGTCGACTTCGAGAACGACTGCCCGCGTACGGCGGTCGAGGTCGCACGGGCGCTCGGCCCGCGCCTGTGGGGCGTGCGGCTCGACACCTCGGAGCGGATGGTCGACCGCTCGCTGATCGATTCGATGGGCGAGTTCGACCCGCGCGGGGTCAACCCGCAGCTGGTTTCAAACGTGCGCCGCGCGCTCGACGACGCCGGCTTCCCGGAGGTGCGGATCGTCGCCAGCGGCGGCTTCACGGCGGAGAAGATCGACCGCTTCGAGCGTCTCGGCGTGCCGGTCGACGCCTACGGTGTCGGCTCGTCGCTGATCCGCGGCCAGAACGACTTCACCGCCGACGTGGTGATGGTGGACGGCTCGCCGTGCGCCAAGGCGGGGCGCGCTTACCGCCCCAACCCGCGTCTGGAAAGGGTCCACTAGCGATGCTTCGCGCGATCGACCACGCCGGTATCGCGGTGACCGACCTGGAGGCGGCGGTGGCCTTCTACCGGGACGTGCTGGGGATGGCGCTGGTGCACCGGGAGACGCTGCCCGAGCAGGGCGTGCGGGCGGCGCTCCTGGACGTCGGCGAGTCGCACGTGGAACTGCTGGAGCCGCTCGACGCGGATGGAGGTGTCGCGCGATTCCTGGCCCGCCGTGGCCCCGGGCTGCACCACCTGGCCTACCGTGTGGACGACATAGACGCGGTCCTGGCTAGTCTTTCGGCTGCGGGCACACGCCTGATCGACGCGGCGCCACGGGCCGGGATCCGCGGCTCGCGGGTCGCGTTCCTGCACCCGTCGGCCACCGCTGGGGTGCTGACCGAGCTGGTGGCGCCCGCAGACCACCATTGACCAGCGAGGAGCTTCGCAGATGAACGCAGAGGAAAAGCCCCAGAAGATCAGCATCGGCTTCCATGGCGGCCAGACGCTGGCCGCGCGGGTGCGCGGCTCGGAGCTCGAGGCGCTGCGCGCGGTGCTCGGCAAGAGCGGCGGCTGGCACGAGCTGCGCGCCGAGGATGGCACGATCAGCTTCGACCTCACGCGTGTCGACTACCTGCTGGTCGAGAGCGACGAGCACCGCGTCGGGTTCTAGCGGGACCAGCGCCCTGAAGCCCTCGAAGACCCTGATCGAGCCGGCGGTCGCGCTCGACCGCCGGCTGCTCGTGCTGATGCGCGGGCGCGGCCACGAGGACCCGCGGCTGGTCGCCGCCGCGCGCGCGTTCTCGCGCGGCGGCGAGCACGCCGCCTGCTGGTTCGCGCTGGGCGCGGCGGGCGTGGTGGCGAGCCCGGCCGGTGGCGCCCGCCGCCGCGCCTTCCGGCGCGGGGTGGTGGTGACGGGCGCCGCCTACGGCCTCAACTATGCGGTCAAGCTGGCAGTCAGGCGGCCGCGTCCGGCGCTTGACGAGCTGCCGCCGCTCTCCCCCGTGGTCTCGAACATGTCGTTCCCGAGCGCCCACGCGACCACCTCGTTCGCGGCCGCCGCCGCCTACAGCCGGGCGCTGCCGCCGGCCGCACCGCTCTTCTACGCCACCGCGCTGCTGATGGCGGCGAGTCGCCCCTACCTGGGTGTGCACTACCCGAGCGATGTCGCCGCCGGGGCGCTGCTCGGCACGCTCACGGGGAGGCTCCTGCGGTGCCGATGAAGGTCGGGATCGTCGGCATGCCCAACGCCGGCAAGTCCTCACTGTTCAGCGCGCTCACCGGGGTCGCCGCCGAGGCCGCGAACTACCCGTTCACGACGATCGAGCCGAACGTCGCCGTGGTGCCCGTGGAGGATGACCGTATGCGCCGGGTCGCGGACACCGTGCGCGCCTCGAAGGTCGTCTGGGACACGATCGCCTTCCACGACATCGCCGGCCTGGTGGCCGGGGCGCACAGGGGCGAGGGGCTCGGCAACCAGTTCCTGGCCAACATCCGCGAGACCGACGCGCTGCTGCACGTCGTGCGCGCCCACACCGACGCGGGGATCGTGCACTCCGAGGGCAGCGTCGACCCGCTGCGCGACATCGAGACGATCGAAACCGAGCTGATGTACGCGGACCTGGAGCAGGCGCAGCGGCGACTGGAGCGCGTCGTGCGCCAGGCGCGTGGCGGCGACCGGCACGCGATCGCCGAGCAGCGCTGGCTCGAGCAGGTCGTCGCGGCGCTCTCCGCCGGCAGGCCGGTGCGCACCGTGCCCGTCCCGGACGAGGCGCCGGACGCGGCGACGCTGCTTGGCTCACTGACCTCAAAGCCGGTTCTGCTGGTCGCAAACGTCGACGAGGGCGACGCAGAGGTGCCGGCCGCCATCGCGGCCTACGCGGCCTCCCAGGGCGCGCGAGCCGTCGCCGTCTCCGCGCGCCTGGAGGCCGAGCTGGGCGCGCTGGAGGCCGGTGAGGCGGCGGAGATGCGGGCCGACCTGGGTTTGGCCGAGTCCGGGCTTCAAGCGGTCGTCCGGGGCGCCTTCGAGCTGCTCGACCTGATCGCGTTCTTCACCGCCGGCGAGGACAAGCCGGCGCAGACCTGGCATCTGCGCCGCGGCCTCTCGGCCTGGCACGCCGCCGGGCAGATCCACTCGGACATCCAGCGCGGGTTCGTCCGCGCCGAGGTGGTCTCGTGGGAGGCGCTGGTTCAGTTCGGCGGCTACGCCGGCGCGCGCGAGCACGCCGCCCTGCGCCTCGAGGGCCGCGACTACGTGATGGCCGACGGTGATGTGATCACCATCAAGTTCACGCCCTGAGCGCGCGCTCGCCCCTGCTTCCTGGCGACGAACCTCACAGCGTCACCAGCAGCGCCGTTGTATTCGGGCGGCATTCCAGCCGCGGACCGACAACGAGCACAGGGAGCTTCACATGCGCGCAATCCGTCTTCACGTCCACGCGATCGATCCGGCACACCTGCGGGCCGTTCGATCAAGCGGCGTGGACGGGCATGGCAACGACCTGCGCCCGTTTGCGGCGACGGGCCAGGGCGAGCCACTGCGCTGCTGCCTGCGCTACGCGGCCGCGGGCGAGCAGATCGCACTCATCTCCTACGCGCCGTGCGCGCGCCAATCGGTCTGGCGAGAGGTCGGGCCCGTGTTCATCCACGCGGAACACTGCGCCGGATATCAGCCTGATGGTCGCCTACCGGCGCGGCTGGATAGGGGCCCGCGCGTGCTGCGCGCCTACCGGCCCGACGGCGCGATGAACTACGACCACAACACCGTCCTCACGGAGCCGACGGAGATCGAGCCACTCATCTCACGCCTGCTGACGCTCCTCGACGTGGCCACGGTCCACGTCCGCACGCTGGCGCCACAGTGCTTTCTGTACGCGGTGACCGCGTCCGCATCAGAGGGTGAGAGCTGACGGCTCGTGCGGCGTCGCGGCAAGCCGGCGATTCGGCGTCCGGCCGCTCAGCCCGGCAGACAAGCCGCGCGCGCCGGGGCCCACGCCATATGGCTCCGGGCCACGGCCAGATACCGGCAATTCTGCCGGTATCTGGCCGTACCTTCGAGCGTCGGCACGCCCGCGGCGCTGGACCGACACAGCCAGGGCACGGCGCGACGGGGCGGCGCAGCCGCGGTTGCGCGCAAGCGCGTCAGCCGGCGCTGCGTCAGTCCCACATTCCGGGATCTGGCGCCAACGCCCCGCCGGCGCACCGATGGCGCCGCTACGCGCGAGCCGCGAGGCGCGAGGCGGTCATAGAATCGGCGCGAACCGCAGCCGACAGAGAGGAACCTCGTGTTTTGGTACGACTCCCGCAGGCGCCGCAACCGTGAGCGTTTCGAGAGCTGGGAGGACCGCGGCCTCGGGCAGGCGCAGCTCGGCATTCCCTTCGAGGCGATCAAGGAGCTGCAGAGCTCGATCCAGGGCGCGGTGCTCCTGCCCGGAGACCCCGGCTATGCGAGCGCGTCGGAGCTGGCCAATCCCCGCTTTCAGTTTCACCCGCAGGTGGTGGTGATGTGCAAGAGCATCGCCGACGTCTCCGTGTGCCTGGACGTGATCAACCGCTTCGGGGTCAGCTTCGCCGTCCGCTCGGGTGGCCACAGCACGGCCGGCTATTCCGGCAGCAACGTGATGATCCTCGACGTGAGCGGGCTGGACTCGGTCTCGGTAGACCCGGTCAACAGGCTGGCGACGGTGGGCCCGGGCTGCAACTGGGGCACGTTCAACGCCACGGTTGAGAAGTTCGGCCTGCATCTCCCCGGGGGCGCCTGCCCCGACGTCTGCCAGGGCGGTTACATGCAGGGCGGCGGCTACGGGTTCACGGCCCGGATCTTCGGGATGAACTGCGACCAGCCGCTTTCACTGCTCGTGATGCTGGCCGACGGTTCGATCGTGCAGGCGAGCGCGACCGTCAACAGCGACCTCTTCTGGGCGATGCGGGGCGGCACCGGCAACAACTTCGGGGTCCTCTTGCAGACCGTCTACCCGTTGCGGACCGGCGACCGGTTTCAGGGCTTCTCGCTCTGCTGGGACCTCTCGACGCCGGCCGGGCGCGAGCAGGCAGCCCAGACGCTCAGCTGGATGCAGGACAACTTCGTCCGCTCCGCGCCGCAGGAGCTCGGCTTCCAGATGGTCTGGGTGTTTGACGGCGCGACCAGCGGCCCGCTGGCGCCGAGCTTCCGGATGATGGGCATGTACGACGGTGCCCAGTCCGACCTGGAGGCGCTGCTCGCGCCGCTCCTGGCCCAGCCCGGGACCCAGCTGCAGTACTACACCGGGCCGATGGTCTACAGCGAACTGAACGCGTACCTGATGACCCAGCCCTACGATGTCCCCGAGTTCCCGCCCGACATCGATCCGAACCCGCCGGCCGAGAACAAGCGCAGCCGCTACATCTCGCAGACGCTGACGCCGGCGCAGTGGCAGAGCCTCATGGACTATTTCGTGACCTCGCCGAACCCTTACACGATCGTCGCGTTCGAGGCATACCGTGGCGCGATCGGCTCGATGACCCCCGGCATCAACGCCTTCGTGCACCGCGACGTGGACTTTGACTGCTTCATGGACGTGTTCTGGCTCAAACCCGAGGACGAGCCCGTGATGCAGGGCTTCCTCGACGGCTGGAGCGAGCTGATCGCGCCGCACTGGAGCGGGCAGGTGTACCAGAACTACCCGAGCGAGGGCGACACGGACTTCGGCACCGAGTACTGGGGAGCGCTGCTGTACCCCGCGCTGCGCTACATCAAGGCCAAGTACGACCCGGCGAACGTGTTCCGGTTCCCGCAATCAATCCCGCCGCTCGAGCTGTCCGCCGACTCGACCGATACCGGCCAATACGTCCACCCCGCAACCGGGGAGTCGACCCAACGCCTGTAGTATCCGCACTCGGCTCAGGGGCCGCGCATGGAGGATCCGAAGGTATCGACATGGCTCGCGGGACTCGGCCTCGAGCATTACGCGCAGGCGTTCGCCGAGGCTGAGGTCGACTTCGACACGCTGCCGGAGCTGACCGCCGCCGACCTGCTGGAGATCGGGGTCCAAGCCGTCGGCCCACGACGGCGCCTGGAGAGCGCCATCGCCCGCCTGCGCGCCGAGCAGGCCACTGCGACCGAGGGTCCGGTATTCATCGGCGCGCGCCGGCACCTGACGATCCTGTTCTGTGACGTCGTCGGCTCCACGGCGCTGTCGCAACGCTTCGACGCGGAGCAGATGAGCGAGATGTTCCGCGACTACTACGCCGTGGTCACGCGCGTGCTGCAGCGCCGCGGCGGCCACGAGGCAAACCGCCTCGGCGACGGCTCGTTCATCTTCTTCGGCTACCCGCAGGCCCGTGAGCACGCCGCCCTGCAGGCGGTGCTCACGGCTCGCGAGATCCTCGACGAGACCCACCGGCTGGTGCGCGATCCGGGCGGGGAACCGATCCGCGTCCGGGCCGGGCTGGCCAGCGGCATGGTCGTACTCAACCACGCCGACACGACCAACGTCTTTGGCGAGACGGCGAACGTCGCCGCGCGGATCCAGGCGCTCGCCGAGGCGGGCGAGGTCGTGATCGCCGACAGCACGCGCCGACTGATCCGGGACCAGGTGCGGGTCGAGTCCCGCGGTCGCCACACGCTCAAGGGGATCGACGCCGAGATGCAGGTGTGGCGGGTGCTGGGCGATGAGACGCTTGCCGCGCCCGGATCGGGCTCCTCCGCACTGCTGCCGCCCGTCGGCCGCGAACGGGAGCTCGCGACCCTGGACGCGCTCTGGCGTGAGCTGCCCGGCGGTGCGGGGCGCTGCGTCTACGTGAGTGGTGAGGCGGGGATCGGCAAGTCGCATCTGGTCGCGGCGTTCGCCCAGCGGGTGCGGGCGGCAGGGCACCCGCTACACAGCTTCGGCTGTTCGTCCGAGTTCGTGGACTCACCGTTCTTCCCGTTCCTGCGCGAGGCGCGCGGCGCCCGGCGCGGCACCGACCTGGTCGACCCGCTGCTCACCGCCGCGCTGCGGGAACCGGAGCGCAACGAATCGCTGTACCTGATCCGCCGGCGCCGCGAGTCGCTGATCTCGGGCTTCGTCCGGCGGGCGCTCGCCCCCGGGGACGGCACGCCGACGCTGATCTGCTTCGAGGACGCCCACTGGAGCGACCCCTCCTCGCTCGAGGTGCTCGCACGCCTGGGCCAGGCGATCGCGCAACGGCCCGTGCTGCTGGTCATCACCGGCCGCGACCCGGACGGGATTCCGGGGATCAGCCCGGACGCGGTCCTGACGCTCGGCCCGCTCAGCGCCGCTGCCGTCGAGCAGATCGTGGCCAGCACGATCGCCGCGCACGCGCTCTCGCCACTGGCGGGAGTGATCGCGGAGATCGCCGAGCGCGCCGACGGGATGCCGCTGTTCGCGGCCGAGCTGGCCCTGTCCTTCGCCCAGGCCAGCGCCGCTCACCCCGAGACGGGCCCCGCGATCAGCGACGTTCCGGCCTCACTGCAGGAAGCGCTGCAGTACCGGGTGGACGGCCTGGCCGTCGGCAGCGAGCTGCTGGAGCTGGCCGCCATCTTCGGGCGCGAGGTGCCAATGGACGTGCTGGGTGCGCTGATCCCCAGTGAGCGCGTGCGCGCTGCAGCGCTCAACGAGCTGGGTGCCGCGGGCCTGTTGAACGTCTCCTACGCCGACGGCGCAGACCTGTCCGAGACCGTCAGCTTCCGCCATCAGCTGGTGCTCGAATACGTCTACGACACGATCCTGCGCGAGCGACGCGCGGCGCTCCATGCCCGCGTCGCCGATGTGCTCGAGCAACGCCCGGAGAGCGCTCCGGAAACCCGCGCCTACCACGAGGAACGCGCCGGTCGTGGCGAGCGCGCGGCGTACAGCTGGGCGCAAGCGGGACGGCTCGCCGCGTCCCGCTCGGCCGACGCGGAGGCGAGCGCCTACTTCCGCCGGGCGCTGGCGCTGCTACCGCAGTTCTCGGACGCGGAGGCGGCGGAGGCGTTCGAGGTGGACGTGCTGCTCGCCTTCCTGCCCGCGCTGATCGGCTCCGACGGCTATGTCAGCGCGGCCACCGCGTCGGTCAACCGCGTGGTGGAGCTGACGACCCGCCGGGCGCAGCCGGAGCAGGGCTTCAACGCCATGTTCCTGCGCTGGCTCGATCAGATGGGGCGCGGTGGCATCGACATCGCCCACAGCCTGGGGCTCGAGCTGGCGCCGCTGGCCGAGCAGCTGGGCAGCGACGCGGCGCTGCTGCTGATCGACCGCATGCTGGGCTCGACGCACCTGTTCCGCGGCGAGCTGGAGGCTGCTCACGCGGCGCTGGAGCGCTTTGCCCGGCGCTACGATCCCGACCGTCACGCGGCCGCGCTCGCGCAGTACGGCGCCACCGACAACTACACCACGGTGCAGTGCTGCCGGATCTGCGTGGCCGTGCTGACCGGCCAACCGGAGCAGGCCCGCCGGCTGCAGGAGACGACGGTGGCCGCGGCGGAGCGCCTCGGCCGGGTGCACAACCACTGCCACGTGCTCGCCTACGGGGGCGCCATCGGCGCCGCCCTGCAGAGCGACTGGGGGGCGATGTCGCTGTATGTGCGTGAGCTGCGAGAGCTCGCCGCACCCCACGCGCTGCCGTTCTGGGAGGCCACGGTCAAGCTGTTCGAGGGGATCGAGCTGACCCAGCAGGGGGAGCTCGCGCGCGGGCGCCAGAGCTTCGACGCCGGCGTCGAGTGGTTCACCAGCAACGGCTCCGGCTTCCTGCTGCCGAGCTTCCGGGTCCTGCGCGCCTCGGCAGCCGCGGATTCCGGGGCGAGCGACACCGGAGAGGACCCGCCCACACTTCGACGGCTGCTGGCGGCGCTCAGCGCGGGCGAGCGGTGGGTGCGCAGCGAGCTGCTGCGGCTGCTGGCGATCGAGGAGTCCCGCCTGGGTGAGCGCCACAGCGCGGTGGAGACGCTCGAGCTGGCACTGGAGCTGGCACGCGGACAGGGCGCGACGCTGATGGCGCAACGCGCGTCGGCGACGCTCCAAGCCATCTTTCCGGAGTGTTGAACTCGCGTGCGCGTGCCGATACATGACTGGTGACGCGCCTGCAGATCGACCAGACTGTGACCCTCAGCCTCGACGATGTGGATCAAGTCGTGGAGTGCCGTGTCGTCAGCGTGGAGGGCGCGCTCAACCGGCTCGCCTACCGGACGGAGCTCTCACCGGCAATGGTCGGCCGGCTGGTGCTCGGGTGCACCGGTTACCTGGTGTCGGAGGAGTTCAGCGTTCCGGTGGGTCTGCGCGTCGCGGTGCGTGCGCGCCCGCCATACGTGGACGCCGCCCTGCTCGACGACATCAAGGTCCGCGAGCGTCGCGGAGCCGACCGCGTCAAGCTGGTCACGCCGGCACGGGTCAGAGCAGCCGAGAGCACCGAGCCCGACGGCGGAGACGACCAGAACACCTATACGCTGGATGTCAGTGAGAGCGGTGCTCTGCTGCGCGCCATCCCAGCGCTGGCCGGCGCCGAGCGCGTCGGCGTCGATCTGCGCTTCGGCGCCGATCCGGCGCCGATCAGCGCGCGCGCACAGGTCGCGCGCCGCCTTCCCGACGCGGTCGGGGTCGCCTTCGAGTCGATCTCGGACGACGACGCAGCGCGGCTGTCAGGCTACCTGAACGGCGTCCGCCTGCGGCGACGTCAACGCTGAGCCGAACGCAGGTCAGCAAGCGACGCGGCTGCCTCCAGGCGGCCGGCGAGGTTGCCCAGGCCGAGCGGCGCGGCGGCCGCCGCGCCGCCCCGCAGGTCCGTGCGCGCGTCGCGCGGGCGCCCTGCGACCAGCGGCCGCAGGGCGGCGATCTCACGGTAGCGGCGCAGCGCCGCCGCGTGCTCGCGCAGGACGGACGCCAGCCGCGGGCGCTCACCGGCGTCCTCACGGGCGACGGCCCCCAGCAGCGCCTCGAGCGAGCCGTGCCGCTCGAGCAGCGCGGCGGCGGTCTTGGCACCGATCCCGGGGGCCCCGGGCAGGCCATCCGACGGATCGCCGCGCAGCGCGATGAAGTCGGGCACGAGCACCGGCGGAACGCCGTAGCGCCGCTTCACCTCCACACCATCGACCGTCTCGAAGCCGGCGCGCCCCTGCCTCAGATACAGCACGCGCGTGCGGTCGTTCACGCACTGGTAGAGGTCGCGGTCGCCGGTCAGGATCAGGGTCTCACCGCCGGCGGCGGCCTCACACCGCGCGAGGGCGCCGAGCAGGTCGTCGGCCTCGAGCTCGCCCGCGTCGCGGGGCTCCCAGCCAAAGGCCGCGAACAGTGGCCAGGCCTGCTGCCACTGCCCGGCCAGAGCCGCGGGCATCGGCGGGCGCTGTGCGTGGTAGCCAGGGTACAAAGCCACCCGGTAGGGCGCCTGCTCGGCCCCGAAACAGGTGACGATCGCCCGCGGTGAGGTCTCGGCGGCGACGCGCAGCAGGAGATTGCACGCGCCGAGCAGCGCGTTGACGGGTTCGCCGTCAGCGCCGCGGATCGTCTCCGGCAGGCCGTAGAAGGAGCGGTAGAGCACAAACGGGGCGTCCACCACCAGCAGCGGCCCGGTCATCTGCTCACCTGACCCATACGGTCGGCCCGGTGGCGCCCGCGTAGAGCACCCTGTACCTGCCCGGCCCCGCGACCGCGAGCGCGTAACGGCCGGCGGCGGTGGGGCGCACCGCCCCGGCCAGAGACCACCTGCCGCCAGACGCGGACTCGACCCGTACGCGGGCGCCGGGCGTGACCGGAAAGACCGTGCCGGCAACCGCGAGCCGCCGGCGATCTGGAGCCAGGGCGCGTGACCGTGCCTGCGGCAGGCCGCCACCACCGGTTGCGGGGGCGGTGGTCGTGGGGGTGGTGGTCGTGCCGGTGCCGGGCTGGCTCGGGCCGGTTGTCGTCGGTGCGGGCAACGGCGCCGTGCCGCGCTGCACGCCGCGAGCGGTGACGGTCGTGAACGCCATCCACGTGCTGGGCGTGCCCAGGATGCTGCGCAGGGTCGCGCCACTCACGCGCACCGAGCCATGCGTCCCCACCACCTCGGCGCGCACGATGCGTGGGGAGACACCCCGTTCGAGCACCCTGATGCCGCGCAGCCGCCCACGCACCAGCCGGCCGAGGCGAGCCTGCGCCGCCGGCAGCCTGAACGCCCGTCGCCAGCGGTAGTACGGGTTGCCCAGCGAGTCGTCGTAGGGGTCGGACATGCCGATCAGCCACGGTTCGGGAGCGACCGCGAAGACGTTCTGCACGCTCTCCGTCTGGCCGCCGGAGCTGGCGAAGAAGTAGGTGACGACAGGGATCCCCTGATACTCGATGACCTGCCCGCTGGTGGCGGCCACGGCCGCGTCGGTGGCGGGCGTCTGCGCCCTGACACCCAGGTACAGCTGTGAGCGCGTGCCGGCGTACAGGTCGTAATCGGGCGAGGCCGGCGTGGACGCGTATGCGTAGCTGCGTGAGGCCACGGCCTGTGCCTCGAGCGCCTGGGAAGGCCAGCTGGCCGGCATCTCGGAGGCGACGACGCCGCGCACGTAGGCGTCCAGCCCCACGGCGTTGACGGTCATGACACCCCGGCCCAGGAGGCGCGGCCTGAAGACCAGGGCGCCCGCATAGCGCCCGCTGCCGGCCAGCGCCAAGGGGCCGCGGCCGCGCACGACGAGCGGCGCCGCGAACACGCCCACCGTTCTGCCACGGGTGAGCAGGCGCAGACGCACTCCCGACGGCACGACGCTATAGGCCACGCCGGCACGCAGGCGCCGACGGGAGCCGGCGATGCGCGTGGCGCCGCGGAACGTCGGCTCGCCACCGGCGCGCAGCAGCACGGTGACGACGTGCCTGGGGTTGACCTGACCGATCGTCGTCTGCGCGTAGTAGTCGGCGAGGATCTGCTGGTAGGTCTGACCGTGCAACGCGTAGCCGGCGGCGCCGTACTGGCTCATGCCGACCCCGCTGCCGTAGCCGGCGCCAGTGATGTAGAGCCCGCCCACACCGGCCGCCGCCCGCGCTGGCGCGGCGCCGGGCAGCGCTCGTGCGGGGACGGCGCCGAGCGTGGCCAGGCACACAGTCGCGAGCGCAGCCCGCTTACACGCCGCCGCACGCAGCCTGTGTCCAACTCTGACCGACACCGGACCTGCTTCGACGCTCAGTCCAGGTTTCCCTGCGCCATCCTGCGCAGATCCATCGCCCGGTTGTAGGTCTCCTCGTCCACGCCCTGCTCGTAGGCGACCTCGCGCAGCAGCCTGCCTGAGGCCGCCGCCTGCTTGACGATCTCGGTGGCGCGGTCATAGCCGATGTAGGGGTTCAGGGCGGTGGCGGCAGCGAGCGTCGACTCGGCCGAGCGCTCGCAGCCGGCGAGGTTGGCGCGGATCCCGGCGACGCACTTCTGGTCGAGCACCCGGGCCGCCGCCGCGAGCAGGCGGATCGACTCGAGCAGGTTGCGCGCGATCAGCGGCACTCGCACGTTGAGCTCGAAGTTGCCCTGGCTGCCAGCGAGCGTGATCGCCGCGTCGTTGCCCACGACCTGAGCGGCGACCTGAAGCGTCACCTCGGGGATCACCGGGTTGACCTTGCCGGGCATGATCGACGAGCCCTTCTGCAGCTCCGGCAGGAAGATCTCGCCGATCCCCGCGCGCGGGCCGGAGCCCATCAGCGCGAGGTCGTTGGCGATCTTGGTCAGGGAGACCGCGAGCACCTTGAGCGCACCTGAGAGCTCGACCAGCGCATCACGGTTGCCCTGCGCCTCGAAGGGGTCCTCGGGGGCGGAGATGGAGAGGCCGCTTGACTCGGCCAGCTTCGCCCGCACCCTGGCGGCAAACTCCGGATGGGTGTTCAGGCCCGTGCCCGTGGCGGTGCCGCCGAGCGGGATCTGCGAGACCTGGGGCAGCGCGCCGCGAACCCGGCGCGCCCCGAGGCGCACCTGCGCCGCATAGCCCGAGAACTCCTGGCCGAGCGTGACCGGCACGGCGTCCATCAGGTGCGTGCGCCCCGACTTGACCACGTCGTGGAACTCCGCCGCCTTTGCGCAGAGCGCTGCCTCGAGCCCTTCCAGCGCCGGCAGCAGGTCGTGGCTCGCCTCCGCGAGTGCCGCGAGGTGCACCGCGGAGGGGAAGACGTCGTTTGAGGACTGCCCCATGTTGACGTGGTCGTTTGGATGCACGCCCGCGCCGGCAAGCTTGGCGATCACCTCGTTGGCATTCATGTTCGACGAGGTGCCGGAGCCGGTCTGGAAGACGTCGATCGGAAACTGGTCGTCAAACTCGCCGGTCGCGACCCGGTCGGCCGCCGCGGCAATGCGCGGCGCCAGGTCCGCGTCGAGCAGTCCAAGCTCAGCGTTGACCAGCGCGGCGGCGGCCTTGATCCGGCCGAGCCAACGGATCACGGGCACCGGGATCGGCTCCCCCGAGATCGGGAAGTTGGCGACCGCCTTGTCGGTCTCGCCGCCCCAGAGTTGCTCTCGCTGTGCTGCGCTCACGCTCGTCCTTTCTGCCGCGTCTTGCTCGGCCACGAACGCTACCGCGCGCGCCGCAGCGAGAGACCCGCGACAGGCTGACTATGCTTCATAGCTGTAAAACTAAGTGTCTTAGCCAACGGAGCAGCCGATGCGAACGACCGAACTCACCCCGACCCTCTTCCAGCTGACCAAGGCGCGGATGATGAACGCCTACCTCGTGCGCGAGGACGACGGCCTGACGCTCGTCGACACCACGATCAATGCCGCCGACGAGCTGATCGCCGCCGCGGGCGAGCTGGGAGCGCCGATCCGCCGGATCGCCCTCACCCACGGTCACGGCGACCACGTCGGCTCGCTCGATGCGCTGCGCGCCAAGCTCGGCCGCGAGGTGCCGGTGCTGATCTCGGAGCCGGACGCCCGGGCGCTGGCGGGCGAGGCGGTCGACTATGGCCAGAAGCGACGCGGCAGCTGGCCCAAGCTCGCCACCAGGCCGGACGTGCTGCTCGCGCCGGGCGACCGCGTCGGCAGCCTCGAGGTGGTCGCCTGCCCCGGTCACACGCCCGGGCACATCGCGTTCCTGGACGTCCGCGACCGCAGCCTGATCGCCGGCGATGCGCTCCATTCGATCGGGCGCCTGACGGTGCCCAGCCAGCCGTCGCTGCCGTTCCCGCTCGTGTGGCTCGGCACCTGCGACCGCCGGCGTGTCGTCCAGTCCGCGCGCGCTCTGCGCGCGCGCGAGCCGGAGCTGCTGGCGCTCGGCCACGGGCGCGCGCTGCGCTCGCCGCTCGAGGCGATGGACCTGGCGATCACACGCGCCGCGCGCGCCGCCTGATGGCGCACGCGGGCCTCGACACGGCCGCCGTCGTGGCGGCCGCGGCGTCGCTGGCCGACGAGCAGGGACTCGAGGCGGTGACGCTGACCGCGGTCGCCGCAACCCTCGCGGTCCGGCCGCCATCGCTCTACTCACACGTCAGCGGCCTCCAAGACCTGCGCGCCCGCGTAGCCGAGCTGGCGGCCGGGGAGCTGGCGGCCGCGCTGACCGATGCGGTCAGCGGCCGCGCGGCCGGCGACGCGCTGCGCGCCGCGGGGCGCGCGCATCGAGCCTGGGCCCTGGCCCACCCCGGCAGGCACGCGGCGCTCCAGTTCCCAAGGCCACGCCAGCACGACGCCGTCGCGAGCGTGGTGGTCCCGATGGTCGCGGTGATGCGCGGCTACGGGCTGGAGGGAGAGGACGCGATCCATGCCGTCCGCGCGGTGCGAGCCGCGATCTACGGCTTCGTCGCGCTCGAGGGCGGAGGCGGCTTCGGGATGCCGCTCGACCCCGGGGACTCCTTCGAGCGCCTGCTGGACCTGCTGGACGACGGCCTCCAACGCCTCAGCCGCAGAAGCTGATCAGCTCGCGAGCGAGCGCCACAGGGTCGTCGTAGGCGACCAGGAAGCCGGCGTCCGGCAGCGTGCGCAGCTGCGCGCACGGAATCAGGTCGAGCGCCTCGCGCGCGAGCTCGATCGGCGCCAGTGGATCCTCCTCCGCCCACAGCAGCAGCACCGGCAGGGCAAGCGCCGGATAGGCGTCGAGCAGGTCACGTTGCGCCTCGAACGGCCAGCGCCGCGCGAACTTCGCCCAGGCCCGCGCCCGGTTCGTGTTGCCGCGCACGTCCGCGAGCGCGTGGCGCACCGCATCCCTGCTCTCCGGGTTGCGCTGAGCGCTCAAGTACTCCCCGAGCCGCGGCCGCAGCAACACCGGGGCAGCGTGGGAGAGCGCCAGGTCGGCCACCGGCAGCGCCCCGAACCCGGCCACTGCACGCCACAGACCGCGCCAGGCGCCGAACGGCGCCGGACGGTGCATGCGGTTGCCCAGCAGGACCAGGCGGGTGGGTGCGTAGGCGCCGGTCACGACCATGCGCAGCGCCAGCTCGGCGCCGATGTCGTGCCCGGCCACCGCCGCCCGCGGCCCCCCGGCGTCGGCGCAGAAGCCGGCCATCACCTCGGTCAGCCAAGCCTGCGTGTAGGGGTGACGGGGCCGGTCCTCGGAGTCGCCGTGCAGCGGCAGGTCGGGGAGCACGACCCGGAAGCGACCGGCCAGGGCCCCCACCACCGGCGCCCACTCGCGGTGCGAGAGCCCGAGCGAGTGCAGCAGCACGAGCGCCGGCCCGGTCCCCTCCTCCCAGTAGGCCACGCGCGCGCCGTCGCGGTGGTGGTACAGACGCAGTCGCATGCCCGCAGTATCGTCGCTGCGCGGCGCCATGGGAGGGTGTGCGCCGGCTGAGCGCGCCGCTCGGCGCTCCTGGCCAGCGGGCCAGGAGCGACGCCGCCTAGAATCGGGCCTCCGATGAGCACCCCGCACCGCCCCGTCGACCCGCGCGCCTCCTTCCCGGAGCTGGAGCGGGCGGTGCTCGCGCGCTGGCGCGAGCGCGACGTCTTCCGCGCCTCGCTCGAGCGCCGGGCGCAGGCGCCGCGCTGGGGCTTCTTCGAGGGGCCGCCGACCGCCAACGGGGCGCCGGGCTCACACCACGTGCTGGCGCGGGTGTTCAAGGACATCTTCCCGCGCTACCGCACGATGTGCGGCTACCGAGTGGACCGCCGCGGCGGCTGGGACTGCCACGGGTTGCCGGTCGAGCTGGCGGTCGAGCGCGAGCTCGGCATGAGCCAGAAGGCCGACATCGAGCGCTACGGGATCGCCAAGTTCAACGCCCGCTGCCGCGAGGTGGTGCTCAGCCACATCGACGACTGGACGGCGCTGACCGAGCGGATCGGCTTCTGGGTGGACACCGATCACGCCTACAAGACGCTCGACGGCTCCTACGTCGAGTCGGTCTGGTGGGCGCTCAAGACGATCCACGCGGGCGGGCTGCTGTTCGAGCGCTTCAAGGTCGTTCCCTACTGCCCGCGCTGCGGCACGGCGCTGTCGAGCCACGAGCTCGGACAGCCGGGGGTCTATCAGGACGTCGTGGACCCCTCCGCCTACGTGATCCTGCCCAGCGAGCGCGGCAAGCTGGTGGTCTGGACGACGACCCCCTGGACGCTCGTCTCGAACGCAGCTGTGGCAGTCGACCCCGAGCTCACCTACGTGCTGACCGGCGATGGCCACATCGTCGCCGAGGCACTGGCGGGGAGGCTGTTCGGCGAGGACGTGGTGATCGCCGAGCGCTTCCCGGGCGCGTCGCTGGTCGGTCTGCGCTACCAGCCGCCGTATGACTTCATCCCCGGCGCCGAGTACGGCGAGCGCGCCCACACGGTGCTCGCGGCCGACTTCGTCACCGCCCAGGACGGGACCGGCCTGGTGCACACGGCGATCGCCTTTGGCGAGGACGACTTCCGCCTGGGCCAGGCAAACGACCTCACACCGATCAACCCAGTCCTGCCCGACGGCACCTACGGGGAGCGGATCGCCCCGTGGGCGGGGCTGGGCGTCAAGGCCGCCGACCCGCTGATCCTCGAGGACCTCGAGCGTCGCGGCCTGCTCCTGCGCTCCGAGCCCTACGAGCACTCCTATCCGCACTGCTGGCGCTGCAACACCGCGCTGCTCTACTACGCCAAGCCCTCCTGGTACATCGCCACCAGCCAGATCAAGGACCGCCTGCTGGCAGCCAACGAGCAGGTGAGCTGGCAGCCACCGCACGTCAAGCACGGGCGCTTCGGCAACTGGCTCGAGGGCAACGTCGACTGGGCGCTCTCGCGCGAGCGCTACTGGGGGACCCCTTTGCCTGTATGGAGGTGTCCCGCTGGACACCTCCATGTGGTCGGCTCACTGGCGGAGCTCGAGGCGCTTTCCGCCGTGGCGCTCGAGGACCCGCACCGGCCGTTCGTGGACGAGGTCGTGTTCGGCTGCCAGGCGGACGGGTGCGGCGAGACGATGCGGCGGGTGCCGGACGTGATCGACGTGTGGTTCGACTCCGGGTCGATGCCGTTTGCCTCCTACGGGGCGATGCCCGCGCGCGGCGGGGCGGCGCCAGCACGGGCAGATGACGAGTTTGAGGCGCACTTCCCGGCCGACTACATCTGCGAGGCGCTCGACCAGACGCGCGGCTGGTTCTACTCGATGCTCGCGGTCTCGACGCTGCTGTTCGGTGAGAGCTCTTACCGCAACGTCGTCTGCCTGGGGCTGATCCTCGACGAGCAGGGACAGAAGATGAGCAAGTCCAAGGGCAACATCGTCGAGCCCTGGGACGTGCTCGAGCGCTTCGGCGCCGACGCGTTGCGCTGGTACTTCTTCACCTCCAAGTACCCGTGGGACGGCTACCGCTTCTCGATGGAGGCGATCGGCGAGGCGGTGCGCCAGTTCCTGCTGCCGCTGTGGAACACCTACGGCTTCTACGTGCTCTACGCGAACGCGGCTGGCGTCGCACGCGAGTCGCTGTCGCTTGACGGTGGGGCCGGCTCGAGCGAGCTGGATCGCTGGGTGCTCTCGCGGCTGCAGCTGACGATCGCGGTGGTGCGCAGCGGCCTGGACAGCTTCGACGCGACCGGCTCCGGGCGCGCGATCGCGGCCTTCGTTGACGACCTCTCCAACTGGTACGTGCGCCGCTCGCGCCGGCGCTTCTGGGACGGCGAGCCGGCGGCGATGGCGACCCTCTATGAGGTGCTCGTGACGCTCGCCAAGCTGCTCGCACCGTTCACGCCGTTCATCGCCGACGAGATCTATGAGAACCTGTCGGGCGAGGATTTGAGCGTGCACCTCTGCGACTTCCCGGTCGCCGACGGGGTCCGGCGCGACGTGGACCTGGAGATCGCAATGGACGTCGCGCGCGAGACGGTGCGCCTCGGGCTGGCCGCCCGCGCGCAAGCGAAGGTCAAGCTGCGCCAGCCGCTGCGCGCCGCCGTGGTCGTCGCCGCCGGCGCCGAGCGGGAGGCGATCGAGCGCCTCGGTGAGATCGTCCGCGATGAGCTAAACGTGCGCGAGCTGCGCTTCGTGAGCGAGGCCGACGAGCTGGGCGAGGTGGAGGTGAAGCCCAACTACCGCACGCTCGGCCCGCGCTTCGGGGCGCAGATGCCGCTGGTCGCGGCCGCTGTGGCCGGACTCGACGCTGCCCGTGCCGCGGGCGCACTGCGCGCCGGCGAGCAGGTGCACGTCGACGTGGGCGGCAGCGAGCACGCGCTGTCGGCCGATGACCTGCTGGTCTCGATGCGGCCGCTGGCCGGCTACCAGGTGGAGCGCGAGGGCTCACACGCGGTCGCGCTCGAGCTCGAGATCGACGCGTCGCTGCGTGCCGAGGGTTGGACGCGGGAGATCGTCCACGCCGTGCAGGCCGCGCGCCGGGCGGCCGGACTGGAGGTGTCCGACCGCATCGTGCTGCAGCTCGACGGCGCCGCCGAGCTGGTGGCCGCCGCACGCGCGCACGAGCGCTACCTGGCTGCCGAGGTTCTCGCGGTGGCGCTCGGCTACGAGCCCGTGGGCGGGGCCGAGCCGGCGGGCGAGCCGGTGACGATCGACGGCCTCACACTGCGGATCGCCCTGTCGCGGGCCTGAGCACATGGACGCGCCCGCGCGTGCGATCGATCTGAACGCGGACGTCGGCGAGCGCCCGGGCGACGCGGGCGTGGCCGACGACGAGGCGATCATGGCGGGCGTCTCGAGCGTGAACGTCGCCTGCGGCTTCCACGCCGGTGACGGCGAGACGATGCACCGCGTCTGCGAGGCGGCGGTGCGCCACCACAAGGCGATCGGCGCGCACGTCTCGTTCCTCGACCGCGAGGGGTTCGGGCGCCGGGATCTGAAGGTCGAGCCGGCGCTGCTGCGCGACCAGGTGACGCAGCAGATCGCCGCCCTGCAGGCGACCGCGGTGGTGGCGGGCGGGCACGTACGCTACGTCAAGCCACACGGGGCGCTCTACCACCGGGCCTCGGTCGACCCGGTCCACGCCCAGGCGGTGCTCGAGGCGGTGCGCGACGCGATCGGGGCCACCGATGCTCCGCTGAAGCTGCTCGCGCCGGCCGGCTCGGAGCTGCTGCAGGCGGCCTCCGCGCGCGGCGTGGACGCCGTCGCCGAGGGCTTCGCCGACCGCGCCTACCGCGCGGACGGGACGCTCGTGCCGCGCGGGCAGGAGGGGGCGCTGCTGGCGCCTGAGGCGGCGCTCACGCAGGCGCTCACGCTGGCGGACAGCGGTCGCTACCGGTCGCTGTGCCTGCACTCCGACACGCCCGGCGCGGCGGCGCTGGCGGTCGCGCTGCGCGACCGGCTGATCGGCGCGGGCTACGAGATCCGGCCGTTTGCCTGAGGCCCTGCGTGGTGAGGAAGCGGGCGGGGAGGGGAGGGGCGGCGTGGCCGCCCCTCCCCTCCCCGCCCGCGCTGCATACGGGGCGCAGCAGCGCCGCCTGAGCGCGCTCGAGCTCGCCGTAGATGCGGCCGATGCGGGTTGTCAGTGCGATGAGCTTGGACACGGTCCTCTGCCTTTCGTGATTGGTCGACGGCTCCAGCCAGCGCCGATCGTGCACCCCGTCTGGCATAAACACAAATAGGTCTTGGTAGGGTGTGGTATAAGGTTTTGTCATGCTCGACGTACGCCGTCTGAGGGTGCTGCGCGCGGTCGCGAGACAGGGCTCGCTCTCGGCCGCGGCCGCCTCGCTGGGCTACACCCAACCAGCGATCTCCAGGCAGATCTCTGTGCTCGAGGGCGAGGCGGGCGTGCAGCTGCTGCGCCGCGTGCCGCAGGGCGTCGTGCTGACCGATGCGGGCCGGCTGCTGGTGGACCGCGCGGAGGAGGTGATCCTCCGGCTCGACCGGATCGAGGATGAGCTGCGCGCCTATGCCGGGCTCGACGGCGGCACGCTGCGGCTGGCGGCCTTCGCATCCGCCGCCGCCTCGGTGCTGCCGCTGGCGCTGGTGCGCTTCCGCGAGCGCCACCCGAACGTCGAGCTCAGCGTGATCGTGCTGGACCCGCTCGACTCGCTGCCGCTGCTGCGCGCGGGCGAGCTCGACATCGCGCTCTGCAACTACGACGACCCCAACCGTCCCGTCGAGCGGGCTGGAAGCACGGTCGTGCCGAGCTGGGCGGCGCTCGAGCCGGTGGCCCTGTTCGACGACCCCATGTACGTGGCGCTGCCGGCCGGACACCCGCTCGCCGATGCCCCCCGGCTGCGGCTCGCGGACCTCGCCTCCGAGGACTGGATGCTGACGACGACCGCCACCTGCCCGGACTCGGAGATCTTCACCGCCGCCGCGCGCATGGCGGGGCTGGACCCGCGGGTCGCCTTTCAGTACGACGACTATGCGGCGCTGCTCGGCTTCGTCGCCGCCGGCGCCGGCATCGCCGTGATCCCGGACATGGTGGCGCGGGACCTGCGGGCCGGTGTGGTGGTGCGCGAGACCGAGCCGCCGCTGCCGGCGCGCCCCGTGGTCGCCGCGGTCGCCGCCGGCTACCGGCCGCCGGCGGTGACGGCCATGCTCAACCTGCTGCTCGAGCTCGCCGGCGAGTGGGTCGCGGGCCGCGTGACGGTCGCCCGCGCGCCATGAACGCCCGTGCGCGCCCCGTCGGGGACCGTGCAGTGCTGCTCGAGTTGCCTGACAACGCGGCCGTGCACGTGGCCGCGCGGCGCGCGCGAGAGCGCTACGGCGAGCAGCTCGCGGAGGTTGTCCCAGGACACGCGACGCTGCTGCTGGTCGGGCGCCGGGGGCGGCCACGCGTCGACCTGGACGGGCTCGAAGCGGAGGCCACCGCCGAGGCGACCGGCGCACCGGTCCTGCTCACCGTCCACTACGACGGAGCGGATCTACAGACGGTCGCCGGGCAGCTCGGCGTGAGCACAAACGCCGTCGTGAGCCTTCACACCGGCGCGGTCTACACCGTCGCCTTCATGGGCTTCGCACCCGGCTTCCCGTACCTGGTCTGCGAGCGCGATTCACCGCTGCTCGGTCTGCCGCGCCGCGCAGGTCCGCGCCCCGCGGTGCCGGCCGGCTCGGTGGCGGTGGCCGCGGGCTACTGCGGCATCTACCCGCGCAGGCTGCCCGGCGGCTGGAACCTCATCGGGCGCACCGACGCGGTGCTGTTCGACCCCGCGCGCGAGCCGCCGGCGCTGCTCGCGCCGGGGGCCCGGGTGCGCTTCCAGGCGGGCGAGCTGTGACGCGCGTCGAGGTCGTCGCGCCCGGCCCGCTGACGACCATCCAGGATCTTGGCCGTCCGGGCTTCGCGCACATCGGCGTGCCGCGCTCAGGCGCCGCCGACCGCCCCGCGCTGATCCTCGCAAACCGGCTCGTGGGCAACCACGCCGGCGCGGCGGCGCTCGAGACCACGCTCACCGGCCCGCGCCTGCGCTTTCACGACAGGGCGCTGGTGGCGCTTGCCGGGGCGCCGGTGCGCGGGGCGGTGATGTACGACGCCTTCCAGGTGGAGGCGGGCGAGGAGCTGCGGGTGGGCACGGCGGTCAGGCGGCTGCGGACCTACATCGCCTTCGCCGGCGGACTGCGGGTGCCGCTGACGCTCGGCAGCGCCGCCACCGACACGCTCACCGGGCTCGGGCCGGCGCCGCTGCGGGCCGGTGATGTGCTGGAGCTGGGGTTCGGAGGGGCCAAATACATGCCAGAGCATGTATTTGGCCCCTCCGAACCGGGAACGGCGTTGCGCGTGGTGCCGGGTCCGCGTGCGGACTGGTTCACGCCGGCGGCGCTCACGCTGCTCACCAGCGCGGAGTTCACGGCCAGCCACCAAGCAAGCCGGGTCGGCGTGCGGCTCGACGGACCGGCGCTAGCTCGTGCCCGGGAAGGCGAGCTGCGCTCCGAGGGACTCGTGCCCGGGGCGATCCAGGTACCGCCCGACGGACGGCCCATCCTGCTGCTCTCAGACCATCCCACGACCGGCGGCTACCCGGTGATCGCGGTGCTCCACAGCGACGACATCCCGCTGGCGGCGCAGCTGCGACCGGGTACGCGCGTACGATTCCGGGCGGTGCCCTGAGCTGGCCGCGGCGCCGCCGGATGATGGCGCCGCGGCCGCGGCGCGGCCCCGGGCGCCGAGGCAGGCGCGTCGCGGCAGGCGCGTCGCGGCAGGCGCGCCGCTGCCGGGGCGCGGTCCAGCGGGACCGGCGCCCCGGGAGAGAGGCTAGGCGAGCGCCGGCTCGATCTCGGACTCGAGGCGCTTCTTGGGATAGGCACCGACGACGCGCTTGACCTCTTGGCCGTTCTTGAACACGATCAGCGTCGGGATCGACATCACGTTGTAGCGGATCGCGGTCTGCTGGTTCTCGTCGGTGTTGAGCTTCGAGACCTTGAGCGCGCCCTGCTTCTCGGCGGCGATCTCCTCTACGACCGGACCGACCATCCGACAGGGACCGCACCACGGGGCCCAGAAGTCGACGAGCACCGGCACGTCGGACTCGAGCACCTCTGCCTGGAAGTTGTTGTCTGTCACCTCTGAAACGTTGCCGGCCATAGCGGCTCCTCTCGGGATTGCCTTATTACTTTACAAAGTATAGCGCCCGGCTCGCGCGGGGAGAACGCGTGCGCTCGCAACAAGCGTCATCCTGTCAGGGTGCTCGGCCGTAGCCAAGCCCCACCTGGAATCATTTCGCTGCCCGCGCGACCGGTGCGCACGCACGGCCGCCGGTCGCTCTGGCTCGAGCAGGCGCTCGCGGCGGAGGATCCTGATGCCGGCAGCCGGCTCGCTGGCGGTGCACAGACCGACGTCTGCATCGTCGGCGGTGGCTTCACCGGGCTGTGGACGGCGCTGGAACTGAAGGCGCGAGCCCCCGGCACCGACGTGACGGTGGTCGAGGCCGACATCTGCGGCGCCGGCGCGAGCGGGCGCAACGGCGGCTTTGCGCTCACCTGGTGGGCACACTTTGAACATCTGCTGGCGCTCTGCGGCCCCGAGCGCGCGCTCGAGCTGGCCGGTCGCGCCGAGCGGGCGGTGCGCGGCATCGGCGAGTTCTGCCAGCAGCGCGGGATCGCCGATGCGTTCAGCCTGGACGGCTGGGTCTGGGCCGCGACCAACCCTGCGCAGGTGGGCTCATGGGAGCGAACCGTACGCCTGCTCGACCGGTTGGGCGCGAGTCCCTACCGGCAGCTGGGACACGACGAGCTGGTGGCGATGACCGGGTCCGCGCAGCACCTCGCGGGGCTGTTTGAGCCGGTCTCGGCGAGCGTCCAGCCGGCCCGGCTGGCACGCGAGCTGGCCCGGGCGGTGCGAGAGGCGGGCGTGCACGTGTACGAGCGCTCGCAGGCACGGGCGATCGAACACGGGCCGCGTGCGAAGGTGGTGCTCGACAGTGGCTCGATCGACGCAGAGCAGGTCCTGCTCGCGACCAACGCCTGGGCGGCGGCACTGCCCGAGATCGGCGCCGGACTGGTGGTGGTCGCAAGCGACGTGATCGCCACCGCCGCGGCGCCGGAGCGGCTCGAGCGGGCGGGCGTGAAGCCCGGCGTGTGCATCTCCGACGGGCGACGCCTGGTGAACTACTACCACGCCACCGCGGAGGGGCGCGTGATCTTCGGCAAGGGTGGCGGCACGCTCGCATACGGGCAGCGCATCACCGCGGGCTTCGACCATCCCGGCCGCCGCGAAGCCGGGATCCGCAGCCAGCTGTTGCGCACCTACCCGGCGCTCTGGGACCTGCCGATCGAAGCCTCGTGGAGCGGTCCGATCGACTACTCGCTGAGTGGCCTGCCGTTCTTCGTGAGGCTGCGCGATGCGCCGAGCGTGCTGGCCTGTGCGGGCTTCTCGGGTGACGGCGTCGGGCCGTCGCGGCTGGCCGGAGAGATCCTTGCGCAGATGCTCGCCGAGGGTGGCGACGCGGGCCTGCCGGCGGCGCTTCGCACGGTGCCGCGGCGCTGGCTCCCGCCCGAGCCAATCCGCTACGTGGGCGGGCGCGCGGTACGAGGAGCGGTGGCGCGCAAGGAGCACAGCGAGGATCTGGGCCACAGGCCCCGAACGGTGGACCGCCTGGTTGCGGGGATGGACCCGACCGGCTACGCCTACAAGCCCAAGGGGCGTGACCGGGACCCCGCGGGGCGGGCCGGCGACCGGGACCCGGCGGCACGGGCCGGCTGACGTCGAGCGCTGTGGCGGCGCCCACCAACAGCCAGATCGCAGCCGCGCTCGACGAGCTCGGAGACCTCTACGAGCTCGATGGCGCCTCGATCCACCGGATCGTCGCCTACCGCAACGGCGCCAGGGCCGTGCGGGAGGCGTCGGTGTCGGTGGCGGCACTGGCCTTGGCCGGGAGCGCCACCGAGCTCGCGGGGATCGGCACAACCCTGCAGGAGAAGATCGTCGCGCTGACCAGCACCGGGACCATTCCGGCGCTAGAGAAGCTGCGCGGGAAGTTCCCGCCGGGACTGGTGGAGCTCACCAAGCTTCCAGGGCTCGGCCCCAAGCGGGCTCGCAGGCTCTACGAGGAGCTGGGAGTCGACTCGCCGCAGGCTCTGCGCACGGCCGCCACGGAGGGCCGGATCAGTACGCTCAAGGGGTTCGGTGCACGCGCCGAGCGGGCGCTGCTCGACGCGGCCGGCGCGTACGAGCGCACGGGGCCGGCGACACGGCTGCTGCTCAGCCGCGCACTCGCTGCGGGAGAAGCGCTGGTCGCGGCGATCATGACGCTGGACGGGTGTGAGCAGGCGCTGCTCGCAGGCTCGGCGCGGCGCATGACCGAGACGGTCAAGGACCTTGACATCGTCGCCAGCGCCGGTGACCCGGGGGCACTGGCGGCGGCGGTCGCGGCCCTGCCCCAGGTGCAGGAGTCCTCGACACCCGGAACTCACGCGGTGCGCATCAGGACCCACAGCGGCCTCGCGGTGGACGTGAGGATCGTCACGGGCGACCGGTTCGGCGACGCGCTGCAGCACCTGACCGGCTCGAAGGAGCACAACGTGGCGCTGCGCGAGCTCTCGGTGCGGCGCGGGCTGCACATCTCGGAGTACGGGGTGCTGGACGAGAGAAGCGGCGTAACCCACCGTTGCGCGAGCGAGGCCGAGGTGTATGCGCTGCTCGGCATGGGCTACATCGAGCCCGAGCTGCGCGAAGGGCGCGGCGAGGTGGAGGCGGCGCTGGCCGGCACGCTCCCCGAGCTCGTGCGCACCACCGACCTCAAGGGCGATCTGCACTGCCACACGGTCGCCTCCGACGGGACCGCGTCGATGCGGGAGATGGCTGTGGCCGCTGCTGCCGCCGGTTATGAGTACCTGGTGATCACCGACCACTCCGCGTCGATGGGGTTCGGGGCCGATGTCTGCGCCGACGAGCTGCGCGCGCAGATCGAGCGGGCACGCGAACTGGACGCGACCCTGGACGGCTTCCGGCTGCTGATCGGCTCGGAGGTGAACATCCTGCCGGACGGCGGGCTCGACTACCCAGACGAGCTGCTGGCCGAGCTGGATTGGGTGGTTGCCAGCGTGCACACGTCGTTCAGGATGCCGGCGGCGGCCATGACGGCACGCATCGTCGCCGCGATCGAGCACCCCTCCGTTGACTGCATCGGCCACCTGAGCGGTCGCAAGATCCTCGAGCGCGAGCCCTACGACTTCGACCTCGAGCGGGTGCTCGAGGCCGCCGCACGCACCGGCACGATGCTCGAGATCAACGCAAACCCGGAGCGGCGTGACCTGAACGAGCATCACGCGCGCGCCGCCGCGCAGGCCGGCATCCCACTGGTGATCAACTGCGACGCCCACCGTCCCGGCGGCTTCGAGGTGGCGCGCTACGGGATCGCCACCGCCCGCCGCGCCTGGCTCACGCCCGCGCAGATTGCGAATACGCTTCCGTGGCCTGAGCTGGCGGCTCTGCGGGGTCGTCGGGGCTGCGCCTGAACTGGATGCGGGCAAACCAGATCAAGCCGGCGACGGTGCCGATGATCGCCACCCAGAAGTTCAGCCGCATGCCGAGGATGTACTGCGAGTAGTCGATGCGGATCGTCTCTTCGAAGATCCGGTAGCCGGAGTAGCCGGCCACGTAGAGCGGGAACATGGCGGGCGGGCGGATCTTCCTGTGCCGGTCGAGCAGCAGCAGCACGCCCGCGAAGCAGAGGTCGAAGATCAGCTCGTAGAGAAAGGATGGCTGAAAGGTCGCGTACCGGGCGTAGCCGGGCACGCGGTGCGCGGGCGAGACCTCGAGCGCCCACGGCAGCTTGGAGGGCTTGCCGTAGAGCTCCTGGTTGAAGTAGTTGCCGACCCGGCCGATCGCCTGGCCGATCAGCAGCGTCGGAGTGACCACGTTGACGAACTGGTTGGCCCGCAAGCGCCCGACGCGCTTGCGCAGATACCAGTAGCCGACCGCGGCGCCGAGCGCGACGCCGCCCCAGATGCCCATGCCGCCGTCCCAGATCGCGAACGGGCCCCACCAGTGATGCGGCATCTGGCTGGGCGTGGTGATGTCGAAGTAGATGCGGCCACCGACGAGCCCGGCAGGGAACCCCCACCAGGCGACGCCGTAGACCAGATCGGGGTCACCGCCCCGCTTGGACCAGCGCCGGCGCGTGATCAGGATCGCCTGCGCCGCCGCCAGCACGTAGCAGATGCCATAGATGTGGAAGAAGAACGGCCCGACTGAAAAGCCGTTGAACGGCGGGCTGGGGATATAGGCGAACAGCGGAATGTGCAGGGTGTTCAGCATACGCTCGGGCTTCGCTAGGCACGCCTGCCGGCGACCGGCCGCGCGTGCCGCGACTGCGCCAGCTCGGTCAGGTTGGAGCGGAAGCCGGGCGTGCGGATGAGCCGTATCGGCCGCAGCGGCGAGGTGTGCTCGACGTAGAAGCGGGCGCCGTCCCGCTCCTCGATGGCGCTCACCGCCGATGCCTGCCGGCGCCAGGCCAGGGCCCCGGCGAGCGCGAAGCCGGCGGCGATCCCGGGAACCTGAGGCTCCGCGAATGCGACCGCGCCGGCCGCGAGGGTGCACACCAGGATCGGCCAGAGGCGGTTGAGGACGACACGGCCGGGGTTGATCTCAGGGAGGGTGGTCTGCGTCCTTGCGCGGGACAGCAGCAGGCCGATCTGGCGCGAGGTGCTGCCGCGGCGGCCGAGCATGACGCCCGACACGGCAGCCACCAGCCACCAGCCGGCACACAGGGGCACGAGCAGTGAGGCGCCGTTAGCGGACGCCCCGGCGACCGTGACCACCGCCAGGAGCGTCGCGGCCGCGCCGCAGAGAATGACGGTGGTGCGCAGGAGGTCGGGAAATCGCATCCGTACCGGGAACGTCGCCTAGCTTGCGGCCAGCGCCGCAAGCAGATCGCGCACACCGTCGGTGCCCCGAACCATGAGGTCAGCCTCGCCGGTGACGCCGGCGGGCGCTTCCGCGGAGTTGACGCCCACGCAGATCGCCTGTCCAACCGAGCCGTCGCGGGCCAGCGCTCGCACGGCACGGAAGGCGTCCAGGTCGGTCGTGTCATCACCCACGTAGAGCACGGCCGCATAGCGCCGCTCGCCAAGCACCTGTCGCACGGCGAGCCCCTTGTCGATCCTCACTGGGGGCCTCACCTCCATCACCTTGCGCCCCCAGTAGACCTCGAGCCCGGCCTGCTTGGCCCGACCGGCAAGCGCATCGACCGCCGCGCGGGCATCCTGTTCGTCAGCGGCCCCCCGCCAGTGGTAGGCGATGATCGTCCCCTTGTCCTCGATACGCACGCGCCGGCGCCTGAGCTCGCCGGTGTCCGATTCGAGGCGAAACGCCTCGACGCGGGCGGACCACCGCAGAAGCTCCGGGTCCACCACCGCCTCCGTCCAGCCGGGGCGCAGCAGCTCGCCACCGTGGGCGCCGACGTAGGCGATCGTACCGACCGAGACCATCGCGCGTGCCTCCGAGGCACGGCGCCCGCTGATGCAGGCCAGCTGACCGTAACGTCGGGAGATCGCGATGATCAGCTGTCGGGTGCTCTCGGGAACGCTCGCTTCCCCGGCATTCTCAACGATCGGCGCCAGCGTCCCGTCGATGTCGAGCAGGATCGCCGACTCCGACGGATTCGTGCGCAGGGGCGCGAGCGACTCGTGGAGCACCGCTGAGGTCACAGCCGTTCAGTATGGCGACTCAGATTGAGGATGGGATAAGGGCGGCGGCACCGCCGCGGCTCCGGCTCAGGTGCCGTCGCGGGGCCGCGCCTCCGCGTAGCGAGGGAGCCCATCGTCGGGGATCGGCTCCCAGCTGGCGGCGTAGGCGACGAACTGCCGGTAGCTCGGCCGGATTCCGGGGTCGCTGTCAAACGCGCCCATCCGGAGCGCCATCCGTGATCCGTCCGGCGAGCGCGACAGCAGGTGCGCACCGCACTCGCCGCAGAAGCACTTGTGCATCCCGTCGGCCGGCTTCCAGCAGCGGATCAGCTCCTCCCCGCGCTGCCAGTGCACCGCCGCCGGGTCGACAAACACCGACACCGCCGAACCTGTGCCGGTCCGGCGCTGACAGCGGGTGCAGTGGCAGTAGCCGGCGACCTCCGGCGGCGCCGCGAGCTCGAAGCGCACGCGGGCGCAGAGGCAGCCTCCGGAAACGCGGTAGGCGCCGTCGGTCGACACCCTCGGCAGGTTACACGACTGCGGGTGCAACAAATCGGGAGCCGGCCTGGCGTCAGCCAGCCACAACCTCGCGCAACAGACGCGTGTCGACGTCGTAGACGAAGCCGCGCACGGCGTCGCGGTTGGGGATGAACGGCGAGCGGCGGACCCGCTCCACCGACTGGCGCACGTCGGCGTCCAGGTCGGTGAAGGACTCGATCGCAAACGACGGCGCCACGCCGGTGTCGGCCTGCAGCTCGGCCCGGAAGCCGTCGTCGCTGACCATCTGCATGCCGCAGTCGTTGTGGTGGATCAGCATGATCTCGCGCGTACCGAGCTTGCGCTGCGAGATCGCCAGCGAGCGGATCACGTCGTCTGTGACCACCCCGCCCGCGTTGCGGATGATGTGCGCCTCGCCACCGTCGAGCCCGAGCGCGCTGAACACGTCGATCCGCGAGTCCATGCAGGTCACGATCGCCAGGCGCAGGGCCGGGACCACATCGAGGTGCCGCGGCTCGGTGCCGGCGGCGCCGGTGAGGTTGTACGACAGCAATCGCTGGATCGCGGACATGGTCTGCCAGAAGATGTCAGACCGCGGAGGCGTCCACCAGCCGCTCGAGCGCGATCGGCACGCGGTGCAGCACCAGCCGGCTGCGAACCTCGCGCACCCCGAGCTCGCGCTTGAGCGTGTCTATCACCTGCTCGAACTCCTCCGGGTCGGCGCAGGCCACCTGCAGCAGGTAGTCGTAGTCGCCGGTCAGGCGCGCAGCGGCGATCACCTGCTCGACCTGCGCCAACCCGCGCTCGAACTCGCCGCGGTCGATCCCCTCACGCAGCCGCACGTCGCTCATCAGCTCGAGCCCACGGCCGAGCGCCGGCAGGTTCAGCTCTGCGTGGTAGCCGCTCACCACCCCCGAGCCGCGAAGCCTCCTGACACGGTCGGCGACTGTGTTCGGGGACAGGCGGGCGGCGCGACCCAGCTCCTGGTAGGTGACGCGCGCGTCACGCAGTAGTTCCTTCAGCAGGATCCGGTCGATCGCATCCATCGGATCAGTGTCGCAGAATCAATGCCATCTTGCCGTAGTTGCCGAGTAATCATCGGCCGATCCGCGTGTTTGCTCGCAAACTCAGCAGGAAATTAGGCCGAGCTTCGACGATCATTACAGGCATGACGATCCTGCTGCGCATCGGGCTCACGCCTCTCGCCTTCGCGCTCGTGTCATGGGCGCAGTCCCGCTTCGGCGACCGGATCGGCGGCCGCCTGATCGGCCTGCCGGTGACGACGGGCCCGTTCCTGCTGGCCGTCTGCCTCACCTCCAGCCGCCTGACGGCGGCGCACGCGGCGACCGGAGTGACCACCGGTCAGATGGCGGTGGTCGTGTTCTGTGTCGCCTACGCGTGGCTCGCGCGCAGCATGGAACCGGTCCAGACGACGATCGCCGCCCTGGCGCTCGCGCTCGCGTCGGTGCTCGCGCTGAGCTGGACCAGCACGCCCTGGGCGGCCGCTGCCGCTGTCTGGTCGGTGATCGGCGTGAGCCTCCTGCTCTGGCCGTGGCCCGCGCGCCACCATCCCACGACCGGCGCGCCCGCCGCCCAGCGCGGCCCCGACCGGCCCGACCCAGACCACGAAGGCGCAGAGCACCCGCAACCGAGGCCACCCGGCACAGCCCGGCCGAGCCCAATGCTGACGCGCGCGGTGATCTCCACCTGCGTCGTGGCGACGATGACGAGCCTCGTTCCGATCCTCGGCGCCCGCCCGGCGGGCGTGCTCTCATCCGCGCCGGTGCTGCTCTCGATCATCCTGCCATCCACCCACCGCGCCAACGGCGCGGCGGGCGCCGCCGAGCTCGCCCGCGGCACGATCGTGTCGATGGCGGCCACCATCTCCTTCTCCGCCGTGCTCGCCAGCTGCCTGCCGCACATGGCGCTCGCACCGGCGCTGCTCTCGGCGGCCGCCGCGCTCGTGACGCTGATCGTGGCAACGCCCGTGCTCGAGCGTGCGCTCGCCCAGGCCGGATCAGCCCTCGGCCGGCGGCCCGAGCCCGTGTTCTAGCGCACCCTTGACCCCCGCGTCGAGCGCGTTCAGCCGGTACAGCGCAAGCGCCTCGGCGGAGGCGAAGCGGCCACCCGGCAGGGCAGCCGCGCCGTGGTGGCCCATGACGCAGTGCAGGAGCGCCAACCGCCGCGATTGGTCGAGCGCTTCGCCGAGCGCGGCGAAGCGCTCGCTGAGCAGCTGCTGGCCGAGCACCAGGTGCCCGAGCAGCCGCCCCTCGTCGCTCAGGCCGATCTCCGCCATGTAGGTGAACTCGCGCGTGCGGCCGATGTCGTGCACTATCGCCGCGGTCAGCAGCAGGTCGCTGTTGAGCCTCCGGTGCAGGTCGCAGAGCTCGCGGGCCAGCGTCGCCACCGCGACCGTGTGCTCGAGCAGCCCCCCCAGATACGCGTGGTGGCCGGCACGGCTGCACGGGGCGCGCCGGACCTCCGCGCGCAGCGCCGCATCACCCAGCAGCGCGTCGAGCAGCGACCGGTAACCGCGGTCGTAGACCTCGGAGGCGAGGTGCTCGAGGAACCCGTCGAGCTCATCGACGTCGCGGTAGGCGACCGGCAGGAAAGCCTGTGTCAGCGCTTCGGAGGCCGCCTCAGGGACCGACTCGCCCCCGGCCCCATGGCGGCGGATGTCGGCCACCTCGACCACCAGCTCGTCGCGGAAGCGCTCGACCCGGCCGATCACGCGGACGATGTCGCCGCGCTCGAACAGTCCGGCGAGCTGGTCGGCGTCGCGGAAGGCGCGAGCCGGCACGCTGCCGGTGCGGTCGCGCAGCTCGAGCGCCAGGTAGGGGCTGCCGGTGCGCGTCCGGCGCCGGTCCTTGCGCACGCAGGCGTAGACGCCCCGGACCTCATCCCCCGCACGCAACGCGCTGATCGTCGGCTCTTCGCTCACAGCGCCATGATGTACGGTGAGTCGGATGCAGCCTCTGCGATGGAACTATCGGCCCGATCACCTGCGTGCGCCGGCCCTCGTCTGCGGCTTCCAGGGCTGGAACGACGCCGGCGACGCGGCATCCGCGGCGGTGAGCTTCGCCGCGCAGGCGCTCGGCGCGCGTGAGTTCGCGACGATCGACCCAGAGGAGTTCTATGACTTCCAGGCCACGCGGCCGCGGATCAAGCTCGGCGAGCAGCAGGGGCGGATGATCGAGTGGCCCGAGGTGCGCCTCTACGAGGCCCGCATCCCGCGCGCTCCCCGCGACCTGATCCTGCTCACCGGCCACGAGCCGTCGTTTCGCTGGCGTACGTTCACCGGCCTGATCGTCGAGCTGGCGGAGGCGATCGGCGTGCAGCTGGTGGTGACGCTCGGCGCGCTCCTGGCCGACGTGCCGCACACGCGCCCGGTCTCCGTCACGGGCTTCGCGACCGACCCGGCGCTGGTCGCGCGGCTGGGTCTGACCGAGTCCTCCTACGAGGGCCCCACCGGCATCCTCGGCGTGCTGCACGACGCCTGCCGGACCGCGGGCCTGCCGTCCGCGAGCCTCTGGGCGGCCGTCCCGCACTACATCTCGGCCTCCCCCAACCCGAAGGCTTCGCTGGCGCTGATCCGCAAGCTCGAGGGCCTGGTGGGCGTCGTGATCGACGCGCGCGAGCTGGAGGCGGGCGCCACCGAGTACGAGCGGCAGGTGAACCTCGCGGTGGCTCACGACCCCGACGTCCAGGCGTTTGTCGAACGGCTCGAGGCGGCCGCCGGCGCCGAGCCGCCGGAGCGCTTCGAGCTGCCCTCGGGCGAGGCGATCGAGCGTGAGCTTCAGCGCTTCCTGCGCCAGCGCGGCGGCGAGCAGCCGGGCTGAGCAGACCCCGCGCACACCCGCATATCAACACCACCGGGGAGGTAAAACAGTGACTGCCGCAGCTACCGGAATCCGCCAGATCAGCCTCGTGACCGTGCCCACCCCCGACCAGGACCGCGCGGTCGCCTTCTACGAGTCGATCGGCTTTCAGAAGCGCACCGACACCCCGTTCGGCGGACGTTACCGCTGGATCGAGGTCTACCCGCCCGAGGGCACGACCGGCATCGCGCTGGCACCCCCGCCGCCCGGCCAGGAGACGGTGCAGCCGGCCTTCACCGGCATCACGCTGACCACGGACGACATCGACGCCGCCCACGCGGCCTTCAGGGCCGCCGGCGCCGACGTGGACGCGGAGGTCTCGCGCATGGGCGACCCCATCCCGCCGATGTTCTGGTTCCGCGACCCCACCGGTCACTCGCTGATGGTCGTCCAGCAGCAGCGATCGTGAAGGGACGGGCCAAATACATGCTGGGGCACGCATTTGGCCCACCCGCTCTGCGGCTAGCCGGCGCGGGCAATCCTCGCCGGCGTGCGGTCGTGTTCACCCGGCGGCCGACAGCAGCCTGAACGCATCCCCGCCCGCAGGCCCAGCCCGAAGCCAGCCACCGGCTACCGGCGGTGGCGGACCACCAGCCGCAGCGCCCGGACGGCGGTGCCAGCGCCCCGAGCCGGACGCGACACGATGCCTGGCACGAGCAAACCCCTCGATCGACAGGGGCGGAAGCCGGGCTGGCATAATCAAGCCCCAGTTGCCCGCCAAAGCACCGCCCGGGCGACCCGGCTCACCGCTCCGCAGCTGGACACGCGAGCCGGTAGTCACAGAGCCGGCACACCCGCGCCGAAGGCGCCGGCTCGAACTCCTGCGCCATGATCCCGGCAGCCACCTCGAGCGCGACGCCGCGCACCCACTCCACACGCCCCGGGCCGGCGGCAACCGCGACCCGCTCGTCATCCAGCAGATAGTGGTAGACCCCACGCGTCTCCTGCAGCCCCCACGCCTCGCGCGCCGCCAGCGCATACAGCGAGAGCTGCACATCACCGGCGAGCTGCTCGGCGCTGCGCGGCCGCCCGGTCTTGTAGTCGACCAGCTCGTACTCGCCTGAGTCCAGGCGGTTGACACGGTCAACCCGGCCGCGGACCAGGTGCTCTCCCAGCCTGAAGCTGAACTGGCGCTCGAACCACACCGGGTGCCCGGGATCCGAGCTCGCGCGCTCGTGGTAGCGGGCCAGCGCCGCCACCGCCTTCGCGTAGAGCTGCCGCTCCTCCCCGGAATCGCCGAAGCCGCCCCGCTGCCAGGCGCGGTCAAGGAGCGTGTGCAGCTCGGCCAGCGGGCCGAGCTGCTCGGTGCCGTGCGCATGGAAGCGCTCAAGGACCTGATGGACGGTGATGCCGAAGCGCTGGTGCAGCGACGGCTCCCGCGGGATCCGGAAGACACGCGCGAACTTGTAGCGCAGCGGGCACGCGCGGTAGGTGTCGATGTCGGTCGCGGAGAGCATTACGCCATCGCCGCTGAGCGGCAGAAAGCGCGCGAGCGACGGCTCCTCGCGAGCCGCCAGCGCACGGGCCCGGCGGCGCACGTCGCGCTCGCCGTCAAGCAGGTACTCGTCGATCGGCGAGCTGGCGAAGATCTCCCGCTCCTCGGCGGTCACCGCCTGCTCGATGCGGGCGTTGATGTCACGCAGCGCCTCAGCCAGGCCGTGGTCGGGGTCGCCCTCGGCCCGCGCCAAAAGCGCCGCCACCTTGAGCAGCTCTAGGTAACGGACCACCGCGTGCGAGACGTCGAGGTCGGTGTCCAAGCGCAGCTCGGCGAGCCTAGCCGCGGCCCTGGCGGTGTCCTCCATCAGCTCGTCACGCAGCAGCCGGTAGGTCGCCTGCAGCGTGTCCGCCGGCCCGGATTGCTCCTCTGCGATCTCGCTCCACTCCGCCCCCAGCGACCGGCGGGCACACTCGATCTCCGCAAGCGCCGGGGCCCCGGCGGCGCCGGCTGCGGCGTGGGCCAACACCACACTTCGCCGGGCACGGCTGATCGCCAGGTAGAGCCGCTGGCGCAGGCGCGTACGGCGACCGGCGTCGTCGTCGGCGGGCAGTGGCTCTGCGAGCAGCTGGTCGGGGACCGGCTCGCTATGCAGCCACGGGGCGTGTGCGAGCGTGCCGGCCAGCCCGAGCACGTACACGTGGTCTGCCTCCAGCCCGCCGGCCTGCCCGATCTCCAGCACCTGCACCACTCCGGCGCCCGCGAGCAGCGGCTCGTCGCGCTCGCCGAACCCCCACTCGGCCAGGGTGGCGACCGATCGGGCAAAGTCCCGCGCCGTCGCCTGCGGGCTGCGTGCGACGTGGGCCGCGGCCAGCTCGCCGAAGCGCGCCAGCGCCCGCAGCCGTGCCACCACGTCGGCCTGCGCGGCGAACAGGTGCTGGCGGCGCAGGCCGAGGCGGTCGACCAGGCGGTGCACGTAGAGATCGGGCCGCATCGTGTCGATATGGGCCGCACCGGCACGGTAGAGCTTCAGGAACAGGCGGATGCGCTCGCGCGCCTCGGGCGGCACCTGCGGCGACTCGATCGCCGCGGTCAGTGCGGCCACCATGTCGAGCTTGCGCCGCCGGGCTATCTGAGTGCAACGGGCGATGTCGGCTGAGCGCAGCTCGATCGGCGCCCGCGCCAGCGCCCTGACTACCGCCGGCGCGTCACCGGGGTCGGCCAGCAGCCGCAGCCAGGCCAGCAGGTCGCGGACCTCGGCGCGCTGGAAGAGACCCACTTCGCCGACCAGCTGCTGCGGCACCGCGCGCTCCTCCAGGGCCGCCGCCACGGCGACGCCCTCGCCACTCAGGTCAGCGACCAGGACGACGATCGCGCCTGGGGCCACCCGGTCGCGCACGATCAGGCGCTCGATGTCGGCTGCCACCCCCTGAGCCTGCGCGCGATCGCTGGCGCAGCGCCAGAAAGAGACGGCCTCAGCGGCTTGCTGGTCCTCACCGGCCACCACGGCGCCGACGGCCACCGCGCGGGCTGCGGCCATTATCGGCGGCGGGCAGCGCCGCGAGCCGGCGAGCGTCACCACGCGCATATCCGCCTGCTGGAACCACTCGAGCCGCTGCGCGCCGGCGCCGCGGAAGCGCAGCGCCCCCGCCATCGGATCGCCCGCGACCGTCAGCGCCTCCGGCGCGAGCGCTCGGGCGAGCGTGGCGGCGGCGAGGTCAAGCTCCTGGGCGTCGTCGATCAGCAGCGCCGCGAAAGGCGACCGCTCCGGGGCCTGGTCCTCTGCCAGACGAGTGGCCAGCCTAATCAGGTCGTTGTCGTCGCAGCCACCGGTCTCGCGCACCATGCGCTCGTGCGCGGCGAAGATCTCAGCGAACTCGCGCTCGCGCGGCCCTCCGACCTGCCGCGCCCACTCGCTGAACCGGCCGCTGTCGACCAGCTCCGCCTTGAGCCGGTCGATCCGCCGCACGAGGCTGGCGAGCAGCACGCCCGAGTTGCCGCCAAAGTCGTGGTGCTGAAGTGGCAGCTCGTCGATGCGCTCGGCGAGCATCGCCAGCCGATCGCCTTGGCTGAGGGTGATCTCCGGGCGCTCGTGCCAGCCGCCGGGGTGGCGACGCAGCACGGCCGCCGCCAGCTGCGGGGCCGTGAGCACCAACAGCTCGCTGTACCCACCGTCCAGTCGCTGCTCGAGCGCGCCGCGGAGCGCGCCGGCGCGCGCCGCGCTGGGCACCAGTACCGCCAGACGTTCGGGCGCCGCGCCCTGCTGCACCAGCCAGGCGAAGCGGTCGATGATCAGGCGCGTCTTGCCGCTGCCAGCCGGCCCGCGAATGAGCAGCGAGCCGCCGCTGTAGCCGACGATCTCGGCCGCCTGTGTGGCGGTTGGAACTGGCTCACTCACCCGGTCTGACAGCATAGGCTGACGATGAGTGACCCTGCGGGCACATCTCCGGCCGCCTGGCTCGAGCTCTGCAGGCGAGCCGCCGAGCGGATCGCCGCCATGCTGGCCGCGCAGACGAGCACCGCGCAGCGCGCGCTCGAGACCGGCACCACGGGCGGCGGTGGGGACCGCACGCTGGTGATAGACGCCGAAGCCGAGGCGATCGTGTTCGACGAACTCGACCGTCTGCACGCGCGCGGCGCGCGCTTCCGCACGGTCTCCGAGGAGCGGGGCGAGGTGGGCTTCGGCGCCCGCGAACCGGTGGTCGTGATCGACCCGATCGACGGCTCGCTGAACGCCAAGCGCGGGCTCGCGCCGCATGCGCTGTCACTCGCGGTCGCGACGGGTGAGAGCATGGCGGACGTCGGCTTCGGTTACGTGCACGATTTCGGCAGCGGCGAGGAGTGGTGGGCGGCGCGGGGCCGGGGCGCCTACCTGAACGACATGCTGCTCGAGCCGGGGTCGGGTGAGCGCCGCACGCCCGACGGCCGCGTCGAGCTGCTCGGCATTGAGTCGGCCGACCCTCGCTGGCTGGTCGGCTCCGTTGATCAGCTGGCCTCGAGCGCGCACCGGCTGCGCGCGCTGGGGGCGATCGCTCCGGCGCTCTGCCAGGTAGCCGCCGCGCGCCTTGACGGATTGGTGTCACTGCGCGCGTGCCGCTCGGTCGACGCGGCCGCCGGGCAGCTGATCGTGCGGGAGGCGGGCGGGCTGGTCAGCTTCCCCGGCTGTGGGGAGCCGCTCGCGGCGCCGCTCGACCTGATCGCGCACGCGCCCGTGGTCGCGGCGCGCAGCGCACGTACGCTGGGGGAGTTGGAGGGGCTGTGCCCGCGCCGGTGATCGACTGGATACTCGCGGAGTGGATCGCCGGGCGGGTCGCCGGCGAGGGTGAGGCGCGCCTGCCGGCGCTGGAGCTCGAGCCGATCGTCGCCGACGCCGGCGCACGGGTGATCGCCTACACGGGCCTTCAGCCAGCCGCGCCGCTGCCCCCGCCGGAGGCGATCGGCCGCCGCGAGTGGGTGGCGGCAAACTTGAGTTCCACGCGGGCGCTGCTGGAACCGATGCTCGAGCGTGCCGCCGATCGACTGGGTCGAGTCAAGCCCGCGGCCCAGCTGTGGCTCGGCGCCGCCGGGTCGAGCGAGGTGGGCTTGCTGGTCGGCTACCTGGGCAAGCGGGTCATGGGCCAGTACGAGGTCGTGCTGCTGCCCGAGCGTGCGGACGACCACAGACCGCGACTGCTGTTCGTGACGGCGAACCTCGCCGAGGCTGTCAGGCGGCTGGACGCCGACGCGCACGAGTTCGTCACCTGGGTGGCCCTGCACGAGGCGACGCACGCCGTGCAGTTCGGCGGCGTGCCCTGGCTGCAGGACCATCTCGCAGGGCTCGTGCGCGAGCTGCTTGCGGGCGCCGAGGAGCGGATGATCAGGCGTCGTGAGCTGCGCCTGCCAAAGGCGGCGACGGTACGCCGGGTCGGCCGCGCGGCGCTGCGCGCAGACCTGATCGGCATGGTCGCCTCGGACTCCGAGCGCGCGGCCATGGATCGGGCGCAGGCGGTGATGGCCGTGATCGAGGGCCACGCCGAGCACGTGATGGATGCCGTCGCGCCGGAGTTGCTACCGTCGCTGCCGCAGTTGCGGCGAGGGCTCGACGAGCGCCGGCAGAGCCAGCCCCCGCTCAGCCGTCTGCTGAGCCGCCTGCTGGGGCTCGAGCTGAAGCTCGAGCAGTACCGGCAGGGCAAGATCTTCTGCGACGAGATAGTCCGACAGGGCGGTCAGGAGGCGCTGCGCGAGCTTTTCTCCTCCGCGCAGGCGCTGCCTTCGCTGTCCGAGGTCAACGACCCGGGGGCGTGGCTCAGGCGCCGGATGTGAGCCGCCGCGTGAGGGCTGGGGCCAATGCGCACGGCGCCCGCTCACCGCGGCGCCCGCTCACCGCAGCGCCACGCTAGGCTTTTGACGGATTCCGACGGTAGTCCGCCTGAAACCGATCAGCCGTAAGCGGAAGTGTGCGCGCTATACTCTGGTCCACGACAGCTTCCCCCGCCGCGCAGCTCAGGAGAGTGCCCGGTTGGGAGAGATTCGCCGGCCTCATATCCTCGCCGGCGAATGCAGTACCCTCTCCTCCCTCAACCGCCGGGGTGCCCTCAGGGGCACCCCGTCGGTCTTTCTGAAGCGGTTCGGCTGACGACTCAACCGCCCTCTGCGTTCTGCCGATACGCCGACTGTGGAGGCCACCTGGAGACTCGCGCTCGACCCTGAGCTCACCGCTTTGACCACGGACGCCGTAAGGCGTTGCGGTCGCCTCCCGGTGTTGGACAAGACGGTCCAGCGTGTGCTCGCGCTCACCGAGGACGAGCAGTGTGAGCTCGGCAAGCTCGTCAGCGCGCTCGAGTCCGACCCAGCGATAGCGGTCAACGTCCTGAGGTACGCCAACTCGGCCCATGCGGGCCGACCGATCCCCGCCAAGACGATCCGCCAGGCGGTGGTGATGATCGGTCGCCGGGCAACGCGCCAGCTGTGCCTGGAGGCGGTCACGTTCAGGTTCTTCGAGTCCGCACCCGGAAACGGCAGGGCCTCACGGGGCCAGATGCACCTGCACGCCGTGGCGGTCGCCAGAGTCGCCGCCGCCGCGGCCGCCATGGTCTCGCTGCCGCCAGAGCTACCGCACCTGGCCGGGCTGCTGCACGACTGCGGCAAGCTGGTCATGCCGCTTGCCTTCGGCGAGAGCAGGATGGATCAGATGGCCGCCGAGCACGCATCGGGGGCTGACCGGTCTCGCGCGGAGTGGGAGCGCTTCGGGATTGACCACGCGTACCTGGGCGCACTGCTGGCCGAGGAATCCGGACTGGATGACCAGCTCGCCGCCGCGATCGCCTGGCACCACGGCGGCAGACGCGGTTGCGCGGCACCAGACGCGGAGTTCGCGTGTGTCCAGCTTGCAAACGCCGTGGTCGGCCTGCTCGGCGGCGAGTCCGTGGACGACGCGCTGCTGGGCGAGACGCTCGCCAAACTGGGGCTCGGAACCGAGGCGCTGGACGAACTGGCGACCGCTGCCGGTTCCGGCCAGGCGCCCGTCACGCCGGGTAGCGTCGGCGAACGGGTGTCGGAGCTCGAGCGCATGGCGCAGACAGACGAGCTGACCGGGCTGGCGAACCGCCGCCACTGGATGACGACCGTGCGGCAGGCGATTCAGCACGGCGCCGTTGGCCACGTGCTGCTCTGCGACCTCGACCACTTCAAGCAGATCAACGATACGCACGGCCACTCGACCGGAGACATGGTGCTGATGGAGGTCGCGCGGGTACTCGCCCGCCACGGACTTGCCGGGCGGATCGGGGGCGATGAGTTCGCGCTCTGGGTTCAGAGCGAGACACCGCTCGAGGTGGGCGAGCGCATCATCGCCGAGGTGCGGGTCGCCTTCGACCCCAACGAGTCGCCGAAAGTTGGCGTGTCGGTCGGTGTGGCGCCCAGGACCGACGACATAACCGAGGCCCTTGAGGCGGCTGACCGTGCCCTCTACGGCGCCAAGGCGGCCGGGCGCGGCCGCGCTTGCCTCTCACCGGAGGCGCAGGCAGCGGCCGCCTGAGCGAAGCGCGCCGCCGCTGCACGGGCTCACGACGCTCGCCTAGCGCCTGACGCTCGTGCTACCCGGCCGGCCCGTAGCGCCTGACGTCGGGCGGCGGCGCGGCCGGCCTGGCGCCATCCTCCAGCAGCCGCTCGTAGATGCGCATGCGCTTGACCACACGGCCGCCCATCGCCTCCAGGCCGCGGTTCATGCTGTGGTTGGTTTCGAGGATCCAGCCGGGCTCGCCCCACTTGATCCGGGACTCGGCCGCCATGTCGAAGTTCTCCAGGTAGAGCTGCGCCGCCACACCGGTGTGCTCGTATTCGGGCAGCACACCGAGGAAGCCAACCCGGCAGCGGTCGACGATGCGCTTGCGATTCAAGTAGTAGAGCCAGCCGAGCGGCAGCAGCCTGCCGTTCATCTTCTTGAGCACCTGGTTGATGTCGGGGATCGTGATCGCAGCGGCGACAACGCCCTCGTCGTTCTCGGCGAGCATGAACCAGCGCTTGTCGAACACGAGCCGGTAGAGCATCGCCATGTCGGCGATGTCGTGCTCATCCAGCGGCTGGAATGACCAGTTGTGCGACCAGGCGGCGTTGTAAACCTTCTGAAACTCCTCCAGCTCCCTCCCGAGCCCCCAGAACGACATCTTGCGGATGCGGATCCCGTGGCGCTCGCGCGCGCGCTGGGCAAAGCGCGGCAGGCTCTTGAGCATGCGCGTATCCCGGTCATCCAGACGCAGGTTCCAGTGCAGCACGTCCATCGCCTTGACCAGGCCAGCCGTCTCAACGCGCTCACCGTAGTAGCGCGGATGCCAGGGTTGATGGATCATCGGCTCCAGCTCGAACCCGTCGATCAGGACGCCGCACTCCTCGTTGATCGTGAGGTCGTAGGGTCCGATCATGCGATCGCGGCCGTGGAGCCGCAGCCAGTCCTCGGCGGCGCCCAGCAGCGCATCCAGAACCTCCTGATCGTCCTCGAACTCGAGCATGCCGAAGAAGCCCCAACGGTTCTGATGGAAGGCGTTGAAGTTGCGGTCGTACTGCGCGCTGATCCGTCCGACGACGCGACCGTCGCGGCGAGCCAGGAAGAACTCCGCTTCACCGTGCTTGAAGAACGGGTTCAGCGGCCTCGTCATGAAGGCGTAGCGCTCCAGCTTCAGGGGCGGAATCCAGGGCGTGCCGGCGTGCAATCGGAAGGGCAGCGCGACGAACTCGCGGAGGTCGGAGCGGCCCCGGAGGGCGGCGATCTCGATCGACATGTGGCGGGAACCTATCATGGAACCCATGCCGACAAGAGAAGAAGTGAGTGAGGCGCTGCGCGAGGTCATCGACCCCGAGCTGCGCCGGGACATCGTGACGCTTGAGATGGTGCGCTCGATCGACGTGCACCCCAACGGTGTGGTGGATGTGATGGTGTCGCTGACGACCCCTGGCTGTCCGATCCGCGACCACTTCCAGACCGCCGTGGATGCCGCGGTCCGGCGCCTCCAAGGCGTGGTCGGCGTGAACATCAGCTTCGATGTCCTCTCCGAGGACGAGCGGCGCGGCCTGAGCCAGAAGCTTGGCCGTGGTTCACTGCCCGAGGGCGCGCTGGCCCAGGTCGCAAACGTGGTCTGCGTGGGCTCCGGCAAGGGCGGCGTCGGCAAGTCGAGCGTGACCGCCAACCTCGCCGCGGCGCTGGTTTCCGCCGGCAAGCGCGTCGGCGTCATGGACGCCGACGTCTGGGGCTACTCGCAGCCACGCATGTTCGGTCTGAGCGGCGAGCGGGCGAAGGTCAACTCGAGCCGGAAGATCCTGCCGCTGGACGGCGCGGAGGGCGTGAAGGTCGTCTCGATCGGCTTCTTCATCGACCAGGATGCGGCCGTGGTGTGGCGCGGCCCGATGCTCCACAAGGCTCTGCAGCAGTTCATCGAGGACGTTGAGTGGGGAGAGCTCGACTACCTGCTGATCGACCTGCCGCCCGGCACCGGGGATGTGTCCATGACGCTCGCCCAGCTGCTGCCGGAAGCGCAGTTCCTGCTCGTCACCACACCGCAGGCCGTGGCCCAGAAGGTGGCCAAGCGCTCAGCCGACATGGCCGAGAAGCTGAAGCTCGCGGTCAGCGGTGTGATCGAGAACATGTCGGGCTTCACCACACCTGCGGGTGAGAGCTTCCCGATCTTCGGCACAGGCGGCGGGCAGCTGCTGGCCGAGGAGCTCGGGGTGCCGCTGCTCGGCCGGGTGCCGCTCACGATGGCGCTGCGCGAACAGTCGGACGGTGGTCTGCCGGTGGTTCTGGCCGAGCCTGCCGACGCGGCCTCACGCGCCATCACCCAGATCGCTCAGCGGTTGATCGAGATGGCCCCGGCCGCCCCGGTCTCGTTGCCGATGGCGGCCGAGCCGCAGCCGACTCTCACTGTGCTGCCGCCAAAGCCGGTCGGCATGTCGCTGCCGATGGCCTGAGGCCGCCGCGGCGCCTGCCCGCGCCAGCGCCCGCCTACGGCCTGCCCGCACCGGCGCCAGGCACGGCCGCCGTGGTGGCAGTGCCCGCGGCCGCCGTGGTGGCGGCGCCCGCGGCCGCCGTGGTGGCGGTGCCCGCGGCCGCCGTGGTGGCGGTGCCCGCGGTCGTGGCGGCGGTCGCGCCCGGCGAATTTGCGGGCGTGGTGGCCGTGACGGATGTCCCGCCAGCGGTTACGCCTCCGGTCGTCCCAGCCGTGGATGTCGCGGCGGCTGCACCGGCAGGGGCTGGCGCGGTCGCAGCAGATGATCCGGCCGCGCCGCCGGTCGCAGCGGGGTTGGCAGAGCCCGCACCGTCAAGCGCGCCACCGGCCGCGACGGACCCTGACGCACCGGCGCGCGTCGGCGCCGCAGCCTTGTGCGCCGAGCCCGTGCTCAGCGCAGAGCGAACCGACGGAGGAGTCGCTGCGGCGACTGGCGACGGCTTGCGGGTAACCACGGTCCCGCTCGTGCCCACATTTGCGCCCGGCGCCGCTGCCCCACCAGCAGCGCCGGCCCCCGCTGTCCTCCCGCCGCCCAGGCCCACGGACACGACCGAAGCGTGGCGAGGAAGGGTCACACGGACGGCTGGCCGTGTGCGGTCGTGGGCCGCGGGGCGCGAACCCGCCGGTCGCCACCCGGTGGCGGCTACCCCCGCCTTTAGGGCGATGCGAACGGATGCAGACCCCAGCCCGGGTGCGGACGCGGCGGCGCGTGCCGACGCGGCGCCCGGGCGCCCGAGATGCGGACGCGGGGCAGCCGGCAGGACCGACGCAGCCGATGCCACGGCGATCGTGGCGCCGACGACCAGTGCCGCCTTCCCAGCTGGTAGGACCGCTGCGCTGGCGGGGCTGCCGCTGAGCGTCGCTATCAGTTCCCGCAGACCGCTCACCAGGGCTTGCCACTTGAACGCCAGGCGGTTGCCCGAGTAGTAGGACAGGAACGCATGCACGGCGTCCGGGTCGAGTTGCTTGCCCGCTTCCTCACGCAGGATCGCGATCGCCTTGGCGTGGCGCGCCGCGCCACGGTAGGCACGCGCTGAGGTGAGCGCGTCAAAGGTGTCTGCGACCGCGACGATGCGCGCCCCGAGCGGGATCTGCTCGCCGGCCAGTCGGTCGGGGTAGCCGTTGCCATCCAGACGCTCGTGGTGGTGTCGCACGATCTCCGTGAGCTCGTCGTCGCCGAGCGTCGCGACCATCGCCGCTCCGTCCACCGGATGGAGCTTGATCACCGCAAACTCTTCGTCGGTCAGCCGCGCGGGCTTGTTGAGGATCTCGCTGGGGGTCAGCAGCTTGCCCACGTCGTGCAGAGCCGCCGCCACCCGCAACCGGTCCAGAGCCTCATCTGAGAAGCCCAGCTCCCTGGCGATCAGCGTGGCGTGCCGGGCGACGCGGCGCGAGTGACCGTTCAGATAGCGATCCTGACCCTCCAGCACCTGGGCCAAGCGCTCGAGCGCCTCACGGCTGCGGTCCTGGTCGGCTGACTCGCCGGCGTCGCCGTAGCCGATCGCGCCGCCGAGGCCGATCCGGCTCACAGCCCGCACCAGCGCGCGCTCCTGGCGGACCCGCCGGACGAAGCCCCAGACCAGGAGGTCGCTGAACACGAGGTCTTCGCGTAGCCCATAAGCCTGCCAGAGCTCGGCCCCGCCAAGCGAGAGCATCATGGAAAGCGTCAGAGCCGCCGCGAACAGCAGCACCGGCGAGGTGACCAGGCCTGTCGCGCGCATGGTCCAGACGAAGGCGATGGGCCCACCGACCAGGGCTGAGGTCACGATCGCGACCAGTGGCAGGTAGCGAAGCATCGTGCGCCTGTCCGACAGGCCGCGGCCGAAGCGCGCGGTGGGCACGGCCGGACCAGCACAGCGAGCCGGCGTAAGCGTGGCCGCAGCCGGGGGACCCGGCAGCTCGGCGCCATGCTCAACAGCGGGGTTGGGTCGATCCGTGACCACAGACATTCCGAGTTCGCAGATCGGCAGATCGCCGGGCAGCTTTAGCGGTCTGGACCAGTCAGCATCCGGATTGGACGTACGTATCAGAAGCGCCGCCCGCCACCGGGCGTCGCAACGGCCAAGGGCTCCCTAGCGGTTGCGGTAGTACTCCGCGTTGATCAGCGTGAACTTCTGCCACTCCTCGGGCAGCTGGTCCTCGGCGAAGCAGGCATCCACCGGGCAGGCCTCCACGCAGGCGTCGCAGTCGATGCACTCCTCGGCGTCGATGTAGAGCATCTCCACCTGGTCGTAATCGGGCTCGTCGGGCGTCGGGTGGATGCAGTCGACCGGGCAGACCTCAACGCATGAGTTGTCCTTGGTCCCGATGCACGGCTCGGCGATCACATAGGCCATCTGGTTCTCTAGTCCTCTCTGCGGGTTCCTGGCGAAGGACCGCCGAGTGTAGTGAACTATGTGCCCATGCCTCTCTACGACGAAGTCCAATCCGGCCTGGAGGGCGTCTTCGCCTTCGCGACCGAGATAGCCGAGCCCGACCGGGACGGCGACACGCTGCGCTACCGCGGTGTTGACATCGAGGAACTGGTCGGCAAGGTGCCGTTCGAGCAGGTCTGGGGTCTGCTGGTGGACGACAGCCTGCTGCCCGGTCTGCCGCCCGCCGAGCCCTACCCGCTGGCCTTCCATTCGGGCGACCCGCGCGCCGATATGCAGGCGGCGCTGGCCGCGCTCGGGGCGCAGTGGGGCTTCAGGCCACTGCTGGACATCACCGACGCGCAGGCGCGGGACGACCTGGCGCTCGCCTCGGTGATGGCCCTGTCATTCGTCGCCCAGTCTGCGCGCGGCTTCGGCCGACCGCCGGTCTCCGAGCGCGAGATAGACAGCGGCAGCTCCATCGCTGAGCGCTTCCTGTTGCGCTGGCGCGGCGAGGCTGACCCCAGCCACGTCAGGGCGATCGACGCCTACTGGACCGCCGCCGCCGAGCACGGGGTTAGCTCCTCCACCTTCACCGCGCGCGTGATCGCCTCTACCGGCGCCGACGTCACCGCCGCACTCTCAGCAGCAGTCGGCGCGCTCTCCGGTCCGCTGCACGGCGGCGCGCCGATGCGCGTCCTGCAGATGCTCGACGACGTCGAGCGCGCCGGCGACGCCCGCCGTTGGGTCTGCGAGCGCCTCGACCGCGGCGAGCGCATCATGGGCTTCGGCCACCGCGTCTACCGTGCCGAGGACCCGCGCGCCCGCATCCTGCGCCAGCTGATGCACGAGCTCGGCTCACCCCGCATCGAGGTGGCCGCGGCGCTCGAGCAGGCAGCTCTGGCCGAGCTCCAAGCCCGCCGCCCGGACCGCATCCTCGCGACCAACATCGAGCTGTGGGCCGCCGTGGTGCTGGACTTCGCCCAGGTGCCCCCGGCGCTCTACACGCCGATGTTCGGCTGTGCCCGTGTCGCCGGCTGGTCCGCCCACATCCTCGAGCAGAAGCGCGAGCGCCGGATGATCCGGCCGAGCGCCAAGTACGTGGGCGCGCCACCCCGCCCCCTGTCAAGCGTCTGATCCCGGCCGCCGCGCCGCTGCTGCGGCGGCCGGCCCGACCGACCAGCCTGGCACGGCGAGCGCGCCCGGGCTCGGACCCGCGGCCCCGCAACAGCCCCGCGCTCCCAAACTACCTCGCCTCACACCCGCTTTGGGGGTTTCGGGCGCTGGCAGCGCCCGAAACCCCCAAAGCTCCTCCGCAAGCCTTGGTTTGGGGGCTGGAGGCGGTCAGCTCGCGGCCCCGCTGGACGCCGCGCCCGCAGCCGCAGAGCGCCTCACGCCGCGCGCGGCAACCGGACGGTGAACGTCGCGCCTCCACCGGGCGTCTCGCCCACCGCCACCGTGCCCCCGTGAGCGGCGGCGGTGGCAGCGACGATCGCCAGCCCGAGGCCGCTTCCAGGCAGGTTGGCGGTACCGGCCCCGCGCGTGAAGCGGCCGAAGATCCGCTCACGGTCGGCCTCGGGAATGCCCGGCCCGTGATCCGCCACGACGACCTCGAGCCACTGCGAGCCGCCGGTGAGCGCGATCGTCGCACCGCCGCCATAGCGCTCCGCGTTCTCCACCAGGTTGCGGACCAGCGCCCGCAGCGCCACCCTGTCGCCGGCGACCCGGGCACCCGCCAGCTCCGCCGGCACGGGCCGGAGCGCCGCGCCGGTGTCGACCAGTGACTCCTGCACGAGCTCGGCGAAGACCACCTGCTCGCGCGCGCTGACGGTGTCCAGACGGGCGAGCGTCAGCAGCTCCTCGACCAGCTGCCCGAGCCGCTGAGCCTCGGCCTCCGCGTCGCGCAGCGCGTCCTCGCGGTCGGCATCCTCGAGCCGCGCGTCAAGCAGCAGCTCGAGGTTGCCGCGCAGCGTCGTCACGGGCGAGCGCAGCTCGTGTGAGGCGTCTGCCACCAGCCGACGCAGCGCCGCGTCGGAAGCCTCCAGGTGGTCGAGCATGCGGTTCAGCGAACGGCTCAGGCTCGCGATCTCGTCCTCGCCGCGCGCGTCCGGTACGCGCGCGGCGAGGTCCCCGGTCGAGACGATCCGGTCGGCGACCGCCGCGGTCTGGCGCAACGGCGACAGCGCCCGGCGCGTGATCGTGACCAGTAAGAGCGATGCCAGTGCCGCCCCCGCGAGCATCGCGATCACCACCCCGCGGCGCAGTGCCGCCAGATCGTCGCGGGCCGCCACGTCCGAGACCGCGACGCTCAATACGCTGTGGCGCCGCGGCAGCGCTCTGGTGAAGACGCGCAGCGCCCGATGGTCCAGCGTCACGTTGGCAAAGCCGTGGTGCAGCAGCGGCAGCCGGCCGAGCTTGGCGAGCGCCGCCGTCTCGCGCCTCAACGCCCCGTCACGCGCGGTCACCTGGCCCAGCTCGGTCGCGCTCGCATGCGGCGCCAGCAGCAGTCGCGGGCGTGCGGCGATCTGTACCAGTAGGCGATCCTCGTAGGTGCGCGCACCATGGGCGACCAGCAGGTAGGCGATCGCGGCCACCACGAGCGCCGTGAGGCAGACGGCGGCCACGCCGGCAACCGCGACGCGGCGGGTCAAGCCCCCGGCTCCCGAAGCCGGTAGCCGACCCCGCCGCTGCCGACGCCGCGGACGGTCTCCACCAGCTCTGGCTGGCCGAGCTTGCGGCGCAGGCCGCTGACGGCGACGTTCAACGCGTTGGACGAGCCACCGCGATCCTCGCCCCAGATCCGCTCCCATAGCAGCGCCGCACTCAACACCTGGCCGGGATGGCGCAGCAGCAGCTCGAGCAGCTCGCGCTCACGCGGCTTCAGCTCCACGACCACACCGGAGCGCCGCACCGCGCCCGTCTCCACCTCCAGCACCAGGTCGGAGAAGCTCAGCCGCTCACCGAGCCTCAGACCGCTGCGCCGCGCCAGAGCCTCCAGCCGCGCGACAAGCTCCTGGAATACGAACGGCTTGACGACGTAGTCGTCAGCACCGCCCCGCAGGCCGCTGACCCGGTCGGCGACTTCGCCGCGGGCGGTCAGCATCAGGATCGGCACCGCGCTGGCCGCGCGCAGAGCGCGACAGACCGCCAAGCCGTCCATGGCCGGCATGCCGATGTCCAACACCACCAGGTCGGGCGCGAGTTGCTGCGCCTGTTCGAGCGCCGCGAGCCCGTCGCGGGCCTCACACACCTCAAAGCCCGCGTAGCGCAGGCCACGGCTGAGCATCGCCCGCAGGCGCTCGTCGTCCTCGGCGATCAGCACCCGGAGGCCCACGCCGCAATCTTATGCGCCTGTCGCGTCGCTCAGGCGCGGCGCCGGTCAGCTCGCGCCGGTCCCCGGAGCGAGGGCGGACCACCCCCGTGGCGTCGGTCGAGCTCTCCGAGCGGGATCGACTGGGCGCCGTCGCTGTGGCCGGCGGCGAACTCCTCTGCCGGCCGGACGTCGACCAGCACCGCCTGCCCGCGCGCGAGGCGGTCGCGCAGCTCGTCTGGTCCGATCGTCTGGACCTCGTCGCCGAGGTGGTCGCGTGCCGCACGATCGACGGGCGCTGACGCTCACACAGCACAGGCAGCGACCAGATCGTGCGGCCTTGCGAGCCTCGCCATCGGCACCGGCGTGCTGGCCGGCAGCGGCCCGTCCATCCACACCACGAGTGGTGACGCTGACCGAGCGAGCCTGGGCGATACGCACTCTCGCCGCCTCACCGGTAGTGGCGGAGCACCAACCCGCCACGGACACCTCAGACGCGCCGAGGGAGGGGTTTTGCGTCGTCACGACGCAAAACCCCTCCCCCGCGCCACCGCACGCGATCAGACGACGCTCACGCCGTGCACGTCCAGCTGCCGGAGACGCTGATCGTCTTGCCGGCCAGCGCCTTGTGGTGCTTGCCGGTGAGCGTCCGCGAGTACTTGAAGCTGCCGCCCGTGCTCGTGACCGTCACCGGCACGTCCCGCAACACCCGCCCGCGGAAGCGCGCACGCCGCACGTGGACGATGCGCAGCCTGCCCGTGTAGCTGCCCGCGCCCGTGTACTTCGGGATCACGAGCCTCACGCGCAACCCGTGCCCACGGCGGCGACCGCCACCCGTGCTCACGACGTAGCGACTGCCGACGACCCGGCAGCTCACAGCCCCGCTCATGGTGTGGCTGTGGCCGGCGGGCCCGACCAGCGTGACCGTCCCGGTGCCGTTCGCACCGGTCCGCCGGGGTGTGCTGGCACTCGCGCTGCCGGCGAGCAGCGCGGCCGGGGCAACCCCCACCGCCGCCACGGCAACCGCTGCCGCGAGCACCCTCCTGCGTGATTCGAACATCGCCCTGCCTTTCGTCGAAATGGTGCAGGACCCGCCAACCGGGCCCTGCACCACCAAGCTTCGGCCAGCCGGCTAAGCGGCGACTATCCGCGCATAAACAAGAGGGCCCGCCAGCGGGCGGGCCCTCGTACCACAGACGAAATGCCTGAACAGGCGGCCTACATCATCCCCGACATGTCGGGCATGCCACCGCCGCCGCCACCGGCCGCGGCCGGCTCCGGCACCTCGGCGACGATCGCCTCGGTGGTGAGGATGTTCTTGGCGATCGAGGCCGCGTTCTGCAGCGCCGAGCGCGTCACCATGGCGGGGTCGATGATGCCCTCGGAGATCAGGTTCACGATCTCGCCGGTGGCGGCGTTCAGGCCGTGGTCCTTCTTGGCCTTGCGCACCTCGTTGACGATGACCGAGCCCTCGAGGCCGGCGTTCTCGGAGATCTGGCGCAGCGGCTCCTCGAGCGCGCGGTGCACGATCTTCGCGCCCGTCTGCTCGTCGGTGTCGCCCACGGCCTCGATGTCGAGCGCCTTCTGCGCGACCAGCAGCGCGGTGCCGCCGCCGGCGACGATGCCCTCTTCGAGCGCCGCCCGGGTGGCCTGCAGCGCGTCCTCGACGCGGTGCTTCTTCTCCTTCATCTCGGTCTCGGTGGCGGCGCCGACCTTGACCACCGCCACGCCGCCGGAGAGCTTCGCGAGCCGCTCCTGCAGCTTCTCCCGGTCAAAGTCCGAGTCGGTGTTCTCGATCTCGGTCTTGATCTGGTTGATGCGGCCCTTGATCGCGGCCGCGTCGCCGGAGCCGTCGACGATCGTCGTGGTGTCCTTGGCGACGACCACGCGGCGGGCACGGCCGAGCTGCGAGATCTGGGTGTTCTCGAGCTTGAGGCCCATCTCCTCGGTGATCACCTCGCCACCGGTGAGGATCGCGATGTCCTCGAGCATGCGCTTGCGACGGTCGCCGAAGCCCGGCGCCTTGACGGCCACGCCGGTGAAGGTGCCGCGCAGCTTGTTGACGACCAGCGTCGCCAGGGACTCGCCCTCCACGTCCTCGGAGACGATCAGCAGCGGCTTGCCGCTCTGGATCACCTGCTCGAGCACCGGCAGGATGTCACGCACCGAGCCGATCTTCTGGTTGGCGATGAGGATGTAGGGGTCCTCGAGCACGGCCTCCATGCGGTCCTGGTCGGTGACCATGTAGGGCGAGATGTAGCCCTTGTCGAACTGCATGCCCTCGGTGAACTCGAGGTCCATGCCGAAGGTCTGGCCCTCCTCGACGTTGACGACGCCGTCCTTGCCGACCTTGTCGATCGCGTCGGCGATCACGTCGCCGATCTCCTCGTCGCCGGCCGAGATCGTCGCCACGCGCGCGATCTGCTCCTTGCCGGAGACCGGGGTGGACTGCTTGGCGATGTTCTCGACGACCTGGTCGACGGCCTTCTCGATGCCGCGCTTGAGCGCCAGCGGGTTGGCGCCGGCGGCGACGTTCTTGAGGCCCTGGCGGACGATCGCCTGGGCGAGCACGGTCGCCGTGGTGGTGCCGTCGCCGGCCACGTCGTTGGTCGCCGTGGCGACCTCGCGGACCAGCTGCGCGCCCTGGTTCTCGAAGACGTTCTCGACCTCGATCTCGCGGGCGATGGTGACGCCGTCGTTGGTGATCGTGGGGGCGCCGAACTTCTTGTCGATCACGACATAGCGGCCCTTGGGGCCGAGGGTTACCTTGACCGCGTTGGCGACCGCGTCCACGCCGGCCTGCAGCGCGTTGCGGGCGTCCGCGTCGTACTTCAGTTCCTTGTGAGCCATTTTTGGTGTGGTTCTCCTAGAGAGGTTCTCTGTCTTACTGGACCTTGGCCAGCACGTCGGACTCGCGCAGGACGAGCAGCTCCTCGCCCTCGACCTTGATCTCCGTGCCGCCGTACTTGCTGTAGAGGACCTCGTCGCCGACCGCCACGTCGAGTGGGGTGCGCTTGCCGGTCTCCTCGTTGATCTTGCCGTCGCCGACGGCCAGGACCTTGCCCTTCTGGGGCTTCTCCTTGGCGGTGTCTGGGAGCACGATGCCACTGGCGGTCGTCTCCTCCTCCTCGATCGCGCGTACGATCAGGCGGTCGCCAAGGGGCTTGAGCTTTAGAGCCATCTATGCAGCCTCCGGGGTTGATTTCCCTCGAGATTGAGCTTTACGTTTCTTGGCACTCGGCGTGGCGGAGTGCCAACGAGCGGAAATATAGCGCCTTTCGCGCCATGGTTGGCACTCTCTTGTGAAGAGTGCCAAGTTTTCCTTCCAGTTCGGTCCGCTTACGCGGCCCGCTGTGCCCCGTCGACCCTGTTCAGGACGGCCCCGCGCCGCCCGCCAGCGGCGACGGCGGCCGGGCGGCGGCCGATCGCGCCTGCCCGATCACGCTCGGAGCAGCCGCGTCGGTCCAGCGCCCACGCAGGCCGTCGCTCGCGCAGTGGCGCGAGCGCGTCGGGGCCTACATAATCGCGGCTACCCCGAGCAAAGGAGCACCGATGAGCACCAGCGACGCGACCCCCGCCGCCGAGCCGGCCGACACCCAGGCGGTGACCGCGGCCGCCGCACCGAGCAGCGGGCTGGACCGCCTGCTCGCACTCGTGCCGCGGGCCCTGTCGAGTCACGCCCACATCATCTTCCTGACCCTGCTGGGCGTCTACCTGGTGCTGCTGCCACTGCTGGGCGTCGACGTCAGCGCGAGGGCGGAGCTGATCGGCGGCAACTACACGAACGTCACCTCCGACCTCGGCGCATGCATCGCCGCCGGGCTCACCGTGCATCTGGTCAAGCGTGACCGCCAGCGCAGCCGTGAGCTCAAGCGGCTCTTCGAGCACCTGCACGAGCGCCATGACTCGCTTGAGCAGGCCGTGCACCGCGCCGCCGATGCGGCCGAGCGGGCCGAGGCGGCGGCGGCAGGGCGCCGCTGACCCCACGCCCGCCCTCAGTTGTTGGCGCCGCCGAGCCCGTGGATGCGGTCGCGCAGCTCGGGCGGGTTCTCGATGATCTGGGAGAAGCGCACAACCGTGACCGTGTCATCCATCGTCACGGCGCGGTCGTAGATCCGCTCCAGAAAGTGGACCATCTCGTCGACGCGGCGGAACTCGGGGTTGTCGTGCTCGATATCACGGGGCGAGAGATCCTTGACGCGCTTGACCTCCACCTGGTCGATCACGGCGTTGAAGATCTTCTCGCGCGGGGAATGCTGGTAGCCGATCGTGACCAAGACGCAGTCGTTCTTGCGGTACTTGTGGGACTTGTCGCCGAGCCTGATCGTCGCCGTCTTGCGGCCGCGGCGCAGCTGGTCGGCGAACGCTGAGGAGTAGAAGTTGAGGACGCGCACCCGCTCAGCCTACCGTTCCGCAGCGACACGTGACAGCGCGCGTGCGACCACCTCGCGCTCACCCGGATAGGTGAGCGCCGAGGCGGCCTGCGCGAGTGGCATCCAGCGCGCCTCCTCAACCTCGTGGTCGTGGTCGGCTGGGTCGCCGGCGGTATAACTGATGAGGAAGAACTCGACCCGTTTGGCGACCCGCGCGCCGGCCCGCTCGTAGACGTATCTGACGTCGCCCAGCGACTCGCGCAGCTCACCCGAGACGCCGGCCTCCTCGCGCACCTCGCGCAGCGCCGCCTGCTGCGGCGACTCGCCCGGCTCGACGTGGCCTTTCGGCAGGCCGAGCACACGCGTGCCGCCGGCCCCGCGCCTGGTCGGGACGATCACCACCACGTCGGCCCCGCGCACCACCACGCCGCCGGCGCTGAACTCGACCGGCGCGTCTGGATCGGGTGCGGGCGCCGCCTCAGTAGACATACGCCTCCAGCGCGTCGGTGTCGTGGACGGTCAGCCGCCCGCGGCGTTGCGTGATCACGCCCGCCCGCTCGATCGAGGCGAGGAAGCGGCTGGCGGACTCGCGCGAGGCGCCGGCCAGCTTGGCGAGGTCGGCCTGCGTGAGCGCCAGCACCACCTCGTGCTCGTCGCCGGTGGCGTCGACCAGCTGCAACAGCGTCGAGGCGACCCGCCCCTGCACGCTCTGGAAGGCCTGCCGCGCGAGCCGCTCCCCGAGCGCGCGTAGCCTCGCCGCCAGTGCCCCACTCAGCGCGATCGCAAGCTCCGGGCGCTCCCGCATCAGGAGCCGCATGTCCGGCGCGGCGATCACGACCAGCTCGCCTGACTCGACCACCTCGAGCGTCGCGGCGCGCGGCTGGGAGTCAAACAGCGCGCCCACGCCGAAGACGTCGCCGGCGTGGAAATGCTGGAGGCTGATCGCGCGGCCGCTCGGATGCTCGCGCACCGCGCGCACCACGCCGGAGGCGACGATGAAGCAGCTCTCGCCGCCATCGCCCTCGTGGAAGACGACGTCACCCGCGTCGTAGCGACGCAGCACGGCACGCTCGGCGATGGCGGCGAGGTCGTCGTCCGCGAGTGCCGCAAACAGCGGCAGGCCGGCGATCAACTGGGCGCGGTCGGCGTGGGGCTTTGCGGCCGGCGGCGCGACACTCGGGGCTGGCTCGACCATCGGCGAGAGCGTAGATGAGTCAGCGGCGCCCTCACCTGTCCAGCTCACCGGAAAGGCAGTCAGGATGCAAAAAATGCAGGCTGTCGCGCCACTTTTTGCATTCCCACCCCAAAAAATCGCGCGCTTTTGCGCAAATCACTGGCGGGCGGCGCGCTCACGGTCGTGGCGGTCGCCGCCGCGTCGCTGATCGCGGGCGCCCATCGTGGCGGCGGCTACGGGCGCGGCGGCGCCCGGCCCGGGCTCAGCCGTCACCGCCGGAGTCGCCGACGTGCTCGGCAACGGCCGCGAGCACCTCTTGCTCACCTGCTCCCGGCTCGGTCAGCGGGGCGTCGGAGCGCGGCCGGCCGCCGGTGAACGCGCTCGGGCGGTGAAGCTGTACCGCGCCGAGCGGGCGCTGCTGCGCATCGTCGCGCGCGCAGCAACAGCGGTCATCATCGCCGTGGCGCACGCGAACGACGCCCGCGGCGAGGAGATCTGCCTCGCCGTATCTCGGACCTCGAGCGGCCAGGCGGCGGTGCTCTACACCACCCGGCTACGGACGGCTGACCTCGGCCGGGGTCCTGCTCGACTATCGTGGCGACGCGGCCTCGCAAGCCGGGCTCCAGTGCGTGGCCGGCCACCCACCACGGCTGGTTCAGACCGATCGGAGCACCACCGAGCGTCCACTGACCCCAGTCGACACCCTCGGGTCCGGCTGCACGCACGGGACCGCCTGACCGCGAGCTCAGGCGGGCGCCGCCCCTGTGGTGCCGCCGGCACCGCCGGCCCGGCGCAGCGCACCGATCATGTCGGCCACGAGCGGGTGGGGCTCGCCCGGCGGCAGCAGCGCGTAGATGTCGCGCCTGCGGCCCGGTCCGTCCAGCGGTCGCAGCACGACGCCCTGGTAGTCGTCGCGAAGGATGCCCGGCACCCAGCCGACGGCGAGCCCGCGGGCGACGATCCCGCGCGTCGCGACCGGGTCGCCGGAGATCGCGACGATGTCCGGCTCAAAGCCCGCCTGGCGGCAGGACTCGGCCAGGAAGCCGTCGGAGGAAGGGAGCACCCACGGTTCGTGCGCCAGCTCCGCCAGCCGGATTGGACCGCTCGTCTGGGCCAACCGGTGTCCGACCGGCAGGCAGACCAGGAAGCCGTCGGCGAGCAGCTCGACCCGTCGGGCGCCCGGGACCTCACGGCGGGCGATGGTCGCATCCTGATAGGCGAGCGCGAGGTCGAACTCGCCGCTCATCAGCCTGGGTTCGAGCGTGCCCGCCGTCACCTCGCGCAGCAGCACGCGCACCTCTGGGTGGGCTCGCCGCAGCTCCGTGACGGCGGCGGGGACGAGGCCCGCCATGGCGGTCGGGAACGCACCGACCTGCAGCTGCGACCGGCGCTCACCGGCGAGCCTGGCGAGCTGCTGCTCGGCGAGCTCGAGTCGCCAGGCGAGGTGATCGGCATGATCCAGCAGCACGCTACCGGCGGGCGTCAGCCGCAGACCGCCACGGGCGCGCACCAGCAGCCGCGTACCGACCTCGGTCTCGAGCAGGGCCACCTGATGGGATACGGATGGTTGCGAGAGCGACAGGCGCCGCGCCGCACGCGAGAACGAGCGCTCGTGGGCGACCGTGCGGAAGGTCAGCAGGCGCCGAGGATCCATAGTTATTTCCGATGCTAACTGAAGAACGTGTATTTGCATCTATGTGCCTGCGACTGCAGAATCGTCGTGTGAGACGCCTCGCGGCCCGCGACTGCGGTCGCCGCCATGAACCACGACGACGGGACGGTTGATGCACGTACGAACAATCGGCCAGGGCCTCGAGGTCTCGGCGATCGGGCTTGGCTGCATGGGAATGTCGCAGTCCTACGGCCCCAACCCCGGGGACCGGCAGGAGATGATCGCGGTGATCCGCGGCGCGGTCGATCTGGGGGTGACGTTCTTTGACACCGCCGAGTTCTACGGTCCGTTCGTCAACGAGGAGCTGGTCGGTGAGGCGCTCGCGCCCGTGCGTGACCAGGTGGTGATCGCGACCAAGTTCGGGTGGCGGATCGAGGACGGGAAGTCCGTTGGCCTGGACAGCAGCCCGGAGCGGATCAGGCGCGCAGCCGACGGGTCGCTGCGGCGCCTGCGGACCGATGTGATCGACCTGCTCTACCAGCACCGCGTCGACCCGGAGGTGCCGATCGAGGAGGTCGCCGGCACGGTCCGCGAGCTCGTCGCCGCCGGCAAGGTGCGCCACTTCGGCCTCTCCGAGTGCTCGGCGACGACGCTCCGCAGGGCCCACGCCGTGCACCCCGTCACCGCTGTGCAGAGTGAGTACTCGCTGTGGACGCGTGACCCCGAATCAGAGGTGTTGCCCGCCTGCGGCGAGCTCGGCGTCGGCTTCGTGCCGTTCAGCCCGCTCGGAAAGGGTGTCCTCACCGGGACGCTCACCGCAGGTACGAAGTTCTCGGCGGGTGACATCCGCAGCACGATCCCGCGCTTCGAGCAGGAAAACCTCGCCCAGAACCTCGCGCTGGTGAAGCACGTCGGCGAGCTGGCCACGGCCAAGGGCGCCGCCCCAGGCCAGGTCGCGCTCGCCTGGCTCCTGGCCCGGCAACCGGGGATCGTCCCGATCCCCGGCACCCGCCGGCGCGAGCGCCTCGAGGAGAACACGGCCGCCACGCAAGTCGCGCTCTCAGCCGATGAGGTCGCGGACCTGAACGCGATCGCCGCGCGGATCGGCGTGCACGGCGACCGCTACAGCCCGCAGCACATGCGCATGGTCGGGCGCTGAGCGCACCTGTGCGAGCGGCTCACGACGCCTGGTCGAGCGCCTGCTCACGGCGGCGCCGCCGCGACCACAGCCACAGCCAGGCGAGCAGCGCCGCCGCCAGACCGAGCGGGATCGCCAGCGCCAGCGCGATCAGCGCCACGCCCGCCGAGACGACCAGGACACGCAACGCGTCGTGCCAGGCGCGGCCCAGCGTGAGCCCACTCGCGCGGTGGGCCACCGGCAGGATCGGCAACCCACCGGCGTTGACCTGCACGGTCACGGTGCTGAAACTGATGCGGTGATTCAGCGAAGCGAGCGCCCGCTGCCAGCGCGTCACCTGCCCGGAGGCGAGCTTCAGCTGGGCGTCGATGCTGTCGATCTGCTGTTGCGTGGCGGCGGTCGCGAGCGCCTTCAGCAGCGAGCCCCGCAGCGCCTGGGCGTCGCCCAGCTGCCGCTGGTCTGAGGCGTACTGGTCGCTCACATTCTGGCTGCCGGCGGTGCTGGAGGCGAGGTCCGCGTAGCGCAGGCGGGAGAGCTGGTCGACCGTGGTCTGCAGGTTTGCCGTGGGGACGCGGAGCGTGAAGGTCGCGTAGCCGCCGCCGGAGGCGCTGCTCGCCGCGGTGATCTGCGAGCTCATCACGGTCCCGTGCTCGAAGGAGACCACGCCGATCACCTCGGAGGCCACCTGGTTGACGTGCTGGTTGGGGGTGGTGAGGTCGATCTGAGCCGAGCGGATCTGCTTGGCGCCGGGCACCGTGGGGGTGGCGGTGAACGCGTTCAGGGCCGCTGTGCCGTTCACGGACGAGTGGTTCGAGGGCGTCGCCGGTCCCGCGGGCAGGGCATGTGTCGTCGCCGGCGCCGGCGCCGCCGCCGCCGCGCCAAGATAGCGCTCGGGCGTCGGCAGCCGACGCCGCGCCCGGCCGCCGAGGCCGCCCCCGGCGAACGCCACCACCGCCGCGGCGCCCGCCAGCGCCAGGCCCACCGACAACCCGCCGAGAAGGCGCGAGCGACGACGACTGCGCGTCGCGGCGACGTGCCCACCGCCGGCCGCCGGCGCCGGCGCGAACCGCCGGGCGGCCCGCGCGTCCAGCTCGCGCACGAACTCCTCCGCCGGCCACTCGCGCGCGGCGGCGAGCATCAGCGCCACATCGGAGTAATCGCTCTGCTCGAACGGGACCTCATCAAACGGGCGCATCGACGGCACTCCTCAACTTCTGGACGGCACGGTGAAGCATCGTGCCGGCGTTGGAAACACTGACTCCCAGCACCGAGGCCAGCTCGGCGTTGGTCAAGCCGGCGTGGAACTTGAGTGCGATCAGCTCGCGCTCGCGGGGACCCAGCCCGTCCAGTGCCGCCCTCACCGCCGCCCGGCGCACCGCCAACTCGTCATCGTCGTCGGCGGCGAGCGCATCCGCGGCAACGGCCTCGGGCTCGATGATGAGCGCCGCGGTCCGCCGCCTGCGGCGCAGCTCATCCAGCGCGGCGTTGCGCGCGATGCCGAACAGCCAGGCGCGTTCCTCGCCGCGGCGGCGGTCAAAGCTGCGCCGCCGCGCATAGGCGCGCTCGAAGGCGAGCGCGGTCACGTCCTCGGCGGCTGCGCTGTCACGCAGCAGCGTCATCACGTACGCGTAGAGATCGTCACGGCTCGAGCGGTAAAGCGCCTCGAGCCGCTCCCAACTCGCCTCGCGCCCGCGCCCGTCGGCCGTGGTCTGCCCCAAGCTCATGCCCGTACTACGCGGCTTGCGCGGTTTCGTCACAGGCCGCCCCCTCAGCGCTGGCAGTCGGGGCACCAGTAGGTGGTGCGGTTCTCATCGCCCTGGGGGCGAGCATGGATGCGAGCGCCACAGCGCGGGCACGGACGCCCGGCGCGTCCGTAGACCCGGGGCGGGGCGGCGCGATGGCCGCGCGTGCCCGACAGCAGCATGCGCGGGCGGACGGCGTCGACCAGGCCCACCGCCTGCGCGTCGCTGAGCGAACCGACCGGCCGCCAGGGGTCGAGCGCAGCCTCCCACAGGCTCTCCGCCTTCCAGATGTTGCCGATGCCCGCGAGGATCCGCTGGTCGAGCAGCGCCTCACCCAGCGCGCGGGCCTGATCGGCCGAGCGCAGCCGGCGCACGTACAGCTCGGCATCGAAGCGCGGCGCCAGCACATCGGGACCGAGCGCGCTCAGGCGCTGGTCGAAGCGCCGCCGCCCCACGGTCATCAGCTGCAGCACGGGCCCGTCGTACTGCACCACCTCCCGCTCCCCGGCCCGAAGCACCAGCCACGCGCGTCCGGGCGCGCGTCGCCAGCGGCCGCCGACGTCGCGCACGTCCCAGGCACCGCTCATGCGGAGGTGCGAATGCAGCGCCAGCCCGTGGTCGAAGACGATGAACAGGTTCTTGCCGTGGGTCTCGATCTCGCTGACAACGTGGCCGCCGAGGCGCTCCGGCCAGCGGTCGCGCCCGAAGCGCGCGTGCGCGTGGGCGACCTCGACCGTGCGCCCCTCCAGCACCGGGCGCATGCGCGTGGCCGCCCACATGATCGTGTCGCCCTCAGGCACTGAGCGTCAGCCGGCGCGGCCCTTCCTGGAAGCCGTGAGCGCGCAGCAGCGCGGCCAGCGGCGAGCCGGTGGCGGGCTCGCCATCGACGCGCTCGAGCGCGAGCCGGCGCAGCGGGCCGCGGCCGGAGCGGATGTGGGTGGCGAGCGCCTCGAGCGCCAGCTCGAGGCGCTCGCCACCGCCGTTCCCGGCGGTCGCGGTGTCCACCAGCGTCTGCAATCCCCGGCCGCCCCGCTCGAGATACAGGACCGGCTCCCCGTCAACGAGCGTCACCAGCGCCCCGGCCACGCGGGCGGGCGCCTTGGCGCCCGCCCGCTCGGGCCACCTCAACACCGTCCCATAGACCTGCGCCGGATCGAGCGCCGGGAGCGCGAGCGCCCGGCCTGCCTGCCCGCGCTCGCGCAGCCGCTCGACCGCGCCCGGTAGCGCGAACTGGGTGGCGCCGAGCCCCTCCACGAAGTAGCCGCGCCTGGCGATCCCGAGCACCTCCAGCTGCGTGAGCTCCGCGTAGATGCCGGCAAAGCCGCCCGGCAGCCCCTCGGCGAGCACCTGCTCGCGAGTCAGCACGCCGTAGCGCTCGAGCAGCAGCTCCGCGCGGGCCCGGCGCGCGTCCACCGCCGAGCCGCCCGGAGCGCGCTGGCCGAGCAGCGGCGAAGTCAGCGACCAGCGGCCCTGGACCTGCACCTGGGCTGTGCGGCGGCGCCGTGCGTAGCGGCCGGCGCGGGTCGCGCCGGAACGGGACGTGGCGGGCCGCTCCGCCGCGACCGCCAGACGCTGGGCGCGCAGCGGCGCGTAGGCGTCGTTGGTCACCTCGCCCCACCAGACGAGGTCCCACAACGCCCGCTCGAGCTCGCTCGCGTGCACCTCGGCGCCCACGTCAACCAGCAGGTCGGTGAAGAACGCCGCCCCGCCGGCCAGCCGCTCCCGCAGCGCCTGATGCAGGGGCCCGCCCGCGCCCGCTTCACCGCCG
>DAIDME010000091.1 GCA_027449125.1 Solirubrobacterales bacterium | reverse complement strand
CGAGTCCGGGGAAGGGGCGCCGGCCCCCGGACCACGCTCGCGACCACGCTCCGAACCCCGATCACGACCGAACACACGTTCCGCGTTCGGTCGCTCGGTCGCGCCCGCACGCTTTCTTCGTAATTTCGTGCCCGTCCCCTCATGCCGAACTTCAGTGACGCCGTCATGCCGAATCTGAGCGACGCGCAACAACGATGACGCTGGTTGCATGACGTCCTCCCTTCGGACGTTGATCGACACCACATCGTCGACTCGTCAACCTCCCCGCAGGAAATAGATCCGGCGACAAGCCCAGATCCGAAGCGATACTCCGGGCTCATACGCCGTCAATGACGGGTGCGTGGCCGAGCGATAGTCACGCGGATTGCGACAAGTGCTGCCGTAGAAGCCGAAGCTATGGCCGAAACCCGGCAGAAATGACGCTAAACGTCCATAGCTTCCCGCTATCGCTCGGCCACGCGACCACCAGCGGGGGTCCGGGTGGTGGAATGATCGCTTTCCGCCATGGCGGACTGGGCGTGTCGGCGCTGGTTCTTGTCGCGTGGGGCTTGTACCGGCTGGCGGTACCGGCTGGTATCGGGTTGGCGGTACCGCGCAGTCAGTCGTCTTCCTCAGCGGGTATCGGTCGGTCGATCAGGGGCGATGCTCGACGTAGCCATTCGGCGAACAGCGGATCGACGATGTACCAGCTCCGGTCGCGGCGGTCTACAAGTCCACGGCGTTGAAGGCGGTCGAGTGCAGCGGGTACCCGGGAGTGGCTTGAGAAGCCGTCGAGCAGCGCTATGGCGCGGCTGGTCACGGTGTCTCCGCCACGGTCGGCTACGAGTTGTAGGGCGCGGACCTCGTTGATCTCTCCTTCGTCGCCGCCCATGAGGACACTGAGGACAGCAGCGAACTCGGACCGCTCGATTGTTTGAACTAGCCCATTGTGGGCGCGGATCACCGTTTCAAGGGTTACGCGCCCGCCGGCAGGGACCGCCAGCCAGCATTCCCAGGCCAGCTGCTGGGTGCTGCGTGGATGCCCGCCGGTCGCGTTGAGCAGGTACTCGAGCGCGTCCTCGTCGGCACGCTTGCCGCTAGCTTCGAATTGGAAGTCGAGGTACTCGAGGAAGTCCACACGGTTGATCTCGGGGAGCTGCAGCTGGGCGGCCTCGCCAAAGATCGGCTCATCGGACCGCTCAAGCATCATCTGCAGCGCGTTACGAATCGACCCTGTGAACAGCAGCGACACATGGTTCGCACCGGAACTCATCAGCGCCGAGCGGATGATCGCGAGAGGATCACCGGGGCAATGACGCAGTCGTTGGAACTCGTCAAACACGACGACCAGGTGCTCGGACAGTGACCGCAGCGCCAGCAGCTGGGCATGGAGCGTCTCGGCGTCCTGCGCGGGAACGCTGGCGGGGCTGCGCATACTGCCCTTGATCACCTTGATGTCGAACCCGATCTCCTTCTCAAGCGCCCCGATCTGACGCTGGGCGGCACGCCGCAGGCGCTTCTCCGGGTGTCCGACCATCGCGTCGTGCACGCACCCTATGAAGCCGGGGATGCTCACAACCCGCTGCAGATTCACCCTCAGCACATCAAACGGCGGCGCGTCGTCCCCGTGGGACTTTGCGAGCTCCAGCGCAAGCTGGTTGATGAACGTCGTCTTCCCGGTGTCACGCGGACCGAATAGCGCGACGTTGGTCTGCCCCGTCAAGATCAGCGCCACCTGATTAGCGAAGCCGTCCATCCCCACGATCTTTGACGGATCATCGACAGGGCGGTCCCACACGAACGGATTCAACGCACTCGGCATCACCAATACTGTACCGCCCAGCCGGGACAGAACTGTACCGCCAAGGCGATACTAGGCCAGAGGGCACTCCAGGGTGGCACCTAACGGGTAGAAGACGACCTTGCCTATCGCTTCTGAGCTGAAGCCTGAGGGCTGCGCGCTATTGGAATGGCGACGGAGAGACGATGCGCTAGCGAGGCTGCGGCCGGCCCGTCTACTGCTCGGCGCCGACGAGACGTTTGCCGAGCTCTTCGCTGGTCAGGAAATAACGACCGTGTGACTTCTTGAGTTCCGCCTCGGATGCCGCGGAGATCGCGAGGATCTCAACATTCTCTTGTACGCCATACTCGGTCTCGGCAGTGAAGCGAGCTTCAAGAGCTTCTGCGTCGGTTGCGAACTCCTTCTGCAGGAGCAGCCTGCCGGCGGCGCGGTCATAGATCAAGAGGAAGTGGGCCACACGGCGAATGGTAGGGGCTCACGGTCCTGATCTGCGCGATCTCAGCCAGTCGATGACCATCAATGCCAAGGCGAGACCGACCGCATTGAGCGGCAGCGTGCCCCCTGACTCCTCAGCTTCAGCGATTTGGTCCGCCAGCGTGATCAATGAGTCGACCATCTCGTGCGCAGCGTCCCCGCCACCAACTGGTGGCTCGCCATATCGGATGCCCCTTCCGCACTGGTCGGCGAGACGCTCGAACCATTCCGCCCAAAGGTGCTGCCAGTCGGTCCGCACCTGAACTTCGATCGGGTAGCCGTCGGGATAGACGATCACGTGGAGCGCCCGGTAGCCCTGGATCGGCTCGAGTCGGCGATCGATCACCCGCGGTGCACGGGTTTCGTCGGCAAATAGCTGACGGATTCGCTCGCCGACGCGGTCTTGCTCGGCGCGTCCACCGGTCACCACGAGGCGCATGCCACCGAGATCGTGAATCGAACCAAGCGTATGCCCGCCGTTTCGACGCAGCTTCTCGACGATCGTCCCGGTGTTCTTCACGCGCGAGCTCGGAACTTGCCCAACCTCCGCGAACACACGCTCAACGGCGCCCGCCAGCACCGGGCCATACGCAGCAAGCAGCAGGTGCAACTGCTCGATGTCGGCACGCTCAGTCTGGTCAGCGGCTACGAGACGACGACCCAGACGCTCCAGAGCGGATTTCGAGAGCGGACGAGGCACGCCATGGTTGTAGCGCCTGGACCGGTCCTGCTATCGCTTCGGCGGTTGAGCGACTTGGATCGCCGCTAGCGCAACGGCGACGCACCGGCGGCGGTCCCGGCCGAGCGTGTGGTCGCGAATGGCGGCCACACGCTGGCGGCTGGTCTTAGTGACCGAGAATCGGGCGTGGGTCTGCGGGGATCATCGGTGCGGAGCGCTGATGGACGGCGGCGATGATCTCGGTGTTGTCGATCCCGCGTAGGTATCGGGAAGTGATCGCGAGGTCAGCGTGGCCGAGTTGGCGTTGAATGACGATGACGGAGATGCCCTCGCGGCTCATCTCGACAGCGTGGGCGTGCCGGAGCTGGTGTGGCGCGAACCTGCGCCTCACTCCTGCTGTCGCGGCGGTTTGGTGAAGCTGTGCTCTGATCCCGGCGGGCGAGCATGGCCGCCCTCGGGTTGCCCCGCGCAGCACGCAGAAGAGGCTGCCGACTGGTAGCTCTCGGCGTTGCTCGAGCCATGGCTCGATCTGCGCCCAGGCCCATGGATCCATTCCGACTTCACGTCGTTTGTCGCCCTTTCCGTGACGCACGAGCACGGAACCACGGACGGGGTCAAGGTCAGTCTCGTTGAGTGCGAGTGCTTCGCTGATGCGCAGCCCGGCCCGCCAGAGCACGACGATGATGGCCCTCAGCCTGACGCCTTCGGGCTCGTCACCGGCTGCTCGCATGACTGAGATGATCTCCTCGATCGTTGGGGGATCGGCTGGGTAGCGAAAGCCCTTGTTTCGAGGCACGCGACCTTGGTGAAAGCTTGAAGTGGTCGCCGGCGACCTGCGTCGGCCGGCGCGATCAAGCATCGGTGCGGATTGCATGACGTCCTCCTATGGACGACTACGAACAGTCACACCATCGTTGCATCAGTACATCAACGCACTATGATGTGCTCATGGGCAAGGTGCGTACGACGCTGACGATCGACGAGGACGTGATGAAGTGGGTCAAGATCCGCGCGGCCCGCACAGGTGTCTCGGACAGTTCAGTGATCGAGGAATCCCTACGGCGCGATCTGAAGCTCGACGTCCTCGACGAGCTGTGGGGCGAGGCCACGATGCCCGAGGCTGAAGCATCCAAGCTCGCGGTCGAGGCTCAGCACGCCACCAGACCCCGCCGACGAGCATCCGTTGCGCGCCGTAGCTGACGTCAACGTACTGGTCTCAGCAGTTCTCTCGGCGCAAGGACCGTCAGCTGAGATCCTGCGAGCAAGCCGTGACGGCGAGCTCGAGTTGATCGTCTCCGACAAGCTCATCACGGAACTCGCGCGCACGCTCGCATATCCAAAGATCCGCAAGCGAATCCCGCAGCAGCGAGCAGACGCCTACGTGCAGTGGATCGGTGAGCACGCCAACCTCGTCGAGGACCCAACCGACCTGCCTGCAATCCAGTCCCGCGATCCCGACGACGACTACCTTCTTGCTCTCGCCATACACACCCGGGCCTACCTGGTCACAGGCGACCAAGACCTACTCGTACTAGGCGACGCGCTGCCAATACTCACACCCGCCCAATTCGACGCCAAGCTTCGCGACAACGACCCCAACTGACGAGCGCTTTCCCACCGCGGGCTCGCGTTTTGTCACGATCGCAACGGCGACCATTCGTGTGGCCTGCGCAGGCATGGCCGGTGCCACCTTCAGCGGCTGGGGCAGACTCTAACCCGGTCAATGAGCTCCTTGGCGTGCTCCTCCGATGCTTGTAAGGCCAACCGTCCGAGGGTGGTCGTAAAGTCGAACATATGTTCGATCACCAGGGAACCCTGGCCCTCGACTTTGAGGCGTCCGCGCGACCGGAAAGAATGGTCGGAATGGACGGCGCCAGCTATACCGCTATCTCGCTCTACAGCGGCGCTGGCGGGCTCGACTTGGGCTTCGCACGCGCCGGATTCACTGTCCGGTGGGCGATCGACCACGACGCGTTTGCCGTCCAGACCTACAACGCGAACCTCGAGCCGTACGCGGTCTGCGGTGATGTGCTCGCGGTTGATCCGCCGGCCGGGATCCGGCCAACCTTGGTTATCGGTGGGCCGCCGTGCCAAGGGTTCTCGGTAATGGGCCGGATGAACCCGGACGATCCGCGGTCACAGCACGTCGATCACTTCTTCGACGTCGTCGAGCGCCTTCAGCCACGAGCGTTCGTGATGGAGAACGTCAAGGCGTTGGGCGAGAGCCCGCGCTGGGCATTCGTTCGCGAAAGGCTTCTTAGCCGGGCGACGGCACTGGGTTACGAGCGGCGGCTCTTCGTCCTCAACGCGCAGGACTACGGCGTGCCTCAGGCAAGGGAGCGCATGTTCCTGATCGGCATTCTGGGCGGCACGCCCGAGCGACCCGAGCCGACGACGGCCGGGCGTCCGCTGACGGTCCGGTCAGCCCTCAAGCAGCTGCCACGGTTCGGCGAGCCGGGCAACGACGCGGCGTGTGTAGCGCGAGTCGTGCCGGCCAGCAAGCCGATCATGCGCCCGACGGCTCACCGTGGGAGCTTGCTGTTCAACGGCTCGGGCCGTCCGCTGGACCTGAATGGGCCGGCAAAGACGATCCCGGCGTCGATGGGCGGAAACGCAACGCCGATCATCGACCAGGAGGAGCTGAATCACGGCGCCGAGCCATGGGTGGTCTCCTACCATCGCCGGCTCCAGGAGGGCAAGCCGCCGCTCAAGCGTGCTCCTTCGCGTCTGCGAAGGATCACGGTTCAAGAGGCCGCGGCACTGCAGTCTTTCCCGCCTGAGTGGACGTTTTCCGGACCACGCGTAGCTCAGTATCGGCAGGTGGGCAATGCCGTGCCGCCACGGCTAGCCGAGGCGGTGGCACTGGCCGTTAAGTCTGTGCTCGAGCAGATCGACGCCCGTTCCTCGCCGGTCGAAGGCTCCGAGTTCGCACAGGCCGCCTGACGCCCTAGCCTGGATTATCGGCGAGGGGTTTGTCCACCCCGCTGAGCTGGCCGGTGTAGACGGGTTGCGCCTGTAGCACTGCGTTTTCGCGCGATTCCACGGAGTAAGGCAGGGTCGATTTAGCGGACGCAGTGATCGCTGTGCCGGAAGCCGTTCCGGGCTAGGTCCAGCACCCAGGCCCGAAGAGCCCCGGGCCTGATCGTATCTGACGATCCGTCCGTCCGGAAGCTCTGCCACCATATCGCTCAGATCATCCACTAGTTCAACCTAGTCATGACTCAGCGTCCCGGACACCAGCAGTTCACCGCGCCCACGCACCCCAGCCATCGTCGCTATGAGGCGCTGCGCGCCTACTATGTCGAGGGCGCCTCAGCCCAGCAGATCGCCGAGCGGCTGGGATACACACGCGCGAGCGTCGAGACGCTCATCCGCGACTACCGCAAGGGGCGACTCGGTGAGCTCAGCGGACTGTTCTCCACGCCGCGGCCCGGCCCGAAGTCCCAGCCCAAGAAGGACGCCGCCCGCGAGCTCGCGCTCCGGCTGCGCCGCGAGCGGCACGGGATCGAGGAGATCGTTTGGGAGCTCGAGCGGGCCGGTACGCCGCTGTCGCGCACCGCGGTCTGGGAGATCCTGTCCGATGCCGGGCTCTCGCGGATGCCCGCGCCCGCCGCCGCGCCTGAGAGCGAGCCCGCACCCAAGCGGCTCGCCGCGGCCAAGGCGCACGTCCTCGCTGAGGATGAATGGCCGACCGCTGGCACTGTCCAGACCGCGCATGCCGGCCTGTTCCTGCTCGTCCCGGAGCTGGTCGCGCTCGACCTGCCCGGCCTCGTCCAGGCCGCCAGGTGGCCGTCCACCAGCCAGCTTCAGGCGATCCACTCGGTGCTCTCGCTGCTCGCCTTAAAGCTCTCCGGCCGTCGCCGCCGCAGCCACGTCCAGAACATCGTGCACGACCCAGCGCTCGGCCTGCTCGCCGGCCTCAACGCACTGCCCAAGACCTGGCATCTGACCAGCTACAGCTACCGCACCACCCGCTCCCAGCAGGTGTCCTTCTTCGAGGCGCTGCAACCCCGGCTCCGTGACGCGGGCCTGGTGGGCGAGCAGGGCCTGAACCTCGACTTCCACACGATCATGAGCTACGGCGAGGGCACCGTGCTCGACAAGAACTACGTCCCCCGCCGCAGCCAGCGGACCCGCTCGGTGCTGACGTTCATCGCCCAAGACGGCCAGCAGCACACGATCATCTACGCCAACGCCGAGCTGACCGCCCGCCAGCAGTCAGGCGAGGTGACCCGGTTCTGCCGCTTCTACGAGAAAACGCATGGCCAGCTGCCGACGCTGGTGGTGTTCGACCAGAAGCTCACCACCCACCAGCACCTCGCACAGCTCGACGAGCTGGGCGTCGGCTTCATCACCCTCAGACAACGCTCACCGAAGCTGATCGCCGAGCTCCAAGCACTCCCCGCCAGCGCCTGGACCAAGACCCGGCTGGACCGCGCAGGCAAGCACAAGACCGCCACCTACCACGAGACCGCAGTCACGCTCGCCGGCCGCACGTTCCGTCAGATCGCAGTCAACGGCCTCGGCCGCGACCAAGCAACGCTGCTGCTCACCAACCGACACGCGATGACCGTCAAGCAGCTGATCGAGCGCTACGGACAACGCTGGGGGATCGAGAACCAACTCTCAGAACAGATCCGCGCGTTCCACCTCGACAGCCTCTGCAGCCAAGTCCCGCTCGCCGTCGACTTCGACGTCGCGCTCACGATCCTCGCCGACATCACCTACCGCCGCTTCACCCGCGGCCTGCACACCGCCTACCACAACCAAACACCCGACACGATCCGCGACTACCTGATCAACGCAAGCGGCGAGCTGCGCTTCACCACCGGCAACGTCGAGGTCCGCCTGCGCCGCCGCACCCACACCCCCGCGCTGCTCGACGCCGACTACGAAAACCGTCGCATCGCGGTGCCCTGGTGGGGCGGACGCACCCTCCGCTACAGCTTCCCCGCCCGCTGAGCCCAACCCGGAAAGCCGAGCCGAATTAGTGGACGAACCGCCCGCCGATATTCCAGGTTAGTGATGGTGTCGTCCCACCCGACAACGCTGCGCCAATCCGCGAGCGGCTTCTGCCTCCGAGTGGTCGCGTATATGGCTACGCACCCGCTGCGGGCTCGGGGGTGCAATAGATGCGGACAGAATCCCGTGGTGGGAGAACAGTGTTCGCTGATCGGTAGGTCCCAGCAGCCGGCGCCGAGCGGTCGGGTCTCGTAGCTCGGTTTCGCTCGCAGCGAGGTAGTCGATCGCGAGGCTGTCGATGGCGCTCATAGGCCGAGCAGGATGGCGGGCATCAGGTTGATGAGCGCGTGCAAGAGCCAGCACGGACCGATGCTGTCAGAGCGCGCGCGCAGCCAGCCGAGCACCCAGCCCGCGACCATTTGCAACGGTAGAAGCGGCCACAGCGCGGGGCTGACGAGTAACAGCAGCGTATGCGGCGCCAGGAAGATCAGCGATTGGAGCAGGTTTCCCGAGCGGAACCCGAAGCGCCTGAACAGAAGCCCGGCTAAAAAGCCGCGGAAGAGCATCTCCTCGGCGAGAGCGAGCAGCACGACCGCCGTGCACCCCGCGGCGTCGCTGGGTGCGCCGACGATGTTCTTGGAGCCGCCATGCAGGATGTGGCTAGGAACCAGGCCCAGCAGCAGCGACCCGACTGCCGTCCCGAGGATCGCGAGCGCCAGGGCTAGCGCATAGTCCGACCGGGTCCCCCGCCGCAGACCGATCGCGCCGAGCGCCTGGGTGTGGGAGCCGCCTGAGCGGACGAGCCTGCGCCTCCAGATCAGCGATGGCAGGCTGAAGATCACCAGCTCGAAGATCGCCGAGGACATCTCAGCACTCCCGCTCGGAGTGGAGAGCTGCTCGGGCGTCAGGCCGGGCTTCCGTGACGGTGGTATCCGAATTCTCGGAGGGGGTGCGGGTGATGTGCTCGAGCGGATTCCCGGGCCGGCAGTCCAGCTCCCGGCAGATAGCTTCCGGCCTGGCGAAGGGGATCGCGCAGGCCTTGTCGGTCGGCCGCCGCCGCCAACGCACGACCGGACCAGCACTAGCCAGCACGCATCCGGCCCCCGGAGGCGCGACCGTGAGCTGCCCGGCGCTCAGCCCAAGCGTCGCGCCCGCCCACCTGAGGAGCCGCGTTGCGGTACGCACACGCTGGAGGACGGAAGTAGACATCGACGCGTAGCACACCCGCGTCAACGAGCATCCGCAGCAGCACGACCCCCGCCACCACAGCCGTCACCGATAGAACCGCGACACATACCTCCGGAGGATCTGCACCCGATTCCTTCCAGCGCCTCATCGGGACCGGCTTTCGGCCACCCAGCGCGAGATGATTGGTAACCAGCGCCCGGCTTGATTGATGCCGCTGAACCATCGGAAGTCGATGAGGACGTAGATCGGGCTGTCGTCGAGGAGGCTCAGGACGAGCGGCTTGCCGAGGCTCCCGAACAGACCGAAGCTTGCGTTCCTGCCTCCGCGGATGCCGCCGGCCATCCATCGTGAGTAAGCGTCGGTGAAGGTCAGCTCGACGCTGGCGATGCGTTGTCTTGGAATGGTGCGCCAGTCTTCGAGGAGGAGTGAGTCCTCGCGCAACTCGATTGTGCCTTGGTGAGGGAATAGCCGGCGCTGGTTCGACATCGCGGCCAATCGGGCAAACCCTTGGACGCCTCGGAGCTCCTCTTCGGCGGCTCCCAGGTAGGTGGCCACACACGCTGGCGCGGTCGAAGTGCGCTCGCCGCGTGCGTCGCGATGGCGACCAGTCCAGCTGCCACGATCGGCGTCGCTCATGCGAGCCTCCGACGAACCGCCCAGACACCGCAACCGCCGAGGCCGACGGCGAGCGCGAGATAGATCGCGAGTTCCGTCCACTGCAGGGGCCAGTAGTGGCGCGCCGGCTGGTAGGTGACGAGCTCGTGGTAGGTCGCGCCGATCTTGGTCACGCAGTCCTCGAGCGCCGCCCCGTTGGTCGAGCGGACCCTTGTTTCGCCTCCTCCGATGCCAGCGCCGCCGCCGGATCCGCTCGATCCTGCGCCAAGCAGCGGGCACGCCTGTGCGAGTGCGGAAGGGGTGAGGGGGGCGCCGGAGCGGTCGACGAGCCGGGTGGAGTACACCCAGGCGTTGCGGATGGCGGGTGGCGGTGGGATGAGCGTGCTTGGCCCTGACGTTCCGAGCAGCCCGGTGCTCGATCCATAGCTCCAATCGCCTTTCATGGCGCTTTCGCGGGTGATGGCGGTGGTCTGGTGCGACGGGGGCAGCAGGTTGGGTCGCACGAAGTTGAGGAACAGCAGCTGCAGCGCCACGAAGCCGACAAGCGTGAGGAGGATGGCGGGGATGACCCGACGGACGAGCACCCCGATCAGCACTCCCAGGGCGAAGGCCGCAACGGCGTAGCCGATCGGGACGAGGTTCCGCTGCTCGAAGGAGGCATAGATCGCGTGCTTGGCGCTGTCGATCGGGCTTGCCCACCACGTCACCATGAGGCTCATTAGCCCGGCGACCGCCATGCTGGCCAGCCCGACGAGGCCCAACTCGACTACCAGCCACCGGCTGTGGTGGACCTGGGTCCAGGCGAGACGGTAGGTGCCGGTCTCGAACTCGCGGGCGACCAGCGGCGCGCCCCAGAACAGGCCGATCAGACCGGGAACGACGACCATCAGGACGCTGAGCGCGAGCCGCAGGGCATGATCGGTTTGCAAGAACGCCGACCTCGCAGATGCGCAGTCGCCCCCCGCCCCGCACGCGGCGACCGTGGCGTCATAGAGATGGACGAGATGTGGCCCGGTGACGGCCAACACGATCGCAAGGACCACCAGCCCGATCCCCGCCACCAACGCTTGGGCGCGGAACTGCAGCGCCGCGAGGCGGATCATCGCGCCACCTCCAGACGCGGCCGTGTCGAAGCTTCGGAGGGCTCTGGGGTCTTCAAGTAGGCGAGGACCAGGTCCTCCAACGTGACCGACATGGCCGTCCAGGCTGGGTCGAGCACAGGCTGCCGGGTTCGCACGAGCATCACGCTCTGCTTGTCGGTGTGGCCCGCCTCGATGACCGTCTGGTCGGACGGGAGACTGCTCGGGTCGCGACGAGGACCCGACAGGCGCACGTGCTCGGCCAGCAGATCGGGCACCTCGCCGGCAAGCCGGACGCGAGAGTCAGCAAGGACGATGAGGTAGTCGCAGACCCGCTCCAGGTCGGCTACCTGATGCGACGAGAGCACGACGCTCACGCCCTGGCTCGCCACGACCTCCATCAGGCCCTGGAGGAACTCCCGGCGGGCGAGAGGGTCGAGGCTCGCCAAAGGCTCGTCGAGCACGAGCAGCTCCGGTCGCTTGGCGACGGCAAGCACGAGCGCGAGCTGGGCCCGTTGGCCGCCAGAGAGCGAGCCGGCGCGCTGACGTGGGTCGAGCCCAAGCTGGCGGATCCGCCCCTCGGCCAGCGCTCGGTCCCACGATGGGTTGGGGTACTCGCCCATGCGCAGGTGGTCGGCCACCGACAGATGCCCGTAGACCGGCGCGTCCTGAGCGACGAAGCCGACCTTCGATATCTGTGCCTGCCCAGATCCGGGGCGGCCACCGAGCACTCTGATCGTCCCTACGCTCGGCGCCAGCAAACCGACCGCCAGGTGCAGCAGCGTAGTCTTGCCGGCGCCGTTGGGGCCGACGAGACCGACGACCTCTCCCGCGGGGATGGTCACCGTGCAATCGCGCAGCGCCCAGCGCCTGCCGAAGCGCTTTCCGAGCCCGACGCTCTCGACAGCTGCGATCACGCGACGCCCTCCGCGAAGCAGGCACGAACGGCCGTGCGATAGATCGCCTCGATGTCGTCCGCGTCGAGGCCGGCCGCCCGAGCGTCGCGGATCCACGAGGTCATCGAGTTGAGGAAGCGCGCCTGCGCCGCGGGGTCGCGCGGCGGCAGCGTTCCGACCACGAAGGTCCCCTGGCCGGGTCGAGCGCGGACAAGACCCTCCCTCTCAAGATCCCGGTATGCCTTGAACACGGTGTTGGGGTTAATCGCCAGCTTCGCCACGACCTGCTGCGCGGTCGGGAGCTGTTCCCCGGGCTCGAGCATTCCCAGCCGCAGCGCCTGATGGACCTGCTGGACGAGCTGCAGGTAAGGAGCGACACCCGACGCCGCGTCCAACTGGAACTCGATCACCGCACCCTCCAATTACGGATTCCACTAACCACTTAGTATTAGAGTAGAGGCCCTGCCGGACCGTTGTCAAGCGCGTGCGCAGCGAGATACCGCCGGGCTCTGTGAGATAGCCGGCATATATAGACCCGTGTTTCCGCCACGCCGAGCCTCACGCCGGCGTCGGTCGGCGGATCCAGTCGCGCGGTCAGCAAGCGCGTCCAATCCGCTGCGCGAAGGGCGCTCGAGCAGATCGCAGACGATGCCAGGTATCGAGACCCGCTTCGATCGCGCCGCGCGCATCGCACCTGACTCGCCGCGAGTCGCGGATTGCGCGGCGAGCAGGGCGGGCCGGTTGGCTGCGGGTCAGCTGAGCGGTGCTAGCAACCCACCGGCGCATAGCACCAGCGAGTTATCGGCGGCCTGAAAGGGCGGCGACTAAGGGAGTTGCGCGCGCGACATGGATCTGGGGGTAGTCAACCCCGCCCCGCCTGGCGAGGCCAAGAAGTGGTGTCGATCTAAGTCGCTTTCCAGCACGGCGTGGTTCGGCGAACCCGACGTCTTGGTGTTCGCATTGCTCCCGCGTCTTGATCAGTCGATCCCCTGAGCCGCTGAGCACACGGTGGTCGAGGCAGCAGCCTGCACCCGGCCGGCGGGGCTGGACCCTCCCTGATTGTTGCGCCCTGGCGGGCGCGTGTGGGTCGGACAGCCGGCCCCGCCACCCGGGTGGGGCCACCCGCCTATGGAGGCATGTGATGCTCACCGAACCTCAGCGTGTGATGGTCGCCGTACAGGACGACACGGCGCGGACGTCCCTGACCGACAACCTGGAGGCGGACGGCTACCAGCCGCTGGCGGCGAGCTGTTTCGGGCACGCCCGCAGCCGTCTCGCAGATCAGGTCGACGCGTTGATCGTCGACCTCGGTCCCGACACGGCGAGGCTGGTCGACACTGTGCGCGGCGGCGGCCACGCGTCGGTTGACGCGTGGCTGCCGATCCTGGCGGGCTCCGCGAGCGAGGATCTGTTCTACCCGCTGCGACTGCTCGACCGGGGTGCCGACGACGTGATCTATGAGCCCTGGCTCTATGTCGAGGTCCGTGCCCGGCTGGCAGCGCTGCTGCGACGCGCCAACGCGGGACGCGCGCGGCAGGTGCTGCGCGCCGGGGCGCTGCGCGTCGATATCGGTGCACGGCGTGTGTGGATCGGCGAGGCCGAGATCGAGGTGACCAACCGCGAGTTTGAGCTGCTGCGGGTGCTCGCGTCCGAGCCCGATCGGGTGTTCACCCGCAACGAGCTGCTGTCGAGCGTGTGGGACCTGGGCGACTGGGCGCGCACCCGCACGCTCGATTCGCATGTCGCGCGGCTGCGGCGCAAGCTCTCGGTCGATGGTGCCAGCTACCTGATCAACGTTTGGGGCGTCGGCTACCGCCTCACGCACACCGCCGGCGCGCCGGTGTGAGAGCAGCGGACGGCGCTCGCCGCCGTGCGCGGGGCCACCCCTCCCCGATTCTGGCGCCCTGCGGGCGCTTGGGGTCGGGGACGGTCCCGCACACGGCGGGGCCACAACCCGAAAGGGAGGGCCAGATGGCCATCACACTCCCAACCACACCGGCTGGCACGGTCGCGGTGACGCTCGAGAAGATCTACGTCCCGGCGAACGTGCGCGAGCTCGACGCCGCTCACGTCGACGCACTTGCCGGGTCGATCGCCTTGCAGGGCGTGCTCGTGCCGGTCCTGATCGCGCCCGCTCAGGGGAAGGTCGCGGAGCAGGGCTTTCAGTACGAGATTGTGGCCGGCTTTCACCGCTACGCCGCTGTCGCGAAGCTGCAGCACTCCGCAATCGACGCGGTCGTGCTCGACCGCGACCAGCACAGCGAAGGCGCCGAGATCGCGTCAGCGCGCGCGATCGAGAACGTCACGCGTAAGCAGCTGAACGCCTACGAGGAGGCGCTCGCGTTGCAGGCGATGCTGGCGCGCGGCCTGAGCGAGGACGGTGCCGCACAGGCCTTGGGTTGGCCGAAGGCCAGGGTGACCGCTCGGATCAAGCTGCTCGAGCTCCCGGTCAGCGCGCAGAAGCTGATCGGCGACGGCGTGATCCCGCTGTCATGCGTGGAGGCGCTGCGGGAGGTCGGGAAGGCCAGCCCGGAGATCCTCGATGAGGTTGTCGCCTACATCGCCGGTGGCGGCGAGTGGGTCGTCGGTCGTCTGCAGAGCGAGATCGGCTGGGTCATCGGCCGCGTGCTGAGCGAGTCAGGCAGCAAGGCGTTCGCCGCCTTCCTCACGCACCCCAACGCGAGCGAGGTCGCTGAGCTGAAGCTCGGCAAGAAGGCCGCCGCGCAACTGGCGGAGATCGAGGAGTTGCACAAGACGGTCAGCCGTCACTCCTACGGCCCGCCTCCGATCCGGTTCAACGAGCTGGACGTCGACCAGGCCCGCGCGGCGGGGGTGCTGATCGAGAGCGAGCGAGCCCCGGTGATCGTCGACCGTCCGCTCTACCGCGAGCTTGCCAAGCAGGCGCTCGCACGCACCGTGCAGGAGCTGCGCGAGCAGGCGCAGCGGCTCACCCAGGAACGCAAGGCCAAGCGGCAGTCCGCCGGCGCCGCTGGTGGCGACGGCGGGCCTGTCGATCGCGCACGGGAGCTCAAGCGCGAGCACGGGCGCGAGCTGCGGCAGCTCGCCGCGCAGGCGCACGGGGTCAACCTCGACCTCGGGTGGGCGCTGCGCAACGGCCTGGCGACCGTCGACCCGCAGGACATGCTCGTGGCCCGCTTCTTCGTCGCCGCCGCGCTCGGCGGCGACTACCACGGCGGGTACGGGACCGCGGGCGAGAAGGTCAAGCAGCTCGCTATGGCCGGCATCCGGCTGGTGATCGAAGAGTTCCGCACCGACGTAACAAAGACCAAGGCCGACGGGACGCGCGGCGCGCTGCGAATCGACTACGGCGACCAGCACAAGCCGCAGGACGCGCTGGCGTGGATGTGGAAGTTCATCGACGGGGCGAAGACCGCCGGGGAGCTCTATGGCCGCGCGCTGGTCGTGATCGCCGCCGAGCAGTACGCAAGCCGGCTCGTGGTGCCGTCAAGCCAGCAGCAGCGTCCGCTCAGCTGGTCCTCGCACAACGATCAGGCCGCCAACGCGCTCACAAAGCTCGCCGGGCCGCACCTGCCCGCGTCGCTGAAGCAGCTGGAGAAGGCGATCGCCAAGGCCAAGGCCGACTACGACACGCAGCTCGCGGCCATCGAGAAGGACCGGCGCGCCACGGTCGAGCGCCCACCGCAGCCCGGCGACGCCAACGACCGCGCCGCCGGTAGCGAGGCGGAGCAGGCGGAGTCCGACGAGCCCGACGGCGAGCGGAACGATGAGGTCGACGAGCAGCTCGCCGACGAGGTCGAAGAGCTGGAGGCGTAGCCACAGGGCCGGCTGCGAGCCCGTCCCCTCCCGATGTTCGCACCCCTGCGGGGCGCGTCGGGGTCGGGGAACGGCTCTCGCACCCGGCGAGGCCACAACCCAGTAAGGGAGGGCGCTGATGCCCGCAGGACTGACAGCCACCGACTCGATGTTCTCCGTCCGCCAAGAGCCGTGGCACGGCCTCGGTGCCGTGCTCGACACCCCACCGGCGACGATCGCGGAAGCGATCGAGCGCTCCGGCCTGGGGTGGCAGGTCAAGCGCGAGCCGATCGGAATCGACCGTGGCGACACGGCAACAGCGGCGGACTGGTGGGAGCCGCGCTGCGTCCAGATCCCCGGCTACTACGCCAACGTGCGCCAGGACACCCGCGAGGTGCTCGGGATCGTCGGCGAGCGCTACCGCCTCGTCCAGAACGACGAGGCGTTCGAGTTCGTCGACCAGCTGCTCGGGACCGCGATCCACTTCGAGACCGCCGGCAGCCTCAACGGCGGCCGCCGCGTCTGGGTGCTCGCGACGCTGCCCGAGCACATCGAGGTCGGCGGCGACCCCGTAAGACCGTACGTCCTGTTGATGAACAGCCACGACGGCTCAACAGCCGTGATCGCCGCGCTGACCCCCGTGCGCGTGGTCTGCCAGAACACACTCAACTGGGGTCTCAGCCGGGCGCGGCAGAAGTACTCGATCCGGCACACCGAGCGCGTTCGCGAGCATGTCCTGCAGGCTCGCCGCGTGCTGGAGCTGTCTGTGAACTACTACGAGCAGTTCAAGGCGCTCGGTGACCAGCTGGCCTGCGAGCGCCGCACCGAGACGCAGCTGCGCCGGGTGCTCGACCAGCTGTACCCCTCCGGCGCCGGTGATGTTGGTCGGCGCGCGCGGTGCTCACGCGAGCAGACCAAGCAGCGGATCGTGGAGCTGTTCGCGCTCGGTGGCACCCAGGGCAACGCCCCCGGCAGCAAATGGGCGGCGGTGAACGCGATCGTTGAGCACGGCGACTGGATCCGTCCGCTCAACGACGCATCACAACGCTTCGGGCGCGCGATCGACGACTGCGGCGCCAAAACCCGTGCGCTCGAGCTGATCACCGCGGCCTGAAGACCCGGTCGCCGGGGTCTGTGCGCGCAGACCCCGGCGCACTGGCCAACTCGGACCCTGAGCCCGTCGAGGTTGACCGACACGACCCATCCGGAGCGGTCGGGGTGAGGGTGATGCGCGCGCCCGCCGCGTGAAGCGTCTGGCCCGTGAGCAGCATCACCGACGGCCTGTAGGGCTGAGCTGTCACGCACACCGCCCGGATGAGAGCACATGTTCGGTAGCTGGCCGGCTGACGGCTGTTTGCCTCGACGGCCGTGGTCCTTCAGGGTCGGGGGGTCGGGCTGGCCCTCTGACCCTTTACCGCCGCGACGACACTCGCTTCAAGGTCGCTTGCGCTCCCTTCCCCGTCGCGCTGTGCGCTCGGTTCCGCTCGGGCGCCAACACGGCGGTGTCGGGCGGGCATGCCCGAACCCCCGACCCCAAGGAGCGCACCGATGGCAAACACAGACAGCGCGTCAGCGACCAGCAAGCAGCTCGCCTATCTGCGGGCGCTCGCGGCCCGGACCGGCACCACCTTCACCAACCCCCGCACGCGCGGGCAGGCCAGCCGCGAGATCGCCCGCCTCAAGGCGATCACCAGCACCGGGTTCACCTTCGCTGAGCTCCAGGCCGAGAACCAGGCACGCGAACTGAACGGTGACGTGCCGCTGAGCTACGGGACCGCGGTTTGCGAGCACGAGATCGACGGGTACGGCTCGAGCGCGACCTGGAGCCGGCGGTCATGAGCGCCACGACCGAACAGCAAGGCCGGACGGGCGAGCGTGTCGAGCTTGCCCGCTACACCGTCGCGACCGGCGAGCGGATCATCTACGGGCAGCGGGTCAACAGAGTCGTCCGTGTCACCGACAACCCGGCCGATGGTCGTGGCCGGTCGTTTCTGATCGAACGCGAACTGGAAGCGGACGGCTACCAAGCGCTGCTGGCGCTCGTCACCGACTATGTGCACCAGGCCGCCGCCTGCGGTGAGATCCCGATGCTTCACCACCTGTGGTGAAGCCGTCAAGCACCACGGGCGCTTGGCGCTTGAGGCGGCGGGGCGGCCGGGCGGGTGCATTGCCCCGCCTGCCTCGGCTGTGGACCCGGTTGCGGTGGCGCCTGGCGTCTTTGATGGTGCGCTTGCGTGCCTGCCGCGCCCTGCGCCTGTCGACCCAGGTCACACTAACGCGACCGCGGGTGGACGCGGTGAGCGGCTGTAAGTCCCAGCCCCCGTCGGCGGTCAGCTTCCTGCGCGTATCGCGCAACGCTTGTCCACTACACGAGCGGGCTTGTTGACGGTACGGTTCCGGGTGTCTGATCCACGATCACAAGGCAACGGTGATGGTCCGGGAACGCGCGCCTGCAGCAAGAGACACAGCGACCACTTGCTCTTGCGCGGCCAGTTTCAAGCGCACGGGGCCGGGCACCAGCCGGCCGAGCGTGAACGCGGCTGTGCGGCAGAAGCCGTGCGTGCTACGCGGACCGCCGGCTGTGCTGTTGTCGCTGGTCGCCGGTGAGCGTGTCGGCCAGCTCGCCGGCGATGGTGGAGAGGTCGTTGAACGCCTGCGCGATCACGACGATCTCACCCTGTTCGAGCGCCACACCGATCTGCTTGACCGCCTGGTCAAAGCGCTGCCAGAGAGCTTTCGGGCCGGGCCGGCTGCTGGTCGGCGCGAGCTCTGGTGCGAGCGCACGGATCGAGCTCGCGCCGGGCCTCGGGTTCTGTTTGATGTTGGCAAGCTCACCGAGCATCAGCGCACGGCTTCTGTTCCGTGCGGCGTCGGCGAGGGTACGCAGCCGGGTCGGGTAGTCATCAAACGCACCGATCGCGGCCTCCCAGCGCTGGTCGGCTTTGCGGATCTGCTCGAGCGCTGTGTGCGCGGAGACGAGCGGCTCGTCGCTCACCTGACACCCCTTGGCAGCTCGAGCGAGGTCGCGAGATCAAGTGTTGCCTGTTCGGGTGCGTCGCTCCAGTCATCACGGCCGGTCGGCTCAACGGCCAGCCCGCGGCCTTTTGGGCGGCCGATGTCGGTGCGTGGCGCGTTCTCGAGGAACGCGTCAAGGTCGTTGCGGTCAACGAGCCACCGGCGTGGGTTTGTTGGGTCGCGGTGCGCGGCCAGGCGGCCGGAGTTGACCCACGCGCGTGGGGTTGAGATGTTCAGGCCCAGCATCCCCGCGATCTGTCCGATCGTCAGCTCGGTGTTCTCGTCCATCACCGTGATTCTAACGCTAAAACACAACCACAACCTAGCGCAGCCATGTTTCTAGCGCTAGACTCATGTGGGTGGTTGTCGTGACCGACAAGCCAGAGCAGCGGACCGATCCGGGCAGCAACGTCACGCGCCTCGAGGACGCACGCGGCCGCAACCCGGCGACGTGACCCGAAACGGCCTGCCGCGACCGCGCGTGGGGTTGACGGCGAGCTTGCTGCTGGCGAGACCGGCTATGAGTTCACGCTCGATCTCGCTTCAAGCGTGAACCTGCCAGAGGACCCAGACCGGCTGACCGCAGACGACGTCTTGGCGCGCCTCGAGGCCGGGCGGCTTGCCGGTGGCCGGAAGCGAGGTGATGACGCGGCCGCTGAGAACGCTCCGCAGGCTGGTGTCGGCGAGGCGGCGGATGACCGCGAGGCTGGTGTGGCTGACCGCATTCTCGAGGCGATCTCCACACACCACCTGCGCGCCGAGGCCGCGCAGCAGCCGCGGGAGTTCGACGTCTTCCAGGGCACCTGCGACGAGATCCGTGTCATGGACTTCCTCGAGAAGCTGCTCGAGCACTTCCCCGCGCGCGAGAAGATCTTTTTGATCCTCGACAACGCCAGGTTCCACAAGACCGCCGGGGTCGGGCTGTGGCTCGAGGACCATCCCCGGATGGAGCTGTTCTTCCTGCCGCCCTACGCGCCCGAGCTGAACCCCGATGAGCTGCTCAACCAGGACGTGCACGCGCACGTCGCCCGTCGCCGCCCGCGTGATCTCGAGACGCTGGTCAAGATGACCGTCGGGTACCTCGCCACCCGTACCCGCGAGATCGTCAGTAACTACTTCCTGGGCGAACATGTCGCGTACGCCCGTTAGGTAGCAGTAATTGACGCGCGCCGTGATAACGCTCAGCCGTCACCCCTCCTCGGTGACTGCCAGCAGTTCAACGCCACCCAGCCCACTCCTTCACACATGAAGTCACGAGCGCTAGGTTCGCCGTCATGACCTCAGGGCGGCCATCGGCGTGATTCGCATTGCTAGAAACGCTGGGTAGGTGCCTGCGACAGCTCCGGTGGCTATCCCGAGGACGGGCGCGATGACGATGATCCCTGCGGGGATTACGGGTGTCCACTGTTGACTGTCGGCTGCTGCGACGAATAGCAGCATGCCGATTGAGGTTCCGAGGATGCCGCCTAGCAGGCCGATGACCATTGCCTCGAGGGAGATTAGTCGGGCGATATCGAGACGGCGGTAGCCGAGGGCTCGCAGGAGGCCGATCTCGGACCTGCGTTGGTTGATCGATAGGATCGTGATAGCAGCGATCGATAAGATTCCGACCGCGATCCCGGCTAGTTCGAGCAGATGTAGAAGATCGGAGAGCGAGGTCGCTACTTGCGCGCGCAAGGTCGTCGGTGATGGTGGGACGGCTGCTTGGATCGCGGTGGGTTGGTATGGGTCAAGCGCATACGGGCCCTGATTGCCGATGAGCTGTGCCGCGCCCGCTCGCGTGCGAGCTATCACTGTCCGCTCGTCGGTTCCGCCTGAGATGATCGAGGCGACGTATGGCGGGACGACCACGTTGGCTAACACCTCGGTGTCTTGTTGAGCGGAGTCGATGATCCCGATTACGGTGAGCGCGACCCCATCCACGAAGATCGCAGGCGCTCCTCTCACGGAGGTGATACCGAGCGCTTGCGCTGCTTGATAGCCGAGGAGCGCGACCATCTGATGGTGCAGGTCGGCTCCGGAGTCGTACATGCGCCCGGAGCTCGTGGTCGCTCCGATTGTGGTCAGTGCTGACGCGGAGGCGGCGGTGAAGGACAGCTCAGCGTCGTTTGAGGAGTCGTGCGGCTGGCGGGAGACGTCGTAGGGTTGCTGCTGGTCGAGATCCCAGATCAGCCCAGCCGAGACGACGCCGTGCAGCTTTGAGAGGCGCGCGACCCCGGCCTGGGTCAGCAGTGGGTGATGCGACGTGCCGCCCTGGAACTCCACGGTCGTCGCGTTCAATGCGTTGAAGGTGCTCAACACGGAGTTGTTCGCGCTGGCTGATAGGCCGTTGGTCACGACGAAGGCGGTGACCGCGATCGTGGTTCCAAGCGCGCAGATCGTGGTCCGACCGAGCTGGCGGCTCACGCCGATGAGAGCCTCGTGCGCTGTGGCGAGAATCCCGAGTTTGCTCGTCTCGGTCCGAATCGCCTCGGGCAGCAGGCCGCGACGTCGCACGCGACAGCTCGGCCAGCCGGTACGGATCCGTGAAGCTGTCATCGCGTGCTTGCCGCGGCGAGAGACCCGGCGAGGTCTGTGACCAGCGATTCTGCCGCGAGGAAGCTGTCGGCACCCTCGCTGACCCGGCCGTCCCTGACGCTCATGGTTCTCGGGAACGCTCGGGCGATCGCTAGATCGTGGGTGACCATGATCAGCGTCATGCCCTGCTTGTTCGCTCTGAACAACAGGCGTAGAACGTCACGGGCGGTGTGTTCGTCGAGGTTGCCTGTCGGCTCGTCGCAAAGCAGGACGCGTGGTCTGTGTGCGATCGCTCGTGCTATTGCAACCCTCTGGCATTCGCCGCCTGACATCGCGCGCGGCAGGAAGCCGGCGCGGCCTTCGAGACCAACTGACACGAGCGCTTCTGTTGCCCGCTGTTCGCGCTCGCGTCGTTGCATGCCGCGGAGCCTGAGCGGCATCTCAACGTTCTCGCGTGCTGTCCTGCTGGCAACCAGAAAGGATTGTTGGAAGACGAACCCGAAGAATGCCGCTCGCAGGAGAGTCCTGTCGTGGTCTGGAAGATCCGCAACCTGGACGCCGGCTACGCGGTACTCCCCCTCTGTGGCGGTGTCCAGCAGTCCGAGAACGTTGAGCAGCGTTGACTTTCCGGATCCTGACCGGCCGATGATCGCGAGCGCCTCCGCTGCGTCTACGGTGAAACTGGCCGTTGAAAGCGCACGAACAGCTGGCTGACCGCCGTAGGTCCGTCCGATTCGATCTAGGCTCAAGAGCGACCGCTTGGTCTCTGGTCCCGCCAGTGCGCTCACTGGGCCGTGACCCCAACAACAACTTCTTCGCCGGGGTGCAAAGTGCCGCGCTTGGGATAGATAACCTGTGAACCTTGGAGCGCTGAGCCTGCGCGTACGGGAACTAGGCGCTGTTTGCCGTGCGCTAGCACCGTAACTGATGAGTGGCCGTCGGCGTTCGTGACTAGTGCTGCCACGGGCACGACCCATTCGAGATGGGTCTTACCGGTGCTCACGTGGACCGCGAGGTTCTGCCCAACAAGCCCTGTCGCTGCGGCGCGGTTCAATGGAGCGAACGTGACGGCGACCTGGGGTCCCGCCGCGGGATTCGCCGCCGGTCTTGGTGTTCCGATCTTGATGACGCGAACTGCGATCGACGAGTCTGACTGTTCTGAGGTTGCGCGGCCTACGAGACCGATCCGCAGGAGGCTGGCCGTGTTCTCATTGATTGTCGTTGTCAGCGACAGGGTTCCAGAGCCGAGTGTCGCGAATGGTTTCCCGGTCGCGAGCTTCTGTCCGAGCGTCGTGATGTGCATGACCGTTGCTGGTAGTGTGGGCACGAACGTCACCTCTCCCAGCGGGACGGTTGCGGAGCTCTCTGGGTGTCGGTGTGGGCTGCTGCCGGCCACAAGTTCGGTGTTGGGCGCAAGTCCGTAATGCACGTAGAATCTGTTGACTGCGGCGGCGGTCCCCGGTCCGTAGTGGCCGCTGGTGTCTTCACCCGTTGAAATGCCGATCGCTTGTAGGCCGGCCTGCAGTTCCGCGACCTCTACCCCGGAGCTCCCGAGCGACATGGTCTGGTATGCCGGCACAGCGCCGCTGAACACGAACACGGGCTGGCCCGATACAGAGCCGAGCAGAGCGCCTTCGGAGATCGAGCTTCCGACGGCCGCTTCAAGCGTTGAGACAACGGCAAGGCCAGTCGACGGGTCTGGATACCCAACAGCTTCGCGGCGATCATCAACAACGGTCGCCCGGAACACGAATGCGGCACGCGGCTTGGTCAGCTGTATCGGTGCGGTGATCAGCGACGGGGCGGGTGGTCGAGCGTGAGCCGCAATCTGGGCGGGTGTCCGTGTTTGCCGCCCGACCACGTAGGCAGTCACGCTCACGGCGGCGAGGAGAACTAGCATGACACCAAAAGCGAGCGCCCCCCGGGCCGGCGCTCCTGTCTGCCGAGCGTGCATCTCGGCCCGTCGTTGCTGGCTTCGGTCAGGTCTAGCCTCAGCGGAACTCTCGGGCATCTCAGCCTCGCTTTCTGCCCGAGGCTGGCACCAACGGCACGTCGTACTTGGCCGTGATCGCCGATACCTGCCGGGCCAGCGTTGCCTGCAACCGGCGTATCGTCACGGCATAGCGTGCCATGAACTCCTTTCCGCGGGCAGCCAGGATCCGATAGAACGCATTCACCGCTGGTGAAAAGCAGCGGAGGTAGACGGCAACGCCTTGCGCTTGGACCTCGGCCCCTCCGGTCGAGTTGTGCTGCATGTACTGTTTGAGCGCGTCGTTGATGACGTTGATCTGCTCTGTCGGAAAGTCTGGAGCTGGGAAGGCTGTGGACTTGCTGCAGGCGGCTCCACGCTTGTCCGCAGCCCGGACGCTCGGGGCCGTCTCGACTAGGCTGTTGACGCCGCTCATCCAGGCGTTGAGGATGCTCAACGCCGGTCCGGAGCTAATTGGAACGCCCTGGGTTTAACGGAGAGCTGGTTTTGTAACTGTTCAGGTCTGGGTGTGCGGCTGGGAGGATTCTGGTGATTTGCAGGGAATGTTGTGTGTGTGGTGGATGCAGAGCGTGTTGCGGGACGGCCCAGCTATGAGGATCTCGCCCGGCTGGTCGTTGAGCTGAGGGCCG
>DAIDME010000090.1 GCA_027449125.1 Solirubrobacterales bacterium | reverse complement strand
CGAGCGTCCCGGTCTCCAGGTTGTCGACGCAGATCACGCGGTGGCCCTTGTCGAGCAGCACGTCGCAGAGGTGCGAGCCGAGAAAGCCGGCCCCGCCGGTCACGAGTGAGGTCGTCATCTCAAGTGCGCAATCTAGCCGACGGGCCCCCGGGGCGCGCTCACCGCGTGCCCCTGCGCCCACCGGCCCTCTTCGCGCTTCCAGATTGGCGCGCGGGCCTTCAGCTCGTCGATGATCTCGCGCGCGCCCGCGAAGGCCTCGCCGCGGTGCGGCGCCGAGACCGCGATCACCACCGAGGCCTCCGACAGCGCCACCACCCCGATCCGGTGCTCGACCGCAACCGCGCAGAGCCCGTGCCGCGCCGCCGCCGCCGCCGCGATCGCCTCGATCTCGGCCACCGCCATCTCCGCGTAGGCCTCGTACTCGAGCGCCGGCACCTCGCGCGTGACCCCCTGGAAGGTCACGACCGCCCCGGCCCGCGGGTCGCGCACGAGCTCCTCCAGCGCCGCGGCCGAGATCGGCTCTGCACTCACCCGAACGTGCGGCGGGCCCGCTGGCCCGCCGCTTTGACGGCTCTCTGCCCCACCCGACACCGGCGGGATCAGCGCCAGCTCGTCGCCGGGGGCAAGCGGCGTGGACGCCGACGCGTACTCGCGGTTGACCGCCAGCGCCGCTCGCATCCCGCCGGTGAGCCAGCCGAGCTGCGCCAGCGCGTCGGCGACGGTTGCGCCGTCGGCCAGCTCGAGCTCGAGCAGCGCCGTGCCGGCCCGTTCCCGCAGCGATGCGAACAACCTCACCTGGACTTTCATTGCGGCAAGCGTAGAGCCACTGCGCGCCGCTGTGCGCGTGCTCTGCGCGGCGCGTAAGCTCCGTCCATGGCCGAGCCAGAGCAGCCGTCGTTTGCGCCGGTCGTCGGGCCCGAGGACCCGCGGCGGTTCACCGACTCCGGGATCGAGGTGGCGCCGCTCTACACGGCGGCGGAGCTGCCGGAGGACCTGGAGGAGCGTCTCGGTCAGCCGGGCGCCTTTCCGTTCACGCGCGGGGTGCATCAGGGGATGTATCGGGAGCGGCACTGGACGATCCGCCAGTACGCGGGGTATGCCTCGGCGCGCGAGTCAAACGAGCGCTACCGGTATCTGCTCGCGCGCGGCAGCACCGGCCTGTCGCTCGCGTTCGATCTGCCGACCCAGCTCGGCCTGGACTCGGACGACCCGCGCTGTCTGGGCGAGGTGGGGCGCACCGGGGTCGCGATCGACTCGATCGAGGACATGCGCACCGCCTTCGCCGGGATCCCCCTGGACCAGGTGTCCACGTCGATGACGATCAACGCACCCGCCAGCGTGCTGCTCTTGCTCTACGAGCTGGTCGCGGAGGAGCAGGGCGTGGCCTCGGAGCGCCTGCGCGGCACGGTGCAGAACGACATCCTCAAGGAGTACATCGCGCGCGGGAACTTCATCTACCCGCCCGCCGGCGCGATCCGCCTGACCACCGACCTGTTCGCGTACTGCCGCGAGCGGATCCCGGCCTGGAACACGATCTCGATCTCGGGCTATCACTTCCGCGAGAAGGGCGCCTCCGCGGTGCAGGAGGTCGCCTTCACGCTCGCCAACGGGATCGCCTACGTGCAGGCCGCGCTCGACGCAGGCCTTGCGGTGGACGAGTTCGCGCCGCGCCTGGCGTTCTTCTTCAACGCGCACAACAACGTCTTCCAGGAGGTCGCGAAGTTCCGGGCCGCGCGGCGGATGTGGGCGCAGATCATGGCGGGGCGCTTCGGCGCGCGGGACGAGCGGTCTTTGAAGCTGCGCTTCCACACCCAGACCGGCGGGGTCACGCTGACCGCGCAGCAGCCGGAGAACAACATCGTGCGGGTCGCGCTGCAGGGGTTCGCGGCCGCCTGTGGCGGCACGCAGTCGCTGCACACAAACGGCTTTGACGAGGCGCTCGCGCTGCCCAGCGAGCACGCCGCCCGGATCGCGGTGCGCACCCAGCAGATCCTGCAGCACGAGTCCGGGGTGGCAGACACCGTGGACCCGTTCGCGGGCTCCTACTACGTCGAGTCGCTCACCGCCGAGATCGAGGCGCGCGCCGGCGAGCTGATCGCCAAGGTCGACGAGCTCGGCGGCGCCGTCTCAGCGATCGACTTCATCCGCGCCCAGATCGAGGAGTCCGCGTTCGGCTACCACGAGCGCTACCGCACCGGCCAGGACATCGTCGTCGGCGTCAACCAGTTCGTCGAGGACGACCTCCAGGTCCCGGAGATCATGCGTGTCGACCCAGCCTCAGAGCGCCAGCAGGTCGCGCGGCTTGAGACCTTCAAGGCAGGCCGCGACCCACAGCTGGTCGCAACACGCCTGGAGGAGGTCCGCCAGGCCGCGAAAGGGAGCGCCAACATGCTCTGGCCGCTGCGCGCTGCGCTGCGCGACGGCTGTACCCTCGGCGAGGTGTGCGGCGCCATGCGCGATGTCTTCGGCCGCTACCAGCCCTCCAACTGAGCAGACCGTG
>DAIDME010000089.1 GCA_027449125.1 Solirubrobacterales bacterium | reverse complement strand
TCGATCGCCTCAGCGCTGACCGCATGCGGCTCACTTCCTTCGGCGACTGTGTCCACGACCACCGCGAGCTTCTGCGTCGGGTGAGGCGCATCGAGTTTCGCCTGCGCCCACCGACCAGGGCGCTGCCTTTGACGCGCGAGGTCGCACGCTTTCCGTATGTGCCGACTGATCCCGCCTCGCGTGATCAGCGCTGTCGGGAGGTCAGCCTGATCCAGGCCAGTGGCTTGCAGACACGGCTTGAGGCCACCGGCATCGAGCGCGTCGTGATCGGCGTCTCCGGCGGCCTCGACTCGACGCTCGCGCTGATCGTCGCGGCCCGTACGATGGATCGCCTGCAGCTGCCGCGCACCAACATCCTCGCCTACACGATGCCCGGCTTCGGTACCAGCGCCACCACGCTTCAAAGCGCCCGCGAGCTGATGCAGGCGCTGGGCGTAAGCGGCGCCGAGCTGGACATCCGGCCCGCCTCCCAGCTGATGCTCGAGACGATCGGCCATCCTGCCGCCGGGGGCGCGGAGGTCTATGACACGACCTATGAGAACGTGCAGGCCGGCGAACGCACCGCCCACCTGTTCCGCCTGGCGAATCTCCACGACGCGCTCGTGCTGGGCACCGGTGACCTCAGCGAGCTGGCGCTCGGCTGGAGCACCTACGGGGTGGGAGACCAGATGTCCCACTACAACGTCAACGCCTCGGTCCCCAAGACACTGATCCAGTTCCTGCTGCGCTGGGCGCTTGACACCGGTGAGCTCGGCGCGCGCGCGGGCAGCGCGCTCGAGGCGGTGCTGCGGACGGTGCTCGAGACGCCGATCTCACCCGAGCTGATCCCGCCAGGGTCGGCCTCCGCGGCGACGCCCGAGCAGCACAGCGAGCAGACCGTCGGGCCTTACGAGCTGCAGGACTTCTTCCTGTATCACGTGCTGCGTTACGGCAACCGCCCCAGCAAGGTGGCCTGGCTCGCGCACGCAGCCTGGGGGAAGCGTGACCGCGGGCTCTGGCCCGACCTGATTCCGCAAGCACGGCGTAACGAGTACACGCTCGCAGAGATCGAGCGTTGGCTCGGCGTGTTCCTGCGGCGCTTCTTCCAGACCAGCCAGTTCAAGCGCTCGGCGATGCCGAACGCTCCGAAGGTCGGCTCCGGTGGGTCGCTCTCGCCACGCGGAGACTGGCGGGCGCCGAGCGACGGCAACGCAGCCACCTGGCTGGAGGAGCTTGGACGGGGGCTTTCAGGTGAGCGCTGACGCGGTGGCTGCCGCCGCCGCGAAGATGCGCGATGCGGGTCAGAGCGAGGCGGCGATCCGGCACTTCAGCCACGCCATTGAGCGCGTGGCGGCCGGTGAGCGCACGCTGATCGCGAGCGCCGAGATCGAGCCCGTGCCCGACGTGCCCGGGCTGGCGCAGCTGCCGGATGCGGATCCGCGCGAGGCGCTCGCCCGGCTGGCCGTGATCCGGCTGAACGGTGGCATCGCCACGTCGATGGGCTTGCGCCAGCCCAAGTCGCTGCTCGAAGCGCGTGAGGGCTTGAGCTTCCTGGAGGTCATCGCCGGCCAGATACTCGCGCTGCGCCGCCGCCACGGCGTCCGCCTACCGCTTGTGCTGATGAACAGCCAGGCCACGCATCAGCCGACCAGCGAGGCGCTCGCGAGTATTGCGGAGCTCGCCGACCGAGAGCTTCCAGAGGCGTTCCTGCAGAGCATGGTGCCAAAGCTCGACGCCCGCACGCTGCTGCCAGCCGACTGGCCGCAGGCGCCCGAGCTCGAGTGGTGTCCGCCCGGCCACGGGGACGTCTACGCCTCGCTGGTCGGTTCTGGGCTGCTCGACGCGCTGCTCGCTAAAGGGTACCGCCACGCGATGATCGCCAACTCCGACAACCTGGCGGCCACCGTCGATGCGCGCATCGCGGCGCACGTGGCCGCGGGCCGGATCCCGTTTCTGCTGGAGGTGGTTCGCGGGACCGCCTCGGACCGCAAGGGCGGGCACCTCGCCAGGCGCCGCACTGACGGGCAGCTCGTCCTGCGCGAGACCGCTCAGACCCCGGATGACGACGCCGCTTCGTTCCTGGACTACCGGCACTGGCGCTACTACAACACGAATTCGCTGTGGATCGACCTCGAGGCGCTTGCCGAGCGCTTCGCCTCCGGAGCGACCCTGGAGCTGCCGGTGATCGTGAACCGTAAGACGCTCGACCCGCGCGAGCCCGCCTCGCCGCCCGTTCTGCAGCTGGAGAGCGCGATGGGAGCGGCGATCGCGAGCTTCCCCGGCGCCTGCCTGCTGGAGGTGCCGCGCTCGCGCTTCGTGCCGGTGAAGACCACGGACGACCTGCTCGTCTTGCGCTCGGACTGCTTCCGGATGGCGGAGGGCTTCGTGCTCGAGCCGGTGCGGCCGGATGCGAGCCCGCCCGAGGTTCAGCTCGACAAGGACCACTTCGGCCTGATCGACGACTTCGACCGCAGGTTTGCCTCGGGCCCGCCGTCGCTGCGGGGAGCAGACCGCCTGCTCGTCAACGGCGACGTCTGCTTTGGCGCCGACGTGGTGGTGCGGGGCAGCGTCCAGATCGACGCTCCCATCGGCGGGCTGACGGTCGAGTCCGGGACGGTCCTCGACGCGGATGCCGTTTCAGCCTCGGCCTGAGCGCACCCGTCGCGTCGGCGGCGAGCCGGCGCCGATGTCGCCGTGCAGCTCGTTGTGAGAGCGCACGCCACGCATCCACTTCGGTAGCGGCGCTGCGATCGCCAGGGCGCTGCCGCCGTGCCCCAGCGCCCGGCGGGCTCTCCCCACGGACGCGACCGTCTGCCGCCGCCTACGGCGCCAGTGGACGGACACGGGCCTGACCCGCAACAGTGCATCCCACGTGGGGCCGTTGACCACCCCACTCGAGCTGAGGTGGTGGCGGCGCTGGAACGCTCTCACGGCGCGCTGGGTCTGCGGTCCGAAGACCCCGTCGACCGCGATCCGGTAGCCGGCCCCGTAGAGGTGCTCCTGCGCCCAGATCACCAGATCGCCGCGGTTGCCGCGGAAGATGCTCGCCGGCGTCCGGTTGACCGTGTAGCTGACCGGGAGCGGCGGCAGGCGGGTGATCGCGCCGAAGTACGAGCGCGGCGCCGACTGCCAGTCCCACCAGCTCACACCGGTTGCGCCGTACTCCCTGGCGAGCAGGCTGAACTGCTCGATCGCTCCCATGGACATGCCGCTGCCGCTGTTCCACAGCTGGCCGAGAGGGAAGATCGGTCGACGGTAGATCTCGTTGTACTCGTAGGTGATCGCGTAGACGTCCTGGACGGAGGTGCCGATGTCAGCCCAGTACATCTGCGGCAGGTTGTACTGGGCCCCGCCCGGCCCGAGGAAGACCGAGTAGGGGAAGCTCAGGTGGTATCCCACGTAGGGAAAGCCCGCCAGGCCGACGGGGAAGCTCTGGCCGATCAGCCGCCGCAGGCGGGTGATGTAGGTCTGGGCGGCGATGTAGCGCGACTGGTACTGAGATTCGGCGTCGATCACCAGGCAGTCGGCGCCGGCGCGCACCGCCCGTGCGGCCAGGTCGGCCTCGATGATCGGGTGCACTCCGTAGACGTACTGCCAGGCGCAGACCTTGATTCCCGCCTCGTGCAGGTCTGTGACCAAGGCCGGTGAGAACTGCCGCCAGTAGTCGGTGCCGTCGCTGCTCTTGACGTACAGCGCGGTGATCCCGTAGCGCTTCGCCTGGGCGATGATCGCGGCGATGTCACCGGCGTCGGTGTCGCGCAGGACCCAGATCCACATCGCACGCCCCGTGAACGGGTTGCCCGCTGGCACCGGGATCGTGGCCGGGGCCGGCGCGCTGCGCACGCACGCGGGCGTGTCGGTTACGGTGGTGGTGCCGGGGATCGTCGCGGTCTCGGTCACTGGCACGGGCTCCGTGAAGACGGTCGTGGTCGGGTACGTGTAGGTCGTCGTGGTCGGGATGCTGGTGGTCGTGCCGGTGCTTGTGGTGGTGGGGGAGCTCGTCGTGGCGGTTGTGGTCGTCGTCGTGGTCGTCGTGGTCGTGGACGTGGTCGTGGTCGTGGACGTGGTCGTGGTCGTGGACGTGGACGTGGACGCCGGTGCCGTGGTGGTCAAGGTCTCCGTCCCGGTGCCCATGACCGGTTCGGTGACAGTCTGCACCCCCTGCACGGTCGTCTCCACGGCCGTTCCTGGCCCGACGGTCGTCGAGCTGAATCCCACCGAGCCGCTGCACGGGGTGCTCACCGTGACGGTGCCAGCGCCACCCGGCGCCGCCGTGGTGGGGGACGCGCCAGGTTGGCGCGCGCCGGCCGCGAGCGCGATCGCGGCAACCGGTCCGAGCATCGCGGCCAGCAAGCCCGACATGAGCAGTGCACCGCGTCCACTCACAACTGCCAACGCACGCCTCACGGCTCTCTGAAACCCCACCAATCGTCTCGGGTTGCGCCACCATCGGGGAGGCCCGGGCGGACGCTCCCGAGAGGGTTATTGCACGCGGCTGGGCGTGAACCTGCAGGTTCCCGCCCAGTACGCCGGATCTCGTCAACGAGGCGGTACGGGTGGGCGCCGGCCAGCGGGCCGGCGCCCACATGCTCACTTGATGAACAGGATCTCTGAGTACTTCGGAAGCGGCCAGAGGTCGTCGGCGACCTCCTTCTCGAGCGCGTCCGCGACCTCGCGTACGGCGCCCATCGCCGCGAACACGACGTCGTGCATGTAGCGCGCGTGCTCCAAGAGGTCCTCCTCAGGGTGGTTCTCCTTGAGATTCGCGCTCTCCAGGGAGCGGATCGCTTCGAGGAAGGAGGCGATCCGCTCGCCCGCGTCGCTGGCGAGCTCGGGTTCCTCGGCGGCCAGGAGCTCTGCCTTGTAGCGCACCGCGGCCGGCACCAGCATCGTGCGAGCCAGCGCCGCGGCCGTCTCGGCCTCGATGTTCAGCTTCGTGATGTACTGCTCCAGGAAGACGTCGTAGCGCGCGTGCAGCTCGCGCTCGTTGAGTACGCCGTAGGCCTCAAAGACGCCGATCGTGTGCTGGTCGACCAGGTAGGGCAGCGCATCCGGGGTTGCCCGCAGATTGAGCAGGCCGCGGCGCGCGGCCTCCTCGTGCCACTCCTCGGAGTAGCCGTCGCCGCCGAAGACGACCTGCTTGTTGGCCGCGTAGCTCTGCTGGATGATCGGGCGCAGCGCGTCCTCGAGCGTGGCGCCGGAGTCCAGTGCGTCCTGCAGCTGGCCGGCCAGCTCGTCGATCGCCTCGGCGACGATCGTGTTCAGCACCGTGTTGGGCAGACCCAGAGACATGCTCGATCCGAGCGCGCGGAACTCGAACTTGTTGCCGGTGAACGCGAACGGGCTCGTGCGGTTGCGGTCGCCGCCGTGCATCGGCAGCGGCGGCAGCACCGGGGTGCCGAGGCCGAGGAACGACTCAGGCGTCGACTGCCCGGCTGTGCCGGCTTCGATCGCGCCGAACAGCCTCTCCAGCTCGTCGCCCAGGAAGATCGAGATGATCGCGGGCGGCGCTTCGTTGGCGCCCAGACGGTGGTCCTGGCCGGCGGAGGCGATCGAGGCTCGCAGGAGGCCCTGGTGCTTGTTCACAGCCTGGATCACCGCCGTGCAGAAGAACAGGAACTGCAGGTTCTCGTGCGGGGTGTCGCCGGGGTCGAGCAGGTTCTCGCCCTCGTCGGTGCCCATCGACCAGTTGTTGTGCTTGCCCGAGCCGTTGACGCCCGCAAACGGCTTTTCGTGGAGCAGGCAGACCAGCCCGTAGCGGCGTGCCACGTTCTGCAGGATCTGCATGGTCAGCTGCTGGTGATCGGAGCCGACGTTCGAGTTCTCGAAGATCGGCGCGATCTCGTACTGTGCCGGGGCCACCTCGTTGTGGCGTGTCTTGATCGGGATGCCGAGGCGGGCGAGCTCCCGTTCGGCCTCCAGCATGTAGGCGAGCACACGCTCGGGGATCGAGCCGAAGTAGTGGTCGTCCAGCTCGTGACCCTTGGGCGGCTTTGCGCCGAACAGCGTACGGCCGGTGGTCACGAGGTCGGGCCGTTCGAAGTAGTACTGCTCGTCGATCAGGAAGTACTCCTGCTCCGGGCCGACCGTGGTGAAGACGCGCCCGACCTCCTTGCCGAACAGCTTCAGCGCGCGGCCGGCTGAGCGTGAGAGCGCATCCATCGAGCGCAGCAGCGGGATCTTGTGGTCGAGCGCCTCTCCGGTCCAGGAGACGAACGCCGTCGGGATGCACAGGAGCGCCCCGTTCGGGTTCTCGAGGATAAAGGCGGGGCTGGTGGGGTCCCAGGCGGTGTAACCGCGCGCCTCGAAGGTGGCGCGGATGCCGCCGGTCGGAAACGACGACGCGTCCGGTTCCGCCTGGATCAGCTCCTTGCCGGAGAAGGAGGCCAGCGCGGTGCCCTCGCCGGTCGGCGCGTAGAAGCTGTCGTGCTTCTCGGCGGTCAGGCCGGTTAGCGGCTGGAAGACGTGCGCGTAGTGGGTGGCCCCCTTCTCGAGCGCCCACTCCTTCATCGCCAGAGCCACTGCATCGGCGAGCGTGGTGTCCAGCGCCTCGCCCTTGGCCAGCGTCTGCGAGAGCCTCTTGTAGACGTCCTTGGGCAGGCGCTGGCGCTGCACCGCCTGGCTGAAGACGTTCTCACCGAAGATCTGGTTGTCTGCGACCGTGAGGTCGGGTGTGCCGAGTGAGGCCCCGTCCGGGGTCCACTGCGCTGCTAATACGTTCTGCTGGCGGATGCGGGACATGCTCTTTAGCTCTATTCCTTCCTAGTCGCGACCATGCGGCGTGGGCGCGCGTGAACTCAAAGCGCCGCACGCAGGCGGCGACTTGAAGCTAGAGGACGCTGCGCGTCCGGTCACTATCCAAATGTCCAAAGTGCCCTGCGGGCGTCCGCCGTCATACGCCGGTTGCGAGCTTCCATGGCGGCGCCTGCTGCAGCAGGGAAGTGATCTGTGTGGCCGGGAGGGGACGGGAGTACAGGTAGCCCTGGCCGAGCTCGCACCCCAGTTCTCTCAAGATGCGCGCCTGCTCGGGGGTCTCGACCCCTTCGGCGATCACCTCGAGTGACAGCGCCTGCGCCATCGAGACGATCGCCGTGACGATCGCGTCATCGCGGCCGTTGGCACCCAGGGAGCCGACAAAGGCGCGGTCGATCTTGAGCACGTCGAGGTGCAGCTGCGACAGGTACGCAAGCGAGGAGAATCCGGTTCCGAAGTCGTCAAGGGCGAAGCGCACCCCGACCGCCGAGAGTTCGCGCAGCACGGCGTTTGCGGCGTCCGGTTCGTGAACCATCGCGGTCTCGGTGAGCTCGATGCACAGGCGCTCCGGCCCGAGGCCACACCGACGGAGCGCATCGCGGACGCTGCCGGTGAGAGTGGGGCTCGAGATCTGGACGGGCGAGAGGTTGATGGCCACATTGACGGCTGTGGCGCCGCCGGTCAGGCTCGCCCACTCGGCAGCCTGCATGCACGCGGTCTCGAGCACCCAGAGCCAGATCGGTTCGATCAGGCCGTTCTGCTCTGCCAGGGCTACGAAGTCGCTGGGATTCATCCGCCCGAAGTGCCGGCTGTCCCAGCGCAGGAGGGCTTCGACCCCCTTGAGCGACCTGTCGCCCGTCGCGACTACGGGCTGGTACTCCAGGGTCAGCTCCTCCCGTTCGAGCGCGTGGCGCAGCTCGTTCTCCAGTCGCAGCCGCAAGAGCAACTGCTTGCGCATCGTCCGGTCGAAGAAGGCAAACTGGCCCCGGCCTCGTTCCTTGGCGCGGTACATCGCCACGTCGGCGTTGCGGATCATCTCGCCGGCGTCTTCGGCTCCACCGGCCAGCGCGATCCCGATGCTGAAGTTGACGAAGTGCTCACGGGCGCCGATCGTCAGCGGCGCAGCGAACAGCTGTCTGATGCGCTCTGCCACAGCGATCGCATCCTCGGCGCCATGAATCTGCTCGATCAGCAGCGCGAACTCGTCGCCACCCAGCCGCGCCACCGTTTCGCTTGCCCTGAGTGTCCGCTGCAGCTGCGTCGCCACGGCCACGAGCACCTGATCACCCGCCTGGTGGCCGAGGCTGTCGTTGATCAGCTTGAAGTGGTCGAGGTCGAGAAACAGCAGCGCGATGGTCTCGCCGCGACGGCGGGCACCCGCCAGCGCGTGCCCGAGTCGGTCCTCCAGCAGCACGCGGTTGGGCAGGCCGGTGAGCGGGTCGTGGACGGCTCGGTGGCGGATCTCGTCCTCGGTGGCGCGTCGATCGAGTGCGTCGGCGAGCACGTTGGCCAGTCCCTGCAGGAAGCTGAGCTCATCAGCTTCGAAGCTCCGCGGGGTCCGGCAGTGGACGCTCATCACGCCGAACTGCTGTCGCGGTCCGTCCAGCGCGACGCAGGCCGTGGAGCGCCAGTCGCGCCACGATTCGGGGCGGTGAAACCGTCGTTCGCTGTCCCAGTCGCGGACGATCACCGGCGCGCGCGCGAGCAGGGCCTGCCCGGCCGCGGTGTCGGGTCCGGAGGCGGTGGGGCCCGGCTCGGCGCCGTCCCTGGGTGGGTGAAAGCAGCGCGGCTGGAGGCTCCTGCCACCGTCCACGAGGTGGGCGATGACTGTCTCGTCGGCGCCGAGCAGGGAGCAGGCGGATGCCACGGCGGCTCGGCAGAGCTGGTCTTCGGGCATACCCTCGAGTGCCCGCTCGCCCAGGGTGGCGACGGCCGCCTGGCGCTCGGACTGCAGCTGCAGGCGCGCGCCGAGCGTCTTGTATGCGGTTACGTCGACCATCACGCCGCGCCAGAACAGGCGTCCGTCGGGCTCGCGCAGCAGGCGGGCGTCGTCGCGCAGCCACACGACGTGTCCGTCTCGGTGGATCATCCGGTATTCGTCCGTGAAGGCGCCGCCGCCGCGCCGCTCCATCGCACGCTCACGCTCGAGCGCCGCCGCGCGGTCATCAGGGTGCAGGCGCTCGGGCCAGAGCTCTGGCCGAGCGCACCACTCCTCGGCACTGAAGCCGAGGATCGCATCGATCTGTGCGCCGACGAACAACCAGCGCCCGAGCTCGCCGGGCTCGGCAATGTAAACCAGCGCGGGCACCCGGTCGAGCAGTTCGCGGTAGCGGCGGGCCAGCGAATGGTCGGCCCCGTGGGCGCCGGGCGCCGTCAGGTCGCGCTCCGGGTCGCTCTCCGGGTCGCTCCCCGGGTCGCGCTCCGGGTCGCTCTCCGGCCAGGCCGCAGTGCGTGAAGCTGGTGCCCACGTTGCGTCAGCTGGCCGGTCTTCGTAGCCGCCAGAGCCTGCTTGGTTGCCTGCCGCCAATGCGCCTCCCGCTCAGAGCTTATCCTGCGCCCGGGGCCAGCAGGCGCGCAGAGCCGGTGTCCGGCGCCGCGGTCTGCCAGGCATGCGCGGCGCGGTCGGCTCAGAGCGTCCGGTGATGAGCCTTCGGCGTGCGGATTACGCCAACGTGGCCGATGGAGGTCACCGTGAAGCTGCCGCTGGTCGCGCGCGCGTGCAGCGTCTTCAGAACCGAGCCTGAGGGAACGCTGACCGCGAAGGAGAGCAGTGCGCCAGAGCGCTTCGCGATGCACGCGCTGACCGTCTCGACCAGCAGCTTCCTGTCCGCGCGTGGCGATAACAGCTCGTAGTGGGTGCCCTGCACGCCTGCTACCTTGCACGCGCCCCTGGTGCTGATCCGCATCCCAGTGACGTGCGTGTAGCCGACCAGGCTCTGGGCGGCCGTGTACTCGCCATTCAGGTGCGTCAGCCCTTTAGGCGTTTTGAACGTGACCGGGTTGACGTAGCCGAGGGCGAGCGAGTAGCCGTGGCCATTGATGTCGTAGGTGGACTCCTTCAGTGGGACCGTGGCGCTGATCTCCCAGTCGCGCGGGCCGTGCACCGCGCCTGTGATCGCGAGCTTGTAGCCGTCGTTTGTGGCGCTGTAGATGAAGCGGTAGTTGGTGAGGCCAGCCAGACGGTTCAGGTTGGTCCCGAACGCCGGCGTGGCGGCCGTGGCCGCTGGCGTCGCCGCAAATGCCGCGGCTGCCAGGCAGCCAGTTGCGGCGGCGACCAGCCTGGCCGGCCTCGGTCTCCAGTGCGTGCGCGTCACGCGCCTCGGCTGTCTGCGCATATCCGGCCTCTCCTGATCGACGTCACGTCGAGACTATCGAGCGGGCCGGGCGAGTGTGGGGGGCCGGTGTGCCACGTGGTTGCGAAAGTGTGCCGATTCTGTGACATTGCTGAGAAGCCCCGCGTTGTGGCGGCATATTGGCGGTCTCGTGTCATTGATCGAGAGAGCCTCCTTGCCAGAGCCGGCCGCACTGTCGAAGCCCGGCCCCGAGCCGGCGCCCGGGGTCTTGCCCGGCTCGGGGCCCGGCTCCGAGCCGGGCCTGCGCCCGGAGTCCGTGCCGGGCCTGCGCCCGGAGTCCGTGCCGGGCCTGCGCCCGGAGTCCGAGCCGGGCCTGCGCCCGGAGTCCGAGCCGGGCCTGCGCCCGGAGTCCGAGCCGGGCCTGCGCCCGGAGTCCGAGTCGGGCGGTGGCCCCGAGCTTATGCCGAGCCGCCGCCCCGAACCTGTCGGAGTGAGCAAACTGGCAGGCGCAGCGCCAGTTTGCTCACTCGAGCACGCAAATCGCGCATCTCAGAGCAAACTGCCACTGCGCGGGACAGTTTGTGCATTTGAGCAGGTTCGTGGCACCGGCGACCGGGAGGTCGCGAGGTTGGCGGACCTCCAGCACGGGCATGTCCACCTGGCCCAGTTGCGGGCGGCCGGTATCGGCCGGGGCGCACTGGCGCACCGCCTGGGCGTCGGCACGTTGCACCTGGCGCTGCCCGGCGTCTATCTGCTCGGCCGTCCAGGCGCTGACCTGCGCGGGCGGATGATGGCAGCCGCGCTATACCTGAAGGGCGACGGGCTCGTTTCGGGGCTGGCAGCAGCGCAGCTGTGGGGGATGCTCGATACGACCATGTGCCTGCGCGGAGGCGACCCTGTGGACGTGTTGGTGGTGGGGCGCAGCGCCAGGGCGGGGCGGGGCATTCGCATCCATCGGATCGGATCGCTGGGTCGCGTCGATGTCCGGCGCCGGCAGGGCATACCAGTGACCGCGCCAGCTCGGACGCTGCTCGACTGTGCAGCCGTGCTGGACGCCATGGCGCTCGAGACAGTGCTGTTCGCGGCGCTGGAGCATGGCCTCGCACGCGCTGGAGAGGTGCGCGACGTGTTGGGCCGCAACCCCCGCGCCAAGGGCATCGCGGCGCTGCGGGAGCTGCTGGAGGCGCCCGCCCGGCCACGTGACACGCGCTCAGGCTACGAGCGCAGGCTGCTTTCGCTGTTGCGCGCCGCCGAGCTTCCGCTTCCGGCAACGAACGTCCAGGTTGCCGGCTTGCTGGTCGACGCGCACTGGCCCGAACTCGGGCTGGTGGTCGAGTTCGACGGGTGGGCGTACCACCGCACGCGCGCGCAGTTCGAGACAGACAGGCTGCGTGACCAGAGGCTGGCGGTCGCTGGACAGCGAGTGCTGCGCATAACTGGACGCCAGCTGGACCACCAACCATATGCGCTTGTGGCGCGGCTGGCGAGTCTGATCACGGCGCTTCGCCTGGCCACCAATGCACGGCCTATAGCACTAGGGCTAGTAGTACCATAGTGGCTACACTGGTGGGCGGAGAGAGTGACGTGGATTCATTGCAGCAGCGCGGCGGCTGGCAGGCGCTGGATCTCGGGGTCACACCTGATCCGGGGGACACGCCTGATCCCGAAGTCCCCTTCGAGGAGGCTCACCCGCGTCGGCGTCGGCGCGTCGCCGCTGCCTGGCTGCTTGCGGCCATGGCGGGTGCGGCGCTGGCGGCCGGGCTTGGGGCAGGCCGCGACTCGCCCACGCGACCGCCGGAGGCGCGCGCCGCCGCTGGTGCCCGCCCCGGCCGGGCGCCGCTGGGCGTCTGGGATGAGCTCTCTGCACCGGGCGCCTACATTGCGCCCGGTGCGATCGTCACGGACGTGGTGCGCTGGCGCGGCGTGCTGTATGCGGCCAGCCAGGGATCCGGGCGCGTGCGGGTCCCAGGCGCACGCGGTTGTCCTGCGGGTAACTCTTGCGCGGTTGTGTGGCGATCGGTGCACGGACGCCGGTGGCGTGCCGTCTATGCCGCGACGTCGCTCGGCGGCGGCCAGGGCGAGTGGCTCCTGCCGCTGCGCGGCGCACTGCTGCTGGGCGACTCGGGTGAGTTCAGCGCCCTGTGGCGCACGGCCAACGGCAGCACCTGGCGGCCTGTGAGGCTCCCGGTCGGTCTGGCCGACGGCGGGATCTCTGGCACGAGTCTTGACGGCGGGCGTCGCGTGCTGCTGGTCGGCAACGGCACCAGTCTGCCGCCGCGCGACAGCCACTTGCCGCTGGCCTGGGCGGCCGCCAGCAGCCTGCGGCTGCGCCCTGCCGTGCTGCCAAAGGGGGTGCGGCTCTCACATGTGCTGCAGGGCGCGGGCCTCCAAGCAGCCGGCACGGCCGACCACGGCCACGGGATCGTCATCCTGCGCTCATCCACGGGCGGGCGCTGGCGGATCGCCGCGACGCTGCGCGTCCCGCCGGCGCTGCGTGACTCCATCTACGGAAGCCTGGGCGCGGTCGGCCGGACGCTTGTGACAGTGCGCACCCCGGCGCCGGTTGCGCCCAGCGGCCGCGTCCAGCTCTGGTACTCGGAGACCGGGCGCCGCTGGCGGCTGGCCAGCGTGCAGGGGGCGCTGCCGCTTGCCGGTGGTCGGCGCTACGCGCCCACGGCCTTTCCCGAGGTGCTGGCCGCTCACGGTGGGGTCGTCCTCTACGACGCCACCAACACAGCCTTCTGGTTCTCGGCCAGCGGACGCGTCTGGCGCCGTGTCCAGGTTCGCGACACGCCGCCGGCCAACCTCGCGCCGCAGGGTCTTCAGGGGCTAGATGTAGTCGGCGGCGAGCTGATCGCGATCGAGCACGCTAGCCGCTCGGGCCACGGCGTGCCGGCTGGCGCCACGACCTTCTGGCGGCTCGAGCTGAGCGGCACCTGAACGTCGCGCCGGTCCGCACGGAACCGAGCCCGGTTGGCTCTGGGCCTGCGCGGCCAGTGCTGCGCGCAAGCCAGACCGCGGGTTGGCTGCTATGCGCAGACCAGGCCGCGCGCAGAGCCAGCTGGACGAGCGGGCGACGGCTCGGCGTCATCGGCCTGGTCGGGCGTTGGCGCGGGCAGCGGCCGCTTGCTGAGCTGCTCGGCCAAAAGTCGCCGCTGGCGCTCGGTCAGAGAGCCGATCGGCTTGATCTCCGAGACGCCGTTGCGCTCCAGGAACTTGCGTGCACGTGTGTTGCCCCAACGCGGCTGTGAGAGCAGGAGCTCAGCGACCGTCCAGCGGGTGGCCGCCTCGGGGCAGTTGAGGATGACCTCGGCGGCCGACACGCCGCCGGCGGCTATGCGCCGCTTGAGCTCGGCGCGCGCTAGGCGAATGGTGTTGGCGTGCTCCAGGGCGCGGAGGCGCTGCGGGTCTGTCGGCGTCTGAAGCGTGTCGGTCATCGCTGCACTCTCGTCTCCATGCTGATCTGCTCCTTCCGGCCCGCGCGATGGCAGGCTCACGCGACACCCGTGTCGGATGCGTGAAGTTGAAATTCTCAAACGGCGCGACGCACGCTCGTTGCCGCCCTCGGCCTCGAGCTTGCGGGTCCCGGCGAGTGACCCCTCTACAACCAGACGTCAAGCTAGCGCGAGCACGTCGGTAACAGCAAGGTCACAAATCGCGATCCGTGTGCTTAGAGCGTGAAATTCCTAATCGCGGCCATCAGGCAGGGGGCCGTGCTCGGCCTCGAACTCGCGCTTGGCGCGAGCGAAGACCTCGAGCGCTTCGTCGAGCGTGCTCAGGTCGTGCGTGGCCATCACGCTCGTGCGCAGCAGCGCTCCCGCCGGCGGTACCGCGGGGTGGATCGCGACGTTGACAAAGACACCCGCCTCATACAGCGCCTTCCACAGGAAGACGGCCTTCCAGTCATCACCTACCACCACCGGGACGATGGGGGTGATCAGCTCGGGGCCGTCGGGGCGGGCCTCGGGCTGGAGCACCCAGAAGCCGAGCTCCGCCAGCCCACGACGCAGGTAGGCGGCGTTGGCGAGCACCTTCGCGAAGAGCTCGCGGCCCTCCTCGGAGCGGCAGATGCGCACGGCGGCGAGCGTCGCGCCGACGGCCGCCGGTACCGCCGAGGCGGTGAACAGGAACTGGCGAGCGGCGATCCGCAGGTAGTCGATCACCTCGGCCGAGCCGGCGATCACGCCACCACAGGAGGCCAGCGACTTGGAGAAGGTCGCCATCCGCAGGTCCACGTCGCCCTCCACGCCGAACAGCTCACAGGCGCCGGCGCCGCGCGCGCCGAGCACGCCGAAGCTGTGCGCCTCGTCGACCATCAGGCGCGCTCCGTAAGCCTTGACCAGCGCGACGATCTCGGGCAGCGGCGCCAGGTCTCCCTCCATCGAGTAGACACCGTCCACGACCACCAGGATCCCGCCGCCGTCCTGCTGAGCGGCCTGCAGGCGCTTCTCGAGCAGATCCAGCCGGTTGTGGCGAAACGGCCGCAGCTTCGCCTGCGACAGCAGGCAGCCGTCGAGGATCGACGCATGATCGCCGGAATCGGCGATCACCGTGTCGTGGGCGTCGAGGATCGTGCCCAGCGCGCCCAGGTTGGCCTGCGCACCGGTGGTGAACACGAGCGCCTGCTCGGTGCCGAACCACTCAGCCAGCTCGCGCTCGAGCTCGACATGCAGCCCGGTGGTGCCGTTCAGGAGCCGCGAGCCGGTGAGACCGGTGCCGTAGCGATCCAGCGCGTCGCGCGCGCCCCGCTTCACGCGCTCGTCGCCCGTCAGGCCCAGGTAGTTGTTGGAGCCGAGCATGATCCGTCGCTGGCCCTCCATCTCGACGACCGGCAGCGTTGGTCCCTCCAGCACGTGGAAGTAGGGGAGCGCGCCGATCTCGCGTGCCGCGTTGAGCTGCTCGATGCGCTCAAACTCGCGGGCCTTGGCAAAGACATCGATCGCAGTCATCGCTAGAGAGCGTAACGTTGACAGCGCCGCCGATGCTGTCACCATCCGCTTCTAGCCATGTCCGCGGAGCAGATCGACGAATATGAGCTTTTAGACGGCGAGCTTGTGCCAGAGCAGAGGGACACGCTCGCGGTCGGGCTCGCCGCCGACGCGCCGCGCGAGCTTCAGCACCTCGCCAGGGAGCGCTTGCCCGTACCGGATGCGGCGGTCGCGGTGCATGCGGCAGCGCTCGTCGCCGGTGGCTTTCTAGCGGGGGCGGCGACCATGGCGCTGCTCAGGCGCTACGGGCAGCCACGACCCGAGCGCCCGCTTGTGGGAGCCGCCGCCCAGCGTCAGCTGCCCGGCGAGACGCGCGCGTATCTGGTCTCGGTCCGTCGCCTCGCGTGAGTGCTGCGCTCTGCGAGCTGCGCGTCGAAGTGCAGCCGGCGTGGCCGTTCCGGCTGACGCGGCGCAGTGGCATGGACGGCCTGAGTCCGGTACGGCGTGGCGTTCTGCACCGGCTGCTGCACGAGCGCTGTGGCGACGGGCAGGTGCCGGTGGAGCTCAGGGTCGCCCAGCTGACCGGCGGTCAGGTGTTGATCGGCGCGCGGGCCGCCGCCCGCGAGCCGGCAGCCCGCGCGATCCGGCGGATGCGCGCAGCCCTTGGCGTGGACCTGGATCTGCGCGACTTCCACACGCGCTTCGCCGGCGACCCGATGATCGGCGCGGCGGTGCGAGCCAACCCGACACTGCGGCCGCCTGGTCGTCCGGACCCGTTCGAGGCGCTGGCCTGGGCGGTCACGGAGCAGTTGATCGAGTACGAGCGGGCCGCGGCGATTCAGCGGCGACTGGTCGCCGTGTTCGGTCGCCGTGACGCTGGCAGCGGTCTGCGTGACTCGCCAAGCGCGGCGGTACTCGCCGCGCAGGCGCCCGCCCGGCTCGCCGCCCTCGACCTCGCACCTTCCCGCGCCATCACCCTCATCAGGGTCGCGCGCGAAGTTGGGTCGGGCCGCGTCGACCTGGCCAGCACGGATGAGGCGGTGCAGGAGTCAGGTTGGCGACGGCTCGCGGCGATCCCCGGTGTTGGCGCCTGGACGCTGGAGGTGCTCGCGCTCACGGGCCAGGGCAGGCTCGACCGCATCCCCGCCGGCGACCTCGGCCTGCTTAAGTTCGCAGGACGCTGGCTATCTGGAGGAGACCCGTACGCGCGGGCCGATGAGGGTCAGGTACGTGCCCTGTTCGCGCGCTTCGGGCGCTGGCAGGGACTCGCGGCCAGCTACATCCTGCACGCGGGGGGCTGAACAACAGGCCAAGCTCGCCGCCGGCGCCGGCGACCCTATATCCCCAACCCCGCCAGATCCTGGTTGGTGGAAGCTTGGCCGAGTTCGAGCAGGGCGTTGGGGTCGGTCAGGAAGCCGTTGCGGTTCAGCCAGTCACCAAATGTGTTCCACTCCGCCTCGCGCTGGTAGCCCCACACCGGCAGCCCGCGCGGGAACATCTCCGGCAGCGCCGCGTCGAGCATGGCGCGCTCGAACTGTGCTCGCACGGCCAGTGCGGGAACCGCGTTGATGAGCGTCGTGATCGCCTGCCCGGGGTCGGCTTGGGCGGCGCGGTAGCCGCGGGCCAGCGCCTGCGCGAAGCGGCTCACCAGACCCGGATAGCCGCTGATCGATTCTCCGCGCGCGACCAGCACGAGGCCGTCGTAGGTGGGGTAGCCGGGCTGTGCCAGCAGCCGCCGCAGCTTCGCCGGCCAGAAGCGCTCGTCGGGCTCGGTCAGTGTCGTGACCGTCGGCTTGCCGGTCGGGGTGCTCCGCTTGCCGTGCGTGCGAGACGTGGACGGCCGGCTGGCGCTCGGTGCCACCCCGCCAGAGGACTTGGCCGCAGGCGTCCTCACCTTGACCTGGTTGAGCGGCGCGTGCATGATCGCCGCGATGCCCGCCACCGGCTGGTTCCGGTTGCGGTGCAGAAAGACGTTGACCTCCGAGGAGAACGCGAGCAGTACCTGGCCGTCATGCAGCATCGTGAGCGGATCCTGGCCGGGCGCCGGGACGACGATGTGCACGTCGATGTCGGTCTGCTGGAAGTAGCCGAGGGCCAGCGCCTCGTAGAGCCCGGCGTAGAGGGCGTTGGGGCGGCCGGCCAGCGCGACGGTCAGTTGGTTTGCCGAGTGCGGCGCCGGTGTGAAGGTGTTCTTGATCTCGCCGCAGCCCGCGACCGCGGCCGCCAGCAGCAGCGCGGCGACTGCCCTGGCCGCGGGTCGGGAGCTGAGTCTTTGCTGTCTCATCGGACTTCAGTATCGCTGCGTTGGTGGATCCAGGGCACCGCTCTGCGTTCGGCGAAGCTCAGCAGCGCGAACAGCATGATGGCGAACGCGATCAGAACCAGCACTGTGGCAAACGCCTCGGCCATCTCCAGGTTGGCAACGGTCACGGTCAGCAGATACCCGAGTCCGGAGCTCGCGCCCGCCTGCTCGCCCAGAATCGCGGCGATGACCGCGAGCACCGCGGCGAGCTTGGCGCCCGCGAAAAGTCCCGGCAGCGCGCTGGGCAGCTCCGCCCGCCAGAACGTCTGCAGCCGTCCCGCGTCAAAGGTACGCAACAGCTTCACCAGATCCGGGTCCACCGACGCCAGCCCAGACATGGTCGTGACGACCATCGGGAAGAAGCAGACGAGCGCGATAACCACGAGCTTCGGCAGCAGCCCGAACCCGAGCCATGTGACGAGGAGCGGCGCAAGCAGCGGAATCGGGATCGCCTGGGTGGCGACGAGCGGAGGGTAGACGGCTGTCCGTGCGAAGCTCGACAGGTGCAGCATCACGGCGACCGCCAGCGCGACCACGGCGGCCACGACCAGTCCGAGCAGGATCTCCTCCGCCGTCGGCATGAGGTTGTGCCAGATCGCGGCGCGGTCGGTGAACAGCGACGCGAGCACTGCGTGCGGCGCCGGCAACACGAGCGAGCTGACGGCGCCGGCATCCACGTAGAGCTCCCAGGCTCCGAGCAGCAACACGACCGTCAGCAGCGGTGCGAGCAGCTTCAGCCGTCTGCTCACGCCCCCGACCCCAGTGCGTCAAGCGCCTGTGCACGGAGGGCCACGACCGCGGGGTCTGACCGCAACCGGGGGCGCGCCACGGCGATCGGTATCGTCGCGAGCACGCGGCCGGGACGCGGTGAGAGCACTAGGACACGGTCGGCCAGCAACACCGCCTCCTCCACGTCGTGGGTTACCAGCACGACGGTGCGCTGCTCCTGCTCGAGGATCCGTGACAACCAGCCCTGCATCTGCGCGCGCGTGATCGCGTCCAGTGAGGCGAACGGCTCGTCCAGCGCGAGCACCGGCTTGCCGGCCAGCAGCGTGCGCAGGAAGGCGACGCGCTGGCGCATGCCACCCGAGAGCTCGTGCGGACGGGCGCGCTCGAACCCGCCCAAGCCGAAGCGCTCGAGCCACGGCAACGCGGCCGCGCGAGCCCGGCGGCGGTCAAGGCCCTGGACGCGCAGCGCAAGCGAAGCATTGTCCACGGTGGAAAGCCACGGCAGCAGCAGGTCACGCTGCGGCATCAGCGCCGCGGGCGGGCAGCGCACGCTGCCCGAGTCGGGCTGTTGAAGCCCGCAGATCAACTCGAGCAGCGTCGTCTTGCCGCAGCCGCTGGGTCCCACCACCGCGATCGTCTCCGCGGCTCGCACCTGCAACGAGACCTCGCTCAGCACCGTCAGCGGCCCGGCGCTGCGGCGCCCGGCGAACGCCCGTGAAACCCGTTCCAGCGAGATCAACTCACGCGCGGTCTCGTCAGGGCACGCACGAAATCCTCGAGCTGGTCCGTGCGCCAGCACTCGAACGCCTCACAATATTGAGCGTAGGCGGAGATCACGCTGTCGCCGTAATTCCAGTAGAGCTTCGGCTCGGGGTTGAGCCAGAAGGTGCGGCCGGCCCTGGCGGTTATCGCCGCGAACAGCTCCTCGCGCGGAGGGCGGCCGTTGGTGCGTGCATCCCCGAGCACGATCACCGTCGCCCGTGGGTGCAGCTCGTCCTCGATCTCGGCCAGGAACTCGCTCCAGACGCGCCCGTAGTCGGTATAGCCCGAGATGTCGGCGACGCCCGCGTCTCGGCTGATCGCGGCGGCGGCGGTGCGGAAGTCCCGTTCGCGCAGGAAGACATCGGTCACCTCGGAGATCCGCTCGATGAAGACGAACGATCGCTGCTTGCGGAAGACGTCGTGCAGCGCGTGCAGGATGCTCAGGAAGAACGTGCTCGCGCTCGTCACCGAGGTGGAGACGTCGCAGAGCACGAACAGCTCAGGTCGGCGCGGGCGACGTGGACGGTACTTGAGGGTCACGGGCACGCCGCCTGTCTGAAGCGACGCGCGCATCGTCGCGCGCACGTCCACGTGCGCATGACGGCTGTGGCCCCGCAACTCGTGGCCTCCTGAGGCGAGTCGCCGGCGCAGCTGCGCGACCACGCGATGCACGGCGGCGAGATCCTGCACCGGTCCCCCGGGGAGTGAGCGGTCCAGGTCGGTCAGCGCCCGCTTGGGTGGCAGCGCCTGGTTTCGTTCGATCTGCACCCGCTCGAGCTCGCGGCGCAGCGCCTGCTCGAAGCGCCGCAGCTGCTCGCGTGGGATGCCGTCGTGCCGCGGATCGTCCTCGGGCAGCTCCGGCTGGCGCTCGCTGCGCAGCCCCAGTGCGCGGCGGATGCGCTGGACGTCAACGCCCAGGACGCCTGAGCCCTGGCCCTTGCCAAAAGCGGCGATCGCCAGTCTCGCCAGGTCACGCAGATCCGGGTCGGAGCCGTCGCTCAACGCCCGTGCGATCTGCCGGCGGAGCTCGTCCAGGTCCAGCTCGCCTTCGCCAAAACGGGTCTGTGGCTCGGCGACATCGAGCTTGAGCGCCTGCAGCTCGGCCGCCCGGAAGAAGAAGCGCTCGAAGACGAGCGCGAACAGCCGCCGGTCCTCCGGGGATTTCGCAATGGTTGCCGCCAGCGTCTCACGAAAGTCGCCTGCGGAGCCCCAGGCGACGAGCTCCAGGGCGCTGAAGGCATCCAGGAGCTCGGAGGTGCCGACGCTCACGCCCTCCGCACGGAGGTCCTCGGCGAAGGCGACGATCTGTCCGTCGAAGTCGACCCGGTCGCCGGACACGGCGAGCCTTCAGGTTGCCCGAGCGGGCTCGAGCCGGACGCCGACACGCTCGGCCACCGTGTCCAGGTCGGTGCGATGCTTGACGATCACGCTCATCGTCGCGCGGAACACGGCTTGGTCGATGTCGTCGGCGCCGAGCAGCAGCAGAGCCCTGGCCCAGTCGATCGACTCCGCGATGCTCGGAGGCTTCTTGAGGTCGAGCTCCCGGACCATCTGCACGACCTCAACGAGCTTGCGGGCGATGGTCTCGGGCAGATCCGGCGAATGAATCCTCACGATCGCAAGCTCGTGCTCGAGCTCGGGATAGTCGAGCCACAGATACAGGCAGCGGCGCTTTAGCGCCTCTGTCAGCTCACGGCTGTTGTTCGAGGTGAGCAGCACGACGGGATGGGTTCTCGCCTCGATCCGGCCAAGCTCGGGGATCGTAATCTGGAAGTCCGAGAGCAGCTCCAGCAGCATCGCCTCGAACTCCTGGTCGGTCTTGTCGATCTCGTCGATCAGCAGCACCACCGGCTCGCTCGCGGCGATCGCGGTCAAAAGCGGCCGCTCGAGTAGGAACTGCTCTCCGAAGATGTCGTCCTGGACCGCGTCCCAGCCGGCGTTGCCGGACTCGGCCTGGATTCTCAGCAGCTGCTTGCGGTAGTTCCACTCATACAGCGCCTTGGCCTCGTCGAGACCCTCGTAGCACTGCAGACGCACCAGTTCGCGGCCGAGGAACTTCGCCAGCGCCTTGGCCAGCTCGGTCTTGCCGACGCCGGCGGGGCCCTCGACCAGCACCGGCTTGCCCAGCTTGGTTGCCAGAAACGATACGAGCGCGGTGGGGCCGTCCGGCAGGTAGCCGACCGAGCGCAGCCCGCCGGACACCTCCTCCACGCTCTGCGGTTCGCTGGCCATCCCGCAAATATAGGGAGAAGCGCGCGCCGCGCCGCGGCCCGTCTTCAGCTCGTGGGGATGCCGTCCTCGTTCGGATCGACCGGCTCGGTGCCGGCGGAGCCGACCAGCAACGCCTCGATCTGCTCCGCCGGCGCAGGACGCGCGAGCAGGAAGCCCTGACCCAGCTCGCAGTTGGCGTCGAGCAGGCGCTGCAGCTGGCTCTCGTCCTCAATGCCCTCGCCGAGCGTCTCGATCTGCAGCGTCCGTCCGAGCGCGACCAGCGTGTTGACGAGAGCCGCGGAGTCGCCCGAGCTGGCGGGCCCGCTCACGAATGAGCGGTCGATCTTGAGCGCGTCGACCGGCAGCTCGCGGAGGTAGGCGAGCGAGCTGTAGCCGGTGCCGAAGTCGTCGATCGCGATCCGGACGCCGAGGTCTCTCAGCTCGTGCAGGCGAACCGCGACCTGCTCGGGGTCGCGCATCAGCGACGTCTCGGTGATCTCCAGCGTGAGCGCCGCCGGTTCGAGTCCGGCCGAGCCGAGGATCGCCCGCACGTCCTGCACGAAGCCTGGCTCGTCGAGCTGCCGGCCCGAGATGTTGACGGCGATCGAGATCTCCAGACCACGTGAGCGCCAGGCGGCAGCCTGCATGCATGCCTGGGCCGCGACCCAGCGGCCGATCTCGAGGATCAGCCCGCTCTCCTCGGCGATCGGTATGAAGACGTCGGGCGCGACCAGGCCGCGGGTCGGGTGCTGCCAGCGCACGAGCGCCTCGACGGCACTGACCTGCAGGCCGTCCAGGCGGAAGGTCGGCTGGTAGACGAGGTAGAGCTGGTTGTGGTCAAGCGCCCGGCCGAGATCGAGCTCGAGGCCGAGGCGGTCCGCGATGGCAGCCTGCATCGCGTCCTCAAACACCACGTAGCGGCTCTTGCCGGCCCGCTTCGCCGCATACAGGGCCAGATCCGCATCGCGCAGCAGCTCCTCGGTGTCCAGGTTGCAGCCGACCGCGATGCCGATGCTCGCCGTCAGGCGCACCTCGATGTCACCCGCCAGCGTGACCGGTTGCGCCAGCGTCGCCAGCACGCGGGCGGCCACCAGCTCGGGGCCCGGACCGCCGCCGTCGGGCTCCAGCACCACCACGAACTCATCGCCGCCGATCCGCCCGACGGTGTCGGTGTCCCGGATCAGACGATCGAGCCGTGCGCCGACGGTTCGCAGCAGCTCGTCGCCGGCGCTGTGGCCGAACGTGTCGTTGACGTTCTTGAAGCCGTCGAGGTCGACGAACAACACGGCGACCGGGGGGCCGCCGCGGCCGCAGCGCGCCAGCGCGTGGCCGATGCGGTCCATCACCAGGACCCTGTTGGCGAGGCCCGTCAGCGAGTCGTGCAGGGCGTGGAAGGCAAGCTCGCCGGTCTTGTCCGCCACGATCCGCATCGCGCGTGCCCGCCCGGTTCCCAGCAGGAAGAGTGTGAGCGCCAGCAGCACCGAGACGACGCTGCCGCCGGCAAGCGCCGCCAGCGCGCTGCCGTCGGCGAAGATCGAGCTGCCCTGGACCGTGCCGGTGACGGTCTCTGTCAGGTCACCGGCGAGCCGTGCCCGCCAGACCGCGTTGTGGGCGAGGGTCCCGGAGGTGAACGTGAGACGCCTGTCGATCGTGGTGGTGAGGGCAAGCCCCAGACCGGCGAGGTTGCGGCGGGCCTCGCCCAAGAGCGTCGCCGGGTCGACGGCGATCGTGGCCCAGCCGATGAACGCGCGCCGGCGGCCGGCGGCCGTGGCCGGCGGGGTCGCCGTCCGGTAGACGGCTACAGACTGCCCCAGGAAGCGGATCCCCCCGAGGCTGAGCCCGAAGTCAACGATGTTAGGATCCTGCGTCGAGAGCGCGACGACGCCCTTGCCGTGGCAGATGCTGTGCTGGGCAAGCGTGGCGTAGCGCATGGCCGTGGGCTGGCCGGCGAGCGTGGTCACCGGGCAGGTGCCGGGGCGTGGTGCCGACTCGGTCGCGGCCATCGCGATCAGCTCGGGGTAGCGCGCCACCGCCCGCGTGTCCGCCGCCCAGCGCCGAAACTCTGCCGGGCGGTAGCGCGGGCTCTCCTGGATGAAGGCCGCGATGCCGGCCAGGAGGTCCGTGTCACGCTGCACCTCCAGGCCGAGGTTCGCCTGCGCCTGCATGGCGGCCAGCTTGAAGGCGCCGCGCGACCGCGCCGCGGCGTTCTCAGCCGTGCGCGCCGCGGCTGCGACGGAGACGCCGATCCCGGTCAGCGCCAGCAGCAGGGCCGCGAGCGCCAGGCTCCGCAGCCGTTGCCCGTCCGCTTCGCGGACACGAGTTCGCGTCCCGCGCTCGCCTTCTTGATGCTCCATGCACCCGTAATCGGCAGGCTAGGCAGAACCTTGCGGCCACTGCCGCTTGCGTCAGAGGATCGGGATGTCCCGTACCTCTGGCGTGGAGCCGGCCTCGCGCTCGAGCCGCGCGAGCAGCCAGTCGACCAGGGCCCGGAGCACTTCGATGAGCGCGCGCAGTGCTTCCGCCAAGCGTGCGCGCAGCTCCTCCGGCACCACGGTGAGCAGCTCGTGCGCCAGCCGCAGCAGCGGATCGGCCTCAGGCCGCTGTGGCTCCTCCTCCGGTGCCTGCCAGCCGGCGTCCGGCGGCTCGTCGTCTGGGTCAGTGTTCACGCTTGAAAGACACCTCCAGGGCCCCGTCCTCGTAGCTCCCCGCCACGGCCGTGTAGGCGGCGAGCGTGGGTGGCAGCATCACCGTGCGCCGCTGCTTTCCGGCGGTGACTATCAGCTCCAACCCAACCTGTTTGAGGCCGATGTCCTGCTTCTCGACGAACGGGATCGTCAGGCGGAGCAGGGCGCCGTCGGCGGTGGTGCTAACCGTCTGGGTGATCTCCGTGTGCAGGATCGCGTCGGGCGAGGCGCCGGCCAGCGGGCCGGCGCCGAAGAGCTCGCCGTCATACAGCTCGCCGCCGAGGATGGCGAGCATCTCGGTGCCGAGCACCTCCCGGTCGAGGTATGGGACCTCCAGCACCGGCACCGGCGCAAACGCGGAGCGCACCAGTTCCAGCTGCTCCTGCTGGTGGGCTCGCCAGCCTGCGAAGTAGCCGCCCACGTCGGCCGGGAAGACCTTGTTGACGACCACCGCATCGGTCAGGTATCCGTAGAGGTTCAGGTAGGTGAAGGTCCGCATGGCCTCGCCGATCACCATGCGGTCGGGCGCCATGACCAGTCGGATCGTGGCGTGGGCGCCGTCGCGGAGGATCGCGTCCATCGCGATGAGGTTTGCCGAGAGGCGTTGGAGGTCGGCGAACACGGCGTCGGTGGGTAGGGGTAGGTCCAGCAGCCCTAGGGCGAGCGGTGCCGCCGTGGCGATGATCGCGCGCTCGAGCGGCACGATCTTCTCGAGCCACCAGCGTGCCGCCTCGGGGAAGGACAGCAGGCGCAGCGTCTCGCCGGTGGGGGCGCAGTCGATCACGATCACGTCCCACTCGCCCGACTCGTGGTGCTCGCGGAGTCGCAGCAGCGCGAACAGCTCGTCGAATCCTGGCGGCACCGTCAGCTCCTCGGCTGAGATGCGGTCGAGTCCGCGCCGCGCGAACACCCGCCCGAGCCACGCCTGCACGCCGCTCCAGTGGCTGCCGAGCTCGTCCTGGGAGTCGATCTCCGCTGCCTGCAGGCTGGGCGCCACCTGCGTGGGTTGCGAGCCCAGCGCGGTTTGCAGCGAGTCTGAGAGGCTGTGCGCGGGGTCGGTGGAAAGGATCAGCGTCCTGCGGCCGGCCGCCGCGCAACGCAACGCGGTCGCGGCGGCGACGGAGGTCTTGCCCACCCCGCCCTTGCCGGTGTAGAGGATCGTGCGGGTGCTCACTGCCTGAAAGCTACAGCGGGTTGCCGCCGGTGGACGGCGTTGTGGTTGTGGTTGTGGTCGTGGTCGTGGTCGTGGTCGTGGTCGTGGTCGTGGTGGTCGTGGTCGTGGTCGTGGTGGTCGGCGTGGTGGTGGTCGTGGTCGGCGTGGTGGTCGTCGTGGTCGTTGCCACGGTCGGCGTCGTCGTCGGCGCGGGCACCGGCACACTGACCGTTGGTACCGCACCGGTGGTGGGCAGCAGCGGCGCCGTGGCCAGCTGACACCCGCCGCGGCAGACCCGCAGGGTCGTCGCGAGCTGGGCGTAATGCCCCACCGGATCGGTGACCGACATAGTCAGCCTGTATTTACCTGGGCGCAGCTTCGGCGCCACGAACGATCGCGTTCCGGCCAGGAAGTAGCGCTTGGCGTAGATGTGGTAGTGGCCGGGCGAGCCCAGCGTCACACCGACAGCGGCGTATTTGTTGAGGCGAAAGCGCAACGCGAAGCGCCGACCGGCGGCGGCGCTGGTGGTCAGGAGCGTGAGCTGCGGGCGCAGCAGCAGGTCCCCGGCGAACAGCTGGTAGGTGGAGCAGTAAACGGGGATCTGCGTCTTCTGGCAGAGGAGCTTCAGGAACCCGGTGACCAACAAGTGGTAGTTGAGCGGGTCCGGCTCCCCCAGCTGGTAGAGCGACCAGCCGCCGATCACGAAGCCTGGCAGCTCCGTTTCCGCCACCTGATTGCCAGCGCCGTAAAGCGCGTTGGCGAGGGGATCCTGCGAGACCTGACCGTAGTCGTAGAGGCCCAGGAGGGTCTGCAGGAAGGCGTTGATGATGTTTGTCCTGGGCGTGAACGAGTACTGCAGGTATCGCGTCCCGAGCTGCGTCTTCACCGCCACGCCCGTGGGCGGCGGTGTCTGGAACAGCCCCAGTGCATCGTGGGCGACCGTGAGGTATTGCTGATCGCCGGTCGCCAGATAGGCGTTCGTGAGCGCCTCCAGCCCGGTCGCCTGTGCCATCGCGCTCACCCACGGCGGCCGTCCCCCCTCCCAGTTGAAGTAGTACTCCCAGGCGAGGCCGCCGCCACGGTGGACCGCGAGGGGGATCATCTCGCCCATCAACGTGACCAGCTTCGGATAGTCGATCGGGCCGGCTTCGAAGAATCCGTCAGCCTCCCCGAAGGTATGCAGGACCTGGAGCTGGATGCCCGACCCGGCGTAGTACTCCCAGACGAGTTCGGAACCCTGGAACTGGACAGAGGTCCCGTTGGCGAGTCGCCGCCCGCTGCGCCAGTAGCTGGCGTTGTTCTCGAGGGTCAGGAGCAGCACCGGCAGCCTCGCCGCAGTGACCTGCCGGTAGGTGGCCAGCTCGTCGAGGGTGGCGGTCACGTCAGCGAGCTGGGCGGCTCGCCAGCGCGCGATGTGGCGTTCCTCCGCAAGCGCGGCGCGCCAGCTGTGCAGGTCCGCGGCGTAGACCGAGGGCGTCAGCGCGCCGCTCGCGCTCAGTCGTGTGAGTGCCTGCGCAAAGGTGACGGGTCTTGGGCCGTGGCGGCGTTTGCGGGCGGCTCTCCGCTGGCCCGCGCGAGCGATGGTCGCGAGCGGCAGCCGCTGTGTAGCCGAGAATGTCAGCCCTGCCGCCGGTCCGCTGAGCCACGGCTCGACGGGAACCGCGACCGGCAGGTTCGGGTTGGCGGCCGTGCCACGCAGGAAGCGGTTGTTGACAACGCGAGTGTGCCCGTTGCGAGCCATCAGGACGACGTTCGCCGCATGCGCGCCGCCCGCGCCGGCAGCGAGCCACGCAAGAGCCGTGAGCGCCCCAGCGAGCCTGAACCTGTAGCGCGTCACCGGGCGGTGCTCTACCCCCGCACCGCCGGGGCTAATCGCGACCTACCTCCTGGTCGTCGGCCTCCAGCTCGTCGTCGTTGTCGTCGGGGCCCAGCTCAGACGCCGAGCCCGGGTGGTAGTGGACCTGAAAGCGCTGCAAGAGCTCGTCGCGCCGGTCCTCGTCGACCGGTACCTCATCCGAGATGCGGACCCAGTCGGCGCCCTCGAACTCTTCCATGTTGAAGATCTCTTGATCGATCTCGGGGGAATCGTCGACGATCAGGAGCACCTCGGTCTGCGGGTTGAAATACGTTCCGGGACGGTTCACGAGCTCCTCGAGCTCGACGCGATCTGAATCAGCCATACCCGCAGCCTAGCCGCTCGCGCGGTCACCGACAAACGGAAGCGGTTGCGCCCATTGGCTGGACGCACCGCGCTGGCGCGGCCGCGGCCGTTGCGCGCCGCGCTGGGCCGGCCCGTGGCCGCGTGCGCTAAGCTGATCGACTATTGACTGACTAGTCAATCAGCCGACCCTCCTTTCCGGCCCCGGCTGCCTGAAACGCCCTGACGAGGAGAGACCGCAAGTGATCGACTTCACGCTCACAGACGAGCAGCTCGCGATGCGCGAGATGGCCCACGACTTTGCCGAGAAGGAGATCCGGCCGGTCGCGTGGGAGTACGACCGCGACGGCACCTGGCCACAGAAGATCGTCGACAAGGCTTGGGACCTTGGACTGATGAACGGCCACCTGCCGGTCCAGTACGGCGGCTCCGGACTCGGCTATCTGGACGGGTCGATCGTCGAGGAGGAACTGGGGTGGGGGTGCTCGGGCATCGCGACCAGCCTCACGTGCAATGGCTTGGCGATCCTGCCGGTTGCGCTCGCAGCGTCGGAGGCGATCAAGAAGGAGTACCTCGGCCGCCTTTCGCAGGCGCCGCTGCTGGCTTCCTTCTGCCTGACCGAGCCGGACGCCGGTTCAGATGTCTCCGGCATGAAGACGACGGCGACCCGCAGGGGAGACCGCTGGGTGATCAACGGCTCCAAGTGCTTCATCACCAACGGTGAATACGCCGACTGGTACACGGTCTTTGCCAAGACCGACCGGGAGGCTGGCCACCGCGGCATCTCCTGCTTCGTCGTCCCACGCGACGCGGGGGTGGTCGTGGACAAGCACGAGGACAAGATGGGTCAGCGCGCGTCCAACACCGCGACGATCACATTCCCCGAGGTGGAGATCCCGCTTGATCACCTGGTCGGCGAGGAGAACAAGGGCTTCAAGCTCTCGATGATGACGCTCGACCGCACCCGCCCCGGCGTAGCGGCGATGGCCACGGGAGTCGCGCGCGCTGCCATGGAGATGGCGCAGGACTACGCCAAGCAGCGCGTCCAGTTCGGCGTGCCGATCGCCATGCACCAGGCCGTCCAGTTCATGCTCGCCGACATGGCCACCAAGGTCTATCTCAGCCGCCTCGCCGCCTACAACGCCGCGGTGTTGCTCGACCAGGGCAAACGCAACACGCTCGAGTCCTCGCACGCCAAGCGCTTCGCGGCGGACTCGGCGATGGAGGTCGCCACCGATGCGGTGCAGGTGTTTGGCGGCTACGGCTTCATCAAGGAGTACAAGGTTGAGAAGCTGATGCGCGACGCGAAGCTGCTGCAGCTCTACGAGGGCACCGCCCAGATCCAGCGGATGGTGATCGCGCGCGAGACGCTGCTGCCCCGTCAGGGTTGATGGGCCTGCCCGTGGGGGCGTGGCGGGCGCGCGCGGCTTGACTGGCGCGCACAGGAGCCGCGCGGCCGGACGCGGGAGTGGGGGTGCGGGCGCGGGCGCGGTGCACCGGGGGCTCCGCGCCACCAGCACCGGTGGCTCCGCGCCACCAGCACAAATGCGCAAACTTCAGCCCTCGCCGGCAGTTTGCGCAAAAGCGCGCGTTTTTTGGGGACCATTTGCAAGAACTGACAACGGGCCCGGCAATTTGTGCATTCAGGCTGCCTATGACCCACCGCGCCCGCCCACCGCGCCCGCCCCGACCTACCCGTCGCGCCCGCGCCCCGACCCGCCGCCGCGCCCCACCCGACTCGCCCTCCGGCCGCCGACTACTCGCTCGCAGCCTACGCGTCGGCTTGGAAGCGCCCGTCGGCGTAGATCACGCGCTGGGATCCGTCGCGCATCACCGCCGTCACGCTGCGGTCCGTGGTTGAGACGATGTCGTTGTGTACGGCGGCAGCCAGGTTGTACCCGAGTGCCTCCCACTCCCCCTCGCTCACCGCAGTGGCGTCGCCGTCGTAGGTGACGTTCAGCGACATGCCGACGGCCAGATGCGTATTGCCGAACGGGCCGCCCATGTTCTCGTCGTAGAGCGTGCTGGCCATGAAGTGGTCGATCCGCGACAGCCGTGCGTCGGTCAGCGAGAACTCGCCGACGCGGTTGCCCCCGGGCGCGGCGACGATCTGTTCGATCAGGTCGGCATTCTCATCGGCGGTGGCCGAGCTCACCAGCCCGTCCCTGAACTCGAGCCGCACCCCGCGGGCGATCTTGCCGTGGCTGTACAGCGGCTCGGAGAAGCTGATGTGGCCTTGTGTGCCGCGCCAGTCCGGCGAGGTGAAGATCTCGAAGCTCGGGACGTTGCGCCCACCCCCGCCGATCCAGCGGCGCCGCTCGCCGATCGTCAGCCACAGGTCGGTGCCTTCCGCCTCTACGTGAAGCCGCTGGATCGGCAGCGAGTTCAGCCAGTCGCGGTAGCGACCGATCTCAGCCTGAGCCTCCCGCCAGCGTGCGACAGGGTCGCCGTCGTCGAGGAAACACGCCCTGATGATCTGCTGCCAGTACCCCTCGATCGACAGGCCCGCTTCGGCCGCCATGCCGGCCGTCCCCCACAGCCCGATCGTCCAGTGCAGGCGACCCGCCGCCTCCTTCTCCTGGTGCCATTTGACCCAGGGCAGTCCCGCGGCCTGGTGGCGCATGATCTTCTGGGGATCGACGTCGGCCATGGCGCGAGGGTCGTCTTCCCCGGCGATGTAGACGTAGTGGTCGATCTCATCGATCAGCCCACGCATCATCTTCTCGGCGAAGAAGTCGATCTGCGTGTCGCCGGCCAGTTCGTAGAAGTCGCGCTCGAGGTTGACGTGCCCGTCCAGGGTGGGGGTGAACTCCTTGATCACGTTGCCGCCGGAGCGCCAGACGGCGCGGCATACCTCGGCAAACAGAGGCTTGGTCTCCTCGGCGCCGATCACCAGCACAGTGTCGCCCGGCCTGATGCCCTCGCCGTCGCCCAGCGCGAAGTTCACCAGCACGTGCCCATAGCGTTCGAGGATCTGTGGGTCTGGGGTGTAGCTCATAGCCTGAGCCTACCGTCACCCCGTGGCGAACGGGGCCGCTCGTCGGGGCGTCACGTCGTCCAGCTGGAACTGGCCGTCGGCGTAGATCACGCGCTGCGAGCCGTCGCGCAGCGTCGCCGTCACCGTACGGTCCGCCGTGGAGACGATGTCGGTGTGGATCGCCGACTCATTGAAGCCGAGCGTCCGCCAGTCCTCCGGGCCGAGCTGCGCCGGCTCACCGTCGTAGGTGTCCTGGTACGCGTTGCCGAGCGCCAGGTGCGTGTTGCCGAACGGGCCGCCCATGTTCTCGTCATACAGCGTGTCGGCCATGAAGCGGTCGATCGGCGAGAGGCGCGCGTCGGTCAGCGAGAACTCGCCGATCCGGTCGGCGTTCTCGGTCTCGAGCATCTCGTGCAGCAGGTGCTCGTTCTCTGAGGCGATCGCGCGCGCCACGCGCCCGCCCTCGAACTCCAGCTCGATGCCCTTGATCAGCGATCCGAACGCGTAGAGCGGCTCGCTGAAGCGGATCCAGCCCTCCGTGCCGCGCCAGTCAGGCGAGGTGAAGACCTCGAAGCTCGGCACGTTGGCGCCCACGCCGTCGCGCCACAGCCGCCGCTCACCGAGCGTCACCCGCAGATCCGCGTCGGGTCCCTCGACGTGCATGTGGCTGATCTCCAGGGCGTTCAGCCGGTCGCGGGCGACGCGGATCGTGTCGCGCACCTCGCGCCAGCGCGCCACCGGATCCTCGTGGTCCAGAAAGCACGCCCGGATGATCTGCTGCCAGTACTCCTCGATCGTCATCTGCGCCTCCGCGGCCATGCCGGGCGTGCCGTAGGAGGCGATCGTCCAGCTGTACTCGCCGCGGTTCTCCTTCTCCTGCTCCCACTGGCGCACGTGCATCCACGCCTGCCCGCGGAGCATCTGTCTGGCCGGGTCGATGCCGTCCAGTGACCGTGGCCGCGCGGGCGCGTATAGCACGAGGTCGTGATCGACCTGCTCGACGGTCGCGCGAGCGTGGATCTCTGGCACGAAGGTCAGCTGCCCCTCGGAGGCGAGCTCGTAGAAGGCGCGTCTGACGTCGTCCTGCTCGTCCTCCGAGGGCATGTAGGAGTGGAGCACGTGCCCGCCGGCTCGCCACACGGCCCGGCATGCCTCCACGTAGAGCGGCTTGCAGGCCTCCGTGCCGTTGACCTGAACGACGTCACCGGGCGCGATCCCCTCGCCCTGCCCCAGGGCGAACTCGACCAGCAGCCGCGCGTAGCGCCCGATCACCTCCCGATCCGGGACGTACCCCATTGGCGCGAACAATACCTGCGGTGCAGGCGTCCGTGGACCGGCGCCTTCAGCGGGGCTGCCGGCCCGCTGGCCGGCGGCCCCGAGCGAGCGTCCCCCCGTCTACTCGGTGGCCGAGAACTCCCAGATCGCCACGGCCAGGAGGCCGAGTCCGAGCAGCAGCACGACCCCGACCTCCAGCACCGCCGGCATGCGCCAGCCCCACCAGTGGATGCCGGGGTCCAGCGCCCTGCGGGCCGCGGCCGATATGTCGAGCTGGCCGAACACCAGCCGTCGCATCGGGTCGACGGCGTAGGCGAGTGGGTCGATGCGGTTGAGCACCGTCAGCCACGCCGGCAGGCCGCTCGAGGGGAAGAGCGCGCCGGAAATGAAGTACATCGGCATCACGATCATCTGCATGACGCCCATGAACGACTGCATCTGCTTGATGCGGATGGCGACGCTGAGGCCAAAGGCGGTGATCGCGAAGGCCAGGAGCAGTTGCAGGCCGAGCGCGCCGAGGATCAGGCCGGGCGCGTAGGGGACGCCGACCAGGCCCGCGATCGCCAGCACGACCACGCCCTGGGCGGCCGCTACGGTGGCGCCGCCGAGGCACTTGCCGATCACGATCGAGCTGCGGCGCACCGGCGCGACCATCATCTCGCGCAGGAAGCCGAACTCGCGGTCCCAGACGATCGACGCGGCGCTGAACATGGCCGTGAACATCACGGTCATGCAGAGGATGCCCGGGTAGATGAAGGTCTTCAGGTTGACCCCGTGGGTGCCGGCGCTGGCGAGCCGCTGCAGGCCGCCGCCGAGCACGAACAGGAACAGGAAGGGCTGCACCAGCGAGGTCACGATGCGCATGCGGTCGTTGACGAAGCGGATCAGCTCGCGGCGCCAGACGATCTTGATCGCGCGCAGCTCCGAGCGGGCGCTGCGGCGGGGCACGTGCACACGTACCACCTCGGCGGGGTCGAGCGGCTTGTCGGCGATGGCGGTCACCTGCGTCCTCCCATCATCTGCATCATCACGCGGTTTCTGAGCTTGGAGGGATCCTCCTCGGCGTCGCGGATCGTCGAGCCGGTGAAGGACATGAACACGTCGTCCAGCGTGGGGCGGGAGACGCTGACACCGCTGATCGCCGGCAGGTCGGGGTTGCGGGCGGGATCGAACTCGGCAAACAGGCGGGGCACGAACTGCTCGCCGGACTCGATCCTGAAGGTGACCGCGCCCTCCGCGATCAGCGCCTGGATCCCGAGCCGCTCACGCAAGGCGGTGATCGCCGCTTCGTTGTCGTCCGTCTGGATCGTCACACGGTCGGCGCCGACCCCCGCCTTCAGCCGCTCGGGCGTGTCGAGCGCCACGATCTGACCCTGGTCCATGATCGCGATCCGGTCGCACCACTCGGCCTCGTCCATGTAGTGCGTGGTCATGAAGATCGTGATCTCCTCGCGCTCCTGCAGCTGGCGGATGTAGGTCCAGATCGAACGACGCGTCTGCGGATCCAGGCCGATCGTCGGCTCGTCGAGGAACAGCACGCGCGGGGAGTGCATCAGCCCGCGGGCGATCTCCAGCCGGCGCCGCATGCCGCCTGAGAAGGCCATCACCTGGCCGTCCCTTCGGTCCCAGAGCCCGACCATCTTGAGCACCTGTTCCATGCGCGGGGCGACCAGGTTGGTGGGCACCCCGTAGAGCTCGGCGTGCAGCTTCAGGTTCTGGGCCGCGGTCAGGTAGCCGTCGAGCGTCGGGTCCTGAAAGACCAGGCCGATGTTGCGCCTGACATCGTCGCGCTCGCGGACCACGTCGTGACCGGCGACGCTTGCCTTTCCGGAGGTCGGCGTCAGCAGCGTGCAGAGCATGTTGATCGTCGTGCTCTTGCCGGCGCCGTTGGGGCCGAGGAAGCCGAAGACCTCCGCGGCCCCAACCTCGAAGCTGACGCCCTTGACGGCCTCGAAGTCGCCGAACTGCTTGTGCAGGCTCTCGACGGTGATCGCCTGGGTGGCTGCCGTGCTCATACCAAGAGCTTACGGCTCACTTGTCGCCCGCCAGGAGGCGGTAGAGCTGGCGCCGCGTGTCCTCGAGGATCTTCAGCGTCTCGTCCAGCTGCTCCGGGGTTCCGTCCTGGCCGACGTGCATCACCGCGCGCATCACGCCGCCGACCGCGTGGCGCAGGCGTGCGCGTGGATGCGCGTCCTCGTCGGGGCCGGCCTCCCACGGCGCGCGTGGCGGCTTGTGCTCGGTCAGGTGGGAGTGGCCGTGGTCTGTGAGCTCGAACGCCCGGCCCGACTCGCCTTCCCGGCTGAGCGCCCGGATCAGGCCCTCGTCCTCAAGCTGCTGGAGCGCTGGATAGACCGAGCCCGGGCTCGGGCGCCAGCGGCCGTCGCTGCGCTGCTCGAGTCCCTGCATCAGCTGGTAGCCGTTCAGCGGGCTCTCCTGCGAGAGCAGCATCAGCAGCGCCAGGCGCACGTCGCCACGGCGGCGGCGGCCGTGGCCGCCGAAACCGCCCGGGCCGCCGAACCCGCCCGGGCCGCCGAAGCCACGGCCGCCGGGGCCGAAGCCGGGACCGTTCCAGCGCGCGTGCGCGCCGCGGCCGAACTCCTGCTCGCCCAACAGACCCTCTGGATCTGGGCAACGATCACTTCGCATCGGTATGTCCTTTCGCATGTATCACGATGCGTCAACGATATATCAAGATGTGTCGCTCGTCAAGCCCGTCGCCGGCACCTGTCGCACGGCCCTGTCCGATGGTGGGCGGCAGCGTTATCGCGGTCCCGGGCCGGCTGCCCGGGACGGGCTAAGATCAGCGCATGGACGCGGGTCACGACGGCTTCCGGGTCAGGCTCACCCAGCAGGGCGAGGAGGCGCTGGGGCGCCTTGCTCAGGACCTCTTGAAGAGCCCGCTGGTGAGCGGCACGCTGACCACCGCCTTTGACGTCAGGGAGCGCGCCGGGCGCGCGCAGGAGCTCGCCATGAGCGCGCTCAACCTGCCGTCCGCCTCAGATCTGGAACGGCTGACGCGGCGGCTGCGCTCCGTCTCCCAGCGGCTCGAGGGGGTCGAGGAAGCGCTTCAGGGAGTCTCAGACCGCCTGGAGCAGCCTCGCGACGAGTCCGCGCTCGAGGCGCGCCTGGCCAAGCTCGACAAGCGGCTGGCCTCGCTCGACCGGACGCTCGCGAAGCTCGACAAGAAGCTCGACTCAGCAGGCTGAACGGCGGCCGTGGCGAGCTGGCCGGCCAGCGCCCGCTAGGCCACGCGCAGCGCCGCAGCGGCCACCGCGCCGAGCCTGAGTTCGGCGGCGTGCAGCGCGTCGGCGTCGATGTAGTCCGCCGCGCCGATCACGTTCGAGACCAGCAGCACACAGCCGGCTTCTGCGCCGGCGCGAGCCGCCACGGTGAAGATCGCGGCGGCCTCCATCTCGACCGCCATCGCCCCTGCGGCGCGCCAGCGCTCGAAGTGGGGCTCGGCACCGTAGAACAGGTCGCTGGAGACGGCGGTAGCGGCCCGCGCGGGCGGCTCCGCCGCTCGGCCAGCGGCCAGCAGATCCGCCGGCAGGCGCGAGCCCACCGCGCCGATGCGTGCCATGCGATCGTGCCCGCCGATCGCCGTGCTGGTGCCGTCGTCGGCGATCGCCTCGGTCACGACCACCAGCTGGCCGAGGTCGAGTCCGTCGCTCAGCGCGCCGCACGTACCGACACGCACGAGCCGCCGAGCGCCGAGCTGGATCAGCTCGGTTGCCACTATCGCGGCGCTCGGACCACCCATCCCCGTGCTCTGGACACTGAGCGACAGCCCGTCTGCGGCGATGCCCGTGTAACCCCACAGGCCGCGGTTGTGGTTGAGCATCAGCGGCGCCTCGAGCAGCCCCTGGGCAAGGCGCAGCGCTCGTCCCGGGTCGCCCGGCAGGAGCACGCGCTCGGCCAGCTCGGCCGTCTGGTGGATGTGGACGAGGTCACGCACCGGCCGCGAGCGTAGAGGCTCGCTGCGGCACCGTGCCAATAGACTCGCACTGTGGCGGCGATGAACGCTAGCCAGGTGCTCGTCGCGCGTGTCCGCGCGGGCGGTCTGCTCGTGCCGGAGAGGCCGGTTTTGGTCATGCTGTCGGGAGGCCGCGACTCGATCTGCCTGTTGGATGTGGCGGTCTCCGTCGCGGGCAGGCGGGCGGTCAGCGCCATGCACGTCAATTACGGCCTTCGCGCCACCGCCGATGCCGACGAGCGGCACTGCCGGCGGCTCTGCGAAGGGCTCGGCGTCGAGCTGTCGGTGCGCCGCGCCGCGGACCTGAGGCCGCGCTCCGGAAACCTGCAGGCGTGGGCCCGCGGGCTGCGTTACGAGGCCGCCGCCGCGCTCGCGGCTTCAAGCGGGGCGGACATCGCGACGGGTCACACCGCCACCGACCAGGTCGAGACGATTCTCTACCGGCTTGCGTCCTCCCCGAGCCGGCGGGCGCTGCTCGGCATGCGCCCGCGTGACGGCATCCTGATCCGCCCGCTGCTGGAGGTCACCCGCGAGCAGACGGGGGCATACTGTCTCGAGCGGGGGCTCGCCTGGCGAGACGACGAGACCAACGCGACGACCGCGTACACGCGCGGCCGCGTGCGACACCGGCTGGTCCCGCTGCTGCGTGAGATCCACCCCGCCGCCGAGGCGAACGTGCTCCTGCTCGCCCAGCGCCTGCGCGACGAGGCTGAGGTCCTGGACGCGCTCGTGGCCGACGCGCTCGGCGACAAAGCGCAGATCGAGCTCTCGCGCCTGCGGTTGCTGCCGGTCGCGCTCGCCCGTCTGGTGGTCACGCAGCTGGCCGATGCGGTCCACGATCGCCCGGTGCCGGGACCCAGCAGCCGGCTCGCCGACATTCTGGCGATGCGCGATGCAGGCACGAACCACCTGGACCTGCCGGGCGGTGTCCGCGCGACCGCGGTCGACGGCCGCCTGAGCTTCTCGGCCACCCCGGCTCTCCCGACGGCGAGCGAGCCGCGCAGCGCCGCCGGCACCTAAACTGACGCGCCGTGAGCGCGGAACAGCACCTGGGCGAGACCGTCGTCGCCGCCGAGGACCTCCAGCGCCGTGTGCTCGAGCTGGCTGACGCCGTCTCGGCTGACTACGAGGGCAGAGACCTGCTGCTGATCGGAGTGCTCAAGGGCGCCGTGTTCTTCCTCGCGGACCTGATGCGCGCGCTGCGGATCCACTGCGAGGTTGACTTCATGGCGATCTCCTCCTACGGCTCGTCGACGAAGTCCTCAGGCGTGGTCCGGATCCTCAAGGACCTGGACGCCGCGATCGACGGCCGTCACGTGCTGATCGTCGAGGACATCATCGACTCCGGCCTGACGCTTCAGTACCTGCTGCGCAACCTCGCGGGCCGCGGGCCGGCCTCGCTCGAGGTCTGCGCGCTGCTGCGCAAGCCGTCAAGCGCCCAGGTGCAGCTCGCACCGCGCTACGTCGGCTTCGAGATTCCAGATCGGTTCGTGGTCGGCTACGGGCTGGATCACGCCGAGCGCTACCGCGCACTGCCCTATGTGGCGGTGCTGGAGGAGTAGCGCCCGCTCGGGACCGGCGGCAGCGTGATGCTACGCTTGACCCTCCCCGCCTGAGAGTCGCACGAGAGTCGGTTGGCGGCAGACAGGAATGAGGCCTGAGATCATGAGCCGTTTCTTCAAGAGCGCCGCCTTTCCGATCCTGATCGTCGTGGTGCTGGCGTTCTTCGCGTCCCAGCTGGTCGGCAGCACGACGACCAAGCAGGTCCCGACCTTCGGGCAGACGATGAAGATGATCACCGAGCGGAGCGTGACGAGCGTCAACCTCGACCAGCGTGACAACAGCATGACCGTCGTCACGAGCGAGGGGCTCAAGTACACGACGGGCTACCCGAACAACTACGTCTCGACGATCATCAACGACGTGCAGCGCTACGAGGGTGGCGCTGCGCTCCAGGTGCAGGACACGGCGACCAGTGGCTGGTTGTCGCTGCTGACCTACCTGCTGCCGTTCGTGATCTTCATCGGCTTCTGGCTGTTCTTGATGAACCAGGTTCAGGGCGGCGGCTCGAAGGTGATGTCGTTCGGCAAGTCGCGTGCCAAGCGCATGTCGGTCGACTCGCCCAAGATCACCTTCCGCGACGTGGCCGGTGTGGACGAGGCGGTGGAGGAGCTCCATGAGATCAAGGAGTTTCTCGAAAACCCCAAGAAGTTCCAGGCGCTGGGCGCGCGGATCCCCAAGGGCGTGCTGCTCTACGGACCTCCCGGAACCGGCAAGACGCTGCTGGCGAGGGCCGTCGCCGGCGAGGCCGGCGTGCCGTTCTTCTCGATCTCGGGCTCTGACTTCGTCGAGATGTTCGTCGGCGTCGGCGCCTCGCGCGTGCGCGACCTCTTCGAGCAGGCCAAGCAGAACTCGCCGTGCATCATCTTCATGGACGAGATCGACGCCGTTGGGCGCCACCGCGGGGCCGGCTTGGGCGGCGGTCACGACGAGCGCGAGCAGACGCTCAACCAGCTGCTGGTCGAGATGGATGGTTTCGAGATGAAGGACAACATCATCCTGATCGCAGCCACCAACAGGCCCGACATCCTCGACCCGGCGCTGCTGCGTCCTGGGCGCTTCGACCGTCAGATCGTGGTCGACCGCCCGGACCGCACCGGACGCAAGAAGATCCTCGAGGTGCACACGCGCGGCAAGCCGCTGGCGCGTGAGATCGACGTCGACGCGCTTGCCGGGCAGACCCCGGGTTTCACCGGTGCCGACCTGGCGAACCTCGTCAACGAGGCCGCCCTGCTCGCCGCGCGCAGCGGTAAGCGGGAGGTCACGCAGCTGGAGCTCGAAGAGGGAATCATGCGGGTCATCGCCGGGCCGGAGAAGAAGACCCGGGTGATGGGCGAGAAGGAGCGCCGGATCACCGCCTTCCACGAGATGGGCCACGCGATCGTCGGCCACTTCCTGCCCAACAGCGACCCGATCCACAAGATCTCCGTCATCTCCCGCGGCCAGGCGCTCGGCTACACGATTTCGCTCCCGGGTGAGGACAAGTTCCTGACCACTCGCGCCGAGCTCCTGGACACGATGGCGATGACGCTCGGCGGCCGTGCCGCCGAGGAGCTCGTGTTCGGCGAGATCACCACAGGCGCGTCCAACGACATTGAGAAGGTGACGGCGACCGCCAAGCAGATGGTCATGCGCTTCGGTATGTCCGAGAAGCTCGGGCCGCGCGTGTTCGGGCACGACCACGGCCAGCCCTTCCTCGGTCGAGAGTTCAGCACCGAGCCCGACTACTCCGACGAGATCGCGCGTGAGATCGACCTCGAGATCCGCCGGATCGTCGAGTCCGCCCACACGGCGGCGCGTGACATTCTGGTCGAGCACCGCGAGGCGCTGGACCGGATCTCCGAGATCCTGCTCAAGCGCGAGACGATCGAGCGTGAGCAGTTCGTCGCGCTGCTGGGTGGCGACTCGGAGGAGCAGGTGTTCGGGTCCGAGGCCCCGCCGCCGCCCCAGCTGCCGATGCCGCCCGCCGCACCGGAACGCACCGGCGAGGCTCCCAAGCTGTTCCCGCGCCCGGGTTACGCCGGCGGCGCCGCCGACTGAGTCCCAGCGGCCTCGACCGCTAGCCGCCGGTCTCGAGCTCCGCCTGCACAGCTTCACGGAACAGCCGATGTAACGGCAGCGGCACGAGGTCCCGTCGTGACACCAGATGGATGCCGATTGAGACGGGCCCGCCCGGCATGGCGACCTCGGTGAGCTGGCCTCGCGAAACCATCTCGATGGTCGTGCGGCGAGACAGCAGGGCGAAACCGATGCCGTCACGCACGGCGGCATGGAAGGCAGTCTCGGACCGGACTTCCATCACCAGGTGCCGGGCCTTGACGCCACGCTCGAGCATCGCGCGGTCAATCGCCGCGCGCCTGACGGTCCCGCCGGGCGTGCAGACGAACGGTATCTCCGCGAGCTGTTTCGAACTCACGGACAGCTGCCTGCGGCGAGGTCGTGGCCGAGTCGCGGCGGGGTCGCCGTTGGCTCGGCTCTCGGGGGCCAGAGTTGCGGCGGCCAGATCCGGTGAGGCGACCAGAACGAGCTCGTCGGTCGCCAGGGGCGTGAGCTCGAGCGCGGCGTCTAGCTCGAGAGCGGACGCATAGGACACCACCGCGAGATCGCTCTCGCGCTTGAGCACGGCTGCGACGGCTTGATCGGTCGGCAGCACCCTGAGGTCGATCCGCGTGCCTGGATGCTGGAGTTGAAAGCGCACCACCGCGTGGGCTATGCCATTGCTTGCACCGTTGATCCCGGTCGTGACGCTGAGCGCCTCAGCGCCGTCCCGGGTGAGTGCCTCGAGCAGAGTGCCCAGGTGCCGCGTGTCATTGACGACCTCCGTCGCCCAGCGATACACGATTTCCCCGGCTGGAGTGAGCACGATTCCGCGTCCGTCGCGCTGAACGATGCGGACCCCAAGGCGGCTCTCCAGTGAGCGCAGGTGTGCGCTCACGACGGGCTGTGCGACTCCCAGCCTCGAGGCCGCGCGTGTGACCGAACCGTTGGAGATCACCTCGCACAGAACCTCGAGCTTGTAGATGGAGATCCTAGTGTCCACTGTGGGCGTGGCCGTGAGGTAGCCGCTGGCGGGGCTTTAGCGAGCGCCGGGGGGTTGCGCCCAGCGGGCGCCACTCAGCCGGGCAGGGATCTGGGCGCTCACCCGCCGGGCCGCCGCCGCGATTGCCGGGATGTTGTCTGCCGGAAGCCGAGCTGACGGCGCGCCGCCGGTGACCGCCGCGGGCGCGACTCCGACCGGCGCCGCGATCGTCGCCGACGCAGCGCTGGCGCCCAGTTCGTCCTGGTCAAAGGTGGTGGTACAACCGCGGGCGCGCACGAGGGCGAGCCCGCGCCGAAGGTGCCCGAGCGAACCGATCGACCGTTCAGTCATGTGCGGGCGTGGGTCGGCTCCGCTCAGGGCGGCCACCTGCTCATCGCTCAACCCTGGTAACAGGACCTCGCGGGCGGCGGGGAGTCGCGGGGCGCCGGGGCTCCGATTCATGCCACCACGCGCACCACGTGTCGGCACTCCAGCATGGCCACGATGAGGGTCAGTGCGCCCTGGAGTAGGATCAGATGAACGGTCTCGCCGGTGTGCTCGCCGCCCTCTTTGATCCCGGGATGCGCGGACAGGCGACCCCGGGGCAGCCGGCCCGGCCGAGAGCAGCGCGCCGCCCGGCACGTAGGTCCAGGATCCCGGATTGTGGTTCGCGAAGTCCCGTGCCTGGCGGGTGACACGGGGTCGGCGTGCCGTGGAAGGGGCGATGGCCTGAGTATCGCTGACATCCGAGACCGTCCAGCGCGCCTGTCGTGCGAACGTCTGGTGCAGCCTCAGAGCTCTGTGGACGGACTCAAGCATCCTGCCCGGCTCAGCCAGAAGTCCAGAAGTGCACGTTTGTTCGCCACCACGAAAGCGCATAGGGTCGCATCTGCGCTCAAGCGAAAATACACTATCGCCGCGAATGAGCTTCCGGCATCGCGCCGGCTTCCTAGCCGCGCCCGCGCCCGTCTATTTCGACCAGCTGATCCCGGAGCGCTCGGGTTCGCTCCCAAACGTCGTGATGGTGCACGGTGGCAGCCATACCGGCAGCTGCTACATGCTCACGGCCGATGGCCGGCCGGGCTGGGCGTACCGCTTCGCCGCGGCCGGATACCAGGTCACCGTTCCAGACTGGCCCGGGCACGGGCGCAGCGGGGGCGCATTGCTCGAGGGACTGGACGGCCACGTGGTGGCAGGCGCGCTGGCCGCGCTGGTGCGAGCGCTGCCGACCCCGGTTGTGCTCCTGGCCCACTCGATGGGTGCGGCGTTTGCGTGGCGCGTGGCCGAGCTGTGCAGAGAGCGGATCACGCATGTGCTGGCCGTGGCGCCGGCGGCGCCGGGGAACTGTGCGCCGGTGGGTGCTCTCGTCAGCGAGGATGAGCGGGGTGTCGTGGTCGCCACCGGCACCAGATTGGTGAGCGTTCCCAGCGAGCGCTACTCACGCGCGTCCCGGGCGATGATCGACGCAAAGCTCGTGGGGGCCGGTACCCAGTTTCCGGCCTCCGCGGTGGCCGCGTATGCGCAGCTGGTCAGCCCCACCGCGGCGCGTCTGGTCTATGAGCGCGCCAATGTCGGGGGCTCGCAGTTACGCGTGGGCGAACCCCAGCGACTGGCAGGTCTCGACATCACGGTGGTGACCGGCAGTGCGGATCTTGATCATCCCCGCGAGGTTGATGCGGGCCTGGTGGATTGGTGGCGGGCTCAGGGCGCCAAGGCGAGGCTCATGTGGCTGGCCGACCACGGGATCGAGGGCAATGGGCACATGATGATGCTGGAAGCCAACAGCGACGAGGTCGCCGACCTGCTGATCGGCGTGCTGGTGGACGGCGCTAGCCGCTGAGCGCGGGCCCAAGTCGCATTCAGGCACGCAAGCCATAGTCCATAGGCTATGCAACGCTGAGAAGTTGTATTGGACTCGTGGGCGGATCGCGCCTAGTGTGGTGGGCAGCGGTGGAGAGTTGCGCAGCGGCAGATGACGCTCTGCGCTGGCGGGCTGAGAACGGCCGCAAACCGAAGTCGCGGCCGAGCGTCGGCCTTATCGGAGAGGGCGGGAGAGGCTCATCATGAACGCAAGTTTCAATTTTTCGGGCGGAGTCGTGATTGTCACGGGCGGCGCCAACGGCATCGGAGCGGCGCTGGCGCGCCGAGCGGCCGCTGCGGGGGCGACTGTTGTCATCGCGGATGTGCAGGTGGAGGCCGGTCGCGCGCTGGCCGCTGAGACGCATGCGCCGGGCGCGATCGAGTTTGAGCAGGTAGATGTCTCCAGCGCCGACCAGGTTCAGACATTCGTTGAGACGGTGCGGTCTCGCCACGGGCGCATCGACGGCCTCGTGTGCGCGGCCATAGTCCAGCCAATCGGGGATGTGGTTGACGTCGAGCCGGCGACGTGGGAGCGGGTTCTGGGCGTGAATCTGCTCGGCTCGATCTGGGCCTCGCGGGCCGTGGTTCCTGTCATGCGGGAGCAGGGCTCTGGCTCGATCGTGATGTTCGCCTCCGGCACAGCTGACTTTGGCAAGGCTGGCTCGGCCCCGTATACAACCTCGAAAGGTGCGGTGGCGTCGTTCGCAAAGACGCTCGCCCGTGAGGTCGCGCAATGGCGCATCCGAGTCAACCTGTGCCGACCGGGGATCATTGACACGCCACAGTTTCGCGCCGCCAACCCAGGTATGGACACCTCGAAGCTCGACGGCCCGGAGGAGCCGGTGGGTGGGCTCATGTTCCTGCTCTCGGACGCCGCGTCGATGAGCGGCTCGATGGTCACAAGGGAGATGCCGTGGCGATCCGCAGCCTGAACCTGGAGTCGCTCGGTCTGAACGCGCCGCTCTCCCATGCGGTTGAGGTGGACGCCAGTGACCGCCTGCTGTTCATAAGCGGGCTGACCGCCAAGAACGCGGATGGCTCCACCTACGCGCCCGGCGATATGGGCGCCCAGACGACTCGCATTCTGGAGTCAATCGAGGAGCTCCTGGGCCGTGCCGGTGGCAGCGTCGCGAACATCGTGAAGTTGACGGTGTACGTGTGCGACATGGGTCGCGTTGGTGAGGTTGCCGCCGCGCGCTCACGTTTCTTCAAGGCGCCGTTTCCGGCATCCACGATGTTTGAGGTGGCCCGCTTGGTCTCATCCGACCAGCTCGTGGAGATCGAAGCCGTGGCCGCACTTCCGGGCACGGGCACCTCTCACGGCACCGCCTACTCATCCGCCAATTGAGCAAAGGACGTAGATGACAGCTGACACACATGCGGCGGCCACGCGGAGCCGCCGCGCCGGTGGCCCGTGCATAACGTTCGGCGACGATGTCAACACGGACGTGATCATCCCCGGCCGATACCTGGTTTCGATCGATCCGGTCGAGCTTGCGGCGCACGCCTTCGAGCCGCTTGGGGAGGAGGTCCAGCGCCGGTTGCTGAGCGCGAAGGTGGTGGTCGCCGGGCGCAACTTCGGCTGTGGCAGCGCCCGAGAGCAAGCTGCGACGGCGCTTCTGGGCGCCGGCATCGAGGCTGTGGTCGCACGGTCCTTCGCACGCGTGTTCTTCCGCAACGCGATCAACACCGGATTGGTGGCAGTCGAGTGCCCGGACGCGGTGGCTGCCGCGCGCGATGGTGACGCAGTGTCCGTTGATCACGGCAGCGGCGAGGTGACGGTCGAGGGGCGGCGCTACGAGTTTGCGCCTTATCCGCCCACCCTGAGTGCGATTCTCGACGCCGGCGGGCTGCTGCCGTACCTGGCTGGCGCAGAAGGGGCGCAGCGATGAGCCGCCCGCTGACGTTTGCGCAGAAGGTTCTGGAGCGGGCGTCCGGTGAATCCGGCCTGGAGCCGGGGATGATCGTTGACGCGTACCCGGACCTCTACATGAGTCACGTCGCCAGCTGGCGCTGCATCAGGACGCTCGAGCGGATGCCGGGTCGCACGCTGTTCGCACCGGAGCGGATCGCCATGGTCATGGACCACCTCTCGCCCGCACAGACCTCAAAGACGGCCGAGCACCACCAGCTGTGCCGGGCCTTTGCCCGCGAGCACGGGATCGAGAAGTTCTGGGATGTCAACGCCGGCATAGCCCACCTGGTGTTGATGGAGAACGGCCACGTGCTCCCAGGCCAGCTGATCATCGGGACCGACTCACACTCGACGATCTACGGGGCCTTGGGAGCGTTCGGAACCGGGGTGGGTTTCTCGGAGATAACGGCGACGTGGGTGACGGGAAAGCTCTGGATGAAGGTGCCCGAGTCGCTTCGGGTTGAGGTAGATGGTCCCCTGCAATTGGGCGTGTTCCCCAAGGACGTGATGCTCAGCCTGATCGGCCGAGTGGGCGCTGACGGAGCAACTTACTGCTCGGTGGAGTTTCACGGCGCCTGGGCTCAGGGCTTGTCGGTCTCCGAGCGCGCGACGCTCTGCAATCTATCCATGGAGATGGGCGCGAAGAACGCCGTGGTACCGGCTGACGAGACAACCGTCGCATATCTGGCGGAGCGGGGGGTGGCAGCGGACGCATATGACCCGACGTGGCCCGACCCAGGCGCGACCTACCGTGAGACGATTCAGATCGACGGTCGCGAACTGGTCCCGCAGGTGGCCTGCCCGCACTCGGTTGATAACGTCCGTCCGATCGACGAGGTAGCCGGCAGCGCCCTTGATCAGGTGTTCATCGGCTCTTGCGCGAACGCGAAGTATGACGACCTCGCCCAGGCCGCTGCGATCCTCGAAGGTCGCACGGTGGCAAGCGGCGTGAGGCTGGTGGTGACCCCGGGGTCCAGGCAGATCCTCACCGATGCCGTCAACAGCGGCATCATCGCGACTTTGCTGGAGGCGGGGGCGCTCATCACCAACCCGGGCTGCGGTGCGTGCGCCGGCGACGGCGGCGTGATGGCGGATGGTGAGCGCACGCTGTCCACTGCCAACCGCAACTTCCGCGGGCGGATGGGCAGCTACGAGTCGGAGATCTTTCTCGCGAGCCCCGCGACAGCGGCCGCGTCTGCGGTGACCGGCCGGATCACCGACCCCCGTGAGTTCATCCCGGCAAGCCGAGCGGATGTAGAGGTGGTGGCATGAAGATGGTCGAGAAGATCCTGGCGCGGGCCGGCGGCCGCGACCGGGTCAGCCCTGGAGAGATCGTCGTCGCCGAGGTGGACGGCCTGGTCATGCACGACCTGAGCGCCTACCTGACATCGAGGGTCTACGAGGAGCGTGTCGGCCTGCCCGTCCGCCACCCGGATCGCGTGACGGTCGTCTTCGACCACACGTTTGCGCCTGCCACCGAGGCTACTGCGGACGTCCTCGTCCACGACCGAGCCTGGGCGCGCAGGCATGGGCTGAATCTCTATGACTGCGGCCACGGCAACATCCATCACGTCGTCACGCATGGCGGCCACGCGGTCCCGGGCAGCGTCATCGTCGGCTCTGACAGCCATACCCCGGTCTACGGTGCGCTGGGAGCGTTCGCCACGGGTATCGGCAATGACTCCCACGCTGGCATGGTGCTGCCCTACAGCAAGGCGTGGTTTCGTGTTCCCGAAACGGTTCACGTGAAGATTGACGGCAAGCTGAGACCAGGGACAACCGTGCGGGATGTGGCGCTCTGGCTGGTCGGCGAGATCGGTGAAGGCGGAGCGGTTTACAAGGCGCTGCAGTTCGAGGGTGCCTTCGTGGAGACGCTGACCTTCTGGGACCGGTGGCTGCTGCCGCTGATCACGATCGATGTTGGCGCGAAATGTGGCCTGATCGAGCCGGACGAGGTCACAGAGCGCTTTCTGGCCTCACTGCCGGCGCATCGCGCCTATCAGCCGGTGTACGGTGACCCCGGCGATGTGAGCGAGTGCTGGAGCTACGACGTTTCGGAGCTGGCGCCGCAGGTCGCATGCCCGCCCACCGTCGGCAACGTCCATGCGGTTGATGAGGTTGCGGGCCTCGAGATCACGTGGGCGGAGTTGGGTGGTCACGGCGGCGGGCGTATAGAGGATCTGCGGCTGGCAGCCTGGGTGCTGAGGCGGGCTCCGAAACACCCTGACGTACGCTTCAACCTCGTGCCGTCGAGCCGCCAGGTTTTCGCGCAGGCTCTGAAGGAGGGGCTGGTGGCGGAGTTGCACGACGCCGGAGCGACCTTCTTCCCGCCGTCGACCGGCTCCAACCAGGCGGTCAACATGGGCGCTCTGAGCGCGGGTGAGCGAATGATCTCGACTCACGCGAGGAACTTCCCGGGTCGCAATGGCTCGAGTAAGGCGGAGATGTACCTGGGGTCGGCCCTGACCGTCGCTGCGTCGGCGACCCGCGGCCGGATCACCGACCCGCGCGAACTGGTCGCTGGCGAGGAGCTGGCGACGGTGGCTGCCGGCGGTGAGCTGTGAGCATGCCCGTCTCCTTGCAGACGGTCGGGCGCGCCTGGGTCGTTGGCGACAACATCCCGTCTGACCAGATGGTGAAGTCTCACAGGGTGTTCCTGCCGATGGAGGAGATCGTGCGGCACGTCTTGGAGGACGCCCACCCGGGCTTTGCGCCAGGCGTCAGGGTCGGCGACGTGCTTGTCGCGGGGCGCCACTTCGGGCAATCGTCGGGGCGTGCGATCGCCACAAAGGCGATCAAGGCGACCGGTGTAGGGTGTGTGGTGGCCGAGAGCTTTGCGCGAACGTTCTACCGCAACGCCTTTGAGATTGGCCTGCCGATCCTAGAGATCCCTCACGTGCGTGAGTGCGTCAGCGACGGGGATCGCGTGAGTGTCGACATAGTCGCGGGGTCGCTGACCAACGAGCGCACCGGCGCCGTCATCGACGGTCGGCCCACGGACCCGTTCCTGCTGGAGATGCTGCGTGGCGGTGGTCTGATTCCGATAGCGGCGCGCCTGGCCGGTGAGTCGTCGTGAAGCGTGGTCTAGTCGAGCCGGTTGGCGCGAACGCCGATGTGTACCAGGCCCGCGTTGAACGTCTGCGGGAGCGTATGCGTCACGCCGGGGTCGAGGTCGCGCTGCTGTACGGCGACGTCTACCGCTCCGACGACATAGCGCACCTCACCAACCTCTGTATCTACTGGAATGAAGGCGTGGTGGCCGTCCCAACGGAGGGATCTGCTGCGCTGCTCGCGAAGCTCTCCAAGCGCGTGCATCCGTGGATGCGGCGCACCAGTACGTTGACCGATCTGCGCGCTTCGCAGCAGCTTCCGGAGCTGATCGGCGCGTACCTGGATGAGCGGAGGGCGGGCCAAGTAGGCCTGGTCGATGAGCGGTGGTGGCCGGCGCCGCTGGTCGATGGGATTCGCTCGACTCACTCAGATCGAGCATACGTCGACATGCCCGAAGCGGTGCGCACGGAGCGCATCGTCCCCGACGCGCTCGACCGCGCTGACATCAGGCGTGCGGGGGCGCTCGTTCGTGCTGGTCTGGGTGCCGCCGTGGACGGGAATGGCACGCCTGCCGAACGGATCGCCGAGCTCGAGTTCGCGGCGCGCGCCGGCGGGGCCCGGGACGTGATTGCGCGCTGCCTCCCCACGGCGTTCGGGCTGCACGTCGAATGCAGCGTGCAGTTTGCCAACGTCTGGGCGCACGGGTCACGGATGGCTGATGGCGACAGCGCGCTCGAGGCGGCGTTCGCCGCAGCCTCGGCGGCGCTCGCCCCTGAGGTAACGCTCGCGGCGCTGCAGCGAGCCGCCGGTGATGGCGTGCTGGTGAGCCTGATCAGCCACACCGACATCGCTACCGACGGCGACCTGATGGTGCCGCCCAACAGTGCCGACTCCCTGCCGCCGGGCGGCGCTTTTGTCCTACGGGTGGGTCGCGGGGCGGTTCGGCTGGCCGACACCTATCTGCTTGCCGGATCATCCAGCGAGCCGCTGACTCGGAGTCTGGAGGCGGCGGCGTGAACTTGGCTGAGCGCGACTGGCGCTGGGCGCGCGTGCGCGAACAGATGGCAGCTGATGGTGTCGACGCCCTGCTCGGCTACGCGCCCGGGTGGCGCCGGGAAGACCTGCGCTACCTGGCGGACGTGCAGCTCAACGGGAGCTTCGCGTTTCTGTATCTGCCAGCTGAGGGTGAGGCTACGGCCTTCGCGCTGGCCAAAGACCGTGAGGCGTTCGCAGCCGCCCGTTGGGTCACGGACGTGCGCGACCTGGACCCATCTGGTCTCGTCCAACTGGTCGGGATGCTCGCCGGCGGGCAGCGGCCGCAAACCCTGGGCGTCTCCCACCTGGAGTTGCTGCCACTTGGTTTTCGCGACGCCATTGCGGCGTCACTCGGTGGTGCATCACGGCTTGTGAGCGCCACCAGGCTGATGAGCGCGGTGCGGCTGGTCAAGTCCGGTCAAGAGCTGGCACGCATGCGCCGTTGCGGGCAGATCACCGATGCGGCGTGGGATGCCCTGCTCGGGTCGCTACGTCCGGGCGCAACGGAATACGAGGTGGTGGCGAGCACCGAGGCCGCGCTCAAACGGCTTGGCGCCACCGACAACTTCATGCTGATCGCATCGGGTGGAGCGGATGTGAGGGGTATGACCCCACCCTCCAGCCGCAGGCTCGAGCCGGGCGACATGGTTCGCACGGAGCTGACGCCTCAGTGCGATGGCTACTGGACGCAGATCTGTCGGTCCGCTGTGTTGGGTCAGGCCAGCAGCGCCCAGCGCGCCTCGTTTGAACTCTTCAGCGAGGCGCTGGAGGCGGGGCTTGCCGTGCTACGCGCCGGTGTCACAGCGCACGACGTCGCACTGGCTGAGAACGACGTGTTCAGGTCACATGGCCTGGGTGAGTACTGCACCGCTCAGTGGACCAGGGTGCGCGGGCACGGTCACGGCGCACACCTGGACGAGGTTGCGATCGTTGAGGGCGAGGACACCGTGCTCGAGGCCGGCTCGGTGGTGATCGTTCATCCGAACACGTTCACACCGCTGGCTGGCTACCACGTTCTTGGGGATCCGGTCGTCGTTACCGACGACGGCTGGGAGCCGCTGCTTGCGACCCCACGGGTCCTGTTCGAGATCGAGATCTGAGCGAGTGGATCATGAATCACAACACAGCCGTGCCACGGCATATGCGAAGGGAGTGGTGAGCCGGGATGCGCATCCTCAGCAATCAGGACGTTGAGCGGGTCTTTGACGCTGACGAGTGCCTGCGCGTGCTCGAGGCGGCCTACAGGGAGTACGCCCAGGGAGCTGCCGCCAATCGGCCGCGCAACCACACCTACTTCCCCAAGGAGGACCCCCGCTTCGAGGGCTTCAGGTATCGCTTCAAGAGCCAAGAGGGCGGCAACGTCTCCAGCGGCGTCTGGGCTCTGCGGATCACGTCCGACATGGTTGGTACGGAGCTGCTGGCCGGCGGCGTGAAGCGCAGGCGGCTGCTGCCGGTGGCCACGGGCGAGCGCTACTGCGGCTTGATCACGCTCTACTCGCTGCAGCGCCTGGAACCACTGGCCATGATTCACGACTCGTACATCCAGAAGATGCGTGTCGGTGCTACGTCGGCGCTCGGTATCCGCGAGCTGGCCAACGACGACGTGCGGACCGCGGGCCTCTTCGGCTCCGGCTGGCAGGCGCAGGCGCACCTCGAGTACATGTTGAGTGTGCGCCCGAGCGTCGAGGAGGTTCGGGTGTACAGCCCCACGGCCGCCCACAGGGAGCGCTTTGCGGTTGAGTGGAGCAGGCGAACCGGAAAGCGCATCGTGCCTGTCAGTGACCCTCACGACGCGGTGGTGGGCTGCGGCCTGGTGACGTGCGCTACGGCCGGGTTCGATCCCTGTTTCGATGGGGCGGCACTGGAGCCCGGCACGCACGTCACGAGCATCACGAGCCCTGACGGCACAGCCATGCGCCGCGAGCTGGATGACACGACCTTCGACCGCGCCGATGTGATCGCGGTCTTTTCCAAGGAGCAGGTCCATCACGACAACCAGATTGACATCCTGGGTCCGGTCGAACGCGGTTTGAAGAGCTTCGAGGAGATCGTCGAGCTTGGGGACCTGCTGCTGGAGCCATCGCTTGGCCGTGCTGACCGCGAGCAGATAACCGTGTTTGCCAACAACACCGGGATGGGGCTGCAGTTTGCGGCCGTCGGCGCGTTCGTGCTGGAGCGAGCCGAGCGCGCGGGCCTTGGACAGGAGGTCCCGACCGAGTGGCTGCTGGAGGAGACCTCTCCTTGAGCGTGGCTCACGGAGAGTTGAGAGTGGGCGTGTGACACGTAGTTCGTTTCAAGAGCGAGAGGAGACAAAGATGGGTAATCAACACAGCTCGGGGCAGGGCGGTTCAGCCCGACGGCTGGCGCGTATCAAGAGGCCCCTGGCGCTTGGCTGCACGGCGGCGGTCGTGGTGGGCGGGGGCATCTCGGGCGCGCTCGCGACCACGAGTAGCGCCAGCACGCACCGGTCGGCGCACAAGCGGGCGGTCAAGTCGACCTGGGTGATCAACTCGTTGGTCGACGAGACCGGCACCGACGCGGCCGGCGGGGCCGCGCAGAAAGCCGGCATCAACTGGTATGTCGGCCAGATCAACAAGGCCGGGGGAATAGACGGGCACCACATCGAGCTGCATTTCTGTGACACACAGAGCACGCCGACCGGCGCCGCGCAGTGCGCTCAACAGGCAGCCGGGGATAACACTCACGTCGTGCTCGTTCAGAGCATCGATCCCGCCACGCGCGGCGCGCTCCCCTACCTGACCAAGGATGTAGTGATTGCCGTAGACCCGATCCTCTACCCGACGTCAAACACGAAGGTCTTCCAGGCGACCGGTTCATCCAAGGGGCTGCTGCTTGTCTTCGCCAAGGCAGCCAAGGCCGCGAGGATGCACACGGTTGGCGTGCTCTACACGACCGACACCTCGGGCACGCATCAGCTCGCGTCCGTCCAAGAGGCTGCTGCAGCCGTCGGGCTGAAGGTGGTTTCGGCGGCGCAGACGCCGGGGGTGAGCAACGTTACGCCCCAGCTGCTACAGCTGCGCCAGGAGGGCGCCAACGTGATCTATCTGGCCAGCGTCGGCACCAACACGGCCGCCGCCGTGAACTCGTATGCCACACTCGGGATGTCGCTTCCGATCGTTGCCGGCGCCGCGGCCGTCACGGACGGCTTCCTGCGCAGCCTGGCGAAGATCCCGCCGAAGCTGTACGGCAACTCGCAGCTGCTGGTCACCACAACGGGCCTGCCGGCGCGGACCGTCAAGGTCTTTGACGCTTACATGAGGTCGTTCAGGAAGGTCGAACATGAGCCAGCTGACACGCAGACCACCTCAGCGGTCTATGACGGATGCGTGGCGCTCAACGCGTTGAAGGCGGCCGGTCCCAACGTGGCCCGGCTGGTCCACTACCTCAAGACCCGGCAGATCAGCTGCCTCGGCTCGAGCATGCGCTTCAACCTCCCCGGCCTGAACGTGATCAACAACCAGCCCTCCGCGATGGCGAAGGCGCCGCGTAACCCGAACGCCGGTTGGCAGCCGGTCAAGGGCAAGCTCTAGAAGGCAGGCCCAGCAGGAGGCGGGCTCCGGCCGGAACCGGACATGGCGCTGCTGATCCAGACGGTCTTCTCGTCACTCGTCAACGGCTCCGTTGACGCGTTGATTGCGGTTGGCATCGTGCTCTGCTATCGCAGCTCACGCATCGTCAACCTCGCCCAGGGGGAGACGTACATGGTCAGCGGAGTGCTGACGGCGAAGCTCTTTGGCTGGGGGGTCCCGCTTTGGCTTGCGGCGCTAGCCGGCGTGGCGGCGGCGGTCGTAGGGTCGGCCGTGTACGAGCGGCTGGCCCTGCGCAGCCGCATGGATTGGGAGCCGTCACGGCTGATCATCGTCACGGTTGGCGTGGCGGTGTTCGCGGAAGGCGTCGCGGACTTCCTGATCGGCGGCAACCAGCTCGTGTTCCCGCAGGTTCTCGGTGGGGGGTCGGTCTATGTCGACGGAGCGGCGATCAGCCCGCAGGAGTTGCTCCTGATCGGGGTCACGCTCGCGCTCGTGGCCCTGATCGTGGTCTTCTTCCGTTCGACCCTGCTCGGCCACGCAATGACGGCGGTTGCCGAGAACCCTAAGGTGAGCGGGCTGCTTGGCATCAACGCCGGGCTGATGCGCACGTTGTCGTTCGCGCTGGCCGGGCTGCTCGGCGCGGCAGCGGCGCTGCTCGTGGTGCCGGAGGTGGGCATCGGCTACGACGTGGGCCTGCCACTCACGCTGAACGGGTTCGCGGCGGCGGCGTTTGCAAACATGGTGTCCCCCGCACGCGCATTGATTGCCGCGATGTTCCTGGCGATCGGCGAGGGGCTAGTGGGTACGTACGTGAACACGGCCCTGGAGACGCCGCTGGTCTTCGGCGTGCTGCTGGTGATCGGTGTGATGTACCTGGGCCGGGGCCAGCGATTCTCCGGGGCTGTGCGCGCATGACCCACGGTCAGGCATGTCGCGGCCGCGGAGCGTGCGGAACATGAGCCTGACCGGTCAACGAAAGGCTGACGCTGCGCACCGGCCGGCCGGCCTCGCTCCCCTGGGACTGGCCGCCGTCGCGATCGTGGTGTTCGCTGCGCTGCCGGTCTACGGCATACCGCGCCTCACGCTCAACCTCGCTGCCGAGGCCTGCTTGCTTGGCATCGCCTGCACTGGGATCAACCTGCTGCTTGCGTACGGCGGGATGCTCTCGCTGGGGAGTGCGGGCTTTCTGGGCACCTCTGCCTACACCGTGGCGCTTACCACCAGTCACTGGCACTGGCCGCTGGTCCCCGCAATCCTCGCTGCGATCGCGCTGACGATGGCGCTGGCTGTGATCGTCGGCTTCGTTCTGGTGAGGCTCTCGCAGCACTACTTCGCCGTCGCCTACCTCGGGCTGGCAACGGCCTTTGCGGGTCTCATCGCCGCCTACCCGAACGCCACTAACGGCACGTCGGGTATGACGACGCTGCGCGTGCTCGGTCTGGGCTTCACCACTGTCCAGAGCAACCTCGGCTGGTATGTGGTCGGGCTGGTGTGTGCCGCCATCTCGCTTGCCGTCTACCGATGGGCAGTCGCCGGCCGGCGCGGCCGCATCTTCAAGCTCGTGAGAGCCGACGACTTGGTGGCGAGCGTGCTGGGCGTTCGCACCTTCAGGGCGCGCCTTGGCCTGTTCGTGCTCGCTTCGTTCTTCCCGGCGCTAGCCGGTGCCCTGTTCTTCCCTTTCGAAGGCCTGATCACGCCCGACAGTGTCGGGGCGATCGAGTCGGTCCAGCTCGTGGCGCTCGTGGTGATCGGCGGCGTCGGTTACAGCTACGGCGGGTTTCTCGGTGCACTCGTCATTCTCTGGGTGCAGGCGCTGGTGGACACCGCGGGCAACTACTCGCTGCTGGTCTACGGCCTGGTGTTCCTGCTGTGCGCCTTCTACCTGCGGGCGGGTATCGGCGGGGCCGTCAGCGATGCAGCTCAGCGCCTGCGCCGGCGGGCCGCAGTTCGCCGTGCCCGCCACGCGCCGGACGGTGAGGCTGTGGCGGCGCGCGGCCGCGCGGCTGAGCGCCGCGTCGACGATCCCTCCGTCGCCCGGGCGCATTCAGAGCGGGATGGGATGTCCGTGGGAGTGCACGGCGAGCGCCGGAACCTTGAAATCACAGACGCGAGTCGGCGCTTCGGCGGTGTGGTCGCCGTCGACTCGGTGTCGTTGACCCTGGAGGCGGGCAGGGTCACGGCGCTGATCGGCTCCAACGGCGCCGGCAAGTCCACGCTCGTCAACATGATCTCAGGCGTCGAGCGGCTGGACGGCGGAAGGGTGAGCCTTGGTACGCAGGACATCACGGCACTCGGGGCGGCGCAGCGCACGCGCCTGGGCGTGGCGCGGACCTTTCAGGTGCCAAGGCTGGTCGAGGACCTGAGCGTCCTTGACAACGTGATGCTGGGCCGTGAGGCAGGTGAGGGGACGGTCTGGTGGCGGTCTGCTGCGCGTGAGCGCGAGCACCGGGAGACCGCCCTTGAGCGGCTTGCGAAAGCTGGGCTCGACGAGCTCGCCCAGCGCCGCGTGAGCACGCTCGGGACGGGCGAGCGCAAGTTCGTAGAGCTCGTGCGTGCACTCGACGAGGAGCCGAGCGTGTGCCTGCTCGATGAGCCCGCCGTTGGCCTGTCGCTTGGTGAGATCGAGCAGTTGCAGGAATGGATCGTGAGGCTCCGCGACGCCGGCGCCGCCGTCCTAGTGATCGACCACAACCTCGACTTTGTCCAGCGCCTTGCGGACTTCGTCTACGTCATGGATGTGGGGCGCATCGTCAGGTCGGGGCCGCCGCAGGAGCTGCTTGGCAGCCGTGAGGCCCGTGGCGCCTTGTTGCGGCCGGCCGAGGGGGCCGCGTGAGCATGGCCGGCGGCGAGCTCCGGGTCACTGACCTCTGCTCCGGATACGGATCAGTGACCGTTCTCCACGACATCACCTTCGCCTGCGAGCCCGGCGAGGTGGTCGGCATCACCGGCGCCAATGGGGCCGGCAAGAGTACGCTGCTGAACACGATCGCCGGGCTGATTGGAATGAGCGGGGGCCAGGTCGAGCTCGATGATCTCGACCTGGCCGGGCGCCCAGTCCATCAGCGGGTGCGGTCCGGACTGGCGCTGGTTCCCGAGGGCCGTCAGGTGATCGGCGCGCTGTCGGTGCGCCAGAACCTTGACGTCACCGTGATGGCGCGTGGGAGATCGCGGCTTGATGCCGAGCATCGACGCCGGCTGGAGACCGTGCTAGCGCTGTTTCCGCGGCTGCGGGACCGCATAGGCGTCGGAGCGTCATCGCTTTCCGGCGGTGAGCAGCAAATGCTTGCGATCAGCCGCGCATTGATGACCGGTCCGCGCGTGCTGATGCTGGACGAGCCCAGTCAAGGGCTTGCGGCCAATGTGGTTGACGTCGTCATCGAAGCCCTGCAGGCGCTGCGCGGCTCGATCACGCTCGTGCTCGTCGAGCAGAACCTGGACGTCCTAGACGCGCTAGGTTGCCGCTCGCTGCAGATGAGCCTCGGGCGCCTGCTTTGAGGCAGCTGCTCCGCGATAAGGTGACACTATGCAACCCGGTTCGCTGCTCAGCATCGTCACGCCAAGGAAGACCCCGCGGCCCGGGGCGCTGGTGCTGATCATCCGCTGGGGGCTGCCGGCGCTGTTCGTGGTCTTCGGGCTCGTGATGCTCGTGCTGGCCCACTTCCATCTGACCGGAGTGCAGGACAACGCGGCCGAGGCGAACGTGTTCGTCACCACGAAGCTGTCGCACGACTCGATGCTCTCGACGATCGGCGTGGCCGCGATCGTCGTGGCGATGATGATCGCGCTGCTCAACTGGATGCTGCGGCTCAACGCCGACGAAGCGGACGACCGCGCGCAGGAGGACAGCGCTCGCGAGCACTTCCGTCGCACCGGCCGCTGGCCCGACTGACCGGCGCGCGTGGACGCGTTCACGGTGATGGGGGTCGTCAACGTCACCCCCGACTCCTTCAGCGACGGTGGCAGGTACTTCGACCCGCGACAGGCCGCGGTGCACGGGCTCGAGCTGGCGGCACAGGGCGCCGGCATCCTCGACGTCGGCGGCGAGTCGACGCGGCCCGGAGCCGACCCGGTGCAGGCCGAGGAGGAGTCGCGGCGCGTGGTCCCGGTGATCGAGGCGCTCGTCAGTGCGGGTGTCGGCGCCCAGATCTCGGTTGACACGATGAAGGCGAGTGTTGCGCAACGGGCGCTCGCGGTGGGTGCCACCCTCGTCAACGACGTGACGGCGCTGAGAGCCGCACCAGAGCTGGCGGAGATCGTCGCCGCCGCCGGCGCCGACATCTGTCTGATGCACATGCGGCACATGCCCGGCGAGCCGACCGGGCGGGCGCGTTATGAGGACGTGGTCTCGGAGGTCAAGAGCTTCCTCGAGGAACGCTTGGCCTTCGCGGTTGCACACGGCGTGGCGGAGGAGCGGGTGATCCTCGATCCGGGATTCGGTGGCGGCAGCTTCGGCAAGAGCACGGCTGAGAACCTGGAGCTGCTCAGGCGGCTGCCCGAGCTGACCGCGATCGGCCGGCCGCTGCTGGTGGGAACCAGCCGCAAGGGCTTTCTCGGAGAGGTGACCGGCAGAGCCGTCTCAGACCGGCTGGCGGCGACGATCGCGACCAACGTGATCGCCTACGCGGGTGGCGCGACCATCTTCCGAGTCCATGACGTGGCCGCCCACTGTGACGCGCTGCGCACGACGGCCGCGGCGCTCGCCGGATAGAGTCCCGACCGCAACGATGAGCGCCGACGACGAGACCGACGACTTCCAGCAGGACGAGCCCGAACCGGAGGACGGCGACGGCGGCGCGGCCGAGGAGATCCGGGACGAGATCGACGGCGCTGAGGATGAGTTCGACGAAGACGACGACGAGGAGGAGGACGACTCCCACCCAGAGCCCGAGGTGACGATCGAGATCAGCGGCCTCTCGCTCTACACGCACATGGGCGTCAGCGCCGCCGAGCGCGAGATCGGCCAGCGCCTGCTAGTGGATCTGCGCTTGGACGTGGCCGAGTGTGACGCGACCGTCACCGACCGGATAGACGACACGGTCGATTACGGCGAGGTCTGCCAGCTGGTGTGGCTCATTGCCCAGCAGCGCGAGTACCGGACACTGGAGCGCTTCTGCGCCGCCGTCGCAGACCGGCTGATCGAACGCTACGAGCTCTACTCCGTCTGGGTCAAGGCGTCAAAGCCCGAGCCGCCGATCGCGCTCAGCATCGGTGAGGTGGCCGTGGAGGTGTGGCGCGAAGCGTGAGCAGGCGCGGGATGCTCGGCCTCGGGTCGAATCTCGGTGATCGTCGTGCCCATCTGCAGGCGGCCGCCGACACGCTCGTGCGCCACGGGGTCGGGGTGCTCCGCAGCTCGCACACCTACGACACCGAGCCGGTTGGACTGATCCTCGACCAGCCGGAGTTTCTGAACGCATGCGTAGAGGTCGAGACAGAGCTGGGGCCCGAGGAGCTGCTCGACGTCTGCAAGGCTGTGGAGCGCGAGGTCGGTCGCGCCGCCGGTGGCCCACGTCACGGGCCGCGCGTGATCGACGTGGACCTGCTGCTGCTGGGTGAGTTCGAGTACAGCTCCGCACGGCTCACGCTACCCCACCAAGAGGTCACCACGAGGCGCTTCGTGCTGGTGCCGCTGCTGGAATTGGAACCGGACCTGCGGCTGCCCGGCGGCGAGCGGCTCGCGGCCGCGCTTGCAGGGCTCGGTGACGGCCAGCAGGTCATCGTCGCCGGTTCGCCGCTGGCCATATAGTCAAGCGCCATGAGTCAGGCTGGGCCCGAGCTCGAACTGCTGCTGGTGGTGGACGTGGGCAACACCCAAACCCACGTCGGCGTGTTCGCGCCGGGGCCGCAATCACTGGTTGCCGACTGGCGTTTTGCGACAACCCGCGCAGCCACGGCGGATGAGCTGGCGGTGCTGCTCGCGGGCCTGCTCGCGCTGCGCGGCACGAACCTCGCTCAGGTTCGGTCATCGATCGTCTCCTCCACGGTTCCGCGCCTGCAGGATCAGTGGCGCCTGCTCGCTCGGCGCCACCTCGGCCACGAAACGATGGTCGTGGGGCCGTCGCTGAAGACCGGCATGCCGATCCGCACCGAGAGCCCCCACGAGGTTGGCGCCGACCGGCTCGTGAACGCGGTCGCGGCCTACGCCCGCTTCGAAACGGCGTGTGTCGTCGTGGACTTCGGTACCGCCATCACCTACGACGTCGTCTCTGATGAGGGCGAGTACCTGGGCGGAGTGATCACACCCGGGATCGAGATCTCGCTCGAGGCGCTGTCGGAGCGTGCCGCAAAGCTGCCGACCGTGGAACTGGGAGAGCCGCGGACGGTGATCGGCCGCTCAACCGTCGAGGCGATCCGCAGCGGCATCGCGTTCGGGTTCGCGGGTCAGGTGGAGGGCATCGTGAGGCGGCTGCGCGCAGAGCTCGGTGACCACGCGCGCGTGATCGCCACCGGCGGCTTTTCGACCGTCATGTACCCGCTGATCCGGGAGACGATCGACGAGGTGGACGAGTTCCTGACGCTCAGCGGCCTGCGGCTGATCTGGGGGCTCAATCGCTGATCAGCCGGCGCTCGGCACGGGCACGTCCGGCGACATGGCCGCGGCTGCAGCCAGCTGCAGCAGGGCACGGCTCGAACGATCGGCGGGCGCGACCGCGCGCAGGGCAGCGTGCGTTTCGAGCAGCTGCCTGATGGCGTAGAACACCGGGAGGTCGTCAACGTCGTCGGGCACGTCGCAGGCCAAGCGGGCGAGCGCGAGCATCTCACCGCCGTCGCCGGTCCGGAACTCGAGCAACGTCCCGACCTGCAGGTACCCGGCGACCCGGTCCAGCAGCAGGTGGCTGGCCCGTTCACGCTCGCCCACCGCCGGGCCGCTGACCGCGAGCGGATCTCGCCGCGCCAGCCTCAGAGACTGGCCGGAGGCGACCAGCGCGACCTGCTCCGGGGTGAGGCCCGCCTGCAGCGCGAGTCGCAGCTGTGCGGCCGCGGAGACCGCCGTGGACCCGTAGGGTGCGTCTGAGGCGAACACGATCTGAGCCGCGGGAACCAGCGAGAAAAGTGCCACGAGGTCCTGGGAGATCCACCAGGCCGTGTCGATCAGCACGTTCGGCAGATCCGCGATCACGCGCCACAGCCAGGAGAGGTCCGATACGGCGGCGTGGGCGAGGATCACGCGGGCATCGGGGTAGCGGCCGGCGTTCGCGACCACGTGCTCCCCCAGCGCCGGGATCCCGCGGCCGGCGTGAATCAGGATCGGCAGCCTGCGCTCGTGCGCCAGCGCGAAGAGCCCCGGGATGTCCGGATGGTCCAGGGTGAACTGCTCGGCGCGTGGGTGCAGCTTGATCCCCTGAGCGCCCCGGGTGAGGGCGCGCTCGGCTTCGCCGAGCGCGCCCTCACCCGGCTTGACACGGCAGAACGGCACGAGCAGTGCCTCAGACTCGGCGGCGGCGGCGATCACGAAGTCGTTGGCGGCCGGGTAGCCGTCGGGCTCGTGCATCGGGAAGACAAAGCAGCCGCGGGCGCGCGCCGCGCGCAGCTGGGCCAGGAGCTCCGCCGGGCTCTGACGCATGCCATCAGGGTCGTTCTCGCCGAGGTGAGTGTGCGCGTCGAAGATCTCCACCCCCGGCACCTGTCCGCGGATCACCTCGAGCCAGGGGGCCGTGACGGCCTGTAGGTCCAGCGCCACGGCTAATTCCTACCATGAACGCGGTGAGCATGAGCTGCGACCCGCCACACTCGTTGCAGGAGCCCTGGCAGCTCGGGGGCCTGACGATCCCGAACCGCGTGGTCCTGGCACCGCTCGCGGGGATCGGCAACTGGTTCGTACGGCTGCAGGCAAAGCGCTATGGGGCCGGCCTGGCGTTCTCCGAGATGGTCTCCAGCCACGCCGTTCACCACGGCAACGCGCGAACGTGCCGCGAGCTGCTGCGCATCCACCCCGACGAGCACCCGGTAGCTGTGCAGCTGTTCGGCTCGGACCCGGACGTGATGGCATCGGCGGCTGAGCGGGTCGCCGCGGCGGGCGCGGATCTGATCGACATCAACATGGGATGCCCGGTCCCCAAGGTCTGCAAGACGGGTGCCGGCGCGGCGCTGCTCGAGGATCCGGATCGCGCGGTTGCGATCGCGTGCGCGGCCGCGCGAGGCAGCGGGCTGCCGGTCACCGTAAAGCTGCGGACGGGACTGCGGCCCGGCGACGGCAAGGGCATCGCCGTGGCCCGCGACCTCGCCGAGCGCGGCGGGGTCGCGGGACTCTCGATCCATCCTCGGCACGCTTCGCAACGCCACAGCGGCCGGCCGGATTACGAGCTGTTCGCCGGACTGGTGGCAGAGCTGCCGGTGCCGGTGCTGCTCTCCGGTGGTTTGCGCACGGCGCAGCAGGCACGCGAGGCGTTCGAGCTGACGGGCGCCGCCGCGGTTCTCCTGGCACGCGGTTCACTCGGCAACCCGTGGGTCTTTGCGCAACTGACCGGTCGCCGCGCCGGCGAGCCGACCCGCGCAGAGATCGTGGCGGAGCTCGATTGGGTGCTCGCGGCGGCGGTGGAGCACCTCGGTGCCGAGCGCGCGAATCGCTACCTGCGCAAGTTCTACCCCTGGTATGTGGAGCGGCTGGGCGGAACGCGGCTTGAGCAGGCGCGCCTTCAGGCTGCGCTGCAGCAGGCTCCGAGCGTCGCGTGCGCGCGCGAGCTGCTCGCCGCCACTCAGGCGCGCGAGCCGGCAGCGCTCCGGTAGGCGACAGGACCGCGCCCGTGTCCTACGCGGAAAGCGCGCCGGGCGAACCAGGCGATGGTGCCAAGCGCGAAGGCGGCAAAGCACGCCGCCTCGCCGTTGGCCCCGAGGCCGTGCAGCAGACCGGAGGGAGGCACGATCACCGTGATGGCGGCGGTGAACAGCACGGTCAGCCACGGGGCGCCGGGGCGTTCGTCGTAGGCGGCCACGGCGATCAGGAACGGCGTCAGATAGTAGGTGTCGTCCCAGGGGTCGAGCGCGGCGCGCAGGAACAGCACGAGGATCAGGGCCGCAAGCGCCTGATCGGCACGCACGCGGTGGCCGTCGCGGTGCACGCGGAGCCACCACCAGAGGCAGGTCACGAGCCAGCACACCAGCACCAGCAGGATGTGCGCCCTGAGCACTATCCACGATCCTCGGGGAAGCCACCACAGGAGCTGTGGGATCAGCACGATGCCGCCGATGTGGACACCCAGCGCCGAGCTGGCCGAGCTCAGCGAACTGATCCTGAGCGCTGTCAACGGGACGATCAACGCGGCTGACGCCAGGGCTGCGGTCAGAAAGCCGGACAGGCGGCGATCCGCCGGCATCAGCGCGAACACCAGCGGCGCCGCCACAAGCGCCCAGGCCTTGTTGATCACGGCGAGCGCGATCGCCAAGCCGGCCCCCCAGCCGGAGCCGCGACATGCCATCAGCACCGCCAGCACGCAGAGCGTGCCGCCGAGCAGGTCCTCCGGATGGCCGCTGTTGATTGCGAGCAGCACCGGAGGCGCGAACATCAGAAGCTCCAGCGGACGGATGCCGCGCGTCGCCTGCGGGTCGGCGTTGCCGGGGTTCACCACCGGCCACCGCGCTGCCAGGTAGCCGGCCAGCAAGGCGAGTGCCAGCACGCATGGGATCGCGCTTGCCACATACACGCCGCGGGCCGAGGCGCCCAGGGCGCCGGCCAGCAGCGCGAAGGGTGCCCGCATCAGCAGCGAGCCGACGTAGGCCGGGCTGTCGCGCAGGAACCCGAGGAAGTGTCCGTGCAGGAGCAGCCGGTAGGCGGGCCAGGCTTCCCTGTAGAAGTCGTTCTCGGCTCTGAGGTCGAGTGCGTACTCAACTAGGTAGAGCACGATCAGGCCGGCGCCCGCGGCAAACAATGCGGTGGCGACCCGTATGCCGGGACTGGCCACGGTCTGCTGGTGGGAAACGCTTTGGCCCATCGCCTCCGAGCAATATCGGCAGATCCGGCGAGCCCGTGAGTGTCGTGTACACGCGCCCGGGCCGCGGCCGTCACCCGTCAGGCGATGATCGAGACGCCCTCTATACTCTCCCGGCCACGCGGCAGGAGCTGTCTTCGGCGCCTCCCGGCTGCGCCTCTCCAATCCCTCACGACCATCAGCACATGCCCAAGGACGTCATTCTCACACCTGAAGGACTAGCCAGCCTGAAAGCTGAGCTCGAGCACATGTCGACCGTGCGCCGGCGCGAGGTGGCGGCGCGCATCAAGGACGCTCGCGAGTTCGGCGACATCTCTGAGAACGCCGAGTACGACGATGCCAAGAACGAGCAGGCGATGCTGGAGGCGCGGATCGCGGCACTGGAGGAGAAGCTTCGGTCTGCCACGGTGATCGATGCCTCCGAACTCGACAACGAGGTCGTCCGCGTCGGTACGACCGTCCATGTCGTGGACGGTGACGGCGGCGAGCACCGCTACACGATCGTCGGGTCGGCTGAAGCCAAGCCGGCTCAGATGAAGCTCTCCAACGAGTCGCCGGTCGGCAAGGCGCTGCTCGGGCGCCGCCAGGGCGACACGGTGTCGGTGACCACGCCGCGGGGCGAGCGCAGGCTCAAGATCGCAAAGATCGAAGTGGCCTGAAGTCCGGTACGCAAACGTGGTTGACGACGGGCGCGATCCCGGGCGCCAGGGCGAAGACCCTCCGGATGTCTTCGCGGCGCGGCGTCAAAAGCTGGAGGCGCTTCGCGACGCCGGGACCGAACCGTTCCCGTACGGCTTCGCCGGTGTCGAGCCGATCGATGCGGTGAGGGGCGCCCACGAAGCTCTGATGCCCGGCGAGGAGACCAGGGTCGCTCACCGGGTCGCCGGCCGGCTGAGCGCGCGACGCGGCCAGGGGAAGATGGCCTTTCTGGACCTCGTCGACCGCTCGGGCTCGATCCAGCTCCAGGCGCGAGTCGACGACCTGGGGTCAGAGCGCATGCACTCGCTGCTCGAACTCGACCTCGGCGATCTGATCGGCGTGGACGGCGTGGCGCTGCGCTCCCGCCGCGGCGAGCTGACGCTGCGCGTAACGGGCTTTGCGCTGCTCGCCAAGTCGCTGCGGCCCCCGCCGGAGAAACACCATGGGCTCACCGACACCGAGACCCGCCTGCGCCACCGCGAGGTCGACCTGCTCTCCAACGCGCACACGCGGGCCGTCTTCATCACGCGTGCACGCATGGTCACGGCGATCCGGCGCTACCTCGACACGGAGGGGTTCATCGAGGTCGAGACGCCGGTCCTCCAACCACTCTACGGTGGGGCTGCCGCGCGCCCGTTCATCACGCACCACAACGCGCTGGATCGGGACCTCTATCTGCGGATCGCGCCGGAGCTGTATCTGAAGCGCCTGCTGGTCGGCGGCCTGGAGCGCGTGTATGAGATCGGCCGCCTGTTCCGCAATGAGGGGCTCTCGCCCAAGCACAATCCCGAGTTCACCTCGATCGAGTACTACGAGGCGTACGCCGACTACCTCGGCGTGGCCGCTCGCCTGGAGGAGCTGATGCGCCGGGTCACGGAGGAGATCGGCTACGACGGTCCGCTCGACTTCCAGCGTCCCTGGCACCGGGAGACGGTCGCCGGCGCGATCCAGCAGCGCACGGGCGTCGACATCCGTCCGAGCCGTGACCGCGACGAGCTCGCGCGGGCGATGCGCGACGCGGGCCTGCAGGTACCCGAGACCGACACCTGGCCGCAACTGGTGGACGAGCTGGTCTCAAAGCACGTCGAGCCCACGCTGATCCAGCCGACGATGCTGTTCGACTACCCGGTCGAGATCTCGCCGCTGGCGAAGCGCCACCGGAGCGAGGAGGGCATGGTCGAGCGCTTCGAGGCGTTCATGGCCGGCATGGAGATCGCCAACGCGTTCACCGAGCTCAACGACCCCGACGACCAGCGCCGGCGGTTCGAGCAGCAGCGGGCGCTGGCGGCGGGTGGGGACGAGGAGGCTCAGCCCTACGACGAGGCCTACATCGAGGCGCTCGAGTACGGTATGCCCCCAGCCGGAGGCATCGGCTTTGGCATCGACCGGCTCGCGATGATCCTCACCGGACAGCGCACGATCCGCGAGGTCGTCCTGTTCCCGGCGATGCGCGACTGAGAGTTCAGTGCGCCGCGCTTCGGGCTCGGCCAAACCCGGCATCATGCGCGAACCTCGGGGCGCGCTGAGGGCATATACGTTTTGCCGCAGGTCAATCGCGGCGCGACACGAACGACACTGACGAGATGGATCGGCGCAGGGCCGCAACCGCACAACCGGATAGCACGCACGCAGACCACCGGCGCCTCGCCTATCAGCCGGGACTGGACGGACTGCGCGCAATCGCGGTCGCCGGCGTCGTCCTCTACCACGCGGGCGTCTCGTGGATGCCGGGCGGCTTCCTCGGTGTCGACCTCTTCTTCGCGCTCAGCGGCTACCTGATCACTTCGCTGCTGCTGCGCGAGTTCGCGGCTGACGGTGCGATCGATCTGGCGCACTTCTGGGCCCGCCGGGCCCGGCGCCTGTTCCCGGCGGTGGCCGTGGTGATCGCGTTTGCGCTGCTTGCGACCCTGACGGTCGCGCGCGACGACCTCAGCCGCACGCGGGCGGACGCGCTCAGCGCGATCGTCTACCTGACCAACTGGCACGAGATCATCGCCGACCACTCATACTTCAATCAGTTCGGGCGCCCGTCGCTGCTGCAGAACCTCTGGTCGCTGGCGGTGGAGGAGCAGTTCTACCTGGTGTGGCCGCCGCTGTTGCTGCTGGGACTGCGGCGCCTGCATCCACGGACCGTGTGGACGGCCACCGTCGTCATGGCGCTCGGGTCGTTTGTGCTGATGGTCGTGCTCTACAACCCGAACGGCGATCCCTCGCGCGTCTACTACGGGACCGACACACGGGCGTTCACACTTCTTATCGGCGCACTGCTCGCGTTCGCGCTTCCCGGACTGCAGCGCGCGCTTGCCGCGCGGCGCGTCAGCCCGGTCAGCGCTGACGCTGTCGGCCTCGCCGCGTTGCTGGGCGTCCTGGCGCTGTTCGCGAGCGTGCACGACTATCAGCCCTGGTTGTATCGCGGTGGCTTCCTGCTGATGGCGCTGGTCGCCTCGGTGCTGATCGGCGCCGTGGTCACGCCGGCGAGCCGTCTTGGCCAGGCGCTGGGCTGGGAGCCGCTGCGCTGGCTCGGTGTGCGCTCGTACGGCATCTATCTCTGGCACTGGCCGATCATGCAGCTGACGCGGCCGGGTGTCGATGTCCCGCTGAGCGGTCCTTTGCTAGTGCTGCTGCAGGCGGCCGCCACGGTCGCTGCGGCGGCGCTCTCCTACCGCTACGTTGAGACGCCGGTCCGCTCCGGTCGCGCGCAGCGGCGGCTGCGGGCGTTTCTCGACCGGCACACGCCGCGGCAGCGGTTGTGCTGGGTGGCCGGTGGCGCAACAGTGCTCTGCGCGTCCGCCGGCCTGGGGTTCGGCCTGCCCGCTCCGGCTAGCGCTCTTGCCCACCAGCGGACCGCGACGCCGCAGGCGCTCGCGCCGATCGCTCCACGCGGCAGCGGTGCCGGCGGCCGGCAGCGGTCCGGCGCGGGCCGCCCACCCGCTGATGGTCGCACCAGGCCAACCAGCCCGACGCGGCCGCGTCGGCCAGCGGGGTTCCGGGGCGAGGTGCTTGCCGCCGGGGACTCGGTGATGCTCGGCGCAGCGCCGAACCTCGAGGCGCTGATCGGCCGGAGGCTGCGCGTGGATGCCGTCGTCGGTCGCCAGGCAGAGGCGACCATAGCTCGCTTGGCGCAGTACCGCGCCGCCGGTCGCTTGCCGCGCGAGGTGATCGTCCAGATCGGGGACAACGGCCCGGTCTGGTACAGCGACATGCAGAGCCTGCGCAGAGTGCTGAGGGGTGTCCCCGTCGTGGTGATCGTCAACGTGCGGTTGGCGCGCAGCTGGGAGGGAGAGGTTGATCGTCAGCTCGCGCAGTACGTGCGCACGTGGCCCCAGGCGGTGCTGGCCAACTGGTTTGCCCACAGCACGCAGGCAATGCTGGCGGACGGGGTGCATCCTCAGGTTTGGGCGCGGGCGGTGTACGCCCGCGTGGTCTACGAGGCGCTGAAGCGGGCGCAGCGCCGTGCGCTGGCCGGGAAGCGCGGCCGCTAGACCGGGACGGGTCCGGCGTCGCCTCGCCCTGCCGGTGCGCGTCGAACTTATCGCGGGAATCAGGCGCTACGGCTAAAGCGCCGGCCGGGACGGTGCCGATACAGCGCACACCGTGAGAACCGTATTTCAGCGGCTGTTGCGAAAGCATCGCTCCGACAGCGGACAGGCGCTTGTCGAGTTCGCCTTCGTGCTCCCGCTGGTGCTGCTCTTCCTGTTTGCGATCATCGACTTCGGCCTGGCGCTCAACCAGCAGAACTCGGACACCAACATCGCCAACGTGGCGGTTCGCGAGGCGGCCGTGGTCGGCACCACGACCACGCAGATGTGCGGCACGCAGACCGAGACCACGCTCGCGGGCTGGGCTGAGTGTGAATCACTGCTCACCGGCGGCCCGACGCTCAGCAGCGTCTGCGTCGGTGATGTCGCCACCAGCACCTCGCCCGCCAGCAGCACCTACACCACCGGCGATCCGATCGAGGTCAAGGTGACCTCCGCATTTCAGTGGCTGAGGCTGATCAGCCAGGCGTCAGGCGGCCTCTCTTCGACGATCAGCTCCAGCGCGACGATGCGCATGGAGGGGTCGTTGACCGGCACAAACGCCTTCTTGAGTCCAACCTGCACGTGATCGCTCGGACGAAGTCACCTACCGCCAGTCAAGTTCACCCGCGCTCACGCCGATAGCAGGAACGTCACCCACTGGAGCCCTTAGCAATGGAAGCCCATCGTCACTTTGGCAAACGCTCGTCCGGAGCACGCGGACAGGCCCTGGCGGGCCGCAAGAACGCCGTGCTCGTTGCGGCCGCGTCCGCGCTGCTGGCAGCCGCCCTGATCTACCTGTTCGTCTCCCGTTACGACAAGCGTCAGGTGGTACAGCTGGCGCCGCCGCAGACAGCAGTCTGGGTGGCCGCGCACGCCATCCCGCAGGGGACGCCTGAGGCGGCGATCGCGGGCGAGGGCTACTTCAAGCGCATCGAGGTACCGACGGCCAGAGTGGCGCCGGGCGCGATCGTCGACCCCTCTCAGGTGGTGGGTGAGGCGGCGACCAGTGAGATCGTCGCCGGCCAGCAGATAACCGCCAGCGACTTCACGCGCAGCACGTCGCTGATCTCCGGCCTGCTGCGCGGCGACGAGCGAGCTGTTGCCTTCTCCCTGTCGAGCGAGCAGGGTCTCACCAGCTACCTGGCGGCCGGCGACACCGTCGATGTGATGCTGGTGGGCACCAAGGGGTCTGAGATGCTCGCGCAAGACGTGCCGGTGCTCGCAAACGCCGCCGGGATCGTGGTTTTGCGGTTGAGTGACCGCCAGGCACTGATCGTGACCGCCCAGAGCACCAAGGGCAGCCTGTGGCTGTCGCTGCGCCCGTCAATCGGGGCATCTGATTCGGTGAGACTCTACTCGGTGGGGAGCTGATAGCAATGGCACGCCGCATCAAGGCAGCTGTAGCGCACGACGAGACCGCACCCCTGCGCTTGATCGGGGAGCACATCCCCGACGACGCCGGGGTCGAGCTCGGCGACAGGTTCGACACCCTCGAACTCAACGCCGACGCGATCCTGCGGATGGACGCCGATCTGCTCCTGGTCGCCTGCCGCGAGGGGTCCACCGAGGCTCTGCGCCTGGTGTCGCTCTGGCACACGGTGCGCGGCCGCAGTCCGGTGGTGGTGCTCTCGCACGGTAGCGACGAGGAGTTCGTCCGCGAGGCGTTCGCGGCCGGCGCCGACGACTACCTGGTGCTGCATCCGGGCCCCTACATCCCCGAGCAGGTGGCCCGCGACGTTGAGTTCGCCATCCGCAAGGCGGTCACCCGCACGCGCTCAAGCGCGGACGCGGGCACGCAGGCGGGAACGCTGATTCCCGTGCTCGGCTCGAAGGGTGGTGTTGGCAAGACAGTCGCGGCGTCCAACCTCGGTGCCGCGCTCGCCGCGCGCGGTCAGCGCACGGTGCTGGTGGACCTCGACCTCCAGTTTGGCGACGTGGCGCTCGCCCTGGGCCTGACACCGGAGACGACGCTCTTCGATCTGGCGGTCTCGGGTGGCAGTCTCGATGCCGACAAGCTCGACGACTTCATGCTGCGCCACTCCAGCGGCTTGCGGGTGCTGGCCGCCCCGGCGCGGCCCGACCAGGCCGTTTCCGTGTCGGCCCAGATGATGACCACGATCTACGGAGTGCTCAGGCAGGCGTTCGACTTCATCGTGATCGACACGCCTCCCGCGTTCACTGCCGAGGTGATCGCCACCGTCGACGTGGCCGACTGGATCTGCATGGTCGCCATGTTCGACGCGCTCTCGCTCAAGAACACCAGGCTCGGGCTGGACACGCTCGCGCTCATGGGCCATCCGCCCGAGCGCGTCCGTGTGGTCCTGAACCGCGCTGGGACCAATGTGGGCATCGCCGACGCGGAAGCGGTCGAGATTCTGGGTCGGGTTCCCGACGTGCTCGTGCCGAGCGACCGCGAGATCCCGGTGTCGATCAATGACGGCGTGCCGATCGCGCTTTCGCGCAGTCGCTCCCAGGCGGCAGTGGCGATCAGGTCGCTGGCCGAGATGTTCCTCGCCGACGGCCGCAGCGAGCAGTCCGCGCCCGACCCGGAGCTACCGCGCACAGGCTCGCGGCGTCGCGGCCTGTTGCGCCGCAAGTCATCGGTGACGGCGACACCCGAGCTGGCCAGCGGCCGCTGAGCTGACGGTCATGGAACTGCGTGAGCGTCTCGCCGGGGCGCCGGCCGCAAGACCGGCGGACGGAGGGCACGGGGACTCCTTCGTGGACCTCAAGGACCGCATCCACACGGCGATCATCTCCGAGCTCGGTCCCCGGCTCTACAACGAGTCGCTGTCACAGGCGGCGCTGCGGGAGGTGGTGCTGGCCGATGTACGCCAGCGCCTGGTGCAGGAGCGTGGGCTGGCCACCGCTGATCGCGAGCGCCTGACCCAGGAGATCGCCAATGACACGCTCGGTCACGGCCCGATCGAACCGCTGCTGCACGACGACACGGTGACCGAGGTGATGGTCAACGGGCCCGCCGACGTCTGGGTGGAGCGCTCCGGCAGGATCGAGAAGACCGGAGTCCGCTTCACAGACGACCACCACCTCCGCCGGATCATCAACAAGATCGTGGCGCAGGTCGGCCGTCGTGTCGACGAGTCCTCCCCGATGGTCGACGCGCGGCTCCCGGACGGCAGCCGTGTCAACGCGGTGCTGCCGCCGCTGTCACTGACCGGTCCGCTGCTGACGATCCGCAAGTTCTCAAAGCACCGCTGGGACCTTGGCGACCTGGTGTCGATCGGCTCCTTGACCCTCGCTGCCAAGGAGTACCTGGAGGCGGCCATCAGGGCCGAGCTGAACATCCTCATCTCCGGCGGGACCGGCTCGGGCAAGACGACCCTGCTGAACGCTCTGTCCTCAGCGATCCCCGACGACCAGCGCATCGTCACGATCGAGGACGCCGCGGAGCTGCGGCTGAACCAGGCGCACGTGCTGCGACTCGAGGCTCGGCCCAAGAACGTGGAGGGCCAGGGGGAGGTGCCGATCCGTGAGCTGGTGCGCAACTCGCTGCGGATGCGGCCCGACCGCATCATCGTGGGCGAGGTTCGCGGAGCCGAGGCGCTCGACATGCTGCAGGCGATGAACACGGGTCACGACGGCTCGCTCAGCACCTGTCACGCCAACACGCCGCGCGACGCGGTGGCCCGGATCGAGAGCATGGTGCTGATGGCAGGCATCGACTTCCCGATGCGCGCCGTCCGGCAGCAGCTGTCACGCGCGCTCGACCTGATCGTCCAGATCGAGCGCTTCAACGACGGCACCCGTCGCATCACCAGCATCACCGAGGTGCAGCGGATGGAGGGCGAAACCGTCACCCTCCAAGACATCTTCGAACATCGCCTCGACAAGGAGAGCAGCGAGCTCAAGGGCCAGCTCGTGTACACGGGGCTGCGCCCGACCTGTAACAAGTTCGAGCGCAACGGGGTGCGGCTGCCGGCCTACATGGACCAGCACAGCTTCGGCGCCGAGCAACCGGCTGGTGTGGCTGCGATGGCCGCCGACCGCGGCTCGGTTGCCAGCTTCGGCATCCGTCCGGGACGGATCGAGCGGCGGTCGGCCAGGTGAGCGGCGACTCGACTCTCGTCGCTGTGCTGGTGAGCGTGGTCGCCGGCGGCTTGCTCGGCGCTGCCGTGTTCGCCCTGGTGGGTCGGCGGCAGACGGTCACCGAACGCGTCAGCGGATACGTGTCGCTACGACGCGTCGCGACCGGCTCCGAGCAGTCGCTGGTGGAGCGTGCCCTCGGCGACCGCAAGGCGCGCAAGCTCGTGCGCTCCCCGTTTCTCACCCGCCTGCGGACCGAGATGGAGGTTGCGGAGCTCGACTTCGGGCTCGAACGGGTGCTTGCGGTCGTGCTGCTGTCGACCGTTCTGGTCGGTTGGTTGCTGGTGATCAAGACAAACAGCCCGGTCGCGGCACTGCTCGGCCTGATCGTGCCCGGAGCCGCGCTCATGGGCATCCGGATGCGCGCCGACCGCAAGCGGCGCATGTTCGCCGAGCAGCTGCCCGACAACCTCCAGGTGGTCGCCTCTGCGATGCGCTCCGGCCAGACGTTCGTCGGCGCGCTCAAGGCGGTGATCGAGGACGCTCCGGAGCCCTCGCGGCGCGAGCTGCGCCGAGCCGTGCTGGACGAGCAGCTCGGCATTCCCCTGGCCGAGGCGCTCGGACGGGTCACCGAGCGCATGCAGAGTCAGGACTTCAAACACGTGTCGGTCGTGGCCTCGCTGCAACGTGAGACCGGTGGCAACACGGCCGAGGTGATCGAGCTCGTCGCCGAGACGGTGCGTGAGCGGATCGAGATCAGGCGCCTCGTCCGTTCGCTGACCGCTCAGGGGCGGCTCTCGGGCGGCATCCTCGCGGGTCTGCCGGTGGCGCTGCTGCTGTTCATCTCGACGGTGAACCCGTCCTACGTGCATCCGCTCTACCACTCCACCGTGGGATTGATCGCGCTCGGAGTCAGTATGGGCCTGGTCCTCAGCGGTGGTCTCGTGATCCGCAAGATCATCCAGATCAAGGTGTGAACGTGTCGAGCTTCGTCTACCTGGCACTCGCTGCCGTGTTTCTGGGAGTTGCGGTGCTTGCCACCGCGGTGGTGCTGGGCGAGCGCCGCGTCTCGCCGGTCGAGCGCGTGCGCGCTGTGATCGAACACAGCCTCGGCGCGAGCGGAGCCCCGAGTGCGACCGATATCAGCGCCTACCTCGACCTGGAGCCGCATCGTGGCATGCTGTCGGCTGCGGTCACATGGCTGGGCGGGCTCCTGTCGGGTCGTCTGACGACGATCAAGGAGGAGGCGATCCGTGACCAGCTGATGGCCGCCGGTATGTACACGGTCTCGGCCCGCACCGTCGTCGGCTATCGCGTGCTGAGCACGATCGCGCTGCCGCTCGCCGCGATCCTGCTGCTCGGCCTCCACGGCATGCTCCACATCCTGATCGTGCTCCTGGCGATCTTCGCCGGGTGGGTACTGCCGCTGACCTACGTGCAGCGCCGTGCGCGCCTGCGGATCGACACGATCGACCGCGCGCTGCCGGATCTCATCGATCTGATGACCGTGATGATCGAGGCGGGCCTCTCGTTCCCGCAGGCGCTGAGGCTCGCGGCGGGGCAGTTCGGGCCGCCGCTCAGCGACGAGCTCAGGCTCACGCTTCAGGAGCAGACGATGGGGTTGGCGGTTGACGAGGCGCTCGGACACATGGCCGAGCGGGCGGACACGCCGGCCATGCGCTCCTTCGTGCGGACGATGGCCCAGGGCGAGCGGATGGGGATCTCACTCGGTCAGATCATGCGCAACCTCGCGCACGAGATGCGCGCCCGCCGACGCTCAAAGGCCGAGGAGCGTGCCCAGAAGACGCCGGTGCTGATGCTGTTTCCGCTCGTCTTCCTGATCTTTCCCGCGATCTTCATCGTGCTGATGACACCGGCCGTGATCGGCTTGCTGCACAACCTGAAGGGCCTCTAGCGGCCGGCGGTCAAGGTCCGTCGGCGCAGGCGGCAGCCCGGGACGCGCGGCGTTCAAGCCGAGAACACGCCCGGGTCAGCTAATGTCAGAGCATGCTTCGTAGCCGGGCAGCCACACTGATCGTAACCGCGTTCTCAACCTTCCTGCTCTCGGCGGCCGGGGCTCAGGCTGCTGGCGCGGGCGCCGGAGGGCTCCGCGTGCTGGCCGTGTACCCCGCCGGCAGCGGTGCCATCGCTGGCGACGCCCAGTTCACGATTCGCTTCTCCGAGCGGCTTGCTCCCACGCAGCGGATCAGCCCGGAGCTGGCGCCCAAGCTCGCCGGTCGCTGGCGCCAGGCCGGTCCCCGCACGCTGGAGTTCGTGCCCGCGAGCGCTTACGAGCCTGGGGCCGAGGTGAAACTCACGGTGCCCGCTGGGCTACGCGCCGCCAATGGTGCGAGGTTGCCGCATGCGGTTGGCCGGGCCTACCGCGTCGGGCAGCCTTCGACTCTGCGCCTGCTGCAGCTGCTGGCCGGTCTCGGTTACCTCCCGGTTCACTTCGTCGGCCACGCCGCGCCGCCCGCGGGAAGCCGCCGCGCGCAGCTCCAGGCGCTCTTCTCCCCGCCGTCCGGCAGCCTCGTGCTCGGACGCGGCTGGCCCGGGACGCTCCGCCAACTCTGGGATCGCCAACGGTCGCTGGTGATCCAGGGAGCGATCATGGACTTCCAGTCACAGCACGGTCTGGCCATGACAGGTACGTTCGGCACGCAGCTGTGGAGTGAGCTGCTCTCGGCGACGGTTAGCCACGACATCAACCGGCACGGCTACACCTACGCAGTGGCAAGCGAGGCCAGCCCCGAGACATTGACCCTGTACCACAACGGCGCCGTCGTCTTGCGAACGCTCGCCAACACCGGGATCGCGGTATCGCCGACGGCGCTGGGCACCTATCCGGTGTACGAGCGGCTGCAGAGCCAGGTGATGCGGGGGATCAACCCCAACGGCGTTCCCTACGCCGACCCCGTGCAGTGGGTCTCCTATTTCAACGGCGGCGATGCCGTGCACTACATGCCGCGCGCGTCATACGGCTATCCGCAGAGCCTGGGATGTGTGGAGTTGCCCTACGCAGCGGCCGAGCGCGCGTGGGGGTTCATCACCTACGGGACGCTCGTCACCGTCATCTGAGCGCCACGGCGAAGCGACCCGCGGTCGCTCTGACTGACCAGCGGCGGCCAAGCCTTTGGGGCCGGCCGCCGCTGCCCTCGAGTCACTTCCTGTGAGTCGGAAAGACCGAACTCATGGGTTACGGAAGGCTGCTGCCGACCGTCGACAGTACGCCGCTCACCTTGCCGCCAAGGAAGTTCAGCGCGACGATCGCGACGATCGCGATCAGCGCCAGAATCAGGGCGTACTCAGTGAGGCCCTGGCCCTCCTCGTTGTCCATCAGGCGAGTGAGCGCAAGCTTCATGTTGATGAAGAGCTTCAGCATATATCTGTGTCACCTCCCCTCATGAGTTCGGTGGGTTGAAGTCGCGGTGTGACGCATGCACCACACCGGGGGCCTTGTCGCTGCCCCCCGGCCCCGTGTCCGGCTGCCGTGCAGTCTCATCGGTGGCGGTGCAGCGCAACTTGAGGATCCGAGCCCTCTACTGGGGGCGCTGGACGGATATATGGGCCTGCAAGGAACATTGCAAGCTTGGGTGGCGGCGCTGACGATGAGAGAGGGTGTCCACAGACCAGCTCCACGGCCGCTCGCTGGCAACGCCGCTGATCGAGCGACCGGTGCAAGGTGCCGGGATTGGCGTTGCACCAGTGGGTCTTTCGCGCGCGGCCGATTGGCTGAAGGCGCGTGCTCTGTTCGTGATCGCCGTCTGCGCCGTGGTGGTGATCAGTCTGCTCGGGATCCCGCAGCACCTTGCACAGGACGGCTGGCTCGCGTTGGTCGTCGGCCGGCTGGTAGCCGCGCACGGCATCCCCACGCACGACTACTTCACCGTCATGGCTCACGGCGTGCGCTGGGTCGACCAGCAGTGGCTGGCACAGCTGGTCATGTACGAGCTGGTCCGCCTGGGCGGTCTGCAGCTGATGACCGTGCTCTACGTTCTGCTCACCGGGGCGGCCTTTGCGGGCGCGGTGGCCGCCGGCCGCGCGCTCGGCGGCGAGGACCTGGACGTGCTGGCCGTCACGCTGCCGGGAGCCTTCTTCTACATGGCTACCGCGGTGTCGATCAGGACCCAGGGCTTCGCCTACCCGCTGTTTGTCGTGAGCCTATGGCTGCTCGCCTCAGACCTGCGGGCGCCGGTACGGGGCCGCCGCGTGTACTGGGTGCTACCGCTGTTGGTCCTGTGGGCAAACCTGCACGGCTCGGCGACGATGGGAGCGGGCCTGGCCGGTCTGTACGGGTTGGTGTTGCTGCTGCGCGACGCGCGCACCGTAAGACTCGCCGGCCTGCGCAACGGGCGCGCCTGGCTGTTCATCGTGGCCGCTCCGCTCAGCCTGCTGGTCACGCCCTACGGCACGGGCATGATCCACTACTACAGGGTCACGTTGGGAAACCCGGAGTTCGGCCGGATCGTCACCGAGTGGAAGCCGGTGACTTCGATCCCGCTGCTTGCCGCTCCGCTGTTTCTCGTGGCCGCTCTGGGTGGGCTGGTGATCGTCTCGCTGCTGTTACGCGGGCGCGCCGCGCGGGTCCACCTGGCGCCGCTCTACGACGTGGCGGTGCTGGCGGTGCTGGCGCTTGGCGCCGTGATCGCGGTCCGCAACGTCACCTGGTTCGGGCTGGCCCTGATCGTGCTGCTGCCGGCGATGATCACGTCCTGGCGCCACGGCCGCGCGGCCCCGCTGCGACGGTCGCGTACGAACCTCATCGCGGCGCTTGCCGGGGTGCTTCTGTCGGTGCTGATCACCGTCGGCGTGCTGGCGCACCGTACGACATGGTTTGAGAGCACCTATCCGAGCGGCGCGGTACGGACGTTGAGCCGTCTGATCGCCCGCGATCCCCGGGCCAAGGTTCTCGCGAACGTGCGTTACGCGGACTGGCTGATCTGGGAGCGGCCGGCGCTGTTCAGCGGCCGCGTCGCCTACGACACGAGCTTCGAGCTGCTCACCCGCAGCCAGCTGGTGGCGATCGCCGACCTGGCGGCCAACACGGCCAACGCGCGCGCCACAGTCGCCCATTACCCGATCTGGATTCTGTATCCAGGCAACCACTCAGCCAACCGCAAGCTGCTGCGCCGGCCGGGGGTGCATGTCGTGACGCGCAGCCACCGGGTGATCATCGCCACCTACCGCATGGGGTGAGCGATGGGGGTGACGCCGCTCGCGTTCGCGCCCGCTACACCAGGTAGCCGCGAGCGGCTGAGACGGGCCGCCGAGCAGGGGCTGTTCGGGGTCGTGCCGGTCCTGGTCTCGGTGGCGCTCGTGGTGGTGGTGTTCCGGCTGAACGTGGTCGTCTTCGACTTCAGCTCCGCCTACTATCCGGCGGTCGTGCGGATGCTGGCGGGGCTCAACCCGTACGCGGCCAGCCACGGCCAGGTGGTCGGTGGGACCGCCTTCGTCAACCCGGCGCTGTCACTCCTGCTCTTGGCGCCCTTCGGGGTCGTCTCCGCCGGCCTCGCGCAGGTGGTCTGGATGCTCGTCTGCATCGCCTGCGTGCCCGTGACGCTGTGGGCGTTGGGTGTGCGCGACTGGCGTCTGTACGGGTTGACGTTGCTCTGGTCGCCGGTGTTCGACGGCTGGCAGACGGGCAATCTGACGCTGCCGTTGGTGCTGATGGTGGCATGTGTCTGGCGCTACCGGCAGCGGCCCTTGGTGGCAGGCCTGCTCACCGCTGCGGCGATCAGCCTCAAGCCGTTCGTCTGGCCACTCGCGCTCTGGCTGCTGGTGACCCGCCGCGTCCGGGCCACGGCTTGGACGCTCGCCTGGGGGCTGGCGCTGAACCTGCTCGCCTGGGCGCTGGTGGGCATGCGCGAGGTCCCCGTGTATCTGAAGCTGTCGAGCCAGGTCACCGCGGCACTCTGGCGCGGTGGCTACGGCGTCTTGGCGGTCTGTGGGGCGCTGGGGCTCGGACGCGACGCCGGCGAGCTGGTGCTGGTGCTGGCCGCGGCAGCGGCCGGCGCGGCCGTGCTTCGCCTCGGCCTCGGCCGGCGGGACCCCGAGGCATTGGCGGCGAGCATCCTACTGATGCTGATCGCCTCGCCGCTCGTCTGGAATCACTACTTCTCGTTGCTGCTGGTGCCAATGGCGCTCGCACGCCCGCGCTTGAGTCTGGCCTGGGGTGTTGGGGTGCTGATGTGGCCGCTGCCGCCGCGCCTGCCGATCTCGGGCTGGGAACAGGCGATCGCCTGGACGGCCACGGCGGCAGTCGTCTGGGTGGCGCTCGGCGGCAACGAACGTCTCGCGCGAGTGCTCGAGTGAGTGCCGCGGCGCGCATCCGCGGCACGGCTCCAGCTGCCACCGCAACCGATGCTGCACATCGGCGCGCGCTCACACAGGTGCTCCTGGGTGTCACGCCACTGGCGCTCACGCTGTGGCTGGCGGCCGCCACCCTGCGTCCGCACTGGGCGGCCGAGGATTTCACGCTGGCCTACTATCCGGCCGCGCACCGGCTGCTGGCCGGTCTGAGCCCATATGCCGCGACGCACGCGCAGGTGCTCGACGGTGCCGCGTTCGTCTATCCGGCGTTGGCCGCCGTCGCGCTCGCGCCGTTTGCGCTGCTGACGATCGGCGTGAGCTACCACCTGTGGGTCATGACCTGCCTGGCGATGGTGCCGGGCACGCTGTGGCTTGCGGGGGTCCGTGACTGGCGCGTCTACGGAGCTGTGTTCCTCTGGTACCCGATCGTGGCCGGCTGGCAGGGTGAGAACGTCTCGGTGCCGATGATGTACATGCTGGCGCTCGCCTGGCGTCACCGAGACCGGCCGCTGATCGTGGGGCTCGTGTGCGCCGCCGCGATCAGCATCAAGCCTTTCGTGTGGCCGCTATTGCTCTGGCTGCTCGCGACCAGACGCTGGCGCGCGGCGGCCTGGTCGCTGGTAGCGGCGATCACCCTGAACGTGATCGCGTGGGCGATCGTCGGCCCGGGAGCGGTGCTCAGCTATTTGAAGCTCGCCGCCGAGGACAGCGCCGCGCAGTGGCGCGGCGGCTACGGTGTGATGGCGGTCGCGCACCACCTGGGTCTCTCGCGTGGGCCTGCCGAGCTGCTGCTCGCGCTCGTGGCGGTGGCGCTCACCGGGGCCCTGCTGCGCAGCGGCCTCGGGTGTCGTGATGACCGCGCGAGCTTCGTCGTCGCGATCGGAGTGATGCTGGTGGCCTCCCCGCTGGTCTGGATCCACTACCTGGTCCTGCTGGCCCTCGCGCTCGCGCTCCTGCGCCCGCGACTGGCTGCCGTCTGGCTTGTGCCCATCGTGCTGTGGTTGCTGCCGCCGGCGACGCGGGTGGAGGCCTGGCAGGAGGCGCTCGCATGGATGGTGGTCGCGGGCTGTCTCGTGGCGGCGTTGCGCGCGCCGGGACAGCCCGCAGAGCGCCGGCCCCAGGTGAGGCTGATGGCGGGTGGCTGACCGCGTGCCCGGGGTGTTGGTGACCGGGCGAGTGTTAGACTAGTCTATGGCCTCAGTCCGATCCATGCAGCCGCGAATCAGCCGTGGAGCGCTCCTTCTAGACCGGAATGGCTGCAAGGTTTCGGCCTCTCAGCCGACTACTAGTATGAGTGGTTCACCAGTAGTCCAGGACAACGAATCGACCGACCCGCCATTTTCCAGCGACGGAAAGATTTAAGAAATGTTCGAGCGATTTACAGAACGCGCACGTCAGGTCGTCGTCCTCGCACAGGAGGAGGCCCGGACACTCAAGCACAACTACATCGGCACCGAGCACATCCTGCTGGGCCTGCTGCGCGAGGAAGAGGGTCTCGCCGCACGCGTGCTCGAGTCGCTGGACATCACCGTTGAGCGCGTGCGAGCGCAGGTGGTGCGGATCGTCGGCTCCGGTGAGGAGGTCACCTCCGGTCAGATCCCGTTCACGCCGCGTGCGAAGAAGGTGCTGGAGCTGGCGCTGCGTGAGGCGCTCAGCCTCGGTCACAACTACATCGGCACCGAGCACATCCTGCTCGGCCTGGTGCGCGAGAACGAGGGTGTCGCGGCGCGGATCCTGCTCGACTTCGACGCCGACTCGGAGAAGATCCGCAATGAGGTCATTCGCATGCTCTCCGGCCCCGGGGGGCGGCGTGGCACGGGCGCCTCGCCCGCGGCGGGGGTGGGTGCCGCCTCGGCCGATGCCAAGAAGTCGTCGAAGCTGCTCGACCAGTTCGGCCGCAACCTGACCAAGCTCGCGGCTGACGGCAAGCTCGACCCCGTCGTGGGCCGCGAGACCGAGATCGAGCGGATCATGCAGATCCTCAGCCGGCGCACGAAGAACAACCCGGTGCTGGTCGGTGAGCCGGGAGTCGGCAAGACGGCCGTCGTCGAGGGTCTCGCGCAGCGGATCACGAACGCCGACGTGCCCGAGCTGCTGAAGGGCAAGCAGATCTACACGCTCGACCTGGCAGCGCTGGTGGCCGGCTCCAAGTATCGCGGCGAGTTCGAGGAGCGCCTCAAGAAGGTGATGAAGGAGATCACCCAGCGCGGCGACATCATCCTGTTCATCGACGAGCTCCACAACCTCGTCGGTGCCGGCGCTGCCGAGGGCGCGATCGACGCCGCCTCGATCCTCAAGCCGGCGCTCGCGCGCGGCGAGCTGCAGACGATCGGCGCCACGACGCTCGAGGAGTTTCGCAAGTACCTCGAGCGCGACTCGGCGCTTGAGCGACGCTTCCAGAAGATCGTCGTCGACCAGCCGTCCAAAGATGAGACGGTCCAGATCCTCAAGGGCCTGCGCGACCGTTACGAGCAGCACCACAAGGTCAACATCACCGACGAGGCGCTTTCGGCCGCCGCGGACCTGGCCGACCGCTACATCTCCGACCGCTTCCTACCGGACAAGGCGATCGACCTGATCGACGAGGCGGCATCGCGCATGCGCATCAAGTCCATGACCTCACCGCCCGTCTACCGCGAGCTGGAGGACGAGATCGAGGCCACGCGCCGTGAGAAGGAGGCGGCGATCGAGGCGCAGGAGTTCGAAAAGGCAGCCAATCTCCGAGACCAAGAGCGGCGTCTGACGCAGAAGAAGCGTGAGCTGGCCGATCAGTGGGAGGCCGGCGAGGCGACAGAGCGCCCGTCGATCGGCGAGGAGGAGATCGCCGACATCGTCTCCATGTGGACCGGCATCCCGGTCTTCAAGCTGACCGAGGCCGAGACCGCCAAGCTCATGCGCATGGAGGAGGAGCTGCACAAGCGCGTGATCGGGCAGCACGCCGCCGTCGAGGTCATCTCCAAGGCCATCCGGCGCTCGCGTGCCGGGCTCAAGGACCCGAAGCGACCGACCGGTTCGTTCATCTTCCTGGGTCCGTCCGGCGTCGGCAAGACCGAGCTGGCACGCACGCTTGCCGAGTTCCTGTTCGGGGACGAGGACACGATGATTCGCATCGACATGTCGGAGTACATGGAGAAGCACGCGGTGAGCCGCCTGGTCGGATCGCCTCCGGGATACATCGGTTACGACGAGGGCGGCCAGCTGACCGAGGCGATACGGCGCAAGCCCTACAGCGTGCTGCTGCTCGATGAGATCGAGAAGGCTCACCCGGACGTCTTCAACATCCTGCTGCAGATCCTCGACGACGGTCGCCTGACCGACGCTCAGGGCCGTACGGTCGATTTCCGTCACACGATCGTGATCATGACCTCGAACATCGGCGCGGCCGAGATCGCACGGAACTTCCAGATCGGCTTCTCGACGCTCGACGATGAGACCGGCGTCAGCTACGACGAGATGAAGAGCCGGATCATGGGCGAGCTCAAGCGCGTCTTCCGCCCGGAGTTCATCAACCGGATCGACGATGTGATCGTCTTCCACAAGCTGGCCAAGAGCGAGATCAAGGAGATCGTCGACCTGCTCCTGCGGCGTATCCGTGAATCGATGGCCGAACGCGAGTTGCAGCTCGAGCTCTCCGAGGACGCCAAGGACCTGCTGGTCGAGAAGGGCTGGGACCCGGCGATGGGCGCGCGGCCGTTGAAGCGTGCGATCCAGCGCTACATCGAGGATCCACTCGCGGACTTCGTGTTGCGCTCGCAGGTTCCGGAGGGCTCCACCGTGCTGGTCGATCGCGACGAGAGCGGTGAGCGGGAGGGCGATGAAGGCGCCGAGGTCAAGCTCTCGGTGCTGGAGCCGGCTCCGCAGCCGACGCCGGTCGGGGTCGGCGCTGAAGGCGGCTCCGACGACGCCGAGCCCGGCGACTCCGAGGAGCCCGCTCAGCCGGCGGACGCGGGCTGAGCACTCACAACCGATAGATCGTGACGCCGCCGGTGCTGATCACGCGGCGCAGTCCGGCGGCGTGAAGCGTCGCCTGCCAGCGGCGCAGATCGCCCTGCAGCACGACGACGTCAGCGACATGGTAGCCCGTGATCAGGCGCCGCAGGCGCGGGCCGTCGCCGGCTGAAGGGACGTTGGACCAGAGGTCTGTGGCAATTCGCCTGGGCCAGGAGGCCAGGGGCGCAAAGCGGAAGTAGCCGCTCGCCAGGCGCCAGTAGAAGTGGTCCTGGGCCTGCCACACATACGCTTGGCTGCGGCTGCCCCAAGGCAGCGGCAGGAGCGTCTGGCCGGGCCGGACGTAGCGTCTGTATAGCTCCGTGGTGAAGAAACGCGGCTCCGTGAAGCGGCTGACGTTGTAGGTCGTGGCGGATGCGAGGTTCGGCATCAGCGCGGCCACTGCTGCCAACCCGACCAGCCAGGCCGGGACGGGGTGGCGGTGCGGGCGGGCCAGCCACAATGCGAGCGCAACCGCTGCCACGAGTGCCAGGTAGAGCGACAGGCGGCCGGGGATCATCTCGGAGAAGAGCGGCAGTCTGACCGCGAGCGCGTACAGCAGGCGGGCGACGGGCCTGCCATCGATGTAGAGCACCGGTCCGAGGATCCAGACCACGAGCACTCCCGTGAGCAGCGTCAACGCCCGCCCGGCCGGCGTGCGCCGTGCGCGCCACAGCTGCGCGCCGAGGATCGCGAGCAGCGGCGGGCCCAGATAGGCCGTGTTCTCGTCCCACCCGGCGATGAAGCTGTAGGTGAGATGGGAGAGCCATGTTCCCCCGAGCCAGGTGTAGGGCATCGGCAGCAGAAAGGAGAGCGCATCGGTCGGATAGGCCGAGGCGACTCCCGCCGCGTAGGCGGGCGCTCCGAGCAGCGGGATCGTGAACCACGCGGTGGCGGCAGCGGCGAGCAGCCATGGCAGCGCTAGCGTCGGTAGCCGCGCCCGCAACCGGGCTCGCTCGCCAGCGGGCACGCTCACCCAGACGGCGGCGATGCCGAGCGCCGCGACCAGCGTCATGGTGAAGGCGACCTCCGCCGAGATCAGGATCTGAGCGCTGATCAGACCAGTCACGACGGCCACGTATCGCCTCGGGCTCAGCGAGCCGTCCATCAGACGCACCGCGCACAGGGCCACCAGTGGCGGGCAGAGCGCGACCACGAGCTGGAGGTGGCCCAACAGGTGGCCGATCTCGTAGCTCGAGAAGCCGTAGGTGGCCCCTGCCAGCAGCGCTGCCGCAGCGGAGCCGCTGATCTGCCGGCACAGGCGGTTTGCGCTCCAGGCCGCCAGTGCCGGAGCGGTGATCATGAGCAGGTTGTAGGTGACGATGGGTCCCCACAGAATCGTCACCGGTGCTCCCAGCAGCGCCAGCAGGGGCGAGACGGTCGAACCGGCCAGGTTGATCCCGGTCGGGCTCCAGATCACGTTGGGGTGGAACACGGGCAGGCCATCCGCAAGCGCGTGCACGAACCAACCGAGCCACCAGACAGAGTCAGCGTTGTCCCCGGGATCGAGCTTGACCGAGCAGGCGCAGGCGCTGCCCATGTGAGCGACCACGGACCGGTACCAGATCAGTGCGAGCGCTAGGTAGACGACGAGCCCCAGGTAGCCGTCGTGGCGGCAGGCGGCGCCCGCCAGTCTGCGCGCGCCGAGGCCGGAGGGACGCCACGTCCATTTGCGGGGGCCAGATTTGGACGCGGATCCCCGACCTGGTACAGGCGGTGACGGTCTGGTGACTGTGGCCATCCCCACCCTTATCGGCACGCCGTGGCCGTTACGTCAGCCGCTGGGCGTAGTCTGCCGCGGGTGCCGCCGAGAAGAACCGTTCACGTCTGCTCCGCCTGTGGCCACGAGTCGCCGCGCTGGGCGGGCCGCTGTCCCGGGTGCGGTGAGTGGAACACGCTGGTCGAGGAGGCTCGCGCCCAAGTCGGCGCTTCCGGGCGCGGCGCCGGCCAGCGGGCCGGCGCCGGTAGCGGCGCTCCGGCTGCCGTGCCGGTGAGGCTCGCCAGCGTCGTCGCGACTCACGAGCAGCGGTTGAGCACCGGCATCGGCGAACTGGACAACGTGCTCGGCGGCGGACTGGTGCCGGGCTCGCTGGTGCTGCTCGGCGGCTCTCCGGGTGTTGGAAAGTCGACGCTCACCACGATGGCGCTGGCCAACCTGGCGGCCGCCGGACGCCGGACGCTGTACGTCTCTGCGGAGGAGTCGGCAGCGCAGATCAGGCTGCGGGCGGAGCGACTCAGCGTCGGTGATGCGCTCGCGATCCCGGTGGTCGCGGAGACCGACCTGGCGACCGTGCTGGCGACGCTCGAACAAGAGCGGCCCGACGTCTGCGTGGTGGACTCCGTGCAGACGCTGCACAGCGGCGAGCTTGCCAGTGCATCTGGATCCGTGGCGCAGGTGCGCGAGGTCGCCGGCGAGATCATGCGAGTCGCAAAATCGGCGGGCATCGCTGTCCTGCTGGTAGGGCACGTGACCAAGGACGGCGCGCTTGCCGGACCGCGGGTGCTGGAGCACCTCGTCGACTGCGTGCTGCAGTTCGAGGGCGAGCGCGAGCGCACCTATCGCACGGTACGGGCCGTGAAGAACCGCTTTGGCTCAACCAATGAGGCCGGGGTCTTCGAGATGCGCGACGACGGCTTGGTGGAGGTCCTCGACGCATCCGCACGGTTCGTGGCGGAGGCGACGCACGCGCCCGGAAGCGTCGTTCTGTGCGCGATGGAGGGGGCGCGACCGCTGCTGGTGGAGGTTCAGGCACTCGTGCATGGCTCCGAGCTCGAACAGCCGCGGCGGGTTGCCGCCGGCATAGACCGCAACCGTCTCGCGTTGGTGCTCGCCGTGCTCGGCCGGCACGCCGGGATCGGGCTCGGTCACGCTGACGTGTTCGTCAACGTGGTCGGCGGCATCCGGATCGACGAGCCGGGCGCCGATCTGGCTGTGGCGCTGGCCGTCGCAAGCGCGGCTCGGGGCCGGTCGCTTCAGTCCGTGGCCGGCAGCCCGCTCGCGTGCTTTGGAGAACTCGGCCTGACGGGCGAGCTGCGCAGCGTCGCGCACGCCGACCGGCGCCTGAGCGAGGCGGCTAAATTCAAGCTGGGGCAGGTGCTCGAACCGTCGCGCTACCGCACGTTGCGCGCTGCCGTGGGGGCCGGCCTCGCGGGTTTGGACGGTCGCTCGACGAGCGACCTGCAGCTCACGTCGGCCTGACGGCACGTGCCCAGGGCGCGCGGTTGGCTCCGTTGGCGGTCGGGATGTGCCCCGTCGTGCTGGTCGGTGCCGGGACGGCTCTCTGGATGCCGGAGGTGGCACCGGATGTCGACCGTATGGGTCGCACAGTCGCTGGGCGAGGCTGAGCTGGCTGCTTGGCTGGTCGTGGCGCCACCGCCAGGGAACGTGGCGCCGGCGCCGCTCACCTTCGCCTGGCGGACAGTGCCAGTGACACCAAGCGGTCGAGCACCTCGTCGAGTGGCAGACCGGCAGCCGCCATCATGCGTGGGTAGCGGCTGTAGGAGGTGAGGCCCGGCAGGGTGTTGACCTCGTTCAGGATCACGCTCCCGTCCGCTGTCAGGAACATGTCGACTCGTGCCAGTCCCGAGCAGCCCAGTGCGGAGTACACCGCTTTGGCCGTCTCCTGCACGAGCGTCCGCGCCTGTGGCGAGATGTCGGCCGGGACGATGAAGGTGGCGTTGTCCGAGCCGTAGGTCTCCGGGCGGTGCTCCTGATGGATCCTGAAGAAGCCGTGCGTGAGCGAGATGCGGTCGACTTCCCCCGCCAGCAGCTCCGTGCCGCTGCCGAAGATCGCGCAGCCCACCTCGCTGCCCACGACCGCCTCCTCCACGAGCACCTTGGTGTCATACTCCGAGGCCGCTTGGACCGCTGCAGCGAGCTCTCGGGCGTCGGCGACCTTGCTCACGCCGAAGGACGAGCCCGAGCGGGCCGGCTTGACGAACACGGGATAGGCGAACCGCGCGGGATCGAGGCGGTCATCCGGTCCGACCTTCCAGAAGTTCGGGGTGGCGATCCCGGCAGCCTTGACCACCGTGTACGTGAGCGCCTTGTCCATGCAGACCGCGGAACTCTGTATGTCGCAGCCGACGTACGGTATGCCGGAGAGCTCCAGCAATCCCTGGATGGCGCCGTCCTCGCCGAGCCTGCCGTGCAGCACCGGGAGCACCGCGTCGAGCCGGGTCGTCGTGTGCTGATGCCCGTCGAAGCAGAGCAGTCCGTGGACGCTTGCGTCGGCGGACAGCAGCGCGGGTCGGCCGCCGGCTCCGTCCCAGCCGGCGGCCGGACCGTCGCAGAGCCTCCACGCGCCGGCCCTGGTGATACCGATCCAGAACGGCTCGTACCTCGTCTGGTCGAGGTGCCTGGCCACCTCGAGCGCCGACTTGACGGAGATTGGATGCTCCTCGCCGGCGCCGCCGAAGATGACACCCAGCTTCAGCCTAGGCACGACGGTACTCACGCTCGAAGCTCAGGCAGTTGCGCATGCTGTTGATCACGGTGTCGAACAGCGCGTGGTCGGTGTAGTAGGCCGTGTGCGGGCTGATCACGACGTTGGGCAGCGCATGCAGGCGCATCCACAGGCGACTTCCGATCGGGTCGGTCCGCCGGTCCGCGTAGAAGATTCCCTGCTCTCCCTCCACAACGTCCAGCGCGGCGCCGCCCAAGCGCCCCCGCTCGAGCGCAGGTACGAGCGCCTCGGTATCGATCAGCGCGCCGCGGGCCGTGTTGATGATCACCGCCCCCGGCTTCATCTGTTCGATGCGGCCCCGGTCGAGCAGATGCCGCGTGGCGTCGGTCAACGGCGTGTGGAGCGTGACGATGTCGCTTGACTCGAGCAGGGCATCGAGCGTCACGTGGCTCACGCCGGCAGTGGGCCGGATGTCGTGGGCCAGCGTGCGACAGCCAAAGCCGTCCAGCCGCTGCATGACCGCACGGCCGATCCGCCCGGTTCCGACGACCCCCACCGTGAGGTCCCGCAGCTCGCGACCACGAGCGTTGGAGAGGCGGTAGTCGTGCATCCTCGCGCGGTTCATCACCGAACCGGCGTGGCGCAGAACCATCAGCATCAGCATCAGCGTGTAGTCGGCGACGCTGTCAGGGGAGTAGGGGACCGTCTCCACGCGGATGCCCAAGCTGGTCGCGCTGCGCACGTCCACGTGGTTTGCTCCGACGCTGCGGGTCGAGAGATACCTCACGCCCATCTCGCTGAGCGCGCGCAGTGTGGCTTCGCCGACCGGGGTCTTGTGCCCGACGCTCACGCAGAGCTTGCCATACGCAAGCGCGGCGGTGCTCTCGGTGGCAGCCGCGGGCGTGATCTCGACGTCAAGGCCGAACCGTGGCGCCAGCTCGCGGAACATGGCCGCCTCGTCGTGCTCGCAACCGTAGGCCGTGAGACCAACGCTCGCCATGGCGGTCCGGTGCTCGGCGGCCACCGTGGGCTCTGGCTCAACGCTGACCGGAGTCGGCCGAGGGGGGCTGCCGATCACGCGGACACCACGCTTCGGGTAGGTCGCGGGGCGGCGCCCTGGTAACGGTATGTCGGTCTGGGGACAGTGAGCATCAGCACGCCTAACAGTCTGTGCCCCCGGTCGTCTAGCTTAGATCGCCCGCCCGCGCGGTGGCGCCGGCAGCGGTCGCAGCCTCCCACTTCATGATTACGGCCCCAGGCCGTAAAATCCTGCCCATGGCCTCGCGTTCCGGGGAAGAGCCCAGAGAGGGCCTCGAGTCGCGACAGGAGTCGCGGATGGTGCGGGCGCTCGAAATGGTCGCGCCCGGCACCGCTCTGCGGGAAGGCCTCGACAATATCCTGCACGCGCAGACCGGCGGGCTGATCGTGGTCGGCGACGCCGAGGACTTGGCGTTCATGTTCTCGGGAGGAGTCAAACTGGACCTCGACTACACGCCGGCGCTGCTCTATGAGCTGGCCAAGATGGACGGCGCGATCGTCCTCAGCTCGAACGCCACCAAGATCGCGCACGCGAACATCCAGCTGACGCCGGATCCGACGATCCACACGCTCGAGACGGGTACCCGTCACCGGACGGCCGAGCGGGTGTCAAAGCAGACCGACGCGATCGTCGTGGCGATCTCCGAGCGCCGCAAGGTGGTGTCGCTGTTCGTTGAGGGCGTCAAATACATACTTGCCGACATTCCCGTGGTGCTGGCGAAGGCAAACCAGGGACTGGCGACGCTCGACAAGTACCGCAGCCGGCTTGACCAGGTATCGACACGTCTGACCGCGCTCGAGTTCGAGGGCGGCGCCACTCTGCACGACGTGCTTACAGTGCTGCAACGCGCCGAGCTGGTGACGCGAATGGCGGTGGAGATCGAGCGCTACATCGTCGAGCTGGGCACCGAGGGTCGCCTGATCGAGATGCAGCTCGACGAGACGATGGTCGGCGTGGGCGCAGAGAAGGCGGCCCTGGTGCACGACTACCTGTTCGAGGACGACGAAGACATGTTCGCCGTCGCGTTCGACCAGCTCAGTCATCTGCCGCACCAGGACCTGCTCGACTTCGGCCGGCTAGCCGAGCTGCTCGGTTACGACCGCAAGCTCAATACCATCGACTATGCGATCTCGCCACGAGGTATCAGGATCCTGGGGCGCATCCCACGGCTGCCGAAGCTGGTCGTCAGGCGTATCGTCGAGTCCTTCGGCGGACTCGAGGAGCTGCTTGCAGCGACCGATGGCGAGCTGGAAACGGTGGATGGCGTGGGTGAGATCCGAGCCAAGGACATTCGCGAGGGGCTGCGACGTCTGCAGGAGATCAATCTCGTCGATCGCTACCTGCAGACGTGATGGTGCATGGTGCCACGAACCTCGACTGCCGCCTGAGCGAAGGAGGAGACCATTACCGACGCTGTGCACGATGACCTCGGCGAGGACGAGTACGAGACAGTGGAGATCGTGCCGCTGCCGCAGATCGAGTTCGCGGTCGGCGACAGTGTCGTCTATCCCCACCATGGTGCGGGAACGGTCATCAGGAAGGAGCTCAAGCAGGTCCTGGGAGAGGAGCGCGAGTACCTCACGATCCGGATCCTGCACAACGAGATGACGGTGATGGTTCCCACCGCGAACGCGCAGCTTGCCGGTCTGCGGCGGGTCGTCAGCGAGGAGACGCTTGCGCGGGTCCTCGAGATCCTGACCGAGCCCGGGTCAGACATGCCCAACACCTGGAGCCGGCGGGTCAAACACAATCGCGACAAGATCAAGACCGGAGACGTCTGTGAGCTGGCGGAGGTGGTCCGCAATCTCGCGATCAGAGAGCATCAGAAGGGCCTCTCGACCGGCGAGAAGCAGATGTACACGCGTGCCAGGCAGGTGCTCGCTTCCGAGCTCATGTATGCGCTCGGCATGGACGAGGTCCAGGTCGAGGCTCATCTCGCCGATGTGATCCTGACCGGCGTAGCCGGCGCCGGCACGGTCGCCGCGGCGCCAGAGTGAGAGTGACGGGAGCTACGTAGTGGCCGGTGAGCGTCCTACGCTCGCGCTGGTGGTTGCCGCTGGGCGCGGCGAACGGCTCGGCTACGGGGGGCCGAAGGCGCTCGTTCAGCTCGCCGGTCGCCCGATGCTGGAGTGGAGCGTGGCCGCCCTCCGTCAGGTCCCGTGCGTGGACGAGATCGTGGTCGCCTTGCCCGCTGAAAGGCTCGACGCGGCGCCGGACGGGGTCGTTGCGGTGGCGGGCGGCGCCACCCGCTCCGAGTCCGTACGGGCGGCGCTGTCGGCGGCTGCGTCTGACGCCGACGTGGTGCTCGTCCACGATGCGGCGCGGCCGCTGGCCACGCCTGAGCTGTTCGCCCGGGCCGTCGACGAGCTCGCGCGCGCGGATGCCGACGCGGTAGTCGCGGCGGTGGCGGTGGGCGATACGATCAAACAGGTTTCTGGCGCCGGTCGGTCGGTCGAGCGCACGCTCGACCGCTCGCTGCTCTGGGCTGCGCAGACGCCACAGGTGTTCCGCCGGCGGGCGCTGGACATGGCTCTGCGGGCGCCGGTCGAGCTGGTCACAGCCGCCACCGACGACGCCTGGCTGGTCGAACGGATGGGAGGCAGTGTCGTCGTGCTGCCCGCACACGCGGAGAACTTCAAGGTCACCACCGCGCTGGACCTGCGGTTGGCGGAGCTGCTCCTGAGCGAGCGCGGAGCGGTGCGATGAGCTCCGCCACAGGGCTCGGCTATGACTGCCACCGGCTCATCCCGGGACGGCCGCTCGTCATCGGCGGTGTGCTGATCCCGCACGCCACCGGCTTGCTGGGCCACTCCGACGCCGACGTTCTGACGCACGCGATCATCGATGCGCTGCTCGGTGCGGCCGCGCTCGGCGACATCGGCCAGCACTTCCCAGATACCGAGCCGCGCTTCCGGGATGCGGACTCGGTTGAGCTGCTGGTGGCGACCGTGGCCCTGCTGGTGGCCGGCGGCTACGTGATCGAGCACGTCGATGCGACGGTGGTGATCGAGCAGCCAAAGCTGGCCCCGTTCAGGGACGCGATCCACGCGCGCCTGCGGGCCGCGCTGAACGTCGACCCCGGCCAGCTCAACGTGAAGGCCACCAGAGGTGAAGGCATGGGCTTCGTCGGCCGGCTCGAGGGAGCGGCGGCGCTCGCGATTGCGACGGTTGACAGGCCGGGTCTCCCCAGGGCCAACGGCTAACGTCTGACGGATGCGCGAGATCTGCTTGCAGGACACGCTGAGCGGAACACTCAGGCCGCTCGAGCCACGGGAGCCGGGGCGGGTTGGCATCTACTTCTGCGGCCCTACCGTGTACGGACCCGTACACGTCGGCAACGCCAGGCCGTTCGTGGTCTTCTCGCTGCTCAAGCGATTGCTCGTGCACGAGGGTTACGACGTGACCCTCGTGTCGAACGTGACGGACGTCAACGACAAGATCTACGCGGCAGCTGCGGCCGCCGGCAGCGGCTCGGGCGAGTTGGCCCGGAGCATGACGGCCCGCTACGTGCAGGACACGAACCGCCTCGGTCTGGGGCGACCCGACCACGAGCCGCTGGCCAGCGCAGCGGTGAGCGACATCATCGCGCTGATCGCGAGGCTGATCGAGTTGGGCCACGCGTACGCCGTGGACGGTGATGTCTACTTCGCCGTGTCCAGCTATGAGCGCTACGGCGAGCTCTCACACCGCCGCCAGGAAGATATGGAGCAGGGCGAGGGGGGTGACGGGTCTTCTCGCAAGCGGGATCCCGCGGATTTCGCCCTCTGGAAGGCGCGTAAGCCTGGAGAGGACACGCACTGGAGCTCCCCCTGGGGTAGCGGCCGGCCGGGCTGGCACATCGAATGCTCGGCGATGGCCGAGCGTCTGCTCGGCACCGGGTTTGAGGTCCACGGCGGCGGCTCGGACCTAGTCTTCCCGCACCACGAGAACGAGGCAGCCCAGACCTGCGCGGCTCGTGGCGAGCCGCTCACGCGGCTGTGGATGCACAACGGCATGGTTCGTCTGAAGAGCGAGAAGATGTCGAAGTCGGTGGGCAACACGTTCCTGTTGGGCGAGGCGCTCGATGCGTACGGGCGCGATGCGCTGCTGCTGTTCTTCTGCTCAGGGCACTACCGCCAGCCGATCGAGTTCGACCACGAGAGCCTCGTCGCGTCCGGGCGCAGCGTGGAGCGAATCCGCGAGGCGGCACGACGGCTGCGCCCTGGCCGTTCCCCGGAGTGGTCGCCACAGCTGCGCGAAGGATTCTTCGGCGCGCTCGCGGAGGATTTCAACACGGTCAGGGCGCTGGCCGGCGTGTTTGAGTGGGTGCGGCTCGCTAACCGCTCGCCCGACCCGGTTGGTGACGGGGATCTGCGCGAGATGCTCGGCGTGCTGGGGCTCGACAACCTGCTCGACGCCGCCGGCGAGCCGCTGCCTCCAGAGGCTGCGCTGAAGCTGTTGGCGGAGCGCGATCGGGCTCGCGCGCAGCGCGACTGGGAGCTCGCAGACCGTCTCCGACAAGAGCTCGAGGCGCTCGGCTGGCAGATCCGCGATGGGGCCGGCGGATCCTCGCTGGTGGCGCCGAGGTGATCGTCTACGGGCGCAATCCCGTGCGCGAGGCGCTCCGGGGCCCGCGCGTGGTCACCACGATCTGGGCGACTGCGGGCGCGGCGCGGGAGCCCTGGGTGGATCAGGCGGGCGTGCCCCTGGTAACGCAGACCGCGCAGGAGATCGCGGTGCGGGCCGGCGCTGACGCCCACCAGGGCATCTGTGCCGAGGTATCCGCATACCGTTACGCAACCGGCGAAGACCTGCTCAGCGCACGCAGGGGCGTGATCGTTGCGCTGGACCAGGTCCAGGATCCCCAGAATCTGGGTTCGATCTGCCGTTCAGCCGAGTGCGCCGGGGCGGCCGGGGTGGTGCTGCCCGAGCGGCGGGCGGTAGAGGTCACCGCGGCCGTCTGCAAAGCCTCGGCCGGCGCGGTTGAGCATCTTCCTGTGGCGCAGGTGCGTAACCTCACGGACTTCCTGCTGGCGGCCAAGGACGTCGGGTTCTGGTGCTACGGCGCGGACGGCCAGGCGGAGCTCGACTACCTCTCCGTGGACTTCGGCGGTCCCGTCGTCCTGGTGATGGGATCGGAGGGACGGGGTCTGCGGCCACGCGTCGCGGCGGCCTGTGATGCCCTGATCTCGTTGCCCCTGCGTGGGCGCATCGGCTCGCTCAGCGTGGGTGCCGCGTCGGCTGTGCTGCTGTACGCGGCCTGCGCCGGTCGCGGCTGAGTACGCCACAGCCCCAGGGTTGTCCGGCTCGCCCGCGTGGTGTTCACTCGCGCCCTTGACAGGAATGCGCAGTTATGCGAACCTGCGGCAAAGCTTGAGTGTCAACTCAAGCTTTAGACATGGTTTGAGGATGTTGTCTTGGGAGAGCACATCCACAGAGCCTGAAACCAGATAGGCAGCGGCGCCAGGGGAGGTGACGCGCCACGCAATTCCAACCACCGGTAGCCCGCGCACGGCTGTCCGGCGCATTCAAAGGAACTCAACGTCGTGGCTCGAATCTCAGCAAACCCCAAGGCTCAACTACAGGTTGAGGATAGCTATCTGATCGCGCTTGCAAAGGCAGGGAGCGACGACGCCTATGACCGGCTTGTGCGCCGGTACTACAGGTTCGTGAGGCTGAAGGCCTCGTCCTACTTTCTGGTCGGAGGCGACTCCGACGACCTCATCCAAGAGGGCCTCGTGGGGCTGTACAAGGCTATCCGCGACTATCGGAGCGACCGCGAGTCGAGCTTCCGGAGCTTCGCGGAGCTCTGCATAACGCGCCAGATCATCACTGCCGTCAAGACGGCGACGCGCAACAAGCATGCGCCGCTCAACCAGTACATCTCGTTCTCGAGCACGCCCGTGAGCACCGGGGCGGACAGCGAGCCGACCCTCGACGAGATGATCGCCGGCTCGCCTGTTCACGATCCCGTCAATCAGGTCATCAGCGCCGATGAGTTACGGGCGCTCGTCGGCTGCATCTCAACGGCGCTCTCTGAGCTCGAGTCGCGCGTGCTCTCGCTGTATCTCGATGGCCGCTCCTACGAGGAGATCGGCAGGCTGCTGGGCTGCGAGTGCAAGACCGTCGACAACGCGCTACAGCGTGTGAAGCGCAAGATCGGGCATCATCTCAGCGAGCGCGCTACGGCCGCGTAGCGCTTAGTCCAGAAGCGGCCCCAGCCGCGCCTGCAGATCGTAGGTGGAGAACGCCCCGAAGCTGTGAAACAGAGGGTGGTTGGGGCCGTGGAAGTCAGATGAGCCGGTTGTGAGCAGGCCCAGTTGCGCGGCTTGGTCGACGAGCATCTGTGTCTGTTCGCGGCTGTGCGTGATGTAGAAGGCCTCGACACCGTCGAGCCCCAGCCTGGCAAACCGCCTCAACGTCGAGGCGACCGCATCCGTTGCGGCTAGGTCCCAGAACGGGTGCGCCCATACAGCGATGCCACCGGCCTCGTGCAGCAGTTCGATCACCTCGGCCACGCTGGGCGCCAGGCGCGGCGCGTACGCGGGCTTGCCCTCCACCAGGTAGGCGGCGAGGAAGTCCGTCGCCGAGTGGAGCCCCTCGCGCGCAAGCCGTGACGAGTTGGCGGGCTCGCTGAAGACCGCCTGCGCCAGGTGTGGGCGCCCGATGCTCGCGCCGCCGGCCCGGCGCGCGTCGATGCCCGTGCGGTCGAGCCGCCAGCCCGCTCGCTCGACGGCATCGCACATGCGCTCGGTCCGCAGCGCACGCGCCTCACGCGAGCTTGCGAGCTGCGTTCGCAGACCCGGCGCCTGCGGGTCCACCAGATAACCGCAGATGTGCAGATCCGTTGCGGCTGGATCCAGCACCGAAACCTCGACACCGGTCACGAGCGCGAGCTGGTGCTGCGTGGCGGCTGCGGCCGCTTCGGCCTGGCCTGCGACGGTGTCGTGGTCGGTCAGCGCCAGCAACCGGATGCCTGCGCCTGCCGCCGCCGCTACGACACCTGCGGGGGGCAGTTCGCCGTCGGAATGGGTCGAGTGTGCCTGCAGATCGAAGCGCGGGGTTTGGCCTGCGCGAGCTTTGTGTGCTGGTAGGTCATCCGGCGAGCGCGGCATCGACGCGACCGTAGTGCATTCGGGTTGCCGCGATCACGCTGGACGTGCCTTAGGGTGCCCTAAGCTCTGCTAACTTCTGCCGCCTGCACAGATTCCGACGAACTCACTCGGAATTGGTCGCGCAGGACGTACGCCCGTGAGCCCGGACACAGAGACAGAGTCAACGACGGGCACGAGCGCCACGCTACGCCGCGCACGACGGTCCCAGCGGGCCGGCCTCCACGTCTGGATCGCGCCGTTCCTGCTGGTTGCAACGGCGGCGGTTGTGCTCGGCTGGCACGGCGGCGGGGGGACGGTTGACCCCGGTGTGGCCACCGCTGCGGTTAACATGAGCCGCACCACCGCGGTCATCAACAGCTCGATCCTGGTGTTCCGGGAAGGGCTCGAAACGATCCTCGTGCTGGCGGCGGTGACGGCGAGCTTTCGGGGCGCTAACGGGGTCTACAAGCGTCCGGTGGCGATCGGTGGGGGGATCGGGTTGCTGGCCACGGTGGGTACCTGGTTTGCGGCGATCGGGATCGTCGATCTGCTCGGTGGCAGTGGCCTCGGTCTGCAGGCGGCCACGGGCATACCGGCGATCGTCGTGCTCCTGATCGTCATGAACTGGTTCTTGCACAAGGTGTATTGGACCGGCTGGATCGCCCATCACCACAGACGCCGCAGGGGCCTGCTGGGCGATGACCCGCAACGGCTCACGCGGGCGACGCTGCTCGGCTTTGGGTTGCTCGGGTTCACGTCCATATACCGCGAGGGCTTCGAGGTCGTGATCTTTCTCCAGAACCTGCGGGTCACCTTCGGCTCGAGCGTCGTGCTCGAGGGTGTCACGCTCGGCAGCATGTACACGGCGGCCGTGGGTGTGCTGACCTTCAAGCTGAACCAGAAGCTGCCGTATAAGCGGCTCTTGATCATCACCGGGGCAATGCTTCTGGTCGTGCTGTTCGTGATGGTCGGTGAAGAGGTCCAGGAGATGCAGCTCGCCGGCTGGATCGCCACCACCACGATCGGCCGTTGGCCCGGCTGGCTGGGAGAGTGGTTCTCGCTTTTTGCCAACGTTCAGACGATCGTCGCGCAGGTGGGCGCCGTAGCCTTCGTGGTCGGGTCCTACGTGCTGGCGCAGCACATGCGCGTCTGGGGGCCGCGCCGTCGCGGCCTGCGGGCCGCGTCGGCCGCCCAAGGCCCACCCATGACAAACTCGCGCTGACGCCCGCTTGGCGCAATTGGTAGCGCACCTCACTTGTAATGAGGCGGTTGTCGGTTCGAGTCCGACAGCGGGCTTGATAAAAGTCCTGGAACTGGCGGCTGCCGGTCAGTCATTAGCTGGCCGGTGGACCTGGTCAAGGTGTCCTCCTCTGATCCGATCATGAGGAATCCCCACCCTGGCTGGGTGTGAGCCGAGGCGCCCGGGGGCGGTGAGGGCGAGGGCCGAGTCTGAGCCGTCTGTGGGCGCGTGCGCGGCGTTCTCTCGATGATTCCGCGCGTTGGGCCGCCTGGGTTGGTGGCGGGCTCGGGAGAGTTGATGGCGCCCGGCCTCTGGCGGCTCTTCTCGAGCGCTCTTTCGCCGGCGAGCGTTTCAGTGGCGATGAGCTTGCCTGTCACGTTGACCGCGGTGTTCACCCCTGATGGGGACGGCTGGACGATGGCGCAGTAGGCTCAGTGGCCGGCGGTTGTCAGCTGCGGCCGCACTCCGGAGGAGGCGCGGGCGATTTTGCTCGCTGCCGCGGCTGAAATGGTCGCCTCCTATCGGGAGCAGGGGCGCACACCGCCGATCGGCGGCGGGCACACCGAACAGGTCACGCTCGATCTCGCCCCGGCGGCCTGAGACGCCATGACCTCAAAGGCCATCTCGCCGATTATCGCTGCGAGATTCTGCGCGAGCGCGCCGACCACGTGATCGGTAACAACCCGGCAGCGACCTGCGCGCCCCCGTGCCAAGGCACAACGAGATCCCGGCCGAAGCCATCCGCGCAATCTGCCGGCAGCTCCGGATCCCAGCACCAGCTCACCCGCGCTGACTCGCTGCCTGGCGTGAGACTCGTTCGCAGGGCGGCAGCGCCCGCGGGACTCGCAACCCGCCTATCTAGGGCACACGCAAGCGGCGCTCCTGGGGATCAAGGTTGGCGTCAGCGGCGTAACGCAGGTATCCAGCGTCAGGACTTCTTCAGGAAACGCAGCGCGAAGGCGCCGAAGACCAGCACGATGCCGATGTTGGCCATCAGCCGCTGCCAGAAGTGGTGTCTGAAGAAGAGCACGTCGACCAGCACGATCACGACGACCATCACGATCACGACGATTGCGGTGGCCGGTTGTCTGCCCATGGGCGCTGGCGCGAACGTTAGCGCCTGGGCGTTTCGATCGCCACTTCGCGGTGGTCCCGTGGCGTCTCGGGCTGGAGCGAGCCCGAAGCCGGGGATGCGACCGTCAGCCAACGACTGATCCGCCGGCTCGTGGCCAGCGGGGCTGGCGCCAGGCCGGTGCGCTGCGCGATGGTGGCGACCGCCTGCGTCCGCTCTGCCGACCCGTACAAGCGGCAGCGGTGATTTGGGCGCGTCAGACGCCCGCCGAGCTGGGATCATGCAGGGCGTTGCCGATACCGTGGCCAGCTCGAACTTCGCACCCCAGCCTGCAGCGGTCCCTGGCGGACGCGCAGCCGGAGGCCTTCTGGCCGCAGACGCTGCCGGCCCGTGACCCGCACGCGCCGCTCGAGCGGACGCGCGAGGCCGACCTGTGCATCGTCGGTGGTGGCTTCACCGGGCTCTGGGCGGCGCTCTACGCCAAGGAGCTCGAGCCGCGGCGCGAGGTGGTCGTGCTGGAGGCCGGCCGCTGCGGATCCGGGGCGAGCGTACGTAACGGCGGCTTCCTGAACTACTCGCTGACCCACGGGATCGCCAACGGCATGGCCAGGTTCCCGGACGAGCTCGCCGCGCTCGAGCGCTTGGGGACCGCAAACTACGACGCGTTGCTCTCGGACCTCGGTCGTCACCGGATCAGCGCCGAGCTCGAGACCACCGGCGAGCTTGACGTCGCTGTGGCGCCGCACCAGCTGGCCGGGCTCAGCGAGGCACAGCGCCTGTTCGAGCAGTTCGGCCAGCGGGCCGAGCTGCTCGATGCCGAGGCTCTGCAGGCGCAGATCCGCTCGCCGCTGTACCTCGGCGGGCTTTGGCAGCGAAGCGGCGCCGCGCTCGTAAACCCGGCCAAGCTGGCCGACGGGCTGCGCGGCGCGGCGCTGCGCGCCGGGGTCGAGATCCACGAGCACTCGCGCGTGCGGCGCCTGCGCAAGCACGGGGCAGGTGTCGAGGCGCTGACCGGCACGGGCGCCGTGCGGGCCGAGCGTCTGCTGCTGGCCACCAGCGCCTACGCGCCGCTCGTGCCGGCGATCGGCCGCTACGTCGCTCCCGTATACGACTACGTGCTCGTCAGCGAACCGCTCGGGCCGGAGCGCCTGGCGCAGCTGGGCTGGACCGGTCGGCAGGGGGTCGGTGACAGCGGCAACCGCTTTCACTACTACCGCCTGACCGCTGATAACCGCATCCTCTGGGGTGGGTACGACGCCGTCTACCGCCGCGGCGGCCCGGTCGGTCCCGAGTACGACCAGCACCAGGCGACCTTTCGGCGCCTTGCGGCCAACTTCTTCACGAACTTCCCGCAGCTGGAGGGCGTGCGCTTCAGCCACCGCTGGGGCGGGGCGATCGACACCTGCAGCCGCTTCTCGGTGTTCTTCGGGCGGGCGCTCGGCGGCCGCGCCGTATATGCGCTGGGCTACACGGGGCTGGGGGTGGGCGCCAGCCGCTTCGGGGCGCGCACGGGCCTGGATCTGCTCGACCGCCGCACCGGTGAGGTGACGGCGCTGCGCTTCGTGCGCCGCCGGCCCGTGCCGTTCCCGCCAGAGCCGCTGCGCCAAGCGGTGATCGGGCTCACCAGCAACCGGCTGGCCGCGGCCGATCGCAGCGGCCAGCGTGGCCTGTGGCTGCGGACCCTGGACCGCTTCGGCGTGGGCTTCGACAGCTGACAGCCGCGGGCCGGCCACCTGTAACGGCGCTGGCCCGACTGTGTAGAAACTGGTGGATGCAGCCTGCGCCCGCCACCGCAACGAGCACTCGGGTGCCGGCGCTCGCCGCCGCCGAGGCGGGCCGCGAGCTAGCCTCCCTGCGGTGGCCGAGAGTCAGCCCAAGAGCAAGGCCGCACTGGATGAGCGTTTCAGCGCGCTCTACCGCGAGCATCTGCGCGACGTCTACTCCTACTCCTTCTACCGTGTCGGCAACCACCACGACGCCGAGGACCTCACCGAGCAGACGTTCCTGCAGGCTTACCGCCACTTCGAGCGGGCGCTGCGCGAGTCCGACGGACGCCCGCTGCGCCCCTGGCTCATCCGCATCGCCCACAACCTCGCCGCGAACCTCTATCGCGATCGCTCGCGCCGTCCGGAGGCGGCGATCGAGGACGCCGAGATGATCTCGACCCCGCACACGACCGAGGCGCTGGTGGAGGGTCGCGAGCAGCTGAAGGCCATCATCGACGGCGTCCAGCAGCTTCCCGACGACCGCCGTGAAGCGCTCATCATGCGCTTCGCGCTGGGCATGGACAACCGTGAGATCGCGCGTGCGCTGGGGCGCTCGGACGGCGCCACGAAGGTGCTCCTGCACCGCGCGATCAGGCAGCTCGAAGGGATCGTGGCCACCGACGACGAACAGATGGACAAGCCATGACCGCCAACCTCGAGGCGATGCTACGAGAGGCCTTCGCGCCGGTGGATCCGCCCGTGCGTATGACCGAGCAGCTCGAATCCACGCTGGCCGCGCTCACCGAAGCTGCCCAGGATGAGCTCGACAGCTGGGAGCTGGCGGCGATGCGCGACCCGCGCAACTGGGTGCGACCACTGCTCGCCGCCGGAGTCACGCTCACCGCCGGCACCGCGCTCGTGGCCCTGCGCGTGCGGGCACGCCAGCGGGCGCGTCCCGGCGAGGGCACGACCCTGCTCCAGTACGCCGAGCAGACACTCAACGACATCGCCGAGGAAGCCCGGCGGATCCTGCCGGAACGGTAGCCGGTGGCCACCTGCTACAGACACCCCGACCGGACGACCGGGGTGTCGTGCTCGAACTGCGGCCGGCCGATCTGTCCGGACTGCATGACGCCCACGCCGGTCGGCATGCGCTGCCCCGAGTGCGCCAGCCACCGCACCAAGGTGCGCCGGATGCAGGGCCGCGGCGTCAGCGCCTCCTTCGGGCGGCCCAAGTCCTGGAGCGACCCGCGCACCTGGTCGGCGACCGAGGTGCTGATCGCGATCAACGTGATCGTGTTTCTCTGGGAGGTCGCCGACGGGGTCACGCTCGGCGGCTCGGACAGCGGCTGGGTCTACTTCAACGGCGCCCTGTACGGCCCCCTGATGGCTCACGGCCACCACGAGTATTGGCGACTGCTGACCTCCGGCTTCCTGCACGCGAGCATCATCCACATCGGCATAAACATGCTGTCGCTGTGGTTCGTCGGACGTGCGATCGAGCCGGCGGTCGGCAAGCTCTACTTCACCGCGATCTACTTCGCCGCGCTCCTCGCCGGCTCCTTTGGCGCCCTGTGGTTCTCGCCCGACGTGCCGACCCTGGGTGCCTCCGGGGCCATCTTCGGCGTCTTTGGAACGCTGATAGTCATTGCCCGCGCGCGACGGATATCGCTGTGGCAGTCGGGGCTGCTGCCGATCCTGCTGCTGAACCTGGTGTTCGACCTGGGGGTCGCGGGCATCTCGATCGGTGGACACCTGTTCGGCTTCATCGCCGGGCTCGCGGGTGGCTGGCTGGTCATCGAGTACGGCGAGAAGCGCGACCGTCGGGCGGTGGTGCTCGGTGGCTGCGCGCTGATCGGCGTGCTGGCCGTGATCGGCTCCGTGGCGGTCGCCGGCGGCCCCGGGCTGCTGCCCAGCGGCAGCGTGATCTAGAGCGCGACCGTGATGGCGCCCGCCGCAAGCTCGTCGCTGACCGGCACGAGCTCCGGGTGGATGAGGTGGGCGAGCAGCTCCAGGCCGTCGATCAGCCGTGGGCCCGGCCGCGAGAAGTATGCGCCGCCGTCCACGGCGATCACCTCGCCGGCGCCGAGCGCCGCGAGCTCCTCCCTGTGCATCTCCGCCTCGCGGTGAGCGATCTCCGCGTCGAACCCACACGGCATCACGATCACGAGATCCGGCTCGGCGGCGGCCACCACCTCCCAGGCATGTTCCTCAGAGCTCTCGCCGGCGAGGCCGAGCACGTCCTCGCCGCCGCCGTAGGCGATCATCTGTGGCGTCCAGTGACCGGCCGCGTAGGGAGGGTCGAGCCACTCGAGCGCCACCACACGCGGACGGCGCGCCCCCCGCACCAGCAGACGGACGCGGTCGATTCGGGCGGCGGCTTCGCGGATCAGCTCCACGGCGGCGTCCTTGGCGTCCGTGGCCTGCGCGATCGTGCGCGCGCTGCCGAGCACCTCGCCCAGCGTGTGCGGGTCCAGCGAGAGGACGACCGGCCGGCTGTCGATCTCCTCGGCGACCTCGCGCACGTCCTCGACCGAAACCGCGCAGACCTCGCAGAGCGCCTGTGTGATGATCAGATTCGGCTGCAGCTCGTGCAGCAGCTCGGCATCCAACTCGTAGATCGACTCGCCCCTGAGCGTGCTCTCCTTGACCGCCGCGTCGATCTCGGCCGCTGTCAGGCCCGCTGGCAGCCGATCACGGGTGACGCGTGGCAGGGCGTTGGCCGCAGGGGGAAAGTCGCACTCGTGCGTGACCGCCACCACGTGGTCGTCGAGGCCCAGGGCGAAGAGCATCTCCGTTGCCGACGGCACGAGGCTTACGATGCGCATATGAGGTCAAAGATATGACTACCCCACCACGCCTGACCGGCGACGAGATCGCCGCGCGACTGCTCGGCAGCTCCTGGCGGCACGAGCAGGGTCTGATCGTGCGCGACCTGGCGTTCCCGGACTTCGCCGCCACGATCGCGTTCGTCAACCGTGTCGCCGACGTCGCTGAGGCCCACAACCACCATCCCGATATCCTCGTCCACGGGTGGAACAAGCTGAAGCTCAGCCTCACCAATCACGCGGCCGGTGGGCTGACGGAGACCGACTTCGACATGGCCGCACGCTTCGACGCTCTGCTCGATCAGACAGCGGCCAAACCTCTGGATGAACGCTGACCCGGAGCGATGTCGACGGCCGGTGCGCCGGCCCTCTCCAGCATGTGCTGCGCCACGGGGGGGAGCATGAACCCTCTGCTGATCGTGCTCGCCGCGCTGCTCGTGCTGGTCAACGCCTTCTTCGTCGTCGCCGAGTACGCGCTCGTGCGCTCACGCCGTGGCCGCCTGGAGGAGCTGGCGGAGGAAGGCTCGCGCGGGGCGCGCATGGCACTGACGCAGCTGGAGCAGATTGGCGACTACATCTCGGCCTGCCAGGTCGGGATCACGATGGCTTCGATCGGCATCGGCGCGCTGGGCGAGCCGGCGGTGGCGCGGGCGCTGAGGGCGGCGGTCGGCGCCGGCACGGCGGACGAGCTGGCGGTCGTGCTGAGCGTCATCGTCGCCTACGTGCTGATCACGTTCTTTCAGAGCACCGTGGGCGAGATCGTCCCGAAGCTCTACACGATCCAGCACGCCGAGGGCCTGGCTCGCCGGATCGCGCCGCCGATGCAGACCTTCATGGTCGCCTTCCGGCCGTTCATAGCCGGGCTCAACAGCTCGTCCGAGTGGCTGCTCAGGCGACTCGGTGTCGATCCGGACGCAGAGCCGGCGCATGGCACGCCAGAGGAGCTGAAGCGCCTGATCGCCGAGTCCCAGACTGGCGGCCAGATCGACGTCGGCGAGGCGGAGATGCTGACCGGCGTGTTTCACCTCCACGAGCAGGAGGCGCGGCAGGTGATGACGCCGATCCCGGCCGTGGTCACCGTCGACATCACCGAGACCGTCGGCGCGGCGCTGCGGCGGGCGGTCGCCACGGGCCATTCGCGGCTGGTCGTGACCGAGGAGGAGGATCAGGACCGGGTGCGGGGGATCGTCCACGTCAACCAGCTGGTCAGGCGGCTGATGGACGGGGGAGAGGAGGCTGACTTCCGCTCGCTCGTGCTCGAGGCGCCGATCTTCCCCGAGACCAAGCCGCTGGACGACCTGCTGGCCGACCTGCAACGCGAACGAACGGAGCTGGGGATCGTCGTGGACGAGTACGGGCGCACGGCCGGCATCGTCACGATCGAGGACATCATCGAGGAGGTCGTCGGCGAGATCGCCGACGAGAACGACCCTGCGGGCGGCGCCGTGCGGCGCCTGGCCGGGGGCGACTGGTTCGTGCGCGGCCATGTCGCGGTCACAGACCTGGAGGACTACGGCCTCGAGCTGCCGGTCGACACCGACGCCTACAACTCGGTTGGGGGCTTCGTCTTCACGGAGCTGGGCCGGTTGCCCAAGCGCGGGGACACGATCCAGGCCAACGGCTACTCGATCAGGGTCGAGTCGGTGCGCCAGAACCGCATCGAGGCTGTCCGCATCCGCGAGCGGCGCGACGCGTAGCTGCTCGTGCGGCTGGGAGCTGATGGCGGCCTGTGGTTGGCCTGAGGGTGGCCGCCGGTTGGCGAATTGTTAGGCCTGCCGGGGCGTGGCCCACGGCCACGAGACATTCGTTACAATCACCGAATCGCAACACCGGATGTGGGCGCGCCCCCCCAAGGGGCCACGCCGAAGAGATTCGCCCGGTGGTTGAGAGGAGAGAGATGAAGCCGGCCCACGGGCCGGCTTCAGCGTTTAAACCACGGGTGCGCTGGGGCAGCAGCAGCGGGACGCGACAGAAGCGAAGCCGGCCCGCTGTGGTGCGGGCCGGCTTCGCGCTTCTGGGGAGGAGGTGCTGCTATGAGGTACGTCGCGCTATCAAAGATGAGCCCGCGACCTGAAGCTAGATTAAATTCATGTTAGGGGTTCGTGTAGAAAACGCACTCTGCGTTAGCGGCGCCGCTTCAGCTTTGCGTCCAGCGTCCCGCCAGAGCCATCAACGTCGGCGGCGCCCGAGCCGAAATCAGAGGTGTCTGACATCCGGAATGTCGGCATCCACCACCCGGGTTCAGGGGTGGCCAGCAGAGTCCGTAGGGGGCGTAGACATGAGGTCGTGCGCCCCCTACACGCTGGCCTGCCGGGACGCTGGTCCAAGTCGGTGCGCCATGGCTGACCGGACGGCGGCCCGCACTCACCGCAGCGGGCCGCCGCCCGCGCAAGGGTGACTAGTGGCGCGAGCCGCTCGCCGGGTCAGCGCTGCCCGGCGAGACGCTGGCGAGCGGCTGGAGGCCCGCTTCGGGCGGATGGCCGCGGACCTCACCGTCCTGGGCGATCGAGTTGAGCCTGACGATCTCGCGCTCTCCCATCAGCCTGGCCGGGTGCTCAGCCGGCAGTGGGGCGATGAGGGCACGGATGCGGGTTCGCAGCTGCATCGCGAAGTGCGGCGTCGAGGCGCCCATCAGCGCTTGGACATCCTCGAGTGTGACCTGGTGCTCGGGGCGCAGCCGCGCTGGATCCTCTGCTTGGCTCATCCCCGAAGAGACTAACGAGATACGCCCGCCGTCGCGTCCCCGGACCCCGGCGGCTGTGGCGAGAACGCGCTGCGACCGTGCTCGATCGCCTCGCGTTCGGCCAGCCGATGGCGCCGGCGCAGCTCCGCGTCGTGAGCCCGCCGGGCATCCGTCGGCGTCTCCGTGCTGAGTGGCGGCACCGCCGTGGGCAGCCCGCGGTCGTCGAGCGCCACGAACGTGAGGTAGGCGCTGCTCGCGTGGCGCACCTCGCCGGTGCGGGGGTCTTCCGCTTCGACGCGTACGCCCACCTCCATTGACGTGCGCCAGGCGGCGTTCACGGTCGCCGTGAAGGTCACGAGCTGCCCGATCTTGATCGGGACGAGGAACGACATGCGGTCGATGCTCGCGGTGACGGTCCGCCGCCGCGAGTGCCGGACCGAGGCGATCCCGGCGGCCTCGTCAACCAGCTTCATGATCGTCCCGCCGTGGATGTCGCCGCTCGCGTTGGCGTCGGCGACGCCCATCCAGTGCGCCAGGACGCTGGTCGACTGGGATGGCGTGCGTGACTGCATCGCCAGCAACCTTAACGCGCCGGCCCGGAGGGCGGCCGGCAGCTGCGCCCGGGTGGCTGCCGGCGGCCACAATCGGCTGTGGCGGCGATACGCTAGAGGCTAGGTTTCGAAACCCTGCCAAGGAGGATGCGATGCCGGGCCTGACCGGGCGCATGTCGACAGTCGTCAAAGCGAAGATCTCGAAGGTGCTGGACAAGGCCGAGGATCCGGCCGAGACGCTCGAGTACAGCTACCAGAAGCAGATCGAGCAGCTGCAGAACGTCAAGAGGGGCATCGCCGACGTCGTCACGGCAAAGAAGCGCCTGCAGGCCCAGGAAGCTGGGCTGCAGCAGCAGATCGTCAAGCTCGACACGCAGGCGCGCCAGGCGCTCGCGGCGGGCCGCGAGGATCTCGCGCGGACCGCGCTCGAGCGCAAGAACGTGATCCAGACCGAGCTGCAGTCGCTGGACGGCCAGGTGCAGGAGCTCGAGCAACAGCAGGAGCAGCTGACCCAGTCCGAGCAGAACCTGCGCACGAAGATCGAGCAGTTCCGTACCAAGAAGGAGGTCATCAAGGCGCAGTATTCGGCCGCCGAGGCCCAGGTGCGGATCTCCGAGGCCGCCACCGGCGTGGGCAACCAGATGGCCGACGTCGGACTGGCGATGCAGCGCGCGATCGACAAGACCGAGCAGATGAAGGCTCGCGCCGGCGCGGTTCAGGAGCTGGAAGCGGCGGGCACCTTCGAGGATCTCACCGCGATCGGGCCGGGCGAGGACGACATTGACCGGCAGCTGCGCGAGCTCTCCTCGACCAGCGCCGTTGACAATGAGCTCGCCCAGCTCAAATCGCAGCTGGCGGGTGGCGCGCAGATCGAGGGCGGCCAGCAGCCGGTCGGGGAGCTGGGCGCGGGCTCTGAGCCGGCCCCCGAGGCAGCTCAGGCGCCATCCCGGCCGCAGGCGCCCCCGCCCGCGGAAGCGCCCCAGTTTGACGACGCGGCGCAGGCCACGCCCACGACCGACGCCGCCGCGGCGGACACGCCCGCGCCGGAGCCCGAGCCGTAGGACTGCGGCGCGAGCGGCGACGGGCGGGGAGCCGACGGCGTCCCGCTCACCAGCTGAACGCGTAGGTGGAGATCGCGGTGCTGACGGCAGCGCCGTCATCAAGCTCCGCGCTCACGGCCAGCGCCGCCCGGTAGCCCGGCGGCGCGCCGGGCAGCTCCAGGTCGCGACACAGCCAGCCGCCGACGACCGCCTCGTCGCTCACGTCGATGCCGTCAAGCGCCAGCAAGGACGCGTCTCCGCGGGCTTTGACCACCGCCTCCTTGCGAACCCACAGCCGCAGCAGCCGCTCCGGCTGCGGGTGCTCGGCGTAGGCTGAGTACTCGCGCGGGGTGCAGATCCGCCGGGCGAACCACGGCTTGCCGGTCGCAGGATGCGGTGCCTGCACGTCAACGCCCAGCTCGCGGGCACGCGATACGCCCACCAGCCCCAGCCGCTCCGAGTGCGACAGGTTGAAGCGCAGAGCCTCGTCGCCCAGGCGTGGCTTGCCGCCCGGCCCGCGAACGAACTGAAGCGACGACGGCCCGACGCCGAGGTAGCCGGCCAGCAGCCTGTCGCGGGCGAGGTGGGCAAGCTCACGCCGGCGCGCCTTGTCGGCGTCGGCGAGCGCGATCACCCAGACATGCACGTCGTGATCATCCAGCGGTGGCAGGAGCATGGACAGAGGCCGCGATCTCGGATGCCGGGTAACGGGTCTGAACCGTGATTGAAGCTCACAGTGGCGGCGGCGCGCAATACTGCAAGCAGTGACCGCCACCACAGAAGCGCGTGCCCGGCGCGGCCGGCGGGGCCGCGACCAGCAGCACGACACCAGATCGCCGGTTCCGCGCGAAGCGTGGACGCGGCTGGCGGCCTGCACTGCGGCGGCGGCGCTGCTGCAGCTCGACGGCACGGTGATAACGGTCGCGCTGCCCTCGGTCGCGCGCGGCCTGCATGTCGCCAACTCCGCCACTGCGGTCGTCTTGAGCGCCTACTTCGCCGCCTACGCGCTGCTGCTGTTCCCCGGCGGGCGACTGGTCGACCGGCTCGGCGCGCGTCGCGTGGCGCTGCTCGGCCTGCTCGTCTTTGCCGTCGGTGCGGCGCTCGGCGCGGTCGTCTCGAGCCTCGCGCTGCTGTCGCTCACGCGTGTCGTCCAGGGCGTCGGTGCCGGGCTGGTCAGCCCGGCGGCTCTGGCGGGCGCCGTCAGTGGCTTCCCGCCCGAGCGCCGCGGCGGCGCGCTTGGCATCTGGGGCGCCAGCGCCGGCCTGGCGAACCTCGTGGGCCCGCTGCTCGGAGGGATCCTCACGGTCGCGTTCGGCTGGCGGGCCGACTGGTGGGCCCTGGTGCCCATGGCCCTGGCGGTGGCCTGGGCGGTGGTCCTCCACGTCCCGCGGGTGGTCCACGAGGTCGGCGCGGAGGGCCGGGGGAGCGTGCTGAACCGGACCGTCGTCGCCGCATCTCTGGTCGCCGGGCTCACCTTTGCGGTGATGATCGGCGCCTTCTATCTGGCGGAGCAGTACCTGCAGAAGACAGCCCACTACTCGGCGCTCGGAGCCAGCTCCGTGCTCGTCGTGGTGGCCCTGTTCGTCGGTGCGGCGGCGCCACTGGCCGGCAGGCTGGTGGACCGCAGCGGTGAACGCCTGCCGACCGCGCTCGGCTTCGTCGGCGCCGGTGTCGGCATGGGCGTGATCGCGATTCCGGGTGTCTCGATTACCGGAATCGGCGCGGGCATCGCGCTCGTGCCGATCGGCCTCGGCCTGGGCATGCTGTTCGTGCCCGTTTCGCGCGCGGCGCTCAACTCGATCCCCGATCACTCGCACGGGCGCGTCTCCGCGCTCCTCTCCACGGCGCGGCTGGGCGGCGCGGCGCTCGGCGCCGGTCTCGCCGGCGTGGCGCTGTCCGGCGGTGCGTCGGCCTCCGCGCTGCACACGGCGCTGCTGGTGGCCGCCGCCGCGTGCCTGCTCGTCGGCCTTCCCGCCACGGCCCAGTTCCAAAGCGTGACGCGCGCACCGGCCGCAGAGCCGTCGTCCTGACGGGCGACGCGGGCGGGCAGGCGCGAGGCTCCCGCGGAGGCTCGCGCATGGCAACATCGGCGGCTCCCGTGCACGATGAAGCGGACCCATACCCGCTGTCCCAGGTCTACCCGCTGGGCAGCCGCATCAACGACCGCGGCCACCTGGAGATCGGTGGCTGCGACACGGTCGAGCTGGCGGCTCAGTTCGGCACCCCGGCGTTCATCGTCGCCGAGGAGGACCTGCGCGCCCGCGCTCGCGTCTACCGGGACGGTCTGGCCGCTCTGCACCACGACAGCGACGTGCTGTTCGCCTCCAAAGCATTTCCCTGCACCGCCGTCTACCGGCTGCTCGCGCAGGAGGGGCTGGCCTGCGATGTGGCCTCCGGCGGTGAGCTGGCGCTGGCGCTGGCCGGCGGCTTTGAGCCGGCGCGAATCTACCTGCACGGCAACGCCAAGTCGGAGGCCGAGCTGCAGCAGGCGCTCGCCGCTGGTGTCGGCCACATCGTGCTCGACTCGGCCGACGACATCACCCGGCTCGAACGGGTTGCGGCGGCAGCTGGACGCACCCAGGAGGTCCTGCTGCGGGTCACGCCCGATGTCGCCGGCGACACGCATGCGGCCATCTCGACCGGGCAGGCCGACTCCAAGTTCGGCTTCGGCATCGCGCAGGCACGGGCCGCGATCGACCTGGTCGCAGACGCCCCTCACCTGCGGCTGGTCGGCCTGCACTGCCACATCGGCTCGCAGCTGCTCGCGCTCGAGCCGTTCACCAGGGCGATCGAGGCGCTGGCGAGCCTCGGCAGCTTCGAGGTCTACAACCTCGGCGGCGGGCTTGGGGTGCCCTACCTGGAGCATCAGGAGGCGCCGTCGATCAGTTCCTACCTGACCGCACTCACGGACGCGGCCAGGACGGCGCTGCCGAGCGCCCGGCGGCTGCTGGTCGAGCCGGGGCGCTCGCTGGTGGCCAATTCGACCGTCACGCTCTATACGGTGCAGACGGTGAAGCGCAACGTCTCGACCTGGGTGGCCGTTGACGGCGGCATGTCGGACAATCTGCGTCCGATGCTCTACGGCGCCCGCTACGAGGCGGCGCTCGCCAACCGCATGCGCAGCGCCGGCAAGGGCGAGCTCTGCCAGCTGGCCGGCAAGCACTGCGAGTCGGGCGACGTGATCGTGCGTGACGTGCGCCTGCCGGACCCGCGGCCGGGGGATCTGGTGGTCACGCCCGCGACCGGCGCCTATGGGCACGCGATGGCCAACAACTACAACGGCGTGCCGCGCCCGCCGGTCGTCTTCTGTGCCGGCGGCGACGCGCGGCTGGTGGTCCGCCGCGAGACCTACGCGGACCTGGTGAGCCGCGATGTCTGAGCCGCGGGCCCCCAGCTTCCGGATCGGGGTCCTGGGCCGCGGCACGGTCGGCAGCGCGTTCGCGGCGCTGGTCGCCGAGCACTCGGATCGCATCCAGCGCATCACCGGCCTACGCCCCGAGGTCTGCGGCGTGCTGTCGCGCTCGAGCGGCGACTTCACGGAGATCCTCGCGCGCGCCGAGCTGATCGTCGAGCTGATCGGCGGCATCGAGCCGGCCAGGAGCTATGTGCTGGAGGCTATGCGCGCCGGCCGCCACGTGGTCACCGCCAACAAGCAGCTGCTCTCACAGCATGGCGACGAGCTCTTCGAGGCTGCCGGCGCTTCCGGAGTCCAGCTGCGCTTCGAAGGCGCGGTCGCCGGCGTGGTCCCGGTCATCCGCGTCCTCCAGGAGTCGCTGGCCGGCGCGCGCATCGACCGTGTGCACGGAATCGTCAACGGCACCACCAACTTCATCCTGAGCGAGATGGCCAGCCGTGGGATCACGTTCGCGCAGGCACTCGCGGAGGCGCAGCGGCTCGGCTACGCCGAGGCCGACCCGTCAGACGACGTTGACGGCCGCGACGCCGCCGCCAAGATGGCCATCCTCGCCCGGCTGGCGTTCGGCGCTCCGGTGCATCTGGACCAGGTTCGCTACGAGGGGATCCGCCAGATCACGCCCGACGACATGCAGTACGCGCGGGAGCTCGGGCTCGGGCTGAAGCTGGTGGGGACCGCCGAGCGGATCGGCGAGGCGCTCTCAGTCCGGGTGCACCCGGCCTTCCTCTACCCGGGCCACCCGCTCGCCTCGGTCGGCGGCCCGTTCAACGCCGTGACCGTGGAGTCGCCCGAGATCACCGAGATCACCATGTCCGGGCCCGGCGCCGGGGGCCCGCAGACCGCCACGGCGGTGCTGGGCGACGTCGTCAGCGCGATGATCCCGCCCGCCAGTCCGCCCGAGGAGATGGTCACGCTGCCGATCGTGCAGGACATCAGCTCGGCCTTCTACCTGCACCTGGAGGTGGCAGACGAGCCCGGTGTGCTGGCGACCGTGGCGCGCGTGCTGGCGGCGCACGGCGTGTCTGTCAAGTCGGTCTTCCAGCGCGGCATGAGCGAGCAGGCGAGGCTCGTGATGGTCACCCACACCGTGCTCGAGTCGCGCTTTCTGGCCGCCACCGAGGAGATCACCGGCCTCGATGCGCTGCGTGCGCCGCCGCGCTTCATCCGTGTGATCGAGGAGGCGTTCTAGGGCCGCCTGCCCGCGGGGGCGCGTGGCCCGCTGGCCACGCGCCTTGTCTGGCATCCTCGAACCAATGCCCGGTCTGATCGAGCGCTACATGGACCGCCTGCCCTTCTCCGTGGGCGACCCGATAATCACGCTGGACGAGGGCTCCACACCGCTGGTCCACGCCCCGCGCCTCTCGGCCCGCGTCGGCGCGGAGGTCTGGCTCAAGCTGGAGGGCGCCAACCCGACCGGCAGCTTCAAGGACCGGGGCATGACCTGTGCGGTGTCGGCGGCGGTCCGCGACGGTGCCCAGGCGGTGATCTGCGCCTCCACCGGCAACACCGCGGCGGCGCTCGCGGCCTACGCGGCGCGGGCGGGCATCCGCGGCGTTGTGATCGTGCCGGAGGGGAAGATCGCGATGGGCAAGCTCGCCCAGGCGCTGATGCACGGCGCGCAGGTGGTGGCGATCAACGGCAACTTCGACCGCGCGCTGGAGCTGGTCCGGACGGTTGCGGCACGGCACCCGATCGCGCTCGTGAACTCCGTCAACGACTTTCGCATCGAGGGCCAGAAGACCGCCGCCTACGAGATCGCCGAGGCGCTCGGGGAGCTCGACGCGCTCTGCATCCCGGTCGGCAACGCCGGCAACATCACCGCCTACTGGCGTGGCTTCGGTGAGTTGGGCGTGCGGCCCCGCATGTTCGGCTTCCAGGCGGCGGGCGCCGCCCCGCTCGTCCGTGGCGCGCCGGTGGCCGCGCCGGAGACGATCGCCAGTGCGATCCGGATCGGCAAGCCAGCCCGCTGGGAGCAGGCGATGGATGCCATGACAGCGTCCCACGGGGGCGTGCACGCCGTCAGCGACGAGCAGATCCTCGCTGCCTACGCGTTCCTGGCCCGCGAGGAGGGGGTGTTCTGCGAGCCGGCGTCGGCGGCCTCGGTTGCCGGCCTGATCGCACACGGGGCAGGCGGCGCTCGGCGCGTGGCGTGCGTGCTCACCGGGCACGGGCTCAAGGATCCCGACACGGCGCTCGCCCACGTCGGCGGGGTCATTCCGTGCGCGCCCGAGCTCGCCATGATCGAGCGCGTGATCCTGGGTTGAGGGACCGAGGTTGCGGTCGGTCAGCGTAAGGGTGCCGGCCTCGTCGGCCAATCTCGGGCCGGGCCTGGATGTGCTGGCGGCGGCGCTCGCCATGCACCTCACGGTGGAGGTGCGCGAGACCGGCGAGTTTGCCCTGCTGACCGACCTGCACCTGCGCCGGGACCGCGAGAACCTGATCGTGCGCGCCTTCGAGCGGCTCCTGCCCGCCGATCGCTTCGAGTTCCGCGTGCGCTCCACGATCCCCTTGAGCGGCGGCCTGGGCTCGAGCGCGGCGGGCGTCGTCGCCGGCCTGCTCGCGGCCGACACGCTGGCCGGCGGCCGTGCCGACCTGCTGGCGCTGGCGACCGAGATGGAGGGCCACCCCGACAACGTCGCCGCATCGCTGCGCGGCGGGCTGGTGATCTGTGACGGTCCCGATGCGGTCAGGCTGGAGCTGCCGGAGGGGCTCGAGGCGGTGCTCGTGATCCCGCACCGTCCGGTCCGTACCGCGGCGGCGCGCGAGGCCCTGCCGGTCGCGGTCCCGCTGGCCGACGCGGTGCACAACCTGGCTCAGATCGCCAAGCTCACGGCCGGGCTCGTGACCGGGGACTGGGATCTCATCCAGGCCGGGCTGGCCGACCGCCTGCACCAGCCCCACCGCGCCCACCTCTACCCGCGCTCGGCGGCCGTGGCACAGCGCGCAGCCGAGTTCGGAGCGCTCGGCGCCACGATCTCCGGGGCGGGGCCGACGGTGCTCATCTGGTGCCGGCGCGACCGCCCTCGGGAGCCGCTGATGGAGTGGCTCGAGAGCATCAGGGAGGGCTGGGCCGAGGTCCGGGAGGCGCGGTTCGAGACCTCCGGCGCGAGCGCTCAGTTAGGGTAGCCTAAGCGATGTGTCAGCCGGTCTCCCAGCCGCAACTCGACGATCTGCGGCGGCCGGCTCGCGCCGCGACGACTGGCGCCTGCAGGCGGCGCTCGCCGGTGCCGGGATCCTGATCGGCAGCTACGACCTCGGTGCGATCTCGGTTGCGTTCGCGCCGCTCGAGGCCCGCTGGCGCCTGACCAGCGCCGTGGTCGCCACGCTGGGGACCGCCACGCTGATCGGCATGCTCCTGGGGTCGCTGGCCACGGGCCTGCTGGCCGACCGGCTCGGCCGCCGCCGCCTGATCGTCGCTGACGTGGCCCTGTTCGTGCTCACCGCCGCCGCCGGTGCGGCGGCCCCCGACTTCCTGGTGCTCGCCGGCGCCCGCCTGGCGACGGGGGTGGCGGTCGGCATGGATTTCGCCGTTGTCTTCCCCTTCGTCGCAGAGGTCGCACCGGCGCCCAGGCGGGGACGCGCGCTGGCCTGGATCATGTGGGCGGCGAACTTCGGCACGCTCCTTGCCTACGGCGCCGGCGGCTTGCTGCTCGATGCGCTGCCGGTCTCGGGATGGCGGGCGGCGCTCGGGCTCGGCGGACTGCTGGCGCTGCCGCTGCTGTTCCTGCGCAGCCGGATCGGCGAGCCGACCGCCTGGCACGGAGCGCGGCTGCCGCGGATGGGCAACATCGTCAGAGCGGTCGGCGACCGCGCGCGCCGCCGCCGCCTGTCCGCCTTCACGCTGGCCAGCTTCTGCTACCAGGTGGGCGATCAGGGTCTCGGGCTGGTGCTGCCGCTGATGCTGGTGACGGTCCTGGGAGCCTCCGCCGGCTCCGGCGCGGTCGACGCCGCCGTCGTCAAGGCGATCACGATCCCGGCCTCGACGCTGACGGTCATCTCGATCGAGCGTTGGGGGCGGCGCCGTCTGCAGCTGTACGGCTTCCTCGGTCGCGGGCTCGCCTTTCTCGCGCTGGGCGCGCTGCTCATCACCCTCGCCCATCTCTCGGCGCTGGTGGTCGGCGGCCTGCTCGCCGCCGGCTACTTCTTCGGTGCGGCCGGTCCCGACAAGACGACTGTGATCGTGCCCGCCGAGGCGTTCCCCTCGGAGATCCGCGGCACCAGCCAGGGGATCAGCCAGGCCGGCGGCAGGCTCGGCGGCATCGTCGGGGTGAGCGCCTACGGTCTGCTCGCGCAGCTCGCCGGGCCAGGTGCCGGGATGATCCTGTTCGGCGCCGCGGCGCTGGTCGGCGCGGGACTCACGCTGCTGCCGTCGCGGAGCGCCTTCGGTGACCGCTCTATGCTCGCCGGATGACCACTAACACAGATCGTGATCAGCGACGGACGCTGGCCGACGGCAGCCAGATGCCGGTCCTCGGGCTCGGCGTCTGGCAGGCGCCGGACGGGGTCGAGTGCGAGCGGGCGGTGCGCTGGGCGCTCGAGGCCGGCTACCGCCACATAGACACCGCGCAGGCCTACGGCAACGAGGAGAGCGTCGGGCGTGCGCTGCGCTCGAGCGGAGTGTCCCGGGAGGACGTGTTCGTCACCACCAAGTTCTACCCGGGCGCCGAGGACCCGGCGCTCGAGCTCGAGCACAGCCTCAGTCGCCTCGGGCTCGACTACGTCGACCTCTACCTCGTTCACTGGCCGCAGGGCGGACCGACCTGGACCTGGCCGGCCATGGAGCTCGCGGCCCGGCGCGGCCACGCGCGCGCGATCGGCGTGTCGAACTTCAGCCTTCAGGAGCTCGATGCCGTGCTCGCCGTCGCCGAGGTCCCGCCGGTCTCAAACCAGGTCCAGTTCAGCGCCTTCGAGTACCGCCGCGCGCTGCTCGACGGCTGCCGCGACCGTGGCGTCGCGATCACCGCATACAGCTCGCTGGGCACCGGCCGGCACCTGGACGACCCGGTCGTCGCGGCAGTGGCGCGACGCTCTGGACGCACGCCCGCGCAGGTGTTGCTGCGCTGGTGCCTCGAGCGCGACACGCTGATCATCCCCAAGAGCACGCACCAGGAGCGCATCGTGGAGAACGCGGCGGTGCTGGACTTCGCGCTGGGCGCCGAGGATCTGGCGGCGCTGGACGCGCTCGACAGGACCGGCGGCACCGACCAGGCCAGGCCGGACGCATGGTGGTGAGCAGCCGCCCGGACGGCGCCTGAGTGAGCGCCGCAGACCCGAGCCGGGCGGGGCTGCTGGCCGCCGCCGAACGCCTGGTGGCCGCCTGGGAGCAGCGCTTCGGCGCCACCGAGCCACATCCCGCGGTGGTGCCCGACGCGGCCCGGCTGCACTGCGCCTGGGAGGAGCTCAGCCGCCGGCTGGAGGATCACTACCCGTTCTTTCACCCGCGCTACGCCGGGCAGATGCTGAAGCCGCCAAACCCGGTCGCGGCCGCCGGCTACCTCGCGGCGATGCTGATCAACCCCAACAACCACGCCCTGGACGGCGGCCCCGGCACGAGCGCGCTCGAGCTCGAGGTGGTCGCCGCCCTGGCGGGCATGTTCGCGCTGCCCGCAGGGGCGCTCGGGCACCTGACCTCGAGCGGTACGATCGCCAACCTGGAGGCGCTCTGGGTGGCACGCGAGTTGCGCCCCGGAAAGCGCATCGTTCACGGCCGTGCGGCGCACTACACGCACGCGCGGATGTGCGGCCTGCTGGGCGTGCAGGCGACCGCCGTGGACTGCACGGCGGACGGGCGGGTCGATCTGGACGCGGTGCAGGCGGAGTGCCGCCGCGGGGATGTCGGGACCGTCGTGCTGACGCTCGGCAGCACCGGTCTCGGTGCGGTCGACCGCGTCGAGCAGGCGCTCGCGCTGCGCGAGCGCTACGGCGTCAGGCTGCACGTGGACGCCGCCTACGGCGGCTTCTTCACGCTGCTGGCCGGCGCGCCCGAGCCGCTCGTCGACCCGGAGCCGTTCGCGGCCGTCAGCGCCTGCGACTCGGTGGTGGTGGACCCGCACAAGCACGGGCTCCAGCCCTACGGTTGCGGGGCGGTGCTGTTCGCCGACCCCGGCGTGAGCCGGCTCTACCGCCACGACTCGCCATACACCTACTTCACATCAGAGGAGCTGCACCTCGGCGAGATCAGCATCGAGTGTTCGCGCGCAGGCGCTGCCGCGGCCGCGCTGTGGCTGACCCTGCAGGTATTTCCGCTTGCTCCCGACGACGGGCTCGGCGCGATCCTCGCGGCCTGCCGACGGGGTGCCGGCCGCCTGAGCAGGGCGCTCGGCGCCTCGCAGCGGCTGGCGCTGCACGTCGAGCCCGAGCTCGACATCGTCACCTGCTACGCGCGCGAGCGGTCGCTGACCGGGATCGACGCCGCCAGCACGCGGATGCTGGGCGCCGGCATGGGCGACCGCGACGATCCGGTGTTCCTCAGCCTGCTCGGCGTCGACGCGTCTGACTTCCGGGCGTTGCACCCCGAGGTGCAGGCCGATGCTCCCGCCACCCGCATCCTCCGCAGCGTGCTGATGAAACCGGAGCACGAGCACGCCACCAGCTGGCTTGCGGGCCGGCTCGAGGCGCTGGCTGCCGGCTGACCGCGTAGCCGGCAGCGCCCGCTCGTGCGCTCAGGCCAGCTCGGGTTCCGCGGACGGCCCGGCCACCATCCCGGCCGTCAGCGGCACGCTGCAGAAGTGCAGGTGGTGGCGGCCGATGACGATCTCGTCGCCGTCTGCCAGCGCGCTCCACTCGACCCGCTCGCCGTTGACGAACACGCCGTTGAGGCTGCGGTCGTCGACCACCCGCAGACCGTCCGGCTGGCGGACGATCAGCGCGTGCCGTCTCGAGACCGTCGGGTCGTCGAAGCGGATGTCTGCCGCCAGGCTGCGGCCGATCCGCGTCCACTCGCGGTCCAGGGTGTAGGCCACGACGTTGCCGTCCGGCCCCCTGTAGGCCAGATACTGGCCGGGCACATCGATCCCGTCCCGCAGCTCCGCAAGCCAATCCTGGTCCGAGGGATCTGTCTGGGCACGTACCTCCTGAGAGGCTACGCCGACCTTCACTGTTGGGTCTGTCGTCCAGGCCTCCATGTCATCTCCTCTGGGCGGTGGACATGACGTGCCGGGGCTGGCACGTGTACCGATGATAGTGCCCCGCTCCACGCGTTCCAAACGGACAGTCCACTGTTCTTCGCGAGTTATTCGCCACACGACGGCTGCGGCTTTCTGCTGGTGGGTGGTTGCGACCACTCATGCAGGAGATATCGCTTCCCGATCGAACTCGATTCCATGCAAGCACCAAGCCACGACACGCCGGCGCTCGAGCTGGCCCTGCTGCACCGCGGCCTCGGCGAGATCGCCGGCAGTACCGAGCACTGCGGCCGCTGCGCGCGGGCGCTGCTGATCGGCGAGCGTGTCTACGAATACGAGGACGGCGGCCTGGCGTGCTCGCTCTGCCGGGAGCGTGAGCACCGCACGCCGTCGCTGACGCGGACCGTTCACACCGCCGCCAGCGGGCATTCGATCCGGGTGCTCGACCGGCGTCCGCGCAAGCGCAGCGTCTAGACCGGCGCCGCTGCCCGGGGCGTGGAGACGTTCGCGCGGGCAGGCATTTAGACTGCGTTCCCCGTGCAACCGTTCACCGTCACCGTCGACATCGCGCGTCCGGCCGAGCAGGTCTTCGAGTACCTGGCCGACATCGCCAACCACGCCGAGTTCACGGATCACTACCTGGTGGACTGGCGCCTGACCCGCGAGGAGAGCTACGGACAGGGGGCCGGCGCGCGCTTCCGCGTGAAGGCGCCGCTCAACCGCTTCGCCTGGGCCGACATGACCTTCGCCGAGCTGCGGGCGCCGGCGAGGCTCGTGGAGCGCGGACGCGGCGGTAAGTTCAACCGCGTCAAGATGATCGGCACCTACGAGCTGTCCGAGCCGCAGCCGGGCGTGACGCGGGTCGCCTACACGTTCGAGACCGACCCGCACGTGCTCTCCGACGTGATCCGTGAGAGCCTCGGCGGCCGCAGCTGGTTCAGGCGCAAGGCCAAACGGTCGCTCAGGCGCCTGCGGGCCATTCTCGAGGAGAACCGCATGCGTGGCGCCCGACCTTCTATCGCCGCGCGCTGAGCGCCGGCTCTATAGACTGCGCAGCCGTGAGACTCCCGCCGACCAAGCGCCTGCCGCGCGTGGCACAGCTGCTGCTCGCCGGCGTCGTCGCGGTCGGCGTCAGCGGCTGCGCGATCTCGACCCGGCCCGCCAGACCACACAACGTGACCGCGGTGGAGCTGGCCAACGGTGCCGAGCCCTACTTCTGGTCCGGCCCGGTCACCTACCAGGTCCAGGTCTCGCGCCAGCTCAACCCGTTCAACTACTCCGACGTGCAGTACCTGGCCGGGGTCAAGAACGCTCAGCAGCTGGGCCCCAACCAGTTCTGGTTCGGGGTGTTCCTCTGGGCCAAGAACCAGACCAGCCGGTACGTTCGCAGCGCTGACAAGTTTCGCCTGTTCGCCTCCGACGGCCAGATCTTCTACCCGGTGAAGCTCAACGCGAACGTCAACCCGTTCGCCTGGACCTCGCAGGTGCTCGGGCCTAACGGCACCGAGCCGGCTGACGGAAGCATCCCCGCATCGATGTCGACGATGGGCGACCTGGTCCTGTTCGACCTGCCTGAGAGCGTCTACTCCAACCGGCCGCTGATGCTCCAGGTCTACACGCCGGGCGGCTCGAAGCCCTCCGACGTTTCGCTGGATCTCTAGCCGCCGCGTGCGGCAAATGTCTCGCGGGTAAGCTCCCGCTGCATGACCACCGCCGACCTGGTGATAATCGCGCTGGTGGCGCTGATGGCGCTGCAGGGCTTCGCCCGCGGATTCCTGGTGGGCGCGGCGGCGCTCGCCGGTTTCGCCGCCGGTGCGCTGATCGGCTCACGGCTGGCGCCGCTGCTGCTCTCGCACGGGGCGCGCTCGCCGTACGCGGCGCTGGTCAGCCTCGGCGGCGCGATTCTCCTCGGCGGGGTGGTCGCGGCGGTCTGTGAGGGCTTCGCACGGCGCCTGCGGCGCTTCATGTGGCTGCCCGGGCTGCGGATCGTCGACGGGCTTCTGGGAATGGTGCTGACCGCGTGCGTCGGCCTCGGGCTGGCGTGGATCGCCGGCGCCGCCATGCTGCAGGCCAGCAGCCAGTTCAGCCTGCCGGCCGGCGTGCGCCGCAGCATCGCCGGATCGCTGATCCTGCGGACGCTCGACCGGGCCCTGCCGCCGTCGGGCCCGATCCTCAACGCGCTCGGCCGGATCGACCCGCTGCCCAACGTGACCGGCCGCGTCGCCAACGTGCCGGCGCCCAACCCGGCGATTCTCGCCGCCGCCGGCGTGAACGCCGCGTCGGCGTCGGTCGTGCGTGTCCTTGGGACCGCCTGCAACCTGGGGATCGAGGGCAGCGGCTGGGTGGCCGCGCCGGGGGTGGTCGTGACCAACGCGCACGTCGTCGCCGGGGAGCGCTACACCACGGTGCAGGATGGCGGCGCGGGACCGGCGCTGCCGGCGACGGTCGTGCTGTTTGACCCGCACAACGACATCGCGGTGCTGCGCGTCGCCGGCCTGAGCGCTCCGGTCCTACGGCTGGCCAGCGGGCCGGCCGTAGGGGAGTCCGGCGCCATCCTCGGCTTCCCGCTCGACGGCCCCTTCGACGTGCAGCCCGCACGGCTCGGCCAGACGCAGACGACCAACACCACCAACGCCTACGGCAACCCCACCGTGCGGCTGATCAGCTCGGTCCGCGGCCTGGTGCGCCCAGGCAACTCCGGCGGGCCCCTGGTGGACGGCGCCGGGCGCGTGATCGGCACGATCTTCGCCGAGATCACAAACGCTCCCGCCGACGCGCCAAGCGGCCTCGCGGTACCCGACAGCGTCGTCCGGCGCGAGCTGCGGCGGGCGCGCGCGCGCTTCCGTGCGGTCAGCACCGAGGGCTGTGCCGAGTAGGGCCGCGCGTGTGTCTTCGCACGGATCGCTACGCTGCTGACCCCATGGCCAAGACGCTCGTGATCGCAGAGAAGCCCTCGGTGGGGCGAGATTTGAGCCGCGTGCTGCCCGGCCCGTTCACCAAGGGCGAGGGCGTGCTCGAGGGGCCCGAGCACATCATCACCTGGGCGGTCGGCCATCTCGTCCAGCTCGCGGACCCAGACGAGTACGACGCCAAGTACGCGAAGTGGCGGATGGCGGACCTGCCGATCGTGCCGCGCAAGTTCAAGCTGGTCGTGCGCGACGAGCGCTCCCGCAAGCAGATGAGCGTCGTCAAGCGCGAACTGGACCGAGACGATGTCAGCGGTGTCGTCAACGCCTGCGACGCCGGCCGTGAGGGCGAGCTGATCTTCGCCTACCTCTACGAGAAGGCCGCCAGCAAGCTCCCCGTCCAGCGCCTGTGGCTCAACTCCATGACCACCACCGCGATCCGTGAAGCGTTCACGTCGCTGCGTCCCGCCGCCGAGCTCGCCACGCTCGAGCAGGCCGCGCGCTCGCGCTCGGAGGCCGACTGGATCGTCGGCATGAACGCGACCCGTGCCGCCACGATCAGGCTGCGCAGCTCCTTCGACGGCGCCGTCAGCCTCGGTCGCGTGCAGACCCCCACGCTTGCGATCCTCGCCCGCCGCGAGCAGGAGATCCGCGACTTCAGGCCGGAGCCCTACTGGGTCGTAGACGCCCGCTTCCTGGCGTTGCCGGCGGAGCCGCGGCGGGCATACGACGGGCGCTACCACGCCGGCGCCAACCCGCGGATCGCCGAGGAGCGCCAGGCGCAGGAGATCGTCGCCGCCTGCCAGGGCGCCGTCGGGCTGATCACCAAGGTCGAAAAGCGTGAGAGCCGTGACCGCGCGCCCCTGCTCTACGACCTGAGCTCGCTGCAACGCGACGCCTCGTCGCGATACGGCTTCTACGCGCGCCGCACGCTCGCCGCGGCACAGCGGCTCTACGAGGAGCACAAGGCGCTCACCTACCCGCGCACCAACAGCCGCTACATCACCAGCGACATGGTTCCCGACATCAAGCCGATCGCGGCGCTGGTCGGCGAGCAGCCGCAGTACGCGGCCGCCGGGCGCTACGTGACGGGCCTCGACGTGTTGCCGCTCGGGCGCGTGGTCAACAACGAGAAGGTCACAGACCATCACGCGATCATCCCGACGCTCGCCGAACGCCACCCGGTCGAGAAGATGGACGACGACGATCGACGCATCTACGACCTCGTCGTGCGGCGCTTCCTCGCCGTCTTCCATCCCGAGGCGGTGTTCGAGAACACGCGCGTGGAGACCACCGTCGCGGAGCGGCACGTGTTCCGCACACGCGGGCGGTTGCTGCTGGTCCCCGGCTGGCGCGGCGTCTACGGCGAGGGTGTCAGCGCCGATGCCGCCAGTGCCGAGGACGACGACGAGGGCTCAGACCAGCAGCTGCCGAAGCTCGACCAGGGCGAGCGGGCGCAGGTTCACAGGGTTGCCCTGCAGGCCAAGGAGACCAAGCCGCCGAGGCGCTTCTCGGACGGGTCGCTGATCGACGCGATGGAGACCGCGGGGCGGTTGGTCGACGACGAGGAGCTGCGCGAGGCGATGAAGGACTCCGGGATCGGCACCCCGGCCACGCGCGCCGCGATCATCGAGCGCCTGCTGCAGGTCGGCTACATCGAGCGAGACGGCCGGGCGCTGGTGGTCACCGAGAAGGGCATGAACGTGATCCGGCTGCTCGGCGAGCACGCACTGACCTCGCCGTCGCTGACCGGCGAGTGGGAGCACCGCCTCGCCAAGATCGAGACCGGCGAGGACACGCGCGCGGCATTCATGGCCGACATCGCGAGCTTTGCCAAGGAGACCGTCACGCGGCTCGACGAGACGCTCAAGGACGTCCGCATCCCGCGGGCGAACCTGGGCCCCTGCCCGGTCTGCCGGCAGGACATAGTCGAGAACCGCAAGGGCTACTCCTGCTGGTCGCGCGAGGACCCGGGCTGCGGCTTCGTCATCTGGAAGGCCAAAGCGGGAAAGAACCTGACCACGCAGATCGCCCGTGAGCTGATCAGGACCGGACGCACGGAACGGCCGGTCACCGGCTTCAAGAGCCGTGCCGGCAAGAGCTTCCGTTCGCGCCTGGCGCTGATGCAGACCGACGAGGGACGCTGGCGCGTGGAATTCGACGAGCCCTGGGCGCGTGAGGGCGCCAAGCCGCCGGAGGCAGAAGAGTTGCCGGGGTCGGCGGCTGAGCCCGCCGCCGAGCTCGCCGGCGCCCAGCCCGCCGCGGCCTGAGCCGCGTCCGCGGCCAGCCGCTCAGCCGACAGGCAGATCCAGGGCGAACGTCGCCCCGCCTGAAGCCGAGTCGATCACCCGCACGGAGCCGTGGTGCGCCTCCGTGATCGCCTGCACGATCGCCAGCCCCAGCCCCGCGCCGCCCGCCTCACGAGAGCGCGCCTTGTCAGTCCTGAAGAAGCGCTCGAAGACCCGCAGGCGCAGCTCCGGGGGGATACCGGGGCCGTCGTCGCTGACGGTGATCCGTACGGTTCCGGGACCGCGCCGCGCCACATCCACCCGCACGAGGCCACGGGGGGCCTGTGTGTGGGTGATCGCGTTGCGCGCCAGGTTCCGCAGCGCCTGCGCCAGGCGATCGGGGTCGGCCCGGATCGTCACCCGCTCGAGCGTGCCGATCTCGAAGTTACGCTCCGCGATCAGGCTGAGGCCGTCCCACAGCTCGGTGACCAGTTCGTCCAGCGCCACCTGCGTCGGGTGCAGGAAGTCGGTGCGATCGGACTGAGCCAGGACCAGCAGGTCATCCACGAGGCGCGTGAGCCGCGCGGTCTCGGCCTCCATCAGGTGGCGCACGCGCTCGAGCTCGGCGGCTGACAGCGAGCCATCCTGCTGATCGCCGCCCGAGAGCACGTCCAGCTGGCCGCGCAGCACGGTCAGCGGCGTGCGCAGCTCGTGGGAGGCGTCGGCCACGAACTCGCGCTGCGCGGCGAAGGCTGTCGCGAGCCGGTCCAGCATGCGGTTGAGGGCGTCCGCGAGCAGCTCCAGCTCGTGGCTGGTACCGGCTGGAAGATTGATCCTCGGGCTCAGCTCGCCGGCGTCGATCCGCGCCGCGACCTCCGCTGAGCTGCGGATCGGCGCCGTCACCCGGGTGGCCGTGAGGTAGGCGGCGAGCAGGGCCAGTGCGACCCCGACCAGGCCGGCGAGCTCGAACGAGTGCCGCACGATCTCCTGCGCGTGGGACACCGCGGCCAACGTCTCACCGGCGCCCGCGTAGGCGGTCTGCCCGTCGACCTCGACCGCTACCTCGAACAGTCTCAGCTCGCCGGTGTCCGCGCCGTAGGTCGTGCTGTAGCCGGTGTGCGGCGCCAGCAGGTGGCGGTCACGGGCGTTCTCCGCGCCCTGCTGCGAGCCGGACTCGTGGCTGTCGGCGCCGGTGCCGCCGAACAGCTCAGGGTGGTTGCTTGCGGCACCCACGCCGGGGATCAGCGCGAACAGGAGCACGGCGGAGTCGCGGTACGGTTGCGTGCTGGCGAAGCGCTGCGCGCCGGCCAGCACCGCGGCCGCCGAGCGTCCGCCCCGCTCGAAGATCTCGTCGCGCATCTGGATCGCGCTGGCGCGCACCGAGCGGTCGATCTGGGCCTGGAGCTGGGCGCCGGTCGAGCGGTAGACGAAGGCGAAGGTGGCGGCCAGCACGATCACCACCACCGCGGCGACGGCGAGCATCAGTCGCGCTCTGAGGCTCCCCGGTAGGGCCGGCCGCTTCAGACCGCGTCCTCGTCGAAGCGGTAGCCGACCGAGCGCACGGTGGTGATCGGGGCCGGCCGGGAAGCGGTTCGGAGCTTGCGCCGCAGGTAGCCGATGTAGACCTCCAGGACGTTGGTTCCCGGATCGTGGGTGTAGCCCCAGACCGCGCGCAGGATCTCCTCGCGTGAGAGCACGTGCGGGCGGTTCTGGGCGAGGTAGACGAGCAGCTCGAACTCGGTGTTTGAGAGCCGCACCGGGGTGCCGTCCGCCAGCACCTGGCGTGAGACCAGATCGATGCGCAGGCTCTCGGTGCGGATCGTCGGCGCTCCCCGGGAGGCGGTGCGCAGCTGTGCCCGGATGCGGGCGGCCAGCTCGGCGACGGCAAACGGCTTGACCAGGTAGTCCACGGCGCCGGCGTCGAGCCCGGCGATGCGGTCCTCCACCTCGCCGCGGGCGGTCAGCACGATGACCGGCAGCTCGGGCCGCTGGGCGCTGAGGCGTCTCAGCACCTCCGATCCGCTCAGCTTCGGGAGCATGAGGTCGAGCACGACCAGCTCGACGGCCGGATCCAGGGCGTGTGCGAGCCCGGCCTCGCCGTCGGCCGCGGAGGTCACGTCGAGCCCGTGTCGTCGGAGCCCTCGCTCGACGAAGTCGACGATCCCGGGCTCGTCCTCAACCACCAGGATCATGGCGGGATCATAGGCACAGCGCGCCCGACCGGAATCCTGCAGGTGTTTTTAGAGACTTTTCTCATAGGCCGGTCAGGGCGGCTTTATGGGTCTTTCCGAGACTCGGCCGATGGCCACCACGAAGCCGCAAGCGCCGCCGCGGGCGCGAATCGTGCACAGCACGCGCGGCCGGCGCCTGTTCGGTGGCGGCACGGCCGGCAACGAGCAACTGACCGCCGTGACCGCCGCGATCCTGCTGGTCCTGTTCGCGATCCTGGGCATCACGATCATCCGGCTCACCCAGCTGCTGTGGCTGCACCTGTTCCTGGGCGTGCTGCTCGTCGGTCCGGTGGCGCTCAAGCTCGGCAGCACCGGCTACCGCTTCACGCGTTACTACACCGGCAACCGGGCTTACAAGCGAAAGGGTCCGCCGCCCCCGGCGATGCGGATGCTCGGGCCGCTCGTCGTGCTCTCGACGCTCGCGGTCTTCTTCACCGGGCTGGTGCTGCTGATCGCCGGCCCGGGGGCGTCGATGATGCTGCGCGACCTGCACAAGCTGAGCTTCATCGCGTGGATCATGGCGGTGGGACTGCACGTGCTCGGGCACCTGCCGGAACTCCCGGCCTCGCTGCGGGCCGTCAGCCACGCGGAGCGCCGCAGGCACAGGCTGCCGGGCACGCAGGGACGTGGCCTGGCGGTGCTGGTGGCGCTGGCGGGCGGGCTGCTGTTGGCGCTCGCTTTCCTGCCGCTGATCGACTCCTGGTCAGCCGCGGGGCTGTTCAACCCCCGCTACTTCCATCCCTAGCGCCGGCGCAGCTGCGCCCGGGTGCGCGCGCCGCAGGGTATCCTCGCCCGGATGAGCGATTGGTTTGAAGAGCTCGCCGGGCTGCTGCGGATCCCGTCGGTGAGCGCCGACCCCGCGCACGCACAGGACGTGACTCGCGCCGGCGAGTGGGTGCGTGACTTCATCCGGGGCGCCGGCGGCAGCGCCGAGCTCGTCGACTGGCACGGACAGCCGCTGGTGATCGGAGAGATCGCCGCCAGCACCAACCACCACCAGGCGCCGACCGTGCTCTGCTACGGCCACTTCGACGTGCAGCCACCCGACCCGCTGGCGCTCTGGGAGTCGGAGCCGTTCGAGCCTGAGATCAGAGGTGAGCGGATCTACGCGCGCGGCGTGGCCGACGACAAGGGCCAGCTGTACACGCTTCTGGCCGGCGCGCGCGCGCTCGCGCGCGCCGGGACGCTGCCCGTCAACGTGCGCTTCGCCTGCGACGGCGAGGAGGAGACCGGCGGGCACTCGATCGTCGAGTTCCTGGAGGCCGACGAGCGCGGCGCCGATGCGGCGGTGATCTTCGACTCGGGCATGATCTCCGAGGACCGTCCCGCCTTCAGCATCGCCACGCGCGGCCTCGTCTACTTCCACCTCGAGTGCAGCACCGGCAGGGTGGACCTGCACTCGGGCTCCTACGGTGGCGCCGCGCTCAACGCCGCGCACGCCCTGATCCGCACGCTCGACGCCTTGATCGCCACCGATGGGCGTTTGGCGGCACCGCTGCGCGAGGGCATCGAGCCGCCGACGCCGCAGGAGCTCGAGGATTGGGCGGCGCTGCCCGGCGGCGCCGCCGAGCTCTCCGACCAGGGCGCTCGCCCCGCCGACTCGCGCGCCACAGAGGAGTTCTACCTGCGCACCTTCGCCGAGCCGACGCTCGAGGTCAACGGCATCGAGTCGGGCTCGCCGCAGCTCGAGAAGACGGTGCTGCCCGTGCACGCAAGCGCCAACGTCTCGCTGCGCCTGGCTCCGGGGCAGGATCCGGACACGATCGCGCAGGTCTTCCAGCGGTTGCTCGCCGCCGCCACCCCGGATGGTGCAGAGCTCGCCGTCGCTCGCAGGTCCTCGGCTCGTCCCGGGATCGTGGCGCCCGACGCACCGGCGATCAGGCTCGGGCAGGACGCGTTCGAGCGGGCGCTCGGCGTGCGCCCGGCGCTGATCCGCACGGGCGGCACGCTGCCGATCGTCGCGGCGCTCGCCGACCGGGGAATCCCGGCGATCATCTCGGGGTTCTCGCTGCCGGACTCGAACATCCACGCGCCCAACGAGAACATGCTGGCGCGCTACATACCGCTCGCGACCGATACCGCGGCGGCTCTGTTCACGGCTCTGGGCGAGCTTCACTAGCTCGCGCGGCCAGCGGGCCGCGCGAGTGCACCTCCGCGGTGCGCTGGAATCTGTGAAACTGCTGGAGGTTCTGCCGCCTCGCGCCAGCTGCGGCCCGCGGCGCGCGCAGACCAGCCAGCGAGTTACCGGAGAGGTCGTAAGAGATGAAGTCCAGCCTTGAGATCGCACAGGAAGCCACGCTCACGCCGATCGACGCGATCGGGGAGGCGGCGGGCCTCGAGCCACACGAGATCGAGCCGTACGGCCGCTACAAGGCGAAGCTCTCCCTCTCGGTGCTCGACCGGCTCGCCTCGCGCCCGGACGGCAAGCTGATCTGCGTCACCGGCATGACGCCCACCAAGGCCGGTGAGGGCAAGACGACGACGCTCGTGGGCCTGACACAGGGTCTCGGCGCGATCGGCAAGCGGTCGGTCGCCTGTCTGCGAGAGGCGTCGCTGGGGCCGGTGTTCGGGATCAAGGGGGGCGCCGCCGGCGGCGGCTTGAGCCAGGTGGTGCCGATGGAGGACCTCAACCTCCACTTCACCGGCGACATCCACGCGATCGGCGCCGCCAACAACCTGCTGGCGGCGATGATCGACGCGTCGATCCTGCACGGCAACCCGCACAAGATCGACGCCCTGCGGGTCGGTTGGCGGCGGGCGGTGGACATCAACGACCGCGCGCTGCGAGACATCACGATCGGCCTCGGCGGGCGGGCCAACGGCTACCCGCGTGAGACCGGTTTCGACATCACCGCGGCTTCCGAGGTGATGGCGATCATGGCTGTGTCGCGTGAGCTCACGGATCTGCGCCGCCGGCTGGGAGCGATCACGGCGGCCTACTCCTACGACGGCGGCAAGCCGATCACCGCCGAGGATCTGCGCGCGGCGGGCGCGATGGCGGTGCTGCTCAAGGATGCGCTCAAACCCAACCTGGTGCAGACCCTCGAGGGTCAGCCCGTGCTGATGCACTGCGGCCCGTTCGCGAACATCGCCCACGGCAACAACTCGCTGGTCGCCGACCTGATCGGCATGAAGCTCGGTGACTACGTCGTGACCGAGTCCGGGTTCGGCGCCGACATGGGGATGGAGAAGTTCTTTGACATCGTCTGCCGCTTTGGGAAGCTGACGCCGTCGGCCGCCGTGCTGGTGAGCACGGTGCGGGCGATCAAGCACCACGGCGGGCTGGAGGCCGATCCGCGCACTGACCGCTCGACGGCGATGCACGCGATTGAGGCCGGCTTTGCCAACGTCCGCCGCCACCTGCGCACGATCACGACCTTCGGCGTGCCGGCCGTGGTGGCCGTCAACCGCATGCCTGGTGACACCAACGAGGAGGTGGAGGTCTGCAGGCGGCTGGCGCTCGAGGCGGGCGCCTTTGCGGCGGAGGTCAACGAGGGGTTCATGAAGGGTGGCGCAGGCTCGGCCGCCCTGGCTGCCGCGGTGGTGGAGGCCTGTGAGCAGCCCAACAGCTTCCACCACCTCTACCAGGACGACGAGCCGATCCAGGACAAGATCGAGGCCGTGGCCACAAAGGTCTATGGCGCACGCGACGTCTACTTCTACCCGGAGGCGGAGGCGAAGCTGGCTCAGTTCACGCACGAGGGCCTGGCGCACTTTCCGGTCTGCATGGCCAAGACGCATCTGTCGCTGTCGGCGGACCCGACGCTGCTGGGCGCGCCGGAGAACTTCACGCTGCCGGTCCGTGACATCCGTGCCTACACGGGTGCGGGCTGGCTGGTGCCGCTGTGCGGAGACATCGTGCAGATGCCGGGCCTGGGCAAGACGCCGGCGGCGATGAACATCGACATCGACCAGGAGGGCCGCACCGTCGGGCTGTTCTAGGCGGCCCGCGACGGTGGTGGAGGCGGCAATCTCAACGCTCGCCGACCAGCAGCTGAGCGAGGTTCTGCGGCGCATCGAGGCGCGCACGCCCGCGCCCGCGAGCGGCAGCGCGGCGGCGATCGTGTGCGCCACGGCCGCGGCCCTCGTCGGCATGGTCGCCGCCTACCAGCGCAAGCCCCCGGCGATCCCGGACGCGGGGGAGCGAGCGTCGGGGTTGCGGGCCACGGCGCTCACGCTGGCGCAACTGGACCTGGCCTCCTACGAGCCGGTTCTGGCGGCTGCGCGCCTGCCCGGTTCGGATCCGGACAGGGGTCTCGCGCTCGCCACCGCACTGGCGGCCGCGGCCGGCGTTCCCCTGCAGATCGCGGCCGTCGCAGCCGAGACCGCTGAGCTGGCGGCGGCGCTGGCGGCCGGCGCGGGCAGCCACGCGCTCGGCGACGCCGCCACGGCGGCCACGCTGGCTGAGGCGGCGTGCAGCGCCGCGGTGCTGCTGGTCGAGGTCAATCTGCGCGGTGCCCGCGAGGCGCGGGACGCCCGCGGCATCGGGGCGGCGCGGGACACCAGGGAGGCCCGCGGGGCGCGGGACGCGCGCGACGCCGAGTGGCGCGAAGTGGCCGCGTCGCTCGAGCGCAGGGCGGCGGCCGCACGCGCTGACGTGCTCGCGCTGGCGCGCGCCTGAGGGCCTGCAAAGCTTCTGGGCCGTGCCAACGACGCTCGTCATCGGCCCCGCCAACGCCGCCAAGGCGCGCGAGGTGCTGGGCGCCTACGCCCTCGCTGCGCGGCGTGACGCGCTTCTGGTGCTGCCCACCAGCGCCGACGTCACGCACTACGAGCGCGAGCTCGCGAGCCCGGGCGTGACACTCGGCCGGGCGCTCACCTTCCCCGCGTTGATCGACGAGATCGCCGTACGCGCCGGCTACAGACGCGGGCGGCTGGCGCCCAGCGCCCGCGAGCTGCTGCTGCGTCGCGTGATCGCGGCCGTGCGCCTGCAGGCGCTTGCGGAGCCCGCAGGCGCACCCGGATTCGTGCGTGCCGCGGGCATGATGATCGCCTCGCTCGAGCAGGCGCGCGTCGACCCGGAGCGCTTCTCCGGAGCGTTGCGGGCGTGGTCGCGTGACGCTCACGCTCAGCGGGCGCTGGCTGCCGACCTGGCTGCCATCTACAGGCGCTACCGCAGGGAGCTCGACCGGCTCGAGCTGGCGGATGCGGAGCTGTTCGCCTGGGGGGCGCTCGACGCGCTGCGAGCCCGTCCTCAGAGCTGGGGTACGACGCCGCTCTACCTGTACGGCTTCGACGACCTCACGGCCGTGGAACTGGATGCCGTGGAGACGCTCTCCGATCAGGTCGGCGTAGGCGTCACCGTGGCGCTCACCTACGAGCCCGGGAGGCCGGCGCTGGCGGCGCGGGCGGGCGTCGTGGAGGAGTTGCGCGCGCGTGCTCGGACCGTCACCGCCCTGCCGCCGCTGGACGACCACTACGCGCCCGCCTCGCGGGGTGGCCTGCACCACCTGGAGCGCCAGCTGTTCGAGCCTGACGCGCCGGTGCTCGATCCCGGGGCCGCGGCTGCGCTGATGGAGGCGGGCAGCGACTGGGCTGAGGCCGAGTTGGTGGCGGCCGAGGTGCTGGCAACGCTGCGCGGCGGCGTTGCGCCGGCTGACGTGGTCGTCGTCTGCCGCAGCCTCGACCGCTCGGGCGCGCGGCTCGAGCGCGCGCTGGAGCGGGTCGGTGTGCCGGTCAGCAGCGCCAGGCGCCTGCCGCTCGCGCATACGGCGCTCGGTCGCTCTCTGCTCGGGCTGCTGCGCTACGCGCTGGCCCCGTCCTCGAGCGGGAACGTCACTGAGCTGATCGCCTTGATGCGCCGGCCCGGAGTCGTCGGCTCCGCCGCCGCTGTGGACGCCTTTGAGCAGGCGGTGCGAGTCGCCGGATCCGCGTCGGTCTCGGCCAACAGGGGTCGGGGGCCCGAGCTGCGTTCGGCGTTCGACGCGGTCGAGCGGTTGCGCTCGGCGCCCGATCTGCTGGCCGCCACCGGCGAGGCTACGCGCTGGCTGCTGGCAGCGCCCGGCCGTGCGCAGGCGCCGCTGCTCGACGCCGCGCAGCGCGCCGACGCCCGTGCTGCGGCCGAGGTTCTGGATACGCTGGCGGCGCTCGCCGCGCTGCAGGGGCGGCCCGTGGCGAGCGTCGAGCTGATCCAGGCGCTCGAGTCGCTGCGCGTGCCCGCGCACGGGGCGCCGGCGCCCGACGCGGTACTGGTCTCAGACCCACTCGCGATTCGGGCGCGACGCTTCAGGCACGTGTTTCTGACCGGTCTGTGTGACGGTGAGTTCCCGAGCCTCCAGTCTCCGGGTAGCGACCCGATACTGGACGACGAGCGCCGGCGCCAGCTCGCGCTCTCGAGCGGTCTGGCGCTGCCGCCGGCGCCGGATCCGCTGGAGCGCGAACGCTACCTGCTCTACGCCTGCCTCTCGCGCGCCACCGATCGGGTCTGTGTCAGCTACCGCAGCTCCGATGCCGAGGGCAACCTCGTCTCGCCGTCGTCGTTTCTGGATGAGCTGGTCGCCGTGTTCGGGCAGTCGTGGTTGGCGGCACGGCGCCGTCGGCTCCTGGCTGACGTGATCTGGGCACCGGAGCTGGCCCCGACCGAGCGGGAGTGGCTGCTCGCCACGCGTCCGCCGGCGGTAAGCCAGCCGCCTGCGCCCACGGGTGCGGTGCAGATGCGACAGCTGTCAGAGCGTGCGCTGGCACACGTGCGCCACCGCCGTGTGGTCTCTGCCGGTGCGCTGGAGGCGTTCGCCGGCTGTGCGGTGCGCTGGCTGGTTGAGCGCCAGCTTCAGCCGGAGCAGCTCGACCCGGAATCGGACGCGCTGGCCCGCGGCTCCTACATGCACCGCGTCCTCGAACGGCTCTTCACGCAGCTCGACGGCGGCTTGACGGCGGCGACGCTGCCACGGGCGGAGCGCCTGCTGGCGGAGCTGATGCGTGGCCCGGAGAGCGCCGCTGAGCGCGCGAACCTGGCGGTCGGCCAGTCGGCGGCGGTGCGCGCAGCGATTCTGCGCGGGATCGAGGCGGAGCTGCTGCGCTACCTGCGTGAGGAGGCTGCCGACGCCAGCGCCACCACGCCGCTCGCGGTCGAGCTGCGTTTCGGGGTCGGGCCCGAGCGTGACGGCCGGCTGGCGGCGGTCGAGCTGCGCGACGGCGACCAGGTGGCCCTGCTCGGCGGGGTCATCGACCGGATCGACGGCGATCGCGCACAGCCGCAGGTGTTCGTCGTGCGCGATTACAAGAGCGGCACGGTCAGCGCTCGGTGGCCGGCGGCACGCTGGCTGAAGGACGGCCAGTTGCAGGTGGCGCTCTACATGATCGCCGCCGAGCGGTTGCTGGGCGGGCACGTCGCGGCCGGCTTCTACCAGCCGCTCAGCGGAGCGGATCTGCGGCCCCGCGGCGCCTACGAGGCCGGTTTCGAAGCCGGCTCACGGACCGTCAGTCGCGACGGCCTCGAGCCCGAGGCGCTCCAGCATCTGCTGCAGGAGGTGGAGCGCGAGGCTGTCGCGCTGGCCGCGCGTCTGGCTCGAGGCGAGCTGACCCCGTGCCCGGAGCGTTGCTCGCCGGATGGTGTCTGCAGCCATCCGGGGATCTGCTGGGTGCGGCGCTGATGGAGTTCACGCCGGAGCAGCTGGCCGCGATCTCCCGCAGCAACGGTGAGCTGCTGCTCGACGCGGGTGCCGGCAGCGGCAAGACCGCTGTGCTCGTCGAGCGCCTCGTCCGCGCCGTCGTCGAGGACGGCGTCGGAGTCTCCCAGATCCTGGCGATCACCTTCACCGACAAGGCTGCCGCGGAGCTGCGCGAGCGGGTGCGCACAGCTCTGCGCGATGCGGGCGAGCGCCAGGCGGCGGGTGTCGTGGACACCGCCTGGATCTCCACGATCGACGCATTCTGTGCCCGCCTGCTGCGCCTGCATCCGCTGGAGGCGGGCCTCGATCCGGAGTTCGCTGTGCTCGACGAGCGCGCCGCTGCGCCGTTGCGCCAGGCCGCCTTCATGCGCGCGCTGGCCGTCAGCGCCAGGACAGAGACCGGTGCACGGCTGATTTCGGCTTACGGCCCAGGCCGGCTGCGCAGCGCCGTGTCCGCCATCTACACGGAGCTGCGCACGCGGGGTGCCGCGGTGCCGGCGCTGCCGCCGCCGCCTGCGCCGCCTGCGCCGCTTGACGTCCGCAGCTCGGCCATGCGGGTGCAGGCGCTCGCGGCGGCCGCGCAGCTGGAGCTGGGCGCGGTGCGTTCCCCTGGGCGGCGAGTCCAGGACGCGATCGAGCTCCTTCGGGGTGTGTCGGAGGGGCTCGCGTCCGCTGAGCTCCTGCCCGGGCAGCTCGCCCGCATCCGCCTCGGGACGGGCGCGTCGGCGCTCCGCACGGAGGCTTGTGAGCGCTATCGGATGGCGCTCGCCGAGCTCGAAGCGTTGAGCACGGCTGTGGCTGTCACCGACGTGCACGAGGCCTTCGATGCGCTGCTGTCGCTCTATGGTGGCCAGTACGCGCAGCTCAAGCGCGAGCGAGCGGCGGTGGACTTCGCCGACCTGGAGCTGCTCGCGCGGGACCTGCTCGCGAGCGGAGAGCTCGGTGCCCGCTACCGCGAGCGCTTCGTGCGCGTGATGGTCGACGAGCTGCAGGACACCAACCAGCTGCAGCTCGAGCTGGTCGACCTGGTCGCCGGCCCCAGCCTCGTGATGGTGGGTGACGCCCAGCAGTCGATCTATGGCTTCAGGCACGCGCAGCTGGAGCTGTTCGAGGAGCGCGGGCGCCGCCTCGAGCGCGTCGGCGCGCGCCTGTCCTTACTGAGCAACTTCCGCTCGCGTCCGGAAATCCTCGCGGCGCTGAACGCCGCGTTCGCGGCGGTGCTCGGTGACCGCTTCCGGCCGCTGCGGGCCGGCCGCCGTACGGAGCCTGCACCGGAGCCTCTGGTCGAGATGATCCTCGTCGATCGCGGTGGCGCGCCGGTCGAGTCGGAGGCCGGCGGCGAGCAGCTCTCGGCACCGTGGAGAGTCGCCGAGGCGCGTGCGCTGGCGGCGCGGATCGCCGAGCTGATCGGCTCCGGTCGGGCGCGTCCAGGTGAGATCGTCGTGCTGCTGCGCGCCACCACCGGGATGGGGATCTACGAGCTCGCCATGGCTGCCCATGGGGTCCCGAGCTATGTCGTCGGTGGTCGCGGGTTCTGGTCGGCGCCGCAGATCGTGGAACTCGTCGCCCACCTGCGGGCGCTGGCCAACCCGCGCGACGGCGAGGCGCTCGCGACGGTCCTCTGCTCACAGCTCTGTGGTCTGAGCTTGGACGGGCTCGTGCTCACCTCCGCCGACGCGGAGGAGCAGCTCGACGCCGGGGACAGGGAGCGACTCCTGGACTTTCGTCGCTGGTTCGAGGCTGAACGTGTGGCAGCCACCTGGCTGGGTGCAGAGGAGCTGATCGACCGGGCGCTCGTCCGGCGCGGCTACGAGCAGGCGCTGGCCCAGCTGCCCGATGCCACGCGGCGGCTCGCGAACGTTCGCAAGCTGATGGCACTGGCGCGCGACTGGGAGCAGGAGCATGGCAGTGACCTGCGCGGCTTCGTGGACCAGCTGCGCAGCCGCATGCAGCTGTCGGACGGCGCTGAGGAGAGTGAGGCGCCGGTCGAGAGCGAGGCGATGGATGCGGTGCGGATGATGACGATCCATCGCTCCAAGGGGCTCGAGTTTCCGGTTGTCTGCGTGGCCGACCTGGGCCGCCAGGCGCAGACGCGGGCGGCGCCGATCGTGATCGTCGGCCAGGACGGCCACAGCCTCGGTGTGCGACTTATGCACCCCGGGTACGGCGGGTCTGTAGCTGCGCTCGACTACGACGCGCTGCGGGCGCAGGCGCTGGCTCACGAGCTGGATGAGGAGAGGCGGCTGTTCTATGTCGCCATGACCCGCGCGCGCGAGCGGCTGGTGATCTCCGGCGCGCCCCGCTTCGACGGCTGGGAACGATCCAACGGTCAGGCACCGGTTGGCTGGGTCGCCCAGGCGTTCGTACCGGATATAGCGGCGCGGGCCGCGGCGGCCGCGGCCGCCGCGGCCGGCGGAGGCGCTCCCGCACCGTTCCTCACCGCGCACGGCGTGCTCGTGCGGCTGATCGCCTCGCCACCCGCGCCGGGTCCGGCCGCGCCGGCTGCGACCGCGCCGGCTCTGGCCGCGCCGGCTGCACCCGGGAAAGGCACGCACGCGTCGCCGCGCCCGCTCCCGCCGCGCGCGCTCGCCACGCTCGCACGCGGCGCTCAGCCTGTCCCCGCGACGATCTCATACAGCGCGCTTGCGTTGCACGAGCGCTGCGCTTACCGCTTTTACGTCCAGCGCGTGCTCGGGCTTGCCGATCAGCCGAACCCGGTTGTGGACACGCCGGGTGACCAGACAGGACGTGGCACCGCAGCCCCACGCCAGGCCTCATCGTCCACGGCCGTCGAGCGTGGCGTCCTGATCCACCGGCTGCTCGCGGAGCTCGACCTGCGGACGCCATCGTTGACCGGCACGATGCCGACGGAGGTGCGAGCCTTGCTCGCGGGCGTGATCGGAAGCGCGACCTTCGCCCGGCTCGCGGCCGTGCGCGACGTCCGCCGCGAGCAGCGCTTCGCGTTCCCCGTCGGCGAGACGCTGATCACCGGCGTCTTCGACCTCGTGGCGCGAGAACGACCCGACGCGCTGCTGGTCGTCGATTACAAGAGCGACAGGCTCGGCGGCGCTCGGCCCCACGAACTCGTCGGCGAGCGCTACGACATTCAGCGCCTGCTCTACGCACTGGCCGCACTCGAGCTCGGTGCCGCGACCGTGGAGGTGATGCACCTGTTCCTGGAAGCGCCCGACGAGCCGGCGACGAGAAGCTACGGCGTGACGGATCTAGGGTCGCTCAGGGCGGAGGTCTCAAGGCGGGTGGCCGCGGTCCGTGGTCCCGCAGCCGATTACTCCGTGACGCAGACGCCCGCGCGAGCGATCTGCGACGGCTGCCCGGCGCAGGGAGGGCTGTGCTCGCATCCGGTGGCGGTCACGGCCCGCTGATCGCGGCGGCGGCTCGGAGTGTGCGGTGCGCCACCGCCCGGCGCTGGGATTCCGCGCTCCGCCGGGCGCCGCTCAACGCTCCTGCCCTACCCCGGCCGGTGGTGATGGTTCCGGTACCTGGCGGCGCAGGTGCTGCCCACCGAGCGGGCGGGCGTGGGCTGGTTGCTCGTTGCCGATCAGCGAGCGCGGCCAGCGTCGGCCGGCGATCACCGTGTTGAGCTCGACGCAGTAGACCGTCAGCCTGCAGCCCAGCTGCAACCAGGCGAGGATCCCGAGCACCACCGCGAACGTTCCGTAGGCCGAGGCGGAATGTTCGATGTGTCCGACGTATATACCGCCGGCGGCCTGCAGCAATGTCCAGAGGAGCGCTGCCGCGGCAGCGCCCGGAATCAGCTCACGCCACGGCGCGTGCCATGCGCACAACAGGCGGAACGAGGCCAGGAAGAGGCAGAGGTTGACGAGCGCCGAGACGGCCAGACCGAGAACCACCAGGCCGATCCCGCCAAGACCGCCGCTGACCAGCCCGGAGGCGCCCGAGGCGATGAAGAACAGCAGCGCCAGTCCCGCCAGCAGGGTGAGCCCGCGGACCTTCTTCCTGAGGAAGCCCGTGCGCTGGGTCTGTGGGACCTCCCAGATCTGTTCCAGAGCGTTGGTCATGGCACTCGTGACAGCCGAGCCTGACCACAGCGACAGCGCCACCCCGACCACCAATGCAAGTGCGTTGCCACGAAGGTGGTGCTGGCGCAACGTACCTCCAATCACCGGGAAGGTGCCCAGGACCGAGTTGCTGACCGAGCGCATCAGCGATGGGTCGCCGGACAGCACGTAGCCCATGACCGTGACGAACACGAGCAGCAGTGGAAAGATCGAGAAGAACGCGTAGAAGGCGACCACCACCGCCAGGTTGGACGCCTGATCGTCGTTTGCCTTCTTGAACGTGGCGATCACGAGCGCCAGCGGCTTGTGCCGCTGCTGGAGCCGGTCGAGGCGCTGGACTGGCGTGGAAGCCGTCATCCAGCGTGAGTGATACCCGCTTTGCCTGGTCGGCGTGCGAAAGCCGCGAGCGCACGTGTGGTGAGCGCCGTGTGGCTCGCTCAGTCTGGCTCGCGCCGGGTGAGCACACCCTCGATCGTGAGCAGCCGCCGCTTGATGTCCAGTCCCCCGGTGTAGCCACCGAGCCCCCCGCCGCTATGCAGAACGCGATGGCAGGGCACGACGATCGGCAGCGGGTTCGATCCGAGCGCTGTGCCCGCGGCGCGGTAGGCGCGGTCGTTGCCGGCTTGGCGTGCGACCTCCCTGTAGGTGACCGTCCGCCCGTACGGGATACGCGCGGTCTGCTCCAGCACTCGGCGGGTGAATCCCGGCTTGACCAGCGCCAGGTCCAGCGGGGTCGCGAAGTCGCGGCGCCGTCCGGCGAAGAACTCGTCGAGCTCGCGGCGCGGCTGCTCGAGTCTCCTTGGGGCTCTCAGCACGCGCGGCGACAGGCGGTTCGAGATCAGCTCGAGTGCCTGGTCGAGGTCGCTTCCCGCGCGCAGGTAGTGCACGCAGACCAGACCCGCCGCGGTGGCTGCCAGGAGCAGCTCGCCGACGGGCGAAGCGTCTACGACGTAGGCGACATCTACGAGCCCCGCGCGCTCGAGCGCGCGTGTGAGATCAGGTGGACCACTCAACGCCGTGCTCCTCTCGCAGTCGCTTGAGCCCCTCGTGGACGCTGCGGCGTGCCGCCGCCTCGCTGGTGGCCAGGGTCGCCGCCACAGTCGCGTAGTCGGCCCCCAGCAGGTGACGCAGGATGACGGCCGCGCGTTGCTTTGGCGGGAGCCCACAGATCGCCGTCCAGAGGTCCTCGGAGACCAGGCCGTTGGGAACCGGCTCGCTCGCCGGCTCGGCCGGCAGCGCCTCCTCCGGGTTCGCCAGCGCGACCGGGGCTCGCCGGCGCCTGCGGTGGAGATCGAGCGCCTTGCGCGCGGCGATCGTCAGCAGCCACCCGCGCAGGTTGCCGGCGTGCCCCAGCCGTGGGTACGCGCGCAGTGCCGCAAGCCACGTCTCCTGGTAGCAGTCGTCAGCGTCCGAGCGGCCAACGCTCGCCACCAGAAATGCATGCACGTCGCGTCCGTGTTCGTCGAGCAGTCGCTGGAACGGGGGAAGGGCCATCTGGTCAAGTTCAACGACGGCGGCGGCGACATTGTGAGGTCCGCGCCTGTCCCGGGGCCAAACCACCATACAGGGTGGCTTTGGCACCTCCGCGCGCCGCGCCGCCCATTTCAGGGCATCTCCGTAAACCGGGTAGCCTCTATAAACGTAGGCTCAGCTGAATGACCACCCGCCCGAGTCGCGCGGGATGCCATTACGACGATGAACCAAGCAACCCGATCGCCGACCGCGACCCGCGGCCTCTATGAGCCGTCAGCCGAGCACGACGCCTGTGGGGTGGCGCTCGTAGCCAAGCTCTGGGGTGAGGCGACGCACGCCGTGATCGAGAAGGGGATCGAGGCGCTCGGCAACCTCGAGCACCGTGGGGCCGCGGGTGCCGACCCCAACACCGGCGACGGAGCCGGCATCCTGCTTCAGGTTCCGGACGCGTTCTTCCGTGGCGTGGCGGCCGGCATCGACCTCCCGCCGGCGGGCCGGTACGGCGTCGGCGTGGTGTTCCTGCCCAACGAGCCCGAGCGTCGCTCCGAGCTCGAGCAGCTGATCGAGACCACCGTTCGCGACGAGGGCCAGCGGGTGATCTGGTGGCGCGACGTGCCGACCGACGATCGCTATGCGGGCGAGACCGCCCGTGCCTCCCAGCCCTACATCCGTCAGCTGCTGGTCGCCGGCGCCGACAGCCTGCCCGACCAGGACGCGTTCGAACGCAGGCTCTACGTGATCCGCCGCCTGATCGAGCTCGCGGCCGGTGACGAGCTGTCGTTCGCAAGCCTCTCCTCGCGCACGCTCGTCTACAAGGGCATGCTGACCGCACCGCAGCTGCCACGGTTCTTCACTGACCTGCGCGATCCGCGCCTCGCGAGCCGCCTGGCGCTCGTGCACTCGCGGTTCAGCACCAACACGTTCCCGAGCTGGACGCTCGCCCACCCGTTCCGGATGATCGCCCACAACGGCGAGATCAACACGCTGCGCGGGAACGCCAACTGGATGCGGGCGCGCGAGTCACAGCTGGCCTCCGAGCTGTTCGGCGACGATCTGGCCCGGATCCTGCCGGTGATCCAGCCGCAGGCGTCGGACTCGGCTGCCTTTGACAACGTCCTCGAGCTGCTCGTGCTCAGCGGCCGCTCGATCCCCCACGCGATGATGATGATGATCCCCGAGGCATACCGCACCCGCCGCGACCTGGACCCGGATGTCAGGGGCTTCTACGACTTCCACTCGTGCCTGCTCGAGCCCTGGGACGGGCCGGCCGCGGTCGTGTTCACCGACGGCAAGATCGCCGGCGCGACGCTCGACCGCAACGGGCTGCGGCCGGGGCGCTGGATCCAGGACACCGAGGGGTACGTGGTGCTCGCTTCAGAGGCGGGCGTATTGACCGTCGCGCCGGAGCACGTTCAGCGCAAGGGGCGTCTGGCCCCCGGCAAGATGTTCCTGCTCGACCTCGAGCAGGGTAGGATCGTCGACGACGAGGAGGTCAAGCGCCACGCCGCTCGCCGGCAGCCCTACGGTGACTGGTACCAGCAGGCCGTGGTTCACATCGACGACCTGCCGGAGCGTGAGCCGCTGGTCCCGCGGATCGAGCCGCTGCGGGCCAAGCAGCTGGCCTTCGGGTACTCCCAGGAGGACCTCAAGCTGGTCATCGCGCCGATGGCCGCCAAGGGCGAGGAGCCGGTCGTGTCGATGGGCAACGACACCGCGCTGGCGGTCCTGTCAGACCGCCAGCCGCCGCTGTTTGCCTATTTCAAACAGCTGTTCGCGCAGGTTACGAACCCGCCGATCGATCCCTTGCGCGAGCAGGTCGTGATGAGCCTCCAGGTGGGCGTCGGCCGCGAGCGCAACCTGCTGGCAGAGCTTCCCGAGCAGGCTCACCAGCTGGTGATGGACCAGCCGATCCTGCGCAACCGCGAGCTGGAGAAGCTGCGTCAGGTGTCGCACGAGATCTTCGACGCGGCCACGCTCGACATCACCTGGCCGGTCGAGGACGGCGAGGATGGCATGACTCACCGTTTGGACGCGCTCTGCGAGGAGGCATCGAGCTACGTCGCAAACGGCGCCAACATCCTGATCCTGTCGGATCGCAACCTGGGGGCCGAGCGTGTGGCGATGCCGTCGCTGCTGGCGGTCGCCGCCGTCCACCAGCACCTGGTGCGCTGCGGCACAAGGCTCAGCACCGGCCTCGTGATCGAGTCAGGCGAGCCGCGCCAGATCCACGACATGGCCACGCTGATCGGCTTCGGCGCCTCAGCGATCAACCCCTACGTGATGTTCGAGTCGCTCGACGAGCTGTCCGACCGGGCGCTGCTGCCCGAGGATCTCGGCCGGGAGGAGGCGGAGAAGCGGATCGTCAAGGCGATCGGCAAGGGCCTGCTCAAGACGATCTCAAAGATGGGGATCTCGACGATCCAGTCCTACTGCGGCGCCCAGATCTTCGAGGCGGTCGGTCTGGAGCGCGAGCTCGTGGAGCGTCACTTCACCGGCACCGCGTCGCGGATCGGCGGTATCGGCCTGCGGGAGCTTGCAACCGAGGCGATCGAGCGCCATTTTCGCGCCTACCCGCTGACCGAGCGTGAGCTGCTGCCGGTCGGCGGGGTGATGCAGTGGCGCCGTGACGGTGAGCTGCACAACTGGAACCCCGACACCGTCGCGAAGCTCCAGCATGCCGTCCGGCGGGAGGCCGGCGACGGCTGGCAGACCTATGAGGAGTTCACGCGGCTGGCGGACGCCGAGGCCACCAGGCGCTCGTCGCTGCGTGGGCTGATCAAGCTTCGGACGCTCCCTGAACCGATTCCCCTGGACCAGGTCGAGCCGGCCGCGCAGATCGTCAAGCGCTTCACCACCGGGGCCATGTCACTCGGCGCGCTGAGCCGCGAAGCGCACGAGACGCTGGCCATCGCGATGAACCGCCTGGGCGGGAAGTCCAACACCGGTGAGGGTGGCGAGGACCCGGCACGCTTCATCCCCGACGCGAACGGCGACGACCGCCGCTCGAAGATCAAGCAGATCGCCTCGGGCCGCTTCGGCGTGACCGCGCACTACCTCGTCAGCGCCGACCAGCTGCAGATCAAGATGGCGCAGGGCGCCAAGCCTGGAGAGGGCGGACAGCTGCCCGGCCACAAGGTCGACGAGTACATCGCCCGTATCCGCCACTCGACCGAAGGGGTGGGGCTGATCTCTCCGCCCCCGCACCACGACATCTACTCGATCGAGGACCTGAAGCAGCTGATCTACGACCTGCGCTGCGCCAACCCCAAGGCGAGCGTCTCGGTCAAGCTGGTCAGTGAGGTTGGGGTCGGCACCGTTGCGGCGGGCGTGGTCAAGGCCAACGCCGACCACGTCACGATCTCCGGCGGTGAAGGCGGCACCGGCGCCTCGCCGCAGTCCTCGATCCATGGCGCCGGCATGCCGTGGGAGATCGGCCTGGCCGAGACGCAGCACACACTGATGCTCAACGATCTGCGCAGCCGCGTGACGGTTGAGGTGGACGGTCAGATGAAGACCGGCCGTGACGTCGTGGTGGCCGCGTTGCTCGGCGCCGACGAGTTCGGCTTCTCCACCGCGCCGCTGATCGCGATGGGCTGCATCATGATGCGGGTCTGCCATCTGAACACCTGCCCCGTCGGCGTGGCCACCCAGGATCCCGTCCTGCGGGCACGCTTTCGGGGTACGCCTGACCACGTGATCAACTACCTGATGCACGTCGCCGAGGAGGTGCGCGGGCTGATGGCGGCGCTCGGCATCCGGCGCTTCGAGGAGATGATCGGCCGCAGCGAGCTGCTCGACGCCGAAGCGGCGATCGATCACTGGAAGGCTCAGCGGGTCGACCTCTCGCTGGTGCTCGCCAGTCCCGAGGTGCCCGCCGACGTCGCCCGCCGGCGGCTGCGCGGCCCGGAGCCGGTGCTTGACGATGCGCTCGACTGGGCGATCGTCCGCCAGTGTTCGCCGGCGCTCGAGCGCCGCGAGGCCGTGAAAATCGGTCCGATCGGCCTGCACAACGTGAACCGCACGGTGGGCGGCATCCTCTCCGGTGAGATCAGCCGCCGCTTCGGCCCGGACGGGCTCGCCGACGACACGATCAGCATCGAGTTCACGGGCTCGGCCGGGCAGAGCTTTGGCGCCTGGCTCGCGCCCGGGGTCACACTGACGCTGCGTGGCGAGACCAACGACTACGCCGGCAAGGGCATGTCCGGTGGCGTGCTCGTGGTCCGTCCGCCGGAGGCGGCGCTCTTCCGTGCGGAGGAGAACACGATCGTCGGCAACACGGTGATCTACGGCGCCACCGCCGGGCGCGCGTTCTTCCGTGGCCTGGCGGGCGAGCGGTTCGCGGTGCGCAACTCTGGCGTGGTGGCGGTCGTGGAGGGCGTGGGTGATCATGGCTGCGAGTACATGACCGGTGGAAGGGTTGTGGTGCTCGGGCCCACGGGGCGCAACTTCGCCGCCGGGATGAGCGGCGGGATCGCCTATGTCTACGACTCCGACAACCGGTTCGTGGGGCGCTGCAACACCGATCTGGTCGACCTCGAGCAGCTCGCCGAAGGCGATGACGATGAGCTTCGCTCCCTGATCGCCGAGCACGCGCAGCGCACCGGCTCGTTGGTGGCGCGCAACGTGCTCGCGCGCTGGGAGCATGCTCGCGAGCGGTTCGTCAAGGTGATGCCGCGCGACTATCGTCTCGCGCTCGAGCGCCGGGAGCGGGCCGCTGCCGCTGCCGGCCCGCTGGCCGGCAGCGTCGCCCGGGCGGTCAGTGCGGCGGGTGGCGATCACCTTGGGTGAGCTGGGCGCGTTCCTGAAGATCCACCGAGTCGGCTTCGACAAGCGCGACCCGGGCGAGCGCGTGGCCGATTACGCACCGTACTTCAGGGTCCAACCTGAGCCTGAAGTGCAGCGTCAGGCTGCGCGCTGCATGGACTGTGGGGTGCCGTTCTGTCATGAGGGCTGTCCACTCGGCAACCTCATTCCGGATTGGAACGATCTGGTCTACCGGGGCAAGTGGCGTGAGGCGATCGACCAGCTGCACGCCACCAACAACTTCCCCGAGTTCACGGGGCGCATCTGCCCGGCGCCGTGCGAATCCGCCTGCGTGCTTGCGATCGCCGACGAGCCCGTCTCCATCGAGCAGGTCGAGCTGGCGATCGCGGAGCGCGCCTTCGCCGAGGGCTGGGTGGTCGCGGAGCCGCCGGCTCGGCGCTCCGGCAAGAGCGTCGGCGTGGTCGGTGCCGGGCCGGCCGGGCTGGCTGTGGCAGCTGAGCTCAACCGCATCGGTCACCGCGTGACCGTATACGAGCGGGACGAGGCTCCCGGCGGGCTGATGCGCTTCGGCGTGCCCGACGCCAAGCTCGAAAAGGGCGTGATCGACAGGCGGGTGGCGATCCTCGAGCAGGAGGGCATCAGCTTCCGCTACAACACTAACGTTGGAGTTGACGTTGAGGTAGACGCGCTGCGGCGCGACCACGATGCCCTGGTCGTCGCGATCGGCTCACGCGTTTCGCGTGACATCGAGGTGCCCGGTCGCGAGCATGCCGGCATCCACATGGCCATGGACTACCTCTATCAGCGCAACCGCTGGGTGGCCAGGCACGCCGGCGGGCCGGCCCGCGAGGTCGCGCCCGAAGCGGTGATCACGGCCGCCGGCAAGCACGTGATCGTGATCGGTGGAGGCGACACGGGCATGGACTGCATCTCCAATGCTCTGCGCGAGGGCGCAAAGAGCGCCAGGATCCTCGATGTCTACGCTGAGCTGCGCAACTCGGACTCCCGGCACCCGTGGCCGCTGCCGCCCAAGCGGACTGCCATGACCTACGCACTGGAGGAGGGGGGAGAGCGGCGCTGGGGCACCGAGGTCGTCGGCTTCGGCGGCGAGCAGGGCAGGGTCACGCACGTATATGCCCGCAAAGTGACGGGCGCTTCATCGCGCGATCTGACGCCAGTCCCGGGCAGCGAGTTCGTGGTCGACGCAGACCTGGTGCTGATCGCGATCGGTTTCGAGCATCCCGAGCACGACGGGCTCGTTTCGGAGCTCGCGCTGGATCTGGACCATCGCGGCAACATCCGCACGGAACGCACCTACAAGACCTCGCACGAGCACGTCTTCGCCTGCGGAGATGCGCGCATCGGCCAGTCGCTGATCGTGACCGCGATCGCCGAGGGTCGTAAGTGCGCACGCGTTGTCAACCGGGCGCTCGGCGGCACGCCGATGGATCAGGACCGAGAGCTCTTGGCGATCGGGGCCTGGAGCGGTGAGCCGGACAGCACCCTGCGCCACGAAGCGGAGGCGGCCGGCACCGTTCGCCCGGGTGACCAGTTCTTCACGGGTCCCGGCGCACGGCGCGACGACTGACCCCCGCCGGGGGCTTGGCCGAAGCTCTTTCCCATTTCTTAGGTGGTGGGCCCCTCTGCAGCGGCTACGTTTAAGCGGCGGAGCTTTGGGTGGGAAGACCTCGCCCAATCAGCCGGGGAGCTGCGCCCCCACTTCCCCGGCCAGCTGGGGGGCCCGGATGGAGCCGGGTCTCCCAGCAATCAGCACCCGCCGCGACGGCGTGCGACGATTGGAGCCGTGCCCACCTTCTGCCGACACAACCGCCTGCTCGCCAACTGCACGATCTGTGCGCGCGAGCAGAACTTCGAGGTGCGTCCGCTCGTCTCGCCCGGCGGCCACCGGGTGAGCGAGCCGCGTGAGCGCACGGGCGCGCGTGCTCCGCGCTCGCCACTTGATGCCGCGCAGCGCCGACCGCCGGCGGCGCGCCAGGCTCCGCCTGTGCGCAGCGGCACCGTGCGTGTCCGGCGCCTGGCGCGCGGCGCCGAGGATGGGTATGAGTCGCCGCTGGTGCCGGGGCTGCGCTCCGGTGAAGACGCGGCGCGTCTGGCCAGCGAAATCGGCTTTGCCGCCGCCCGGATCGCCTTGATGGAGCTCCTGGCGGCCGGTGAGCGCACGCAGCACGCACCTGCGATCTGGCTCGAGCTGGCGTCGGCGGGCGATCCGAATGGCCGCACCGAACGAGCTGTCGGGCACGTGCTGAGCGGCTTGCGCGGCATCGAGTCAGATGCGGGGCGCGAAGGCGCGCTTGCCGCCGTGCTCGCCTGGGGGCAGCGGCAGGGGTCGCTGGCGGCTGCGTTGAGCGGTGAGCTGAACTGGACTCCCGAGCGCCGCTTCGAGCGCGCCTTCGAGCGACTCGGAACCTTGCATGGATTCAATCGCGACATCAGCTTCGAGTTGCTGACGCTGCTCGGCGGGCTCGGGGTCTACCCGATGGCGGCGGGACAGCTGTTCTTGAGTGGGGAGAACGAGGCAACCCTGGCTGCCAAGCGCGTCTTCGGGATCGGCGACCGGCAGCTGCTCGAGCGTCGCGCGGCGGTGCTGGCGCAGGCATGCGGAGCGCCGCTGGCGGCGCTCGATCTCGCCCTGCACGACTGGGGCACCGGCACGCGCACGGCTGGTGAGGCCGAGGCCGATAGTTCGAGCGTGGCGGTGCTGACGGGGAAAGCCCTGCATGCGCTGGGGCTGGCCGGCCCGGAGGCGGGCCAGTAGGTCGCTCCGTCCGGCTCGGCGCCTACATTGCGCGGCGGAGAACAAGCCCTATGCCGGAGCCACCATGTCACTTTGCTTCATCGAGCCGCAGGACGCGATCCGCGTAATCGCGGACTCGGTCGGCCGTGAGGCGCGGCGCCAGATCCTCGGAGAGGTGGTCGCAGCCTGGGTCGATGAGATTCCCGAGGCCGACCTGCTTTCGCACTACTGCCGCGCCGTCGCCGACCTGGACGAGCACGACCTCTCACTGCTCGCGGCCTGGCACGCATCGCTCGAGGTGGGCCATCCGGTTCCGAACAAGGAGTTCCTGGTCAACGTGTTCCCGTCGCTCGGCGATAACCGCCGTGAGGCTCTGAGGATCGCTGCCGGGTTTCGCGGCGAGGATGCCTTCGATGCCGGGCTGGGCGAGGAGGAGGCGCTTGATCAGGTACTGCCGTGGCTGACCGAGGAGCGCTGCAGGCGCCTGGCCGCCGAGTGCCTCGAACTCTACTGTTGGGACAGGCTCGGAAGCGAGAACTAAGTGGTTCCCGTCGTAAGTTCCGTTGTGGATTGACGAGCGCGGACCGAGCATGACGGCCCCCGGATTCAGCGCTCACCAGCCAGCTGAAATGCGCAAAGTGCGAGGCCCAGATGCCACTTGTTGCATCTGATCCCCAAAAACGTGCACAGTTTGACCAAAGTGCCGCTGTGGGCGCGCACTTTATGCATTTTGACTGCCTGGTGCAAGCCGCACGCGGTGGCTCGAGGCCCGGCTTGTGTGCCCCCCACCATCCGCGCCCGCGCACCGAAACGGAGCGCTACGCCAGGATCTGTCGTGGGTTCAGGAGCGCAAGGCGATGATTGCGGGAGCGCGTCCGATGAAGCCGCGAGCCGCATGGTTGCAAGCCGTCAAGACAGACGGTACTTGCGGCAGGCACCACTAAGCTGCCAATGCTTTGCCGGGCGGGGCGGTGGCGAGCACGTAAACCCCGGCCCCAGGCTCGCCACGCGTGACGCACTCAAAGGCGAAGCTGCGCAGGCTCCCGACGCTCGCGCTCGAGCCGCTGGCACGGCCGGCAACGCGGCGTGGCAGCAGCTCGGCATCGTCGGTCGGCTCGGCTTCGCCCAGCCACAGCTCGAGCCCGATGCGGATCGGCTCGCCGGCGCCGCTGTAGGTGGTCGAAAGGCGCGGGTCGATCACCATTGGCTGCTCCTCGCCGCGCGCGGTGACGCTGATCTGATCCTCGACGCCGCTGTGCGCGCCCGGTTGGCGAAGCGCCAGCAGGCCGAGTTCCTGTCCGGCCGGGAACCAGGATCCGAACAGCCGAAGCGAGCCGCCGGCCGCCGGCTGCGGCGCGGTGCCGCGGACGCCGGGTGTTTGCAGCGGGCGCTTCGCGCCCGCGAGCGTCAGCGTCCCGGCCAGCTGGCACGGCTCGATCGCCCCGTCCTGCGGGGTCCTGCTGCTAGGGGGCGTGGGCGTGACCACCAGCTCACAGTCGGCGCCCTCGAGCAGCCAGGTGCCGCTGTCTTCTGTCAGCTTCACGGGTTCCGGGGTCAGTGCCCCCGTCTGCAATGTCCCGATTGCGATGCTCGCGTTCGCGCCAGCGAGGATGACTCCCCAGAGGTCATGCTCGTGATCTGCGAAGATCGCCAGCTGCAGCTTGGACGGATCCATCGCGGTCATGCTCTCAGCTGTGGCTCGTCGACGTCAGCCGCCGTGGCCTCAGCGTCGTAGTCGTCTTTGTAGTGGCGGCCACCGCCCCCCGGGACCCAGCTGGCAGCACCGGCCAGGCGCGTGAGCCAGGCGCTGCGATGGTTGCGTGCGACGAGCGGTCGTATCAGTGCTCTTGTCGGTGGCAGCAAGAGGAGGACGCCGATGGTGTCGGTGATGAATCCGGGCACTAGCAACAGCGCCGCACCGAACAGCACGAGCGCGCCATCCAGCACCTCCTTGGTCGGGGTACTGCCCGCGAGCAGGGCGTCTCGCAGGTGACGTGTGGCGGCTCGGCCCTGGTGGCGGATCAGCCTCCAGCCGATCGGCCAGCTGACGACCAGCAGCAGGATCACCCACAGAAAGCCGATCGCCTCTGAGAGCTTGATGATCACGTAGAGCTCGGCCAGCGGCCAGAGCACGAGCAGCACGAACCAGATCATGGATTGCCCTAAGCCTAGTGGCCACTGGCGGCACGGTTGCCGCTGAGGGCGGCCAGGTCCTGGCTGGTGGGAGCGCTGTCGGGGTCGATGAAGGCCTGGATGAGCAAACCGTCAGCCGCTGCGATCGCCAGCGATGCGTGCAGCCGCGCGTGCTCGGCGGCGATCGGCGCTCTGCCTGAGTCGAGCAGCAGCGCCGCGATGCGGTCGCGTTGGCGGTTGTAGTGTGCTGCGAGCTGGTCGCGCAGCTGCGGCGAGCGGGCGCTGCGCGCCAGTGCCTCGATGTAGGCCTGGTGATAGGGGCGGATCGTGTCGTACTGGCCGAGCACGGCTCGTAACGAGTCGGTCAGCCCAGGTGGTCCCGAGCCCGAGTCGATGCGTGTGGCACGGATGATCGCGTCGGTCCACTCCTCAAAGGCCAGCCCGATCGCCTCGTTGAGCAGCGCCTCCTTGGAGCCGAAGTGGTAGCCGATCGAGCCGAGGTTGGTGTTCGATGCCGCGACCAGATCGCGTGCGGTGATGTTGCCGTACTGGCGCTCGCGCAGCAGTGTTCCTGCCGCTTCGAGCAGCTTGGCGCGATGCGTCGATCGGGGGGCTGTTGACACGATGTTCTATACATTGTATAAGACAACGTATAACTATTGCTTAGAACCTCAGGGAGTCGTAACCGTGGTGCAACAGCCATACGCTCAATCAAATCCGGCAGCTGCAGGGCGCGGGGGCTGGCAGCCCGCGCTGCGGCTTGCAGGCCCCGACGAGGTCCCGCAGCTGGCGCGTTCGCTGGCCGATGCGTTCACCGAGGACCCGGTGTGCAGGTGGGCGCTGCCGGGCGGCCCACGGTTCCGGGCACGGTTGCGCATCATGTTTGGCGCTGAGCTACAGCTCTATGTGCTGCGCCACGGCGGTGCGGTCTGGACAACGGCGCAGTACGACGGCGTGGTGTGCGTGCTTGCGCCCGGAACCTGGGAGACCCCAGCTTCTGTCGAGCTCACGGAGGCGCTCAGATGGGCGCGTGCGTTCGGGATGCGGCTGGCACGCGCCGGGCGCGTGCAACAGGCGCTGCAGGAGCGACACCCGCACGAGCCGCATTTCTACGTGCGCTGGGTGGGAGTGCGAACCGCTCTTCAGGGCCAGGGACTGGGAACTGCGCTCATGCGGGCGGTGCTCGACGAGACGGACCGGGCAGAGCTGCCGGCCTACCTCGAAGCCAGCAGCGAACGCAACGCTGCGTTGTACGAGCGGCTCGGCTTCAGACACACCGGCATCCTCACGCTACCGGGCGGCGGACCTCCGGTCTGGCCGATGCTGAGGTCCGCGGCTCATCCGTGATGCTCAATACCGACAGTCCGGCAGCCTGTCGGTGGCCGCGGGCCGGGGCGGGAGGGGGCTACGGGCCGCGAGCCGGCTACGGACCGGGTCTGTCGTGCCGTGGCTCGGCGTGCGGCCCGGGCTTTAGCTACCGTGCAGCTTGCACCAGGCAGTCAGAATGCACAAACTGTGCGCCCGGGTGGCACTTTGCTCAGAAAGTGCACGTTTTTGGGGATCAGATGCAACAACTGGCATCTGATCCCCGCACTTTTCGCATTTAAGCTTGCTTGCGGGTGCCAGCACCGCGGACGCGCGACGCTTGGCAGATGGTCTGTGGCGCCGACGCAGCGACGGCGCACCTGGAGCGCGCTCGGGGCGAGGTCTTGCTCTCAGGCCACGGCCGGCGCGGCGCAACCCTCGGCGGCCATCTCGACGCCGGGCAGGCGGTCGAGTCCGGCCACCTCGATCAGTTGCATGATCTGCGGCTGCGGGGCGTGCAGGAGCAGGCGTCGGCCGCGGCGGCGCAGGCGATGCGAGAGTGTCGCCAGGTCGAGGATGAGCGTCATGTCGGCAAAGGCCAGGTCACGCATGTCCACCAGCACGTCGCTCGAGGCGCGGAAGGCGAGCACGAGCGCACGGCGCCGGAGGCTCTGAGTGCTCCGGTCCTCGTCTCCGGCGCACAGCAGCACCGGCGGGTTGTCCGCGAACTCGATGATTCGCGAAAGGTACAAAACCAACCGGCGGTAACGCAACCTTAACTTTGGCTCAATACGGCGAAACGCCCGTAAACTGCTGGATATGGTCACTGTTGATGAGGTAAACGATGCCCTGCGTGAGGTCATCGATCCCGAGCTGGGGCTCGATTTCGTCGAGTTGGGACTGGTCTATGGGGTGGAGATCGACGCTACGGGCGCCGTCAAGGTCACCTATACGCTGACCACGCCGGGCTGTCCGATCGGGCCTCAGGTGGAGGAGCAGATCCGCGAGTACGTGGGCGAGATCGACGGTGTCAGCGCCGTCGAGTCGGAGTTGGTCTTCACGCCACCCTGGTCGCCCGAGCTGATGAGCGAAGACGCCAAGTTCGCGCTGGGGTTCTGAGGCGCCGCATGGGCGCCTGGTGCTCCGGCGGGACTGCGCCTCGTCCCGCATGAGCCTCGCGCGGAGCGCGCGCTCCGCGAAAGAACGAGTCGGGCGGGGCCCCTTGAGGACCCCGCCCGACTGTTGCTCGCACCCTCCGGGTCGTGGCTCAGGGGGGCGGACCGCGACCCGGTGTGGACGGGCGGATGCTGCAGGAGCTTCGCTACGCGAGTCCCTGCATTGTGCCTGGTAAACACTTGCTACCCGCGATAGTCGCGGCTAAACCACCGAGCTCGTCTCAGGCCAGCGCGCCAACCGCGTCATACAGCTGCGCCAGAGACTGATCGATGCCGCCGGCGAGCACGTCCATGTCGGGCAGCGAGGCATGATCGCCCAGCAGCCCGTACGCGATCCGCCCGTCGTAGGACATGACCGCCACCGCGAGCGCGTGACCCGCGGGCAGGAAGGCCACGGGAATCAGATCCGTCAGGCGCTTTCCCATGATGTAGAGCGGCACCTGTGGGCCTGGGACGTTGGTCACCAGCAGGTTGAACAGCCAGGGCGAGAACTGCAGGCGCGAGGCCTGCGCCAGCACGGCCGGCGGCAGCCTGTCGCTCATCGCCGCCAGCGCGGCAGCGCCGACCGCCTGCTTGGAGCGCTTGAGTCCGTCCATCGCGCGGCTCACGGTGCGCAGCCTGCGCACCGGGTCGGTGATTCCCACCGGCAGCGGGCCCCGCATCAGCGCCAGCCGGTTACCGAGAGTGCCGCGCTCCTCGGCCGCTCTCAGTGAGACGGGTACCAGCGCTCGCAGCTCGAGGCCATCGGTGTCGTAAGCCCGCGAGCGCAGCCACTCGCCCGCCGCGCCGGCCACGACCGTCAGCACGACGTCGTTGACGCTCACCCCGGCGGAGCTCTTGATCGCCCGGTAGTCGTCGAGTCGCTGGCTGACGACGCGCAGCCGCCGTTGCGGCCCGATCGGAACGTTGAGCGGCGTTCTGGGAGCTGGCCTTCCCAGTTCCGCCAGCAGCGCGCTCAGCCCCGTTCCGGCTTCACTCAGCGCGGTGGCGCTGCGCCGGGGCGTGGCGAGCGCACGGGCCGTCAAGGTCGTCAGGCTGATCGCCGCACGCATGCCGTCTCGGACCCCGGCGCACAGCAGCTCGAGCGAGTCCGGCGGCCGCTGCGCCCGCCACGGCCGCAGGCCTGTCGTGTCCGGACGCGGCGGCTCTGGCGTGAGATCCAGGAGGACGGTTGCCAGGTCAACCCCGGAGATCCCGTCCACGAGCGCGTGGTGGTGCTTGGCGACCATCGCGAACCGCTCGACGGTTGCGCCTGTCGCCGGCCGCATCCCGTCGACGAGCCAGAGCTCCCACAGTGGCCGGCGACGGTCGAGCGGACGCGAGGCGATATCCGCCGCCAGCTCCGTCAGCAGGTCCTCGTCGCCCGGTGCCGGCAGCGACGCCTGGCGCACGTGCCATTCGAGCTCGAACTCGGGGTCGTCGATCCACAGCGGCCGGCCACCGCCGCGGGGCGGAAAGACGAGCTTCTGGCGGTAGCGCGGAACGAGGTGCAGGCGCCGGCGTACGTGATTGCGGAGCGCCCCGAGCGCCGGCGCTGGACCCTCGAACAGCAGCAGGCCGCCGATGTGCATGTGGGCGCTGGCGGTCTCCCGTTGCAGGAACGAGGCGTCTGTCGAAGTCAACCGATCGAGGTGCCGCCGGGTCACGGCAGGTCCTTCCACGTGCGGGGCGTAGATTGAGGCTCCGCTAAGGGTAGGCAGTGATCTGCGGTCTAAACTTGCATGCCCGGATGGCACGAACGCCAGAGAAGCTGCTGCTTGCATCCCCTCGCGGGTACTGTGCCGGCGTTGACCGCGCTGTGCAGACCGTCGAGCATGCCCTCGACCTGCACGGCGCGCCCGTGTACGTGCGCAAGGAGATCGTCCACAACAAGTTCGTCGTCGAGCAACTGCGCGAGCGCGGAGCGGTCTTCGTCGAGTCCGAGTCGGAGGTGCCGATCGGCGCGACCGCCGTGTTCTCGGCCCACGGGGTGGCGCCGAGCGTGCGCGAGAACGCCCAGCACCGCCGGCTGAACGTGATCGACGCCACCTGCCCGCTGGTGACCAAGGTACACCGCGAGGCGCTGCGTTTCGCTGCCCAGGGCTACACGATCGTGATGATCGGCCACGCCGGCCACGAGGAGGTCGAGGGGACGATGGGCGAAGCGCCTGACCGGATCGTGCTCGTGCAGAGCGAGGAGGACGTGGACGTGCTCACCGTGCCGGATCCCGAGCACGTCGCCTACATCTCGCAGACCACGCTCAGCGTGGACGAGACCCGCGCGATCATCGAGCGCCTGCGCGAGCGTTTCCCCGCGATCGTGGGACCGCGCACCGACGACATCTGCTATGCGACGACCAACCGGCAGGCTGCCGTCAAAGAGCTCGCCGCCTGCTGCGATCTGGTGCTCGTGATCGGCAGCGCCAACTCGTCCAACTCCAACCGCCTGGTCGAGGTCGCGCGCGAGCTCGGCGCTGAGGCGCACCTGATCGACAACGAGTCCCAGGTGCAGGAGCAGTGGCTCGACGGCGTGCGCACGGTGGGTATCACCTCTGGTGCCAGCGCGCCCGAGGAACTGGTCCAGCGGCTCGTTGATTTCTTCCGGGCCCGCGGCACCATGGATGTCTCAGAGCTCGATGTGGTTCGCGAGGACACCCGCTTCATGCTCCCCAAGCCCATCCGTCAAGCACTCGCATAGCGCTTGCGGACCCTCGTCGTCTCGGACCTGCACATCGGCGCCGGCCACGGCCGGACGCACCTCGACGCCCCCGCCCTCGACGCCCTCGCGAGCGCGCTCGAGCCCACTGACCGGCTGGTCTTGTTGGGCGACATCGTCGAGTTGCGCGAGCGCCCGATTCAGGACTCGCTCGCAGCCGCCGCGGGCGTCTTGCCGCAGTTGGCGGCCTGTCTCGGCCCCGGCCGCGAGGTGGTCTACATGTTCGGCAACCACGACCACCAGCTGCGCGCACGGCCAGCCGCGGTCGCGGAGATCGAGGGCATGCTGGCCGGCGGCGGCGCTTCGGTCCGCTTCGCTTACCCGGGCGTGTGGCTGCGCGACGACGTCTACGCCCACCACGGCCACTACCTGGATCGCCACACCACGACGCCAGCCTTCGAGCGCCTCGCCGCGGGCGCGATGGCACGGATGATCAAGCTGCCGGCGTCTGCGATCTCGAGCTGGACCGACTACGAGCGCGTCCTCTCGCCGATCTACGCGTGGATGTTCGCGATCGCTGAGAACGGTGACGGTGAGGTCGACGCGCAGGAGGGCGGCGCCAGCATGCGCCTGTTCAAGCGGATCCGCAGCGGAAACTGGCTCGAGACCTTCGTGCTCGAGGCCGGCGTGAGGGCGGTGGTGGCGGCGCTGGGGCGTCTCGGCCTCGGCCCGCTCACGGGTGACCTCTCCGACGCGCAGCTGACGCGTGCCGCGCTCGTCGCCTACGGCCAGGTGCTCTCCACGCTCGCCCTCGAGCCGCGCTACGCGCTCTTTGGCCACTCCCACCGAGCCGGGCCGCTGCCGGGCGACGATCCCGGCGAGTGGCGCACGCCCTCCGGAACGCTGCTCCTCAACACCGGCTGCTGGGTCAACGAGCGTTTCGCGCTGACTCCGTCGAGCCCCTACCGCCCGGGCTTCGCCGTCGAGCTCGACGACGAGGGCCCCCCACGTCTCGTGAACCTGCTGGACGGCCGCGGCCGTCGCTGACGAGCCGGCCGGCTCCAGTGCTGGCATGCGGGGTGCTGCGTGCGGGCGTGCGGGCGCTGGCTCGGCGCCGAGAGGATGTCAGGATGCACAAACTGGCATGGCCGCGGCCAGTTTGCTCAAAAAGGTCGCGATCTGCATGACCAAGTGAGCAAACTGGCAGACGCGCGTTCAGTTTGTGCATCCTGACAGGCGCCGGCCGGCCGGCCGGCCGGCCGCGCAGGCGATGCGCCTGCGCAGGCGGCTCCCAACGGGCGCCGGCGCCGTCGCAGGCGGCCCCGGCGCTGGCGCCGCCCACCACGCGCGCGGCTCGCGACGGGACACCAGGCCAGACCGCCGCCCGGACAAAGCAGCACCGCGCCTGGACCTGGGCGCCGGGCTGATCCGCGGCGGCGCCGCCTGCGTATTGACCACATAGCCGCAGAAGTCGGAAACGATCGAACAGGAGACAGCTATGACCGAAGTGAACGAGGTGAACGAGGTGACCGAGATGACCGAGGCGCCCGAGGCACGCGCAGGCGGCATGAGCCGGGCGAGCTTCATCCGCAACGCCGCCAAGGGCAGCGTGATGCTGGTTGCGGGCGGCGGCGTGCTCGCCTCGATGGAGGGCGTGGCGTTTGCCAAGACCACCAAGACCGACATCACGGTGCTGCAGACGGGCTACATCGCCGAGAGCCTGGCGGTGACCGTCTACGGAGCCATCCTCAGCACGTACTTCGCGAAGCTGAAGCTCGACCCGGGCAACCGCGGCTACTTCGAGGCGGCCTACCGGGACGAGGTGGCGCACCGCGACGCGTGGGCCAAGGCGCTGGGCATGAAGTACACGCCCACGGGCTTCAAGCTGACCGTGCCCGGCAAGTACGTCGCCAGCAAGCTCGCGCTCGCAAGGACCGGAGTCGCGCTCGAGGAGGCGTTCGTCGCCACCTACATGGGTGCGGTCAAGGAGTTCAACTCGGAGGAGCTCAAGGTGACCGCGGCGGGTGTCGCGGCCAACGAAGCGACCCACTACTCCTTCCTGGACGCGCTGCTGCCGCACGGAAACGCCGTGCTGCCGCCCTTCGGCCCCAAGGCGATCACGGCCGGTCAGGCGGCCGCGACGCTGACCAAGCTCGGCTTCCTGAGCTAGCCCCGCCGCCCGCCGCCACGGGGTCGCGCTTCAGCTCACGCCCGGGCCGGCCAGCCCGGGCGTGAAGCACACAGCGTGCACCTCGACCCCGTGCGTGACGCTCAGCTCGAGCGTCGCGCGCGTGTGGCGGGGGTGCGAGATGAGCTCGTAGGCGCCCGGCGCCTGCACCCGGAGCGTGCGTCCGTTGGCGGTCGCCTCGCCGTGGCCGCTGAGGACTCCCCAGACGCCTCCTGCCTCGTAGGGGCCACTGTAGAAACCGGTCACGTCCTCGGTCTGCGGCTCGAGGACGGCCCCGGGCGCGTCCTCGGGCCGCAGCGGGGCGACGGGCTCGCGGCTCACGCCCAGCAGCTCCTGGATCGCCGCTTCCGTCTCCTGGTAGCCGCCCTCGCCGAAGTGGTACTCGAACAGGCGCCCATCGCCGTTCCACAGGTAGCGGGTGGGCCAGCCGGGGTTGTCGTAGGCCTGCCAGATCTGGTCGCCGACGTCCACCACCACCGGGTGCTCGATGCCAAGCCGCGTCACCGCTTCCGCCACCGCCTCGGGATCCTCGCTGACCTCGAAGCCGGCCGAGTGCACCCCGATCACCCGCAGGCCCAGGTCGCGGTAGCGGCTGTGCCAGGCCCTCACGTATGGCAGCGTGCGGATGGAGTTGGGGCGGCAGAAGTCCCAGAACTCGATCAGCACGGGCCGGCCCCGCTGCTGATGCATCGGCAGCGGCTTGGTGTTGAACCACGGCAGGCGCGGCGGGAAGGCCGGCGCGAGGATCTGGTCGGCGGGGGCGCGGATGGAAGTCAGGTTAAGCGGTTCGTGACATCGCCGCGAGATTCGTGACATCGCCGCGAGATCAGGTCAAACTCTGCGACACGGGGCCGGCCGGCCGCCGGTGGCGACCGCGCCGCAAAACCCCATCCAGGGTCTACTACACTTTCTAAAGCACAAAACCCGACTGTTTTTGAGGAGTTTTCGATGAGCCCGTCTGGAGCCGAGGTGCTTCGTCAGATCAAGAGCCGGATCGAAGAGGTCGATCCGTCCGATGTGCACGAGCTGCGGCGCGCCGGCGCCGTCGTGATCGACGTGCGTCAGGACGACGAACGGGCCGCCGGCCACATCCCGGGGGCGCACCACGTGCCCAAGAGCCACCTGGAGACGAGGATCGAGTCCGTGGTGCCCGACAAGTCGGCACACGTGATCCTCTACTGCGCCTCTGGAGTGCGATCGGCGTGGGCCGCGCGGACTCTGATCGACGACCTCGGATACGAGCGCGTCAGCTCGATGACCGGCGGCTTCACACTCTGGAAGGATCGCGGCCACGAGGTCGAGGTTCCGCGCGTGATGAGCGCCGAGCAGCGTGAACGGTACTCGCGACACCTGCTGCTGAACGAGGTCGGCGCAGAGGGCCAGCAGAAGCTGCTCGACGCCAAGGTCCTGCTGCTCGGCGCCGGCGGTCTCGGCTCGCCGGCGGCGCTCTACCTGGCGGCGGCCGGTGTGGGCACGCTCGGGATCGTGGACGACGACGTCGTGGATCTCTCGAACCTCCAGCGCCAGGTGATCCACAACAGCGAGCGTGTCGGCGTCGCCAAGGTCGATTCCGCCGAGCAGACGATCAACGCCCTCAACCCGGACGTACGGGTCGTCAAGCACAGGCTCCGCCTCGGGTCCGAGAACATCATGGAGATCCTCGCCGGCTACGACGTCGTCGTCGACGGCCTGGACAACTTCCCCACGCGTTACCTGCTCAACGACGCGTCGGTGCGCCTGCGGATCCCGGTCGTCTCGGCGGCGATTCTCGGCTTTGACGGCCAGCTGTCGGTTTTCAAGCCATACGAGGGCCCGTGCTACCGGTGCCTGTTCCCGGTCCCGCCGCCGGCGGAGCTGGCGCCCTCCTGCGGTGCCAACGGCGTGCTGGGCGTCCTGCCGGGAACGATGGGGCTCCTGCAGGCCACCGAGGTGATCAAACTGATCCTCGACGTCGGCAGCCCCGCGATTGGCCGCCTGCTCATGTACGACGCGCTGGGCGCGACGATGGACGAGGTCAAGATCCGCCGCGACCCCGACTGCCCGATCTGCTCGCGCGACCCCGACGAGATCGGCGACGAGGAGATGGGCGTCTTCCCCGACTACGAGGCGTTCTGCGCAGGCGTTCACTAGCGTGAGCGCCGGCGTCGTCGCCTAAGCTCCACAGACCAGACAAAAGGAACCAAGAGAACAGACATGGCCACAATTCGTATCCCACCCGTGCTGCGGGCCGCCGTGGGCGGCCAGCGCGAGATCAGCGCCACCGGCACCAGCGTCGGCGAGGTCCTGCGGTCCGTGGTGGACGAGCACCCCGACACCCAGACGCAGCTCTTCAACGCCGACGGAGCGTTGAACCGCTACGTGAACGTCTATCTGAACGACGAGGATGTGCGGGTCCTCGACGGGCTCGACACGGCCGTCGGCGACGGCGACACGCTGGTGATCCTCCCAGCGATGGCCGGCGGCCGCTAGCGACGCCGGCAGAGATCCGCCGCGCGCTACTACACTAAGTAAAGCGATGGCACCGAACCTGGCCAACAAGCCCTGCGGTGGACGCTACGGCGACATCATCGACGCGATCGGCCACACGCCGCTTGTCGAGCTCAAGAGTCTCAGCCCCAAGCCCGGGGTGCGCCTCTGGGTCAAGCTCGAGTCGCGCAATCCGACCGGATCGGTGAAGGATCGGGTCGGGCGCGCCCTGATCCTCGACGCCGAGGAGAAGGGCCTGATCCGGCCAGGTCAGACGGTGCTGGAGCCGACCTCGGGCAACACCGGGATCTCGCTGGCGATGATCTGCGCGCGCAAGGGCTACAGGCTCAAGGTCGTGATGCCCGACAACGTGACCCCGGAGCGGACCGAGCTGCTGCGGATGTACGGCGCCGAGATCGTCTACTCGGAGGGCGCCAAGGGCTCAAACGGGGCCGTCGAGATGGCGCTCGACCTGGCGGCCAAGCACCCCGACCACTACATGCCCTACCAGTACGGCAACGAGGCCAACCCGAACGCCCACTACAACGGCACGGCGCTCGAGATCCTCGAAGAGCTCGACGAGGTGAGTGCCTTCGTGGCGGGCCTCGGGACCGGCGGGACGCTGATGGGCAACGGCCGCAGGCTCAAGGAGGAGTTCGGCGACAAGGTCAAGATCGTCGCCGCCGAGCCCATGCAGGGTGAGCCCGTGCAGGGGCTGCGCTCGCTCGACGACGGCTTCATCCCGCCGATCATCGACCTCTCGCTGCTGGACCGCAAGATCTTCGTCACCAATCGCGACGCGATCACCTGGACACGCAGGCTGCTCGACGAGGAGCAGCTGTTCGTGGGCGTATCGACGGGCGCGATCGCACGCGTCGCGGTCAGGATCGCCAGCGAGCTCGACGAGGGCAACGTGGTGTTCATCGCCTGTGACGACGGCAGCAAGTACTTCTCCTCGGGCATCTACACGCGCCCGCTGGACGAGCTGGAGAACCTCGACTCCACCGTCTGGTGGTAGCGCGAGGCGTGAGGCGCGGCCTGCGATGAGGATCTCACGCACGCTGCACGACGAGATCGTCGCGCACGCGCTCGCCGACGCCCCCGACGAGTGCTGCGGCCTGGTCGCCTGCCGCGCTGGCGAGGCCGTCGAGGTGATCCGCATGGAGAACACGGCCCACAGCCCGCTGCGCTACGAGATGGACAGCGGCGAGCTCTATCGGGCGATGATGCGCATCGACGACGCGGGTCTCGAGCCGGGCATCATCTACCACTCGCACACACGCAGCGCTCCCTACCCGTCGCAGACGGACATCAACCTGGCCTTCTACCCGGACTCGCTCTACGCGATCGTCGGGACCGCCACGCCGCAGCCGGAGCTGCGCGCCTACACGATTCGCGGCGGCGAGGTGCAGGAGTCTGCGCTCACCGTGGTCTGAGCACCCGGCTGCCGCGCCGGGCGCCTGTGGCTCGCGGGGGTGGCCCGCTGGCCACCCCCGCGGTCACAGCTTGCGCTCAGACTAGGACCGGCTGGCGGTCACCGGCCGCGATCGCCGCGATCTCTTCCGACGCGCGCTCGAACTCCTCGTCGGAGAGCACCGGCGTTCCCTCGAACGGCAGGTCACGCGTGATCTCGAGCCAGGAGCGGCAGCCGCCGTACTCGTCGCGGACCTTGACCGTGACCGGTCTCGGGATGCGATGGGTGCGGAGCACCACCACGTGCAGCGGGTGGCGGCGCTTCCAGTCGAAGCGCTGCTCCGCGTAGTCGGCCGTCCACACGTGAAACGGTGTGAGCGCGTCAACGGCGCGACGGTCGGTGATCGTGTAGTGAGCGGCCACCTCGGCCCAGGCGCGGATGCGCACACGGTCCGGTTGGCTTATGTGAACGCCGCGCAGCATCGCTGCCGCGGACGGTTCGCCGTCGCTCCAGACCCCCTCCTCCAGTGCCCGGGCTAGCTCCGGGCGGTGCGACTCGCGCACCAGGTCGGTGCGCTGATGGTCAAACGTGGGGTACAGAAAGAAACGGTCATGCTCCAGCTGGAAGTGCTTGTCCGGTTCGCGGACACCGCCCTTGCGGAGCGTCAGCAGCTGCTCTCCCTCAGCGAGCGCGCGGACGGTGACCGCCCATTCTTTGAAAGCAATCGGCATTGTTGATGTTCGTCAGGTGGTCAGGGTTGGGATGGAAGCCCGTCGCAGACCGACACGGCGGACGCCGACCGATTCTATGCGCGATTCACAGAATCGCCAAATCGGGTCGGAAATCTGCGCTACCCCGCCCAGCCTCGGGACGCCGCCGCGAGCCCCCGCGAAGATCGCGCGCTTCAGGCAGCCTCGAGCTCCTCGTACGTGCCCAGTTCCTCGGTTTCGGCCAGGTGCTGGTGGGAGGGGCAGTAACCGTTGTGGGGCAGGGGCGTGCGCTGGCACTGCGTGCCCTTGCGCGTGCTCGCCCGGCACTGAACCGGATTGCCGTTGATGTCGAACGGGCTCGGCTCCTGGCTGCGCAGGAACTCGTCGGCGACGCCCATGTAGCGCTCGACCACCCGCCAGACCCGGCCCTGCGCGGTTATCGGAAAGTAGACGCGTATGTCGGAGAACAGCGTCCGCGCCGGCCGCGCGAAGTAATGCCTGTCGGTGGCGAGCCGCTCGACCGCCGCTTCGCAGGCCCGCAGGACTCGTTCGTGATTGGCGTGCGGATGCTCAGCCGAGTCCTCCACGATCTCGGCACAGAGTTCGCGGTAGATCGCGCGACTGAAGGTGTACATGCGACGACAACTCCTTTTCGGCCCCTTCAGTCCGGTCCACGCCCAAGGGTATCGCGACCGCTGAAGAACCGCCGTATCGCCACCGCCGCGCAGGTGTCGATGGCATCCGTTGGTAGGGTATCGGGGGATGGCGAGCGCGCCCGTCTTCCTCTCGCACATCGCCTCCCAGGGGCACGACACCGGCGCTCACCCAGAGAGCGCGGCGCGCATCCAGGCGGTTGAGTCGACACTTCGCGCGTGTGGTTGGTGCGGGTACAGCACCGTCAGCTCGCCGCCTGTGAGCCGTGCCGAGTTGGAGCGGGTTCACCAGGCCGCGCACATCGATCGGATCGCCCGCGCGGTGCAGGCGGGCGGCGCCCAGCTCGACCCCGACACCGTCGTCAGCTCGGGCTCGCTGGAGGCGGCGCTGCACGCCTGCGGGGGCGCCGTGGAGCTCGCGCGGCGCCTCGTGGCCGGCGGCTCCGGCCAGGTCGGCTTCAGCGCCCACCGACCGCCGGGCCACCACGCGACCGCGAACCGTGCGATGGGATTCTGCCTGTTCAACAACGTCGCCGTGGCTGCCCGGCATGCGCTTGCCGAGCTGGGACTCGAACGCGTCCTGGTTCTGGACTGGGACGTGCACCACGGCAACGGCACCAGCGAGATCTTCTGGGAGACCGACGCGGTCCTGCTGGTCTCGATCCACCAGTCGCCCCTGTACCCGGGCAGCGGCGCCGCCTACGAGCTGGGTTCCGGGCGTGGCTACGGCTACACGATCAACCTGCCGGTGCCGGCGGGGGCGGGAGACGAGACCTTCGTCTCGCTGGTGCGCGATGTGGCCGTGCCGCTGGCGCGCTCCTACCGTCCCCAGCTCGTGCTGGTCAGCGCCGGCTACGACGCCCACGCCGACGATCCGCTGGCGGACTGCAGGGTCTCCGATGCCGGCTTCGGCGCGATGGCGGCTCTGGTGCGCGACCTTGGCCACGAGCTCGGCGTGCCCGTGGGGGGTGTGTTGGAAGGCGGGTACGCGGTTGATGCGCTCGCCCGCTGCGTGGCGCTCACGATGCAGACGCTGGCTGCCGCGCCGGCCTCGCCGGACGCGCTGCTCGCGACGCTCGCGGTGCACCCGCTGGCGCTCGAGGCCCAGGAGCGGCTGTCTGAGCTGTGGCCCGGAGTGGCCACCGTCGCGCGCGAGCCGTAAGCTCAGGGCGATGAGTGAGCGAAGCTACGGACGCGCCGCCGACGCGCTCAGACCGGTGACGATCGAGCCGGGTTTCGTGCGCACCGCCTCCGGTTCCGCGCTGATCTCGATCGGCGAGACCAGGGTCATCTGCACCGCATCGGTGCAGGAGAGCGTGCCCCGCTGGCTGGCCGGCAGGGGACGCGGCTGGGTCACGGCCGAATACGCGATGCTGCCCGCTTCGACCGGTGAGCGCAAGCAGCGAGACGTCGCGAGCGGCAGGGCGGACGGCCGCTCGGTTGAGATCCAGCGGCTGATCGGCCGCTCGCTGCGCGGTGTGGTCGACTTCGCGGCGCTCGGTGAGCGCACGATCTACGTCGACTGTGACGTGCTGCAGGCCGACGGTGGTACGCGCTGCGCCTCCATCACCGGCGGCATGGTTGCGCTGGAGCTGGCCGTCGCGCGCCTGCTGCGCGAGGGCAAGATCGCGCGCAGCCCGCTCAACGGCAGCGTCGCGGCCATTTCCGCGGGCGTCCTGGACGGGCAGCCGCTGCTCGACCTGGACTACGCCGAGGACTCCCGTGCGGAGGTGGATGCCAACGTGGTGATGACCGGCGACGGTGGTCTGGTCGAGGTCCAGGCGACCGCGGAGCGCACGCCGCTGTCGCGTGCCCACCTGGATCGCCTGCTGATTCTGGCCGAGGCTGGTGTGGTTGCCCTGCGAGCCGCGCAGAGCGCGGCGGTGCAGGACGGCCAGGTCTCTCACGGCGATGCCTGAGCTGACGCTCGCAACCCGTAACCGCCACAAGATCGCCGAGCTGCAGCGGCTGCTGGCGCCGCTCCATGTCACGCTGACGGGGATTCCGCGAGCGGTGTCGCTGCCGCCCGAGGACGGCGAGGACTACGCCGCCAACGCGCTGATCAAGGCGCGCGCCGCGGCGGCCCAGCTGGGCCGCCCCGTGATCGCCGACGACTCGGGCATCGAGGCCCTTGCGCTCGGCGGCCGGCCGGGTGTGCGCTCGGCCCGCTACGCCGGTGAGCACGCGACCGATGCGCAGAACCTGGAAAAGCTGATCGGCGAGGCGCCGCCCGGCAGTCAGCTGCGCTACGTGTGCGCGCTGGCGTTCGTGGATGGCCCGCTCGAGCGCGTCTTCCGCGGCGAGTGCGCCGGCCGCATGGCGGCCGGCGCCCGGGGGCTCGGCGGCTTCGGCTATGACCCGGTGTTCGTGCCCGATACCGACCCGGGGCGCACCATGGCCGAGCTCTCCGGCGCCGAGAAGGATGCGATCAGCCACCGGGCCGCGGCTGTGGGAGAGTTCGCGCGCTGGTACCTCGCCGAGCGCGGCGGATCGAGCCCCGGGCGAGACGGATCGAGCCCCGGGCGAGACGGATCGAGTCGGTAGGCGGGGGGCGCGATGAAACAGCGGACGGCCAGCCTGTCGGTCGCCTCCAACACGGCGCTGATCCTGCTGAAGGTCGTCGCCGGCACGCTCACCGCCTCGGTCGCGATCCTCACCGAGGCGGTCCACTCCAGCATCGACCTGGTCGCCTCGCTCGTGGCCCTCGTGTCGGTGCGGGTGGCGGACGAGCCCGCCGACGAGCGCCACAGTTACGGGCACGAGAAGGTCGAGAACCTGGCGGCCGCCTTCGAGGCCATCCTGATCCTCGTGGGCTCGGTCGTGATCGCCTTCGAGGCGGTGCGGAGGCTGATCAACGGCGGCCACACACAGCTGCTCGGAGTCGGGATCGGCGTGATCGCCTTCTCGGCTGTCGCCAACCTCCTCGTCTCCTCCGTGGTGGCTCGGGGGGGACGCCGCACCGGCTCGCCCGCGCTGGAGGGGGACGCGGCCCACCTGCGTACGGATGCCGTGAGCTCACTGGTCGTGCTGGTTGCGCTGGTGCTCGTGAAGACCACCGGCGCGCAGTGGATCGACCCCGCCGCGGCGCTGCTCGTGGCCGCGTCGATCGTCGTCACCGGGGTCCGGTTGCTGGTGCGAGCCGGCGGCGTGCTGATGGATCAGTCGCTTCCGGTTGTTGAGACGCGCGCGATCACTGGGGCGATCGAGGCGCTGAGCGACGATGCTGTGATCGGCTTTCACCAGCTGCGCACGCGGCGCAGCGGCTCGAAGCGCTACGTGGACGTGCACCTCCAGTTTCGTCGCGGCACGACGCTCGAGCAGGCCCACCGCGTGGCGCACGAGCTGCAGGACACGATCGCCACCGCGCTCGGCGGCGCGGACGTGCTGATCCACCTGGAGCCGGAGGACCGTCTGCGCCCCGGCCAGCGGTCGCTGCACGAGCAGTGACGGCAGCCGCGCCGCCGGCCGCTCAGAAGAGGTTTATGGCGGCTGACAGCGCCACCGCGACGGCGACCGCGGCGTAGCCGTCGTCGCCGCGCAGGAACACCACCAGGGCCGCCAGCAGGCAGCCGAGGGTCGTGACCAACCATGCCAGGCGCTTCAGTCGCACGCCCCGAGCATGCCATCCGCGGCGGTTGGACGCACGCCGGACGCCCGGCCCTCCAGGTGGCAAAAGCGTCCAATTCCCCCGAAACGTCCGCAAATCGTGTTAGCTTCGGCGCTTCCTACCACCTCGAAGGAGGAAAGAAGTGACAAAGGCTGAGTTCATCGACCAGGTCGCTGACCGTGCCGGTCTGAGCAAGAAGGACGCCTCGGAGGCGGTCGATGCGGTACTCGCGACGATCGAAGATGCCCTCAAGCGGGGCAGCGACGTGGTCTTCTCAGGGTTTGGCAAGTTCAGCGTGTCTGAGCGCGCCGCGCGTGAGGGACGCAATCCCGCCACGGGTGAGAAGATCAGCATTGCCGCGACCAAGGTGCCGAAGTTCAGCGCCGGGGCGGCCCTCAAGAAGGCGGTCAACTGACTGGCAGCCCGACACTGGGCTGCTCTTCGCATGTGATCGCCTGGGCGGAGCGCGGCAGATGAGCGTTGACGCCGACGGGCCTGCTCGGGCCGGAGTCGGCGATCGCAGCGGGGCCGCCAGGCCCGCGCAACGATTCGGGGACCGGTTGGCCGAGCATGTCTTGCGACGGCAGTCGCAGCTTGTGCTCGGCCTCGATCCTGATCCCGCGCTGCTGTGGCCACATGCGCTCGAACTTGTGGGTGGGGTGGACGCTGCGTCCGCCCCACCCGCCGTCCGAGCTGCGGCGGCGGTGGCCGCGCACTGCAGGCTCCTGATCGACGCCGCCGGCGAGCACTGCGTCGCGGTCAAGCCGCAGCTGGCCTGCTTCGAGCGCCTCGGGGCTCCGGGCTGGTCGGCGCTGAGCGCCGTCGTCGGCCACGCCGCGGACGCCGGCCTGCTGGTGATCGCAGACGCCAAGCGCGGCGACGTTGACGTCTCGGCGCGTGCCTACGCGCAGGCGTTTCTGGGCTCCACGCCGAGTCCCTTCGGCCCGATCGCCGGGCTCGGGGCGGATGCCATGACGGTCAGCCCCTGGCTGGGAACGGACTCGCTCGAGCCGTTCGTCGAGGTCGCACGCGCGGCCGGTGCGGGCCTGTTCGTGCTGGTGCGCAACTCGAATCCGGGGGCCGTCGACCTGCAGGACCGCGAGCTCCCGGACGGTACGGTGAGTGCCGTCGCGGCGCGGCTCGTGGAGGCGCTTGGACGCGCCGCGGTGGGCACCCACGGTCTGTCCGACGTGGGCGCGGTGGTGGGCGCCACCGCAAGCCACCAATTGGGCAGCCTGCGGGAGCTGATGCCGCACGCCGCGCTGCTGCTGCCCGGAGTCGGCGCACAGGGTGGTCGCGTGGGCGATCTCGCGGCCGCCTTCGCCGTGGGGCCCGCGGGGGGGTTGATCGCCGTCTCGCGCGCACTCGCGCAGGCGTACCGGCAGACCGGCGGTCAGCCTGCGCAGGCGGCCGCGAGCGAGGCTGCGCGCCTGCGTGAGCAGGCGTGGGCGCTCGCCGCGAGCGCAGTGCCCGCGGGCCGGCCGCCGGCCACTGTTCACCGGCCCTCTACACCACCCGCTTGAGCTAACGTTTACGCTTTCGGTGGCGGTGGGTAGGCCGCTACAGGGAGTTCAGGATGGCGCCTGGATGAGACCAAGGACTCGAGCCGTGCGGCCCTGCGGCCAGCGACGATGATCATCACCGTAACCCTCAACCCAGCGCTGGACAGGACGCTGGAGGTGCCGAGCTTCACGCCCGGGCGCCGGCATCGCAGTCTGGACCAGCGCACGATTCCCGGCGGCAAGGGCGTCAACGTCGCGCGCGTGCTGAAGCTCCTCGGCCAGCCGGTGATCGCCACCGGCATCATCGGCGGCGCGACCGGCACCCGGATCGTCGAGGGGCTCAGTGACGAGTCGGTGCTGAGCGCCTTCGTGCGCATCCGCGAGGAGTCGCGTACCAACATGGCCGTGCTCGATCCGACGACGGGCGTGCACACCGAGATCAATGAGCGGGGACCCTCGGTGACCGAGCACGAGCTGGAGATGCTGGAGGAGAAGCTCATCTATCTGGCTAAGGGGGCGAGCATCTGCCTGTTCGCCGGCAGCCTGCCGCGTGGCCTCGAGCCAGACACCTACGCGCGGCTGATCAAGGCGGTGCGCAAGCTCGGTGTGCTGACCGTGGTGGACACCGACGGCGAGCCGCTCAAGCTGGCGGTCCGCGCCGAGCCGGACGTGGTTTCACCCAACGAGCTCGAGGCCGAGGACCTCGCCGGACGCGAGTTCGCCGGGCCTGAGGATCGGGCCCAGGCGGTTGTCGAGATCACCCACCAGGGGCCGGCGGAGGCGATCATGACGGTCCCCGACGGCTGTTACGCGTTCGTGCGCGAGAACGGCGAGCAGACGCTCTACCGCGTGGCCATCGAGCCGCTCGAGGCACAGTCGCCGATCGGCTCAGGCGACGCGTTCCTGGCGGGTTACATCGCCGCTCGCTACCAGGGCCAGTCGCCTGTCGACTGCCTGCGCTTCGGTGTCGCCTGCGGGGCCGAGTCCACGCAGCACGTCGGTGCCGGCATACTCGATCCGCGGACCGCCGAGCGGCTGCTGGACGGAGTGACTGCCACGCCGATGACGATCCCCGTTGAGGTCGCCTGACCGCGGCGGGCGCCGCCGCGTGCCGCGGGGTGGGGCGGCGGTGACGCTGGGCGCTCCGGTGCCGGCCACTGCTAACGTGGGCTCCGGGTCCGCGCCGGTCGCGGCCCGGCCGACGGTTGCCGCCGTCGCGGATGTGCACTCTCGCCGAAAGTGGGTTTCACCTTGACATCTGATCGACCCTCTACGATGCGCTGATGGAAGTAGAAATCGGACGTGGGAAGAAGGCCCGTCGGGCCTACGGGTTTGATGACGTCGCGATCGTGCCTTCGCGTCGCACGCGCGATCCCGATGATGTCGACATCAGCTGGACGCTGGGGCCCTACCGCTTCGAGCTGCCGCTGCTGGCCGCCGCGCTGGATGGCGTCGTCTCGCCGGACACGGCCGGGATACTCGGCAAGCTCGGCGGCCTGGCGGTGCTGAACCTCGAGGGCATCCAGTGTCGCTACGAGAACCCCGACGAGCAGCTCGCGCGGATCGCGACCTTCTCCAAGGACATCGCCACGCGCGAGCTGCAGGACATCTACCGGGAGCCGGTCAAGCCGGAGCTGATCGCCCGGAGGATCCGCGAGATCAAGAGTCACGGCGTCGTGGCCGCGGCCTCGCTGACCCCGCAAAAGGTGCGCAGCTACTACGAGGTGGCGCTGGAGGCCGGCCTGGACATCCTCGTCATCCAGGGCACGGTGGTCTCCGCCGAGCACGTCTCCAAGGACACGTCGCGGCCGCCGCTCAACCTCAAGGAGTTCATCCGTGAGCTGTCTCCGATCCCGGTGATCGTCGGTGGCTGCGCCTCCTACCACACGGGCCTTCACCTGATGCGCACCGGCGCGGCGGGCGTGCTCGTCGGCGTCGGTCCCGGCGCGATCTGCACCACCCGCGGCGTGCTCGGCATCGGGGTGCCGCAGGCCACCGCGATCGCCGACGTGGCCGCGGCGCGCTCGCAGCACATGCTCGAGACCGGTGACTACGTGCGTGTGATCGCCGACGGCGGCATGCGCAACGGCGGGGACATCGCCAAGGCCATTGCCTGCGGCGCGGATGCGGTGATGCTCGGATCGGCGCTCGCTCGCGCGCACGAGGCCCCGGGCCACGGCTACAACTGGGGGATGGCGACGTTTCACCCGACGCTGCCGCGCGGCACCCGGGTGGCGACCAAGCCGAACGGCACGTTCGAGGAGATCGTCAAGGGCCCCGCGCGCGAGAACGACGGCACGTTCAACCTGATGGGCGCGCTGCGCACCTCGATGGCGACCTGCGGCTACCAGGACATCTCCGAGTTCAACCGGGCTGAGCTGATGGTCGCCCCCGCCCTGCAGACCGAAGGCAAGCATCTGCAGCGCGAGCAGGCCGTGGGCATGGGTGCCTCCGGCAAGGCCACCGTCGGTGTCGCCGACTGATTCCGGGCGCTCCGGCGCCGCACACACCGCCCGCGGCCCGCTGGCCACGGGCGGTGCCCAGGCGGTCGAGGAGGTCGTCGTCCTGGACTATGGCGGCCAGTACTCGCAGCTGATCGCGCGCCGCGTGCGCGAGTGCGGCGTGTTCTCGACGCTGCTACCCCATGACGTCGGCCCCGAGGCGGTAGCGGGCCGTGCGCCGATCGGGCTGATTCTCTCTGGCGGCCCGGCGTCGGTCTACGCCGAGGGCGCGCCGGAGCTCGACCCACGCCTGCTCGAGCTCGGCCTGCCGGTGCTGGGGATCTGCTACGGGATGCAGCTGCTGGCGCGCGAGCTCGGCGGCCGCGTCGAGGGCGCCGCTGTCGGCGAATACGGCCGCTCGCAGCTGACCGTCCACGAGCCTGGTCGCCTGCTCGTCGATACGCCCAGCGACCAGGCCTGCTGGATGTCGCACCGGGACACCGTCTTTGAGGCGCCGCCCGGGTTCCTCGCGTTGGCGTCTTCGAGCGCGTCCCCGGTGGCCGCGATCGAGTCTCCCGAGCGTGACATCTACGGGATCCAGTTCCACCCCGAGGTCGTGCACACGCCCTACGGCCAGCAGATCCTGCGCAACTTCCTGATCGGCATCTGCGGGGCTCGGGGCAGCTGGAGCGCCCGCTCGGTGATCGAGGAGCAGATCGAGCGCATCCGCGCGCAGGTCGGTGAGGGCAGGGCGCTGTGCGCGCTCTCCGGTGGCGTCGACTCGAGCGTCGCGGCCCTGCTCGTGCACCGCGCGATCGGTGAGCGCCTGGTGTGCGTGTTCGTCGACCACGGGCTGATGCGCAAGGACGAGGGCGCCCAGGTGGTCGCCACCTTCCGGGACCACTTCCAGGTGCCGCTGATCGCCGTGGACGCGCGGGAGCGCTTCCTCGAACGGCTCGCCGGGGTCACCGATCCGGAGCTCAAGCGCAAGATCATCGGCGAGCAGTTCATCCGCATCTTCGAGGAGCAGGCCACCAAGCTCGACGGCGTCGGCTACCTGGTCCAGGGCACGCTCTACTCCGACGTGATCGAGTCCGGTGGCGGCTCCGGCGCCGCGACGATCAAGTCCCACCACAACGTCGGTGGTCTGCCGGACGACATTGGTTTCGAGCTCGTCGAGCCGCTGCGCGCGCTCTTCAAGGACGAGGTCAGAGCGGTCGGCGCCGAGCTTGGCCTGCCCGAGCGGCTGGTCTGGCGCCAGCCGTTCCCAGGCCCCGGACTGGCGATCCGCGTGGTGGGCGGCGAGGTGACGGCGGACAAGCTGGAGGTGCTGCGCGAAGCGGATGCGATCCTCCAGGACGAGATCCGCAGGGCCGGCATGTACCGCGAGCTGTGGCAGTCCTTCTGCGTGCTGCCGGACGTGCGGGCCGTCGGTGTCCAGGGTGACGAGCGCACCTACGGAAACGTGATCGCGATCAGGGCGGTCACCTCCGACGATGCCATGACCGCCGATTGGGCGAGGCTTCCGTATGACCTGCTCGAGCGGATTGCGAGCCGCATGATCAACGAGATCCGGCCTGTCGGGCGGGTCGTGCTCGACATCACGTCCAAGCCGCCGGGCACGATCGAGTGGGAGTGACGCGGCCGGCCGCTTGCGGCGCCGATCGTCTACCATCGCTAGTCCCGCGCGTGTGCGCGGCCAATAACCCTGCCATGAAGACATACGTAGCCAAACCAACCGACCGCGAGCGCAACTGGTTGATCGTCGACGCGACCGGGCTGACGCTCGGCCGCCTGGCGACCCAGATCGCCGATGCCCTGCGCGGTAAGCGCAAGCCGACGTACACCCCCCACATCGACACCGGTGACTTCGTCGTTGTCGTCAACGCCGAGAAGATCTCCGTCACCGGCAACAAGCTCGAGGACAAGCGGTACTACCGTCACTCCGGGTATCCCGGCGGCCTCAAGTCTCGCACCCTCACCGAGATGCTCGAGCGTCGCCCGGAGGAGGTCATCCGCGTCGCGGTCAAGGGCATGATGCCCCGTAACCGTCTGGCACGCAAGCAACTCACCAAGCTCAAGGTCTATGCGGGACCAGATCACCCGCATGCAGCCCAGCAGCCGCAACCGATGGAGATCCAGTCGTGACCGACGAACAGAGTCCAGAGAACGAGCCCACGCCCGAGTCCTCGCCCGAGGCGCCGGCCGAGGCGGCTGCCGAGCCGCCGGTGCTCGACCCGACCGAGATCGTCGAGGCTGAGCTCGAGTACATCGAGGAGGCGCCCCGTGAGCGGCCGGCGATCCCCGGTGCCGACCTGATTCCGGACATCGTGCTCGAGGGCGACGCGCTGATGGACGCCGAAGCTCGCGCGGCCGCCGAGGCCGAGGCCGAGGAGGCCGCCGCCCGCGCCGCCGCCCAGGCGCAGGACGCGGTGGAGGAGGCGCAGCCCATCGCGATGGTCGCGATCGATCTCGCGGCCGGTGCCCGCTACACCGCCACCGGCAAGCGCAAGACCGGCGTCGCGCGCGTGATCCTGCGGCCCGGCAGCGGCACCTACACGGTCAACGGCAAGACGCTGGAGGAGTTCTTCCCGCGTGAGACCCTGCAGCGTGTGATCCGTCAGCCGCTCGAGGCCGTCGGATATGAGAGCCGGATGGACGTGGTCGCGCGGATGCACGGCGGCGGCGTAGCCGCGCAAGCTGGTGCTCTGCGCCACGGCATCGCTCGAGCGCTGCTGGAGGCCGACCCGAACCTGCGCGGCGAGCTCAAGCGGCGCGGCTTCCTGACCCGTGACCCACGCGTCAAGGAGCGCAAGAAGGCTGGGCTCAAGAAGGCGCGCAAGCGGCCGCAGTTCTCCAAGCGCTGAGTCGCGCACGAGTCTGCGGCGCGGAGCGGCTGCAAAGCGCATGTCCCGCAAGCTCTTCGGCACCGACGGCGTGCGCGGCAGTGCCGGGGAGTTCCTGACCGCCGAGCTGGCGCTGGCGCTGGCACGCGCCGCCGTCGAGCTCTCCGGGGTCGCGCGCCCACAGGTTCTGGTGGTGCGTGACACGCGCGAGTCCGGCGAGATGCTGGAGGCGGCGGTCGCGGCTGGGATCACGGCAGCCGGCGGTGACGCGCTGCTCGGCGGCGTGCTGCCCACACCCGCGGCGCCGCTCCTGGTGCGGCGGCACGGGCTGTCCTTGGCGGCGGTCATCTCCGCCTCCCACAATCCCTATCAGGACAACGGCATCAAGTTCTTCGCCGCCGACGGCTTCAAGCTGTCCGACGCGGCCGAGCTGGCGATCGAGCGCCGCGTGAAGCAGGCCACGCGGGCGTCCTCGCGCGTCGGTCGCGTGCGCGTGCTCGCCCACGCAGAGGAGGATTACCTGCACGAGTTGGAGCGGCGCTACGGCGAGCTCGAGCTCGGCGGCATGCGCCTCCTGCTGGACTGCGCCAACGGCGCCACCCATCGGCTGGCGCCCGAGCTGCTGAAGCGCCGGGGAGCGCTCGTCGAGCTCATGGCCGCCGACCCGGACGGGCGCAACATCAATGCCGGCGTCGGCACGACGCATATCGGCGCGCTGGCGGCGCGGGTGCGCGCCGGCGACTACGACGCCGGCTTCGCCTTCGACGGCGACGGGGACCGCGTGCTGGCCGTTGACCGCGGGGGCGCCGTCGTCGACGGCGACGAGCTGATCGCGCTCGGTGCTCTGCACTACAAGCGGCGGGGTCTGCTGGACGGCGGCGGTGTCGCGGTCACCGTGATGAGCAACTACGGCTTTCACGCGGCGATGCGCGAGGCGGGCATCGACGTCGCCGTCACGCCTGTCGGTGATCGCTACGTGAACGAGGAGCTGCGCAGCCGTGGCTGGCGGCTCGGCGGCGAGCAGTCCGGCCACGTCATCGACCTGGGGTTCAGTCCCTCCGGCGACGGCATCGCCACGGCGCTGCTGACGCTGGAGGCGCTCGGCGGTGCTGATCTGAGCGAGCGCGGGGCGATGCGCAAGCTCCCGCAGCGCCTCGTCAACCTCAAAGCCGAGAGCCGTGGGCTGGTCGAGCAGGTGCTCTCGGCCGAACCGGTGCAGGACGCGATCACGCAGGCCAGCGCGCTGCTGTCGGGGCGTGGGCGCGTGCTCGTGCGGGCGTCCGGCACCGAGCCGCTGGTGCGGGTGATGGTGGAGGCGCCGAGCGAGCAGGAGGCGGCGACCGTCTGTGACGACCTCTGCCGTGCGGTCGAGGCTGCGCTGCGCTGAATGTGAGGCGGCTCTCCCTACACCTCGAGTCAGACGGTGTCGCGCTGGTCACCCTCGCTCCCCGCCACGTCGACGAGCTCGCAGCGCTCCGCATCGCCAACGCGCAGGACATTCGCGTCAGCTCCGCCTCACGACACCCACACGAGCCGAGCTTTGCCGACGTCGTCCGCTCGCTCAACTACCGCATCGCCAGTGACACCGGGGAGCTCTACCCCTTCGTGATCATCCGCGCCGGGGTGGTGGTGGGCGACCTGAATCTGAGCCAGGTTGCGCGCGGAGCGGAGGAGAGCGCCAACCTGGGGCTGCTGGTCGACCGCGACTGCCGGGGCCAGGGGATCGCGACCTGCGCGATCGGCCTGGCCTGCCGGCTGGCGTTCAGCGAGCTGGCGCTGCACCGCATCCAAGCCGGTGTGCAGCCGGAGAACCGCGCCTCGCAGCAAGCATTTCTCCGCAACGGGTTCGAGCGGATCGGCCTCGCGCGGGGCTTTCTCTTCGTCAATGGCGCCTGGCGCGACCACATCCTCCTGCAGAAGCTCGCGCCGGGCTACTGAGCGGCCACCGCCGGGCACGGCGCGCCGCCGGCGGTGCATCGAAGTAGACTCGGGTTGGCTGCCGATGGACCTGCCGCGCTGGTTGACACCGCTCCCCGACGCCGCCCAGCAGCGGGCGCTCGACACATGGGCGATCGAGCAGCACGCGATCCCGGCACAGACGCTGATGGAGCGGGCGGGAGCCGCGCTCGCGGAGGCGTGCGCAGAGGTCGCCCCCTCGGGCCGGATCGTGGTCGTCTGCGGCCACGGGAACAACGGCGGGGACGGGCAGGTCGCGGCGCGCCTGTTGCGTGCCCAGCTCCGCGAGGTCGAGGTCGTCGAGGCCGGCTCAGCGGCAGCCGCCGCGCTGCCGGCGCTCCTGCACGGTGCCGCCGCGGTCATCGACGCGCTCTTGGGCACTGGCTTCGTCGGCAAACCGCGCGAGCCGGTCGCGGAGGCGATCGCCGCGATCAACGGCGCCCGCCGGGCCGACGCGGCGCTGCGCGTGCTCGCCTGTGACGTCCCCAGCGGCGTCGATGCCTCCACCGGCGAGGTCAGCGCCGCGGCCGTCGTTGCCGATCTGACGGTCAGCTTTCACGCCGCCAAGCCCGGGCTGTGGATCGCGCCCGGCAAGTCGCACGCAGGAGATGTGCGCGTTGTGGACATCGGGATCCCGGACGCCGGCCAGCCGGTGGTCCCGCAGATCGGCCTGATCGCGGCCGAGGTGGGCGATGCGATACCAAGGCGCGGCCCGGACTCCAACAAGTTCAGCTCGGGCAGCGTGCTCGTGGTCGGTGGCTCGGCCGCCTTCAGCGGCGCCCCGGTGCTCGCCGCGCTCGGGGCCACGCGTGCGGGCGCGGGGTACGTGACCGTGGCGGCTCCGGCGTCAGCCGTGCCGATGATCGCCGCGAAGGTTCTGGAGGTGATGGTCACGGCGTTCCCGGACGACCCCGAGAGCGGGCCGCGGCGGGGCAGCTCCCGGATCGCCGTGCAGCGCGCGGATCGAGCCCAGGCGATGGTTCTGGGCCCCGGCTTGGGCCGCCTTGCGGCGACACAGAAGTTCGCACGTGACGTGGCCGCGCACGCCAAGCTGCCGCTGGTGCTCGACGCTGACGGGCTGATCGCGCATGCGACCGATGACGGGCTCGAGCAGCTCGCCCGCCGCAGCGACCCCACCGTGCTGACGCCCCACAGCGGCGAGCTGGCGAGGCTGCTTGGAATCTCCAGCGCGGAGGTGGATGCGAAGCGCCTCGAGCATGTGCGCGCGGCCGCCGCGCGTGCCGGGTCGGTGGTCGTGCTCAAAGGTGACGACACGCTCGTCGCCGAGCCGGGCGGCGCCGTGGCGATCAGTCGCGGTGGCGCGCCGGCGCTGGCCACGGCCGGGACGGGCGACGTGCTCGCGGGCGTGCTCGGCGCCTTTCTGGCGAAGGGCGTGGAACCGTTCACGGCGGCCTGCGCGGCGGTTCTGATCCATGTTCGTGCGGGCGTGCTCGCCGCCGACACGGTGGGGCTCGAGGGTGTCATCGCAAGCGATGTGATCGGCGCGCTGCCGCGGGTCCGCGCGGAGCGCCGCCCGGCCCTTGCCGGAGAGCTCTAGATGCCGCTGCGCGCTGTGGCCGAGGTGAACCTCGCCGCGATCGAACGCAACACCGCCCGGCTGTGCCGGCGCCTGCCGACGCACACCCGACTGTGCGCGGTCGTCAAGGCCGACGCCTACGGGCACGGCGCCGCCCCGGCCGCCCGCGCCGCGCTGGCGGGCGGTGCCTCCCTGCTCGCCGTGGCAACCGCGGCTGAGGCCGCCGGCCTGCGCGCGGCGGGGCTGAGCGCACCGATTCTGGTGCTCGGTGCGCTCAGCGCCGAGGAGCTCGACGTGGCGCTCGCCGCCGACGCTGAGATCACCGCCTGGGACCCGCGCTTCATCTCCGCGCTGGCGTCACGGGCGGACAGCGCGACGGCTCCGATCGGCGTGCACGTCAAGCTCGACACCGGCCTCGGCCGGCTCGGGACGCGCGACGGTGACGAGGCGCTCGCGACGGTCCGCGCGGTGATCGCCGCCGGCTCCCGATTGCGCCTGGCGGGGGTGATGACCCATCTCGCGACCGCCGACAGCGACCTCGGCTTCGCCGCCGCACAGCTCGAACGCTTCGGCCTCTTCGTCGCCGAGGCCAGGGCGCTGGCGACCACCGAGATCACCGTCCACGCGGCCAACAGCGCCGCGCTGCTGCGGATCCCCGGCAGCCACCACGACATGGTGCGCGCCGGGCTCGCGCTCTACGGCGGCGACCCGCTCCACCGCGATCCGGCCGACCACGGGCTGGAGCCGGCGCTCGCGCTGCGCACCTATGTGGCTGCCCTCAAGCCGATCGCCGCCGGGGAGAGCGTCGGTTACGGCCGCCACTTCGTGGCGGCGCGCGACAGCGTCATCGCGACCCTGCCGATCGGCTACGGCGACGGTGTCGTGCGGGCGCTCGCCGACAACTGCGAGGTGCTGATCGGCGGTCGCCGCATGGCGCTGCGTGGCATGGTCAGCATGGACAACATCACGGTCGAGGTCGGGTCTGAGCACCGCGTCACGGTCGGCGAGCGCGCGACCCTGATCGGCACCGACGGCGACGAGCGCCAGACGGCGGAGGAGCTCGCGCGGCGGGCCGGCACGATCAGCTACGAGGTGCTCTGCTGGATCTCCAGGCGCGTCCCGCGGCGCTACCACCGTGACGGAGAGCCGGTTTGAGCGGCGCTGGCGCCGGCGAGCGCGGCCCGCTGGCCGCGCTCGCCGAGATCACCCCCCGCTACGGGCGGGCCTGGCTGGTCGGCGGAGCGGTGCGTGACGGGCTGCTCGGACGCCCCACGCCGGATTACGACCTGGCTGTGGCCGGTGACGTCCGCGGGCTGGCCAGGGAGCTCGGACGTGTCGCCGCCGGTCACGCGTTTGTGCTCTCGCAGCAGTTCGGCGCCTGGCGCGTGCGCGCGCGCAGCCAGCGGTGGCAGGTCGACCTGACGCCGCTCGCGGGCGAGACGCTCGAACAGGACCTCGCCCGGCGCGACCTCACGATCAACGCGATCGCGCGCGCGATCGGAGCCCCCGAAGCGGAGCTGATCGACCCCTTCGGCGGGCTGGCGGACCTCGCGGCGCGGCGGCTGCGGAGTGTCGGCCCGCGGTCGCTGCAGAGCGACCCGCTGCGCGTGCTGCGGCTCGCGCGTCTGGCGGCCGAGCTGGGCTTCACGCCCGCGCAGCAGACGCTCGAGCTGGCAGCTCGTGCCGCCCCCGGGCTCGCGACCGTGGCCGCCGAGCGTGTCTTTGCGGAGCTGCGGGTGCTCGTCTGCGCCGCCGGCGCGGTGACCGGTCTGGAACTCGCCCGCGAGCTGGGCGCGACCGCTGCTGTGCTCCCGGAGCTCGACGCGTTGCGTGGCGTGGCCCAGAGCGAGTACCACCACCTGGACGTCTACGACCACACGCTCGAGACGCTGCGCAAGACGATCGAGCTCACGGCCGACCCCGCGGCCGTCTTCGGAGACCTCGGGCCGGCGCTCGGGGCCGTGCTGGACGAGCCGCTGGCCAACGAGCTCACGCGCGGTCAGGCGCTGCGTCTGGGCGCGCTCCTGCACGACATCGCCAAGCCGCTGACCCGCGGACTCGGCGCGGGTGGGCAGCCCACCTTCTTTGACCACGACGTGCGCGGAGCGGAGCTGGCGAAGACCATCCTCGGCCGGCTGCGTGCCAGCGAACGCCTGCGGCTGCACGTCGCCGCGCTCGTGCGTGAGCACCTGAGGCTCGGTTTCCTCGTGCGCCGCCAGCCGTTGCCCGCCCGTGTCGTATACGACTATCTGAGGCGCTGTGAGCCGATCGCGGTCGACGTCACCGTGCTGAGCGTGGCCGACCGCCTGGCGACCCGTGGGCGCAACGCCGGGCGGGCGGTGGCCCTGCACCTGGATCTCGCCCGCCGGCTGTTGGAGCCGGCGCTCGATTGGCGGCGCCATCCGCCGCGCCCACCGATCGCCGGCGATGAGCTCGCGCGGCTGCTCGGGATCGACCCGGGCCCGCGCCTCGGAGCTCTGCTCTGTGAGCTCACGGCCGCGAGTTACGCGGGCGAGGCCAGCGACCGCGAGCAGCTGCTCGAGCTTGCGCGTGCCTGGCTCGCGAGCGGCGTGCAGGCGGCTCCGCGGGCGCGCTAGTCTGGCGGGGCGATGGGTTCTGACTGCCTCTTCTGCAGGATCGTCGCCGGCGAGCTGCCGGCGACCGTGATCGAGCGCGACGAGCACACGCTCACCTTCATGGACATCGCGCCGGCGACGCATGGACATGCGCTGGTCATCCCCACGCGGCATGCGGCCGACCTCTGGGAGATAGAGCCCGAGCAGCTCGCCGCGGTCACCGTCGCCGCGCAACGCCAGGCGCTGCGCGTCCGCGACCGGCTCGGCGCGGCTGGCGTCAACCTGATCAACTCGTGCCGTGCCGAGGCTTGGCAGACGGTGTTTCACTTCCACATCCACGTCATCCCCCGCTACCAGGGCGACCCGCTGAAGCTTCCCTGGACCCCGTCGGCAGGCGACCAGGAGGAGATCGCGGCGGCTGCCCGGTCGCTCTCCTGAGGGCTCGGACCGGCCCGCCGGCCGACTTTTGTCGTAGGCGACCCTAAAGCCCTGATAGGGTTTGCATTGATCTGCCGGGGGCCAGAGGGGCGTCCGGCGCCTAGTGCCAGCAGCGCCGAAGGGGATTCATCACATGGCAACTGGAACCGTCAAGTGGTTCAGCGACGACAAGGGCTTTGGCTTCATCACACCGGACGATGGAGGCCGGGACCTGTTCGTGCATTTCAGCGGCATCAACGGTGACGGTTACAAGTCGCTGGCCGAGGGAGCGAAGGTGTCCTACGAGGAGGAGGCCGGGCCCAAGGGCCCCAAGGCCGTCAACGTAGTCAAGATCTGAGCTGTTGCAGTGGGCGCGGCGTGCCCGCCGCGCCCACCTCGACGGCGTCGACCGGCCGCCGCGCGAGGCCCGGTGCAACGTTTCACGCAACTCGGGTGCGTGCGACCGTGTTCAATGGTCGTATGAAGAGAGCGACCCTCGCAGTGGTGGGAGCCGTGCTCGCGGTGACGCTCGCCCCTGCAGCCGCATTCGCGGCGGATGTCCCGGTCGGCGTGACCGCCAGCCCGCTGGTGGCGCCAACCTGTCCGGCGAACGCCCAGGGGTCGGCGTGTGAGATCGTGCTCACCCAGGTGACGGCCTACGAGACGCTGCGCGACGGGGTCGCCAATCCGGACGAGATCAGGCGGTCCGGTGTGATCGCGTCGTTCGATCTGGGCCTGGCCGGCACCAGCCTGATCACCCCGGCCGTGCTGACGAGCCTCGACAAGACCTACGGTGGCCCGCCTGAGGTTCAGCTGACCGTGCTGCGGCAGGTGGGCACGCCGACCGACCCCGTCTTTCGTGTGGCGGCCCAGTCGGGGATCTTCCAGCTGCGCCCCGAGCTCGGCACGGTCGCCGAGTTCCCGCTGATCGATCCGTTGCCGGTCGTGCGGGGCGAGATGCTGGCCGTCACCGTGCCCACCTGGGCGCCCGTGCTCTCGTTCGAGTTGAGCACCACCCAGTTCGCCTACGCGCAGAGCCGCTCCCAGGTGATCAAGGCCGGCACCTCGAGCTGTGACACCACCGGCGGCGCCAACCTGGCCCAGATCGCGATCGGGTCGCTCTCAAACTACGGGTGCTCGTACCTGGGGACCCGGATCGAGTACTCGGCGCTCGAGATCACCACGCCGCCCGGGTTCGTCGGGTCGGCGCGCCACCGGCGCGCGCGCAGCCACGCGCGGCTCGCGCGACGGCGCCGTCGCGACCCGTTCGGCGGGCGGCGCCGCGCCGGCCGCCGGCTGGGCAGCTGACAGCGGCGGCTGCTCAGGCCCGGGTGCCGAGCGCCTGCGATGCGTCGCCGGTCGGGGCCGGGGTGTCGCGCAGATACCACTCCGCGTCCAGCGCCGCCTGGCAGCCCGAGCCGGCGGCGGTGATCGCCTGTCGGTAGGTGTGATCGACCAGGTCGCCCGCGGCAAACACGCCCGGCAGGTTGGTGCGCGTCGAGCGCCCATCTGTGCGCACGTAGCCACCCGCGTCCAGCGCGACCTGATCGGCGACGAGCTGTGATTGCGGCTCGTGCCCGACGGCGATGAAGGCACCTGCGATCTCGAGCTCGCGCACCGACCCGTCCGCGGTGTTGCGCAGCCGCGCGAGTGCCAGCGAGCCGTCCTCGCCAGGCGCGAGCTCAGCGACCTCATACGGCGTCAAGAGCTCGATGTTCGGTGTCTGGCGGGCGCGCTCGACCATGATGCTCGATGCCCGGAACTCATCGCGGCGGTGGATGATCACGACCTTGGAGGCGAACTTGGCGAGGAATACCGCCTCCTCCATGGCCGAGTCGCCGCCGCCCACCACGACCGTGGGCACATCACGGAAGAAGGCCGCGTCGCAGGTGGCGCAGTAGCTGACGCCGCGGCCCGAGAGCAGGTCCTCGCCCGGCACGCCGAGCTTGCGGTGCTCGGCTCCCATGGCCAGTATCACGGTGCGGCTCAGGTGCAGCTCGTCGCCGACCATCACCCGGTGCAAGCCTCCGTCGGTCGAGAGCTCCAGCGCGGTCACATCGTCGGTCTCCAGACGGGCGCCGAACCGCTGCGCCTGGTCGCGCATCTGCTGCATCAGCTCGGGCCCGATGATGCCCATCGGGAACCCGGGGAAGTTCTCCACATCGGTGGTCTGCTGCAGCAGGCCGCCCCAGGCGAAGCCCTCCATGACCAGGGGGTTGAGGTTCGCACGGGCGGTGTAGAGCGCGGCGGTGTAGCCGGCCGGGCCGCTGCCGACGATGATCACGTCTTCATAGTTCATGTTGCTCACTTCACTAAGTATAGGAGGCTGATGTCGGCTCCCCCGCCCAGCCGCGCACGGTGCGCCGCAGCTGGAAGTATGCGACGCCACCCGGCAGCGTCGGTAGCCAGAAGGAGAAGGCACGGTAGGCGAGGACTGCGACGACGGCGGCCTGAAGGTCCACGCCGAGCAGCGTGAAGGCGCCGATCATCCCGCCCTCCACGCCGCCCACGCCACCCGGCAGCGGCAGCACGTTCCCGAGCCAGCCGACGAAGTACGCCATCACGATCACAGCTGTGTGCGGCCGGTAGCCAAAGGCCTCGAAACACGCCCACAGGGTGGCGATGTCAAAGCCCCACCAGGCCAGTGCGCCCAACAGCCCGGGGTTGGCGCCCCGGATCAGAGCCAGGGCGGTGCGCACGCCCGTCGCCATCGCGCTCGGGACCGACGCCAGCCGCCGAGACAGCATCCCGATCGGCCCGGGCCGGGCTGCGCGCGCCGAGACCAGGCGGTCGAAGTCGCGCGGCAGTGCCGCGATGCCCAGGAAGGCGGCGATCACGACGGCGCCGAAGATCGCGGGCACGAGCGTGAGCCCGAACGGGCTGGCGCCGGGCCAGGCGTGCAGGTAGAGGCCGACGCCGTCAATCACCAGCGCACCCATGTAGACGCAGTAGAGCAGCGACAGGAACGCGACCATGCGCGAGGCGACGAGCCTGCGCTCCATGCCCGAGCGGCGCAGCGCCCAGGCGGTCAGCGCGATCCCGCCGGCGCCCGCGGCCGCGAACAGCCTGGTCGCGGCGAGGCCCGCCATGGTGATCTCGTAGCTGACCCCCCAACCGATCCGGCGGCTGCGGTGGACGAACACCGTACGGAACAGCACCACGTAGCCGCAGAACGAGAGGAGCTCGAGCAGCGCCGCGCCGCCCAGCCACCAGCCGTTGCCCTGATCGAGGCGTCGCAGGCTGGAGCCGTATCCGACCAGCTTCGGCAGGCCGAGGTAGAGAAAGGCGGCGATCGCGATCACGAACACGACCGAGGCCACGATGCGGCCGCGCGTGACGACGGCCTGTGGCAGCGCTTCGTCGCCCGGGGCGGGCCCGCGCGGCGCCGCGCTGCCGCTGCCGGTCAGCGGACCGGCAGCGGAGGGGGACGGCTCGTTCGGCGGCCGTTCGCTCATCGAGCCTCGTCAGTCCCCCTCGGTCAGGGTGCGCAGCCGGCGCAGGGTGCGCGTGAGCGTGTGCACAGCCGGGGTCAGCGGCTCGGCGCTGCGGTGCACTGCCTCGGCCAGCAGGCCGCCGGCGAGCACGTCGATCGCATAGTGCTCGCCCAGGTAGACGAGCGCCACCGCCAGCGTGCCCGTGTATGTGTAGCCGACGGCACCGGCGAGCGGGTCGACCTCCCACAGCAGGCGGGCGGCCATCAGCGACGTGGCGAAGTGCAGCGACGGCATGGCCGCCAGGGGGTTGCCCCCGAGCACGTCGTAGATGTCATTCCAGCGCCGGCCCCAGAAGCGTTCCCCGTACTCGAGCATCATGCGGCGCACCGGGAGGTGGCGCTCGGTGGCGTCCGAGACCCGGTGACTGCCGGCTTGTCCGGTGGCGCGGTCGCCGTTGCGCACCATGCGGTACTCCAGCTCCTCGATCCGCCCGTGGGCCGCGGCCCACCAGGGCGGTGCGGTCGGCAGCAGCCAATAGACCATCGCGCCGAGGTCGTAGACCGCGTACATGCGGGCGGCGGCGGTGCCCAGCGTCCGGGGGCGGCGCAGCCCCACGTAGGCCACGGCCAGGTGCGGAACCACGAACCAGGCCCAGTGTGACCAGATCAGCGTGCGTTCGAACCGGTTTATCTCGCCGTCACGGGCGAGCGCCCGCTGCAGGCGTTCGGTCGGGATGCGACCGAGGCCGAGCGCCCGGTCGATCTTGATCGGGTAGTCGATGTGCACACGCTCTCGGAGCGCCTGAGGGTCGTCGTTGGGCATCTCGTAAGCGGCGAGGTAGGCCCACATCTGCAGGGCGCACACGGCGCCGTCGCGCAGGCGGCCCCGGGGAGCTGCCACACACAGCGCCGCCGGCGCCGTCACGGCGGCGGCCAGCACCGGTCCGTTGCGCAGGTCCGCCCGGCGGCGGAGCAAGGGCGCGGCGGCGCCCGCCACGACGAGCGCCCACGCCGTAGATCGGATGGCCCTCGACAGTCGCAAGCCTCGCGAGTATAGAAATCGGTCCCCGCCTGACCCCCGCGCGGCGCCGTCCGCGCACCGGTCCGAACTCTGACCGCTGCCGCGACTGGCCGCTTAGCACTCGTGTAAGATCCGGCGGGCTTATGAGTCGAGCCCGCGATCTGCTAGCCACTCTGCGCCGCCGCCACGCGGTCGCCGCGGCGGTGTTCCTGCCGGTCGCGGCGGGCACCTTCTTCGCCGCCGCGCAGACCGCCGCCGCGCGCTGCTGCACGCTGCCGTCCGGCGGCTCGCCCAACGCGACCGCGATCGCGACGCTCTACGACATCATCCTCGGGCTCGGAATCGCCGTGTTCCTGATCGTCTTCGGGTTCATCGCGTACTCGGTCTGGAAGTTCCGGGCGTCGAAGCATCCGGTGGCGGCTCAGTTTCATGGCAACACGCGCCTTGAGCTGAGCCTGACCGCGGCGGCGACGATGCTCCTGGTCGTGATCGCGGCGGCGACCTTCATCGCGCTGCCCACGATCATCGATCCGCCCAACTCCAACGCCAACATCGGCTCGGTGCTGTCCGCGTCGCTCACCGCGCCGGTGCCGCCGAACGGCAAGGAGGTGACGATCTGCGTGATGGGCCGTCAGTACATCTGGCGCTACACCTACGGGGCCAACTGCAACAAGACCGCCTGGCAGGACCGCCTGCCGTACTCCTACCAGGAGATGGAGGCGCCCGCGGGTGAGGTCGTCAAGCTCGTCATCCAGTCAAGCGACGTGATCCACTCCTGGTGGATCCCGGCGCTCGGCGGCAAGGTCGACGCGGTTCCCGGCTACACGACGTACACGTGGTTTGAGGCGCTCCACGCGAACGTTCTCTACCACGGCCAGTGCGCGCAGCTCTGCGGTCGCGAGCACGCCTTCATGACTGCCGAGGTCAACGTCGTGCCGCCCGCGCAATATGCCGCCTGGCTGCGCCAGCAGAGCAACGCGATCCAGGGCCAGAACGACCAGGTCGCGCAGGTTCGCCGCTACCTCGTCAAGCAGGGCATCCTCACTTCCAGCGGCAACTTCTAGTCAGCGAGCGATCCTCACACCGATGAGCACGATTCAACACGCCTCCCGGCCGGTTCCCCAGATCCTCGTCCACGAGGTGCACAAGCCCCGCCAGACCAGGCAGTGGCTCGACTGGGTGACCACCACCGATCACAAGCGGATCGGCATCATGTACCTGGTCCTCACCTTCGTGTTCTTCACGCTCGGCGGGGTCGAGGCGCTGCTGATGCGCTCGCAGCTCTCGGTGCCCAACAACACGCTCGTCAGCGGCCTGGTTTACAACGAGCTGCTGACGATGCACGGCACCACCATGATCTTCCTGTTCGTCGTGCCCGTCATGGCCGGCTTCGGCAACTACTTCGTGCCGCTGATGATCGGAGCCCGGGACATGGCGTTCCCGCGGCTCAACGCGCTGTCGTTCTGGCTGCTGTTGCTGGGTGGCATCGTCTTCTACGCGTCGATCTTCTGGCACCCGCCGCAGGCGGGCTGGTGGAGCTACCCGCCGCTGTCCAGCAAGCTCTACTCGCCCGGCGGCGGCCAGGACGCCTGGATCTTCCTGATCCACCTCACGGGCCTCTCCTCGCTGGTCGGGGCGATCAACTTCTACGTCACGATCGTGAACATGCGCGCGCCCGGCATGACCTGGGGGCGTGTGCCGCTGTTCGTCTGGTCGATCCTGATCTACGCCGTGCTGCTGATCATCGCGCTGCCGGTGATCGCCGCCGCGGTGACGATGCTGCTGACCGACCGCAACTTCGGGACACACTGGTTTGACCCGACCAATCACGGCTCCCCGGTGCTGTGGGAGAACCTGTTCTGGTTCTTCGGCCACCCGGAGGTCTACATCATGATCCTCCCGGGGTTCGGAATGATCTCGGAGGTCCTGCCGGTGTTCGCGCGCAAGCCGATCTTCGGCTACAAGGCAATCGCGGCCTCGACGATCGTGATCGCGTTCCTCTCGACGCTCGTCTGGGCCCACCACCTCTTCACCGCCCCGATGCCGCTCGTGGTGCTCGGCTTCTTCATGCTCAGCTCGTTCCTGATCGGGATCCCGACCGGCGTCAAGATCTTCAACTGGACCGCGACCCTGTGGCGTGGCTCGCTGGTCATGACGGCGTCGATGATGTGGGCCATCGGCTTCATCGTGCTGTTCCTGATCGGCGGCATCACCGGCATCTTCCTCGCCACCTTCCCGGTGGACTGGCAGCTCAACGACACCTACTTCGTGGTCGCGCACTTCCACTATGTGCTCGTCGGCGGCGCGGTGTTCACGATCATCGCGGGCACCTACTACTGGTATCCGAAGATGACCGGGCGGCTCTGCAACGAGACGCTTGGGAAGTGGTCCTTCTGGGTCACCTTCATCGGGTTCAACCTGACCTTCTTCGTGCAGCACGCGCTCGGCCTGTCGGGCATGCCGCGCCGGATCTACACCTACCAGGAGCACATGGGCTGGTCGACCTACAACTTCATCTCGTCGGTCGGAGCGTTCATCATGGCCACCGGCTTCGTGATGTCGTTCTACAACTTCGCCCGCAGCTACAAGACGGGGAAGGTCGCGGGGCCCGACCCGTGGAAGGCCAACACGCTCGAGTGGTTCACCACTTCACCGCCGCCCGTCAACAACTTCGACTCGGTGCCTCGGATCCGCTCGGTCGAGCCCATGCGTGACATCAGGCTCGAGGTGGAGGCGCAGACCGGGACGCTGCAGAAGACCGGCGGCTCGGAGCAGTTCGCCCGCGCTTGAGGGCGCGCGGACGCGGCCAGCGCAAGCCGCCCACGCATGCCATGTGGAGTGCAAGTGGCCCACGTTGACCTAAGCTGTTACGGGTCGTGAGCACCTCGTCCTTCAGCGCGACCCAGGCCGTGGGTCGCTACTCGCGCGCGCGCCAGGTCGTCTCTGACTACGTGGAGCTGACCAAGCCCAAGGTCCAGACGCTGCTGCTGTTCACGACCGTGGCGACGATGGAGATCGCCGGCAACCCGGACGTCTCACGGATCCTGCTGGCGTGCGCGGGTGGGTACCTGTCCGCGGGCGGCGCCGGAGCGGTGAACCACTGGTATGACCGCGACATCGACGCACGCATGGCGCGGACGGCGTCGCGTCCGGTTCCGGCCGGCCGCGTGAGCCCGCGAGCGGCCCTGACCTACGGGCTCGGCCTCGCGACTGCGTCGTTCCTGCTGATGTGGCTGACTCTGAACCTGCTGGCGGCGACGCTCGCGCTGGCCGGGTTCGTCGGCTACGTCGGCGTCTACACGGTCTGGCTGAAGCGACGCACGTGGCACAACATCGTGATTGGCGGCGCGGCCGGTGCGATCCCGCCGCTGGTCGGCTGGGCGGCCACTCGCGGTTCGCTGTCCTGGACGGCTGTGTACCTCTTCGCGATCGTCTTCTACTGGACGCCACCGCACTTCTGGGCGCTCAGCCTGCTGATGAAGGACGATTACGCCCGCGTCGGCGTTCCCATGCTCCCGGTCGTGCGCGGTGAGCGCACGACACGCCAGCAGATCCTCCTCTACGCGCTGCTGCTCTACGCGATCACACAGCTGCCGTTCTGTGCCGGCGCGTTCGGTGTCGTCTACCTGGCGGCCTCGGTGCCCCTCGGCCTGGGCTTCGTCGCGCTTGCGGCGCTGCTCCTGCGCCGGCAGGACCGCCGCAGCGCACTTCGGCTCTACCTCTACTCGCTCGCCTACCTGGCGCTGCTCTTCGGCTTCATGGTGGTTGATGTCAAGCTCTGAGGCCGCGGGCGGCACGCGTCGCTCTCAGACCAGGTAGGATCCTCCCCGATGGACAAGAAGCTAGCTCGCAAGAACCTTCGCGCCGGCCTGATAGCCGGAGCCGTGTGCGCGTTCATGTTCGGCCTGACTTTTGCGGTCGCAGCACTCTACCTGCACCCATGAGCGCGACTGAGGGCGATCGGCGGCGGTCATCCGACGCGGAGCGGGAGGCCGGTGTGGAGATGAGCTACAGCGTGCCGCCGGCCGGCGAGGAGATCCACCTTCCTGCGGGCTCGGTGCTGCCGCTTCTGACAGCCATCGGGGTGACGCTGACGCTGATCGGAACGACGATCTGGGCCGGCTGGTCGATCCTCGGCCTGATCATCCTGGTGGCAGCGGTTGGTCGCTGGATCCGCGACGTCCGTCACGATGTCGATGCCCTGCCCGACGATCACCACCACTGAGCCGGCCCGAGAGCGATGAGACTGTTGCAGAAATACCGGATGCGCACGCCGTCCACGGGGCGCGAGGTTGTGATCGCGGTTGACCCGGAGAAGGTCTATGTGGACCGCGAGACGGGGGAGAGGCTCGAGCCGGTCGCTCAGCTGCTGCCACTCGCGCCCACGGCGTCGGAGCTCCCCTGGGCGATCGAGAACCTCCGGTTCTGCGACGGCTGCGACCAGCTCGCGCAACGGGACCTGGTGCAGTGCCCGTGGTGCGGTCACCGGATGGAAGCGCTGGCCGACTGAGAGCGGCTCCATGGGCTGGCAGACCCAACGCCAGAGACGTCGTGGTCGCCGCCGCGCGGCGGCGGGAGTCCTGGCGCTCCTGACCTCGGTGGCGGTCTCGGCCTGTGGCGGCACCGCGAGCGGAGGCAGCGATTCCGCGGGTGCTCCGCCCCTGACGGTGCCGACGACGAGCGCCGTCAAGCCACCGACACACCGCAAGCTCACGGTGAGCGGCGCGACCAATCTGGCGACAGCGTCGTCCACCACGGCCACGACGAGCGCGTCCACAACTGCCACCACGGGAGCTTCGGCCACCGGCAACGCCGGCGCCAGCCCCGGCGCAGGCTCGAGCGGCTCCACCGGGCCGGGCACAGCCGGTGCCGGCCAGGCAGGGCTTGTCACGGGCTCGTCCAGCGGCACCGGGGGCGGCAGCGCCGGCGCGGGGAGCGGAGGCGGTGCCGGCACCCTTGGGGGCGGAACGGGTGCCACGAGCGGTTCTGGGACGGGCACGCCATCTGGTGGCAACGGTGCCGTCACCACGACCAGCGCGCCGCCGCTAGCGACATCAACCACGGGCGGCGGGAGGCTCTAGGAGGCGCGGCCGCCGAGGCGGCGCCGGAGCGTCACGCCCTCGGCGCCCTCGGCGTCGGTCCTGGGCGATAAACGCGGGCCAACAGGTCTGAGAGGATCCGGGCCGTGGCGCCCCAGATCACGTGCTCGCCGATCACGTAGCTGTCCGCCCTGATCGGCAGGCCCCCGCGTCTGATGTAGGTGCGCGTCCGCGCACGCACTAGGTCCGGGAGCGTGAACTCGATCACCGCCTCGACCTCCTCCGGGCTGGTGTGCCACGAGAAGTCGGAGGGCACGAGACCGACGAAGGGGTAGACCGCGTGGTCAGACACCACGGTGGGGACCGGCTCGAGCGCCCCCAGGATCTGCACCATGGAGGCCGGGAGCCCGATCTCCTCGTGCGTCTCCCTGAGTGCGGTCCCGATCAGCGTGGCGTCGCGGGGTTCGCGTCGCCCGCCGGGAAACGAGATCTCCCCGGCGTGCCGCGGGAGGTTCCGGTGACGTCGCGTGAAGACGGTGCTCAGGCTCCCGTCTCTGTCGCGCAGCGCCACCAGCACCGCCGCTTGGAAGCTGGCGTGCAGCTCGATCGCGGCAGCCCGATCGCTGTCGAGCAGACGATCGCTCAGCGTCGCCTGCGCCGATGCGGCTGGTGCGCTCTGCTGCAAGTCAATCGAACAGCGGATTGAAGATCAGTCCGGTCGGGACCTTGGGAAAGAAGTAGGTCGACTTCGGTGGCATGCTCTCTCCCGCCACGGCCACGTCGCGGACGCGCTCCACGGGCGTTGGTGCCATGAACAGTCCGACGTCGTAGGTTCCGGCGAGCACCAGCTCGATCGCGTGCTGTGCGTCGCGCGCATAGCCGAGTCCCTCCAGGTGATCTATCTGCTCGTCGGTCATCGCGAGCGCACCCTTCAACAGCAGCGCTTCAGCGACGGCTGTGTCCAGACGCCGGTACGGCTCGGCGTGACCCGAAAGCTTCGCGTCCGCAGTCATCTGGTGCCTGAGGCGCAGGCGGTACGGGCGCCGGTCGCGGCTGTCCAGGTAACCGATGTCAACGGTTTCGTTGGTGTCGGGGGGAAGCTCATCCAGCCCTGCCAGCGGCGATACCTCAAAGTCCGCCTCGATCGCGGCGCGCAGGTCACGCCACTTCTGCTCGGTCAGGCCTCCCAGGAGCCGGTGTGTGGGGAAGACGGTCAACCCGGCGTCTTCGATCGCCACCAGGCACATCAGCACGTAGCGATGTGGTCCCTCGCCGCCGACCTCATCCGCGTACACGCGGGCGGTCTCGTAGCGGTGGTGGCCGTCGGCGATCAGCAGCTCCGAGTTCGCGGTCACGCGCTGGACAGCCTCGATGGCAAGCGCGTCCTCCACGCGCCAGACGCGGTTGACCGTCCCGTCCGGGTCAACGGTCTGCGCCCACGGTGTCCCGCGCGTGCCACCTTCGAGCGCTGCCCACGCACGCTGCTGCGGGTCCGAGTAGAGCGCGAAGATCGGCGAGAGGTTTGTCCTGGTGGCGCGTGTCAGCCGCAGACGGTCGTCTTTAGGTCCGGGATGCGTGCGCTCGTGCGGCCTGACCTTCCCCGGCCCGTAGTCCTGCACGCGCACCCGTGCCAGAAAGCCGCGGCGCGTCCGTGGCCGTCCGTCCGGGCCCACGTAGTCCTGCTCGATCGGCCAGAGCGCGTGCCCCTCGTCTCTGGCGACGATCCCCTCCGCGCGCCAGCGGTCGAGCACTGCCGCAGCGTGCCCGTACGGGTCGGCGCCGTCAGCGGGGAGGGGAAGGTCGATCTCCACGACGTTGTAGGGCGACTGCGCGAGCAGGTCGGCGCGGCCCTCGGTGTAGATCACGTCGTAGGGGGGGGCGACAACGTGCTGGAGGCCGCCGGTCTTGTCCGGGTCGTAGTGCAGCGCTCGCAGGGGCTGTACATCTGCCATCGGCTCGCAGGCTAGCGGGATCGGCGTCGCTGCGCCGACGACTAGACTGTGGCGGGGCATCGGGGCGTGGCGCAGCCTGGTAGCGCGCTCGCTTTGGGAGCGAGAGGTCCCGGGTTCAAATCCCGGCGCCCCGATTGGTCCGGGCGGGCATAATCAGCCGGTGCCCGCCCGCCATCAGACCGCCAAGACCGGTAGGCGCGGGCAGGCCGGTGGCGGTCGCGAACGTGAGCGCGACGGCATCAAGCCCTACGCGGCCAGGCGGGCGGCGGTGGTCGGCGTTGCCGGCATCGTTGCGCTCGGCCTGGCCGCTCAGCTCGGTCGCGGCGTGGCCGCGGCCAAGCTCATGGTCGCCTTGCCGGCCCGAGCCGTCGTGCCTGGGACTCCCGTAAGGTTGCCGTGGCCGAGCGTTGGCTCAGCCGCGCTCGCGATCGAGGGGGTCGGCGGCCTCGGCGGCGTGCGGGCCGACGCCGTCGTGCCGCTGGCGAGCGTGACCAAGCTGGTCACCGCGCTGGTGGTGCTGGCGCAGCATCCGCTCGCGCCCGGCCAGAGCGGGCCCGCGATCAGTTTCTCGGCGGCCGATGCCAGCGCCTACCGAACGGACCTCGGTCAGGACCAGTCTGTCCTGGCGGTGGCGGCGGGTGAGAAGCTCACAGAGCTGCAGGCCCTGGAGGCCATGCTGATTCCCTCCGCGGACAACGTCGCTCGGGTGCTTGCTCGCTGGACCGCGGGGAGCGAGACCAGGTTCGTGGCGGAGATGAACCGGGAGGCCGTCAGGCTCGACCTCCGCGGCGTCCACTTCGTCGGTCCTTCGGGGCTCAACCCGGGGAGTGTGGGTACGGCTGCGGCGATGGTGCGGCTCGGGGCTGTCGTGATGGCAAACCCCGTGTTGCGCAGGATCGTTTCCATGCCTTCCGTGACGCTTCCCGTGGCAGGGACCGTGACCAACTACAACTCCGTGCTCGGCCAGCAGGGGATCGTCGGAGTCAAGACCGGCTCCACCAGCGCGGCCGGCGGCAACTTCGTCTTCGCCGCCATCCGCCGTCTCGGCCGGCGCAGGATCACGATCATCGGCGCGGTCCTGGGAGCTCGCGGCGCCGATCCGCTGCAGACGGCGCTCGACGATGGGGTGACGCTCACAGCCGCCGCTGTCGCGGCCGTCCATCCAATGGTGCTGCTGCCTGCCGGTAGCACGGTCGGCCGGATCCGATCCGGGTGGGCGTCGCCGGTGGCTGTGCGCACCTTGCGCCCCCTGCGGCTCGACGGGGTGGCGGGCAGGCGGGTCTCACTGCGCGTCGTGCTCACGCCGTCAGCGCGAGCGAGCGAGACCCACGGGTTCGGCTCCGGTGTGCGGTTGGCCAGGGTGATGCTCAGTGACGGGCAGCAGCAGGCTTCGGTGGCCGCCGTTGCGGCGAGCCGGCTGGCCGCGCCCTCCTTGCTCTACCGGCTCACGCGGCTCTAGTCGGTCTCACAGCGCCTGAGCGATGCGGCGCGCGACCAGGGCGGGCGCATCGCTGGCCGCGACTGTGAGCGCAGGCTCGTCGTTTGCGGGCGGCTCCAGCGCTGTCAGTTGGGAGTCCAGCAGGGACGGGGGCATGAAGTGGCCGGTTCGCTGGGTGAGCCGTCGCTCGAGCTCGAGCCGGGGCACGTCGAGGTACACGAACAGGACCTCTGGTCGGCACAGCCGGTCGCGGTAAGACCTCTTCAGTGCGGAACAGGCGACGACTCCGCGCCGTCCGGCTTTGATCTCGGCGTCGATCCACTCCGCGATGTTGGCGAGCCACGGCCACCGGTCCGAGTCGGTCAGCGGGACGCCGCCTGTCATCTTGGCGAGGTTGCTCGGCGGATGGAAGTCGTCGCCGTCGGCCAAATCCCAACCGAGTTGCGACGCGAGCGCCGCGGCGACCGTCGACTTGCCTGCCCCCGAAACGCCCATCACGACCACCACGGATGCGGGTCCGCGGGCGGCCGCGGAGGCGTCGTGTGTCATATCCGCCTCAGCGCAGGAGCCCTTCGGGCGGGAACGCCTCACGCGCGAGGCTGAGGAACTCCGCCGCCGCCGGCGGTAGGCGTCGTCCGGATCGCCACGCCAGGGTGATGTCGCGTGTCAGCGACGGCTCGATCAGGCGTGCGACGGCGATCGGGTCATTGGTACCCACCCCGATGGCGTGGGATCGCGGCAGGATCGCGACGCCCAGACCGCGCCCGACGAGCCGCCGGATGCGTCTCGTCTGGTTGGACTCGAGGAAGATGCGAGGGCTGAAGCCGGCCGTGTCGGCCGCGCCGACCAGCAGCTCCCTCAGGCGCGCGCCCTCGCGGTGGCTGATGAACTCCTCGTGCTCGAGGTCGATCATTCGGATCTCCGGCTGGCCCGCCAGCCGGTGGTGCTCGGGCAGGACCACGACGAGCTCCTCGCTCAGGATCTGCTGGAGCGCGAGCCCGTGGCTCTCGACCCGCTCGGTGACGGAGAGGAACGCGAGGTCGACAGCGTCGATCCGCAGCATCTCCGCCAGAGCGTCGCTGTCATCTTCACGGACCGTCAGGTCTACCGCCGGGTGCAGCTCGTGAAAGCGTGCCAGCAGCGTTGTGATGTCGACGGGCCCCATCGTGTTCATCGCTCCGACCTTCACCTGGCCGGTCTGGACTCCGCGCACGCGGTCGAGCTCCTGTCGCGCCGACTCGAGCTCTGTCAGCACGCGCCTTGCGCGGGCGACGAGCAGGTTGCCGGCGTCGGTGACCGACACTCGCCGGGTGGTGCGCTCGACCAGCGGCACGCCAACCTCCATCTCCAGTTTCTGGATCTGCTGGGAGAGCGCCGGTTGCGCTATGTGCTCGCGCTCGGCGGCCCTAGTGAAGCTCTGCTCCTCGGCGAGTGCCACGAGGTAGCGCAGCTGGCGAATCTCCATAGTGCAAGCTTATATGTCTTTGACAGTTCTGGTCTTGGACTTCTGGAACCAGGAGGTGCACCATTATCAGCGCAGCACCCTCTCCTCCCTCAGAGCGCGCTCCGTCCCGGCCTCATACCCCGCCGAACGGAGCGCTCTCGTTTTAAGTGAGCCCTAAAGCCCGGCAGCATCGCTAACAACCTGTCAGCATGCTGCTGATGTCAGACACACGGAGCGCCGCCGATCAAGCCGTCCCGCGACGCGTCGAGAAGCCCTGGGGATATGAGATCTGGTGGGCCGCGACCGATCAGTACGTGGGCAAGATCCTGCATGTCAACAAGGGACACCGTCTGTCTCTGCAGTACCACGAGGTCAAGGACGAGACCAGCTATGTCCTCTCCGGGCGGCTGATTCTGGTGCAGGGCGAAGCGACCGACGCGCTCAGTGAGCGCGTGGTGAGCGTGGGCGACGTCTGGCGCAACCTGCCAGGCATGATCCACACCATCGAGGCGCTGGAGGACTCCGACGTGCTGGAGGCTTCGACGCCGCACCTGGAGGACGTGGTGCGCATCAGCGACAACTATGGTCGCGAGGGAACAAGCGCCATCTGAGACCGGACACCCCGGCGTGGTCACGGTCGCCGCTCGTCAGCATGCTCGCCCCCGTAGCTCAGTTGGATAGAGCGGCGGACTTCTAATCCGTAGGTCACAGGTTCGAATCCTGTCGGGGGCGCTACCGAAGTACCTGCAAAGCGCGGTAGTTCTGGCTGCTATGGAGTCGCTTTGCCGGTTGGTTGCCGGCGGGCAGCGGCCCCCGGCAGCTGTGCATGCGGCTGTGGCCACGTTCCGGTGGGCTTGGAGCGATCGCTCACGTCGTCTGAGGAGTGTCCGGCCAGGCCGTGACGAGGTGCGCGAGTTTGGCGAGAAGCGCAACGGCTTGCCTGGCGCCCACGTTGACCTCCCTCCTCGTGGCGAGGGGGAGGGGCGAGACGGCGGTCGGGAACTGGTGGTGCTTTTGTGTGCCCGCGGGCATCTGCTGAGGTCGCGACCGCGTCGTGCCCGCAGCTTCGAGCAGAGCGGCGAGGTTCGGTGTATCGGTGGGGCCGCGGGTGCGTGCCACAATTCGGTAATGACCAGAGCTGAGCTGCATGAGCTGGTTGACCGTTTGCCTGATGACGCGGTGGATGGAGCGGCGGTGCTGCTCGAGGAGATCACCGCAGGGCGGATCGATCCTGATCAGGCTTGGTTTTGGACGCGTGAGTGGCAGTCGATGGAGCGTGAGGCCGAGGCCGATCGGCTCGCGGGCCGGGCGAGCAGTCACGACAGCGATGAGGAGTTCCTGGCGGCGCTGGACGCGCGAACCAAGCCGCTCGATGCCGACGCGTGAAGTGCTCGCGTCGTTCTGGCGCGATTGGGACCGGCTCACGCCGGAGCAGCAGCGCTCGTTCCGTGCTGCCCTTGTCCGGTTCATCGCCGATCTGGGCGCTGGCGGCCAGCGCTTCAGCCCGCGCTCCGGGTCAAGCGCGTCCAGGGACATCCGGGTGTGTGGGAGATGAGCTCGGCACCGGATGGTCGTGCGACGTTCCAGTACGGTGACGAAGTCCGGTCCGGTGAGCCACACGTGATCTGGCGGCGGGTTGGGACCCATTCCATATTCGGCCGGCCGTAGGGGCAGCCCCCGCGAGCGCGAAGGCGCAAGCGATCGGCCAGGTTCGCAAGAGTTGTTGGTTCGTGGCCTAGCGAAGGTCACGCGGATCGCGACAAGTGCTGCCGTAGAAGCCGAAGCTATGGCCGAAACGCGGCAGAAATGACGGTAAACGTCCATAGCTTCCCGCTATCGCTCGGCCGCGCAAAGGGAACTCTCGCCGCACCCGCTCTTCCGCTTCGACGGGCATCTCGCCGCCCGCCGCGCCGCACCTGCCCCGCGCGGCATGCGGAACGGAGAGACTCCCGCCGTGTTCCGCTGACTGCTTGCGATTACCAGGCGACTGCGAGGACTTGGGCTGCGTCGTGTGCGGGGTATCGTGCGATCGGGCGAAGCCGCTGGCCGTTGAACACCCAGACGTAGTCCGCCTCGGGGTAGGGTTCGTTCGCGGGGCGGTCTTGGGTGACGAGAACGTTGCCGGTGTGTGGCTCGGTGCTGAGCTCGGCTTGTTCGAGTCCGCGCTTGAGAGCGGTGCGCTTCTTGAGGTGACCGTTCACCGAGTACTGGAGCAGGAAGGCGTCGCCAACGTTCGGAGCGACCTGGCGCGCAGGGCTGCCCTTGGCGCACCCTTCCGCGGCGACGACGCCTGACCGGTCAAAGGCTGCCGCCTCAAACAGGCATCCTCTTCCGGCGGGAACCTGAATGCGACGGCCTGATCCTTGGACCGTGGTGGCGATGACGAGATAGTTGCGGCCCTCCGGGCACCCGAACCCGCCGGCCATCTCTATCGGGCGTCCTGCGGCGGGTTCGTAGGGGAACGCAATCTCGGTGCTGTTGGCGTTCCATGCGGCAGGCCCATATTGGTCGCAGACGTTCGTGCTGCTCATGACGGCGCGGGTGTGGCCAGAGCGAAGATTTCTGATGTACATCCCGGAGATCCCGGTCGAGCTGACGCACGGGCGCACCTGGTAGGCGACCTGGCGACCATGCGGGCTTGGGACAACCTCACCGATCTTCTCCGACCCGGCAACGTTGAACGCGACCTGCGGCTCAGACCCGCCGGGAGCGATCGTCTGAACCTGGTTGCGGCAGGAGCCCGCTATCCAGTGAGGGCACTCCATGTAGCCGGTCTTGGAGCATCTCCCAAATTGGTTCAGCGTCAGATACACCCGACCAGCACTGGTCGCTGCCGGCGTCGCCAGCATGAATCCGTCAAGGGAGAGCTGTGTGATCCGGCGAACCCGGCGTCCGTTAGACATTGAGAAGACATCAAGCGCCGTGCTCTTGCCGCACGCGCACGCAGGCACCAGCGACAGAAACGTGCGCCCCATCACGCGATCCCTGCCCGCTCGCGCCGAAGCAACCGAGCCAAGCCCGGCCGCGACCGTCGCGGCAATCACACAGAAGCAAACGCCGGCAGCGATCAGACGATTTCTCTTCAAACGACCGAACTCTCCCGTGCCGATAGCAGCCGATGGTTATACACCTCTACGTCGACAGCCATCAATCGTCACAGAATCTGCGGATGAAGTCCAAGCAGCGACAGCCCTCGACGGCACAGACCGACGACCGGCCGACCAGCGCGATCGCGCCGCCGGACCCGCATTCATCACCGCTGAGGCATCTCGCGCCGCGCGTCGAGATGCGCGCCTTGCGCGGAAGCGAGGTCGTGCGCGACCGGTTGCCGCATGTCGAGTGTGGTGCTACAAATAGCACATGACTAGTGTTGGTGTTCGGGAGCTACGACAACGAGCCAGCGAGCTTCTGCGGCTGGTTGAGAGTGGCGAGAGCATCGAGATCACCGATCGCGGCCGCCCCGTTGCGATGCTGGGGCCGCTGCCAGAAGACCCGCTCGATCGACTGAGGGCCTCAGGCGATCTCCAAGAGGCGCAGGGTGATCTCTCGGATCTGCCTGATCCGCTGCCAGCCCCCGCAGGCTCGGAGCCACCATCATCGGTGCTAGCACGGCTACGGCGCGATGAGCGCTGATCAACGACTGACTTATCTTGACTCCTCGGCGATCGTCAAACTCGCGATCCGAGAACCAGAGTCATCCGCACTTCGACGTCATCTCTCACGCCGCCAACCGCTGGTGAGCAGCGCGCTGGCTCGCACAGAGGTCGCGCGAGCGCTGCTGCCTAGCGGGCCCGCGGCGTTGGCACGTGGCGAGCAGGTCCTGCGACGCATCCAGCTTCTGCGAGTCAACGATCGCGTCCTGAACGAAGCCGGTCGCCTGGAACCGCCCGAGTTGCGCTCGCTCGACGCGATCCACCTCGCCAGCGCACGCCAACTCGGCGCGTCCGTACGACAGATCGTCACCTACGACGACCGTATGGCCGATGCCGCCCGCACGCTCGGCTGGACCGTCGTGGCGCCAAGCTGATCAGCCGCCGATCCTGCAACCACCACTACACGGGTGCCTCAGGCCGTTCAACGACACGCGCCCTTTGCGCGGCCAGCGGGGGTGGGTGTTGACACCCGTGGTGTTACATGTAACCTGGTGGTGTGTCCTCAACTCGCGACAGAGTGCGTCGGCACCGAGAGCGGCTTCGGCGCCAGGGCCTGCGGCCTGTACAGATCTGGGTGCCGGACGTGCGCGCGCCTGGGTTCATCGCTGAAGCCCACCGTCAGTCCGTCGCGATCGCGACGAGCGAGGGTGAGGCCGACGATCAGGCGTTCGTTGACGCGACCTCGATCGGAATGGACGAAGACGACGAAGCAGCGTCTGCGTGACGCGCGGCGAGATCTACACCGCGGCGGCTCGCGGAGCCTCCACCGGAAAACCACGTCCGGTGCTGATCGTCCACGGAAAACCACGTCCGGTGCTGATCGTCCAGGATGATCGCTTCGACGCGATCGCATCGGTCACGGTCTGCCCGTTCACTACCAGTGCGGTTGACGCTCCGCTGATCAGAATCCCGGTCGAGCCATCGGACGCCAACGGGCTCGACCGGTCGAGCAGCCTCATGGTCGACAAGATCACGACGATGCCGAGATCGGGCCTCGGTGAGCGGCTGGGTCGCCTCGGCGACGACGAACTCGTGCAACTCAACCGGTCGCTAATGGTGTTCCTCGGCCTTGCGTCCTCCTCGCAAGCCTGAACAGCCCCAACGACCTGCATAGCTCCCCCCGCGCGCATCTCGCTCGGCCCGACGAAGCACGCGCATTGCGCGGAACGTGTGAATGTTGGCAGCGTGCTTGAGGGGCGTGCGGAGCGAGTGTCCCGAGAAATGTCCCGAACTAGGTAATTCTGACCTCACGGAAGTGCAGGGAGCTGCGGCGAATCACCAGCAGGCACAGCAATTGGCCTGCAAAGGAGCAACTTCTAATCCGCATGTCGCAGGTTCGAATCCTGCCGGGGCGCTCGCCCTCATACCTGCAAATCAGGAGCTTGGTAGGAGTGCGTCAGTCGCTCACGGCGCCTCGACGGGCTGCTGTGTCCACCTCATGTCCACATGACGTCCGCTCGGTGGTCGTCCGGGCGGCCTAGATCGCGTTCCACGGCGGCCTGGTGCGGGGCTACATCGTGTTCTTCGATCCCGCGCCGGTAGGTGCCCAGCGTGAGAGTCGCGTTGTGCCCGATCCGACGCGGGACTCAGATCACGGTGCGGCCCTCATGCAGGAGCAGGGACGCGAAGCTGTGGTGCGGGCCGTAGCCAGGTGCGTCGACGCCGTGGCGCCCGCTGTTGAGCGACACGCTGGATGGTGATGGCTCGGGCCGGCAGCGCCGTCGACGGTGATGACGAGTTTCAGGATCGCCGGCCTGGCAGCGCCATCATCGTGGTGATGGCGACCCGCGCGCCCGTCGAGAGGCCAGCAACCGCCGCTTCGGACCGCCCGGCAGCAAGCTGGTAGCGCCATCCACGTGATCCTGCGCGTCATCGCGCTGTCGTTGCTCGATTGCGGGCCTGGTGTGCTACTCCTTCCCACACCAACAGCCCCTTCCGCTCGTTGCCCGAGTCTGTGAGCCTTCTCGGACAGTGATGCGTGAGCTCCCCAGATCTCGTGTTGTCGATCACCGCCACCCGCGCAGAAATCGAGGCCGATCTCGCCGCTGGCCGGCTGCGGTGTCCTGGCTGCGACGGGCCGCTGCGTGCGTGGGGACACGCGCGCGAACGGCAGATCCGTACCCGGCACGGCACACGGTCGCTGCGCCCACGACGCGCGTGCTGTGGCGCCTGCGATGCCACGCATGTGCTGCTCCCGGCCTCGCTCGTCCCACGCCGGCGCGACAGCGCCGAGGTGATCGGCGCCGCGCTGCTGGCGAACGCGCACGGAGACGGGCACCGCACGACCAGCAGCGCGCATCGACCGTCCTGCCGGCACCGTCCGCGGGTGGCTGCGCGCGTTCAAGCGACGCGCACCCGAGATCACCCGATGCGCCTACGCGTGGGCGCGGACGCTGGACAACACCTGGCTGCCGGGTCGCGCGCGCTGCTCGGCGGTCGCTGAGGCCGTCAACGCGATCGGCGAGGCGACCCGACTGGTCCGGCTGCGCCTCAGGATGCACGCGACGGCATGGGAGCTCGCGGTCCTGCTGACCGGCGGGCTGCTCCACGGCGCCGTCCGTCACCCTGAAGCTGGCGTCTGACACCCGTCGGCACCCTTTGGTCGTTCGGTCGTTCGTGCCCCAGATCACCATCCTGGATGACGCCGCCATCACCATCCAGGCTGTCCGTCAACACCCGCAAGCGGAAGCAGATGCAGCAACTGAATCCCCGGAAGCAAGTTGCTGCATCTGATCCCCAAAACAGTCGGTTTCTGCAACAGGTGGCCTTGAGGCACGCAGTTGCTGCATCTGGTCCCTCTGCGAGCAGGCCCACGCCGACCGCGGCACCAGCGAGCCCGAGCAGCGCGCGACAGCACGCAGCGGCTCAATCATCACGCCAGATTGTGGCGCCCAGCCGCCAGCCAGCCAAGCTGAACTTCCCGTGCAGAGGCGAAGCACTGTCCCGCATCGTCGATCAATGACAACCGGCCGGCGCGCGCCCCCACCAATCAGTCTCCGTCGGCCACCCGCTGAAAGAGGACGTGGTCCTGCCAGCTGCCGGCGATCTCCAGGTACTTTGGCGCTACGCCGATCCTGCTGAAGCCGCTGTTGCTCAGGACGTGCTGGGACGCCTCATTGGTCAGCAGGGTTCCCGCCTCAACCCGGTGGAGGCCGAGCTCCGTGAAAGCAAGCTCGCAGATCCTGCGAACCGCTGCGGTGGCATGGCCGCGCCCGTTGTGTGCCTCGGCGATCCAGTAACCGACGCTGCAAGACCGGAAGTTCCAGCGGATCACGTTGGAGAGAGCGATGAATCCGACCACTTCCGAGCCGACCAGAACCACGTATGGGAAGATGAGATCGTTGGCTCGCCCCCGCAGAGCGTCATCGATCCAATGCCGTTGGCCCGCGGCGGTGTAGAAATCATCGGGACTGTCCGGCTGCCATCGCGCGAGGAAGTCGCGGTTGGCCTGCAGCAGAGCGCTCAGCGCATCCGCGTCGTCGGGCCGGACGGGACGTATATCAGTCAGCGTCAGCCGAGCCTATGTCCGGTTGCTGGGTCTTTTGAACTCTCCCCGTCCTTACGGACGGGGATTCTCCGTGGCGGCTCATGCCGCCACCGCCGAGATTGACGCTTCGCGGGGGCCGTTACTTCCGGCTGTCCCTCCGCGCGCTGTGACCGCAGTTCCGGCGGCGAGAATGTTGAGTGCGGCGTTGTGATCTGCGTTTTGCTCATGGCCGCAGGCGATGCACCGGAATACCGCTTGGCGCTCGTGGTTCCCCGGTGCCGTATGCCCACACCCCGAGCACTTCTGACTCGTGTACGCGGCCGCCACCGCGGTCACTTGCACACCGCACGTAGCGGCCTTCTTCTCGATCCGCCGCCTGCGCATCCCCCACCCCTGCTCGCTGATGACCCGGTTGAGCCCGGCTTTCTGCCGGACGTTCACGCCTGGCCGCGGGGCGGTGAAGCTCACATGCCAGCGTCCCACCCTGTCCAGCGTGGACCTAGCCATCCCATGCTCCGCGGGGAGCGGCCGGGCGAGCCGGAACCGAACCCACCCGCACTTCGGGACCAGGACCGCGGCGTTGTGACGGTCGAAGCGACGGACCTTCACGTCACGCACGGTAAAGCGCTCATGCACACCCGCTTTCCACCATGTCGGATAGCCGTGCGTCCCAGCAAAGAAGTTGCTGGCCGCGCGGTCGAAGTCGCGGACTGCCTGCTGCTGCGCCGCCGACGATCCCTCCGCCAGCCACGGCAGCGCCTGCCGCGCATCGGCAAGCTGCTGCATCCGTTCCGCCGGGCCGGGGGTCGCACCAAGGCGCGGGTCGTAGGGCCGTAACTGTTCCAAGCGAGCGTTCTTCACAGACCGTGTGTCCCGGCAGTGCCTGAGCATGCCCTCGTGTTGCGGCTGAGTCGGGGTCGCGCGATACCGGTGTGCCATAAACCTATAATACGGGGCGTGTCGGCGGACACTGACGATTTCAGGAACGGCAGGCATGTGGTCTACCGTTTGCACGCCCATGTTGTGCTCATCACGAAATACCGGCGGGGCGTGATCACCGACCGGGTGCGAGAACAACTGATCGCCACCACCCGTGAAGTCTGCGCGCGCCACAACGTGACCCTGGTGGAAGCCGATGGCGAAACCGACCACCTTCATCTGCTGCTCGACTACCCGCCCAGGATCAGCCTCTCCACCCTTGTCGGTGCGATCAAGACGAATACCAGCCGGGTGCTACGGGAGAAGCACTGGCCCGAGGTGACCAGTGCGCTCTGGGGCCAGCACTTTTGGTCCCCCTCCTACTGCGTACTTTCCACGGGCGGCGCGCCCAGCCAGACCATCCGCGACTACATCGCCAACCAACGGACCCCCAACCGCCCCCCCGGACGACCAGGACGGGCCTGACCCCTTCCCCACGGAAGGGGGCCTGCGCCCTACATCTGGTCAAGCGGGAACTTGCCGTGTGCGGTCAGACGCCCGGCTCACTTCACCCCCAGATCGGCAGGAGAGCCACTCTTACAGCACGCGAGTTACACGGAAGGGGCAGGCACAATCCCTTGGAGGGTCTCACGGCGCTCGGGATCCAGGCCGGAAGCGATGTTCAGTTCCAACTCGACACCGACGGGGCACGGCTCGTCGTCGACAGCGAGCGGGTCGCGAATGAGATCATGCGGCCGCGGGGCGCCGGCGAGCTGGCGCTCGGCACTGATGAGATCCTGGCGTTGAGCAGACGTTGAGCGACGCCTCACCGGGGACGTTCGTCGACAGCGGCGTGCTGCTGGGCCTCCGTACCGAGGACCCGGCACGGGTTGAGTGGTCAGAGTCCCAGCTCATCGCCGCCGCCCAGGCTGGTGTGCTCGTCATCAACGCGGTTGTGCTCGCAGAGGTCGCTCCGTGCTTTCAGCGCGTCGAGACGCTGCAAGTGTCGTTGCCCTCGATGATGGTCGTCGAATCGATTCCGCTGGAGGCCGGTCTTCTCGCCGGACACGCCCACGCCGAGTACCGACGGTCCGGAGGTCTGCGCGAGGCGATCCTCCAGACTTCCTCATCGGCGCCCACGCCGCCACGACCGGGTGACCGCCGCTGACGCGTGATCCTCGCCGCGTCGCGACTCACATGCCGGGAGCGCGTCCCATCAGCCCCGTCAAGTGACTGCGCCGAGACGACTGCCCCGATGACGACGCGGAAGCCTCAGAGGAGCTCGTGCTGCGCAGCGAGGCGGCCGCTCCCGAACGGAGCCATCAGCCCGGTCGAGGTGACCTCCGATCCGGTCCAACCGATTGCTCGGCGACACCCGCCCGGGGGTGTCCTTCGTCGGCGTGGGGGCGCCACGGTCACGTGAGACAGCGCCAGAAGCCCCGCCATGCGGGGTTCCGGTCCAGTGCGCCCGAGAGGACTCGAACCTCCACGAGCTAAGCGCTCACAAGGCCCTCAACCTTGCGCGTCTACCAATTCCGCCACAGGCGCCTGGGTCGCCGAGTATAGCCACGGAGGGTGGTTCCGTCCTTGCGTCGGTATATGGTTCGAACAAGTGTTCGGAACAGTCTCGGGACGGTCCGAGGAAGGAGCCAACGGATGGACCTGACCAAGCGTCAGCAGGAGATCATCGACTACATCAGGCGCCACACCGACGATCGCGGGTATCCGCCCACCGTGCGCGACATCGGGCGCGCCGTGGGTCTGGCTTCGTCATCGACCGTGCACGCGCACCTTGCCAATCTCGAACGCCTCGGTCTGCTGCGGCGGGACCCGAGCAAGCCGCGGGCGATGGAGTTGCTCGATCGCGGTGGAGCGCTTGCGCGGGGGGCGCTTGGCCAGGCCGCGGGTGCTCAGGGCGCGCGTGGCCGGGGAGCGCTCGGCGCAGGTCTGCCGCTGCTGGGACAGGTCGCGGCCGGGACGCCGATCGTGGCCGAGGAGCACGTCGAGGAGTACATCGAGACACCGCCCGCATGCGGAGGCGACCGCGGCGAATACCTGCTGCGCATCCGCGGCGAGTCGATGAGGGATGCCGGCATCCTCGATGGAGATCTGGTTGTGGTAAGACCGCAGGAGACCGCCCGGGACGGCGAGATTGTCGTCGCGTTGATCGACGATGAGGCGACGGTGAAGCGTTTCTTCCGCGAGGGCGACCACGTGCGCCTGCAGCCGGAGAATGCCTCGATGCAGCCGATCGTCGCGCGCGAGGTGAGCGTGCTCGGCAGGGTGGTGGGGCTGATGCGCAGCATCTGACCGTGATGGGCTCGAGGCGGTCGCTGAGGGCGCTATCCTGCGGGCCGCAGGCTGAGCAGCCGCGGAGGCGTGCGCGCCTTCGAGGAAAGTCCGGACATCACAGGGCAGGGTGGTCGGTAACGCCGACCCGGGGAAACCCGCGGGAAAGTGCCACAGAAAAGACACCGCCTAAGTCTCGGTTTCGCTTGCGGCGTGCGGCGCCGTGGCCACCGGGGCCGGCAAGGGTGAAATGGTGCGGTAAGAGCGCACCGGCGTCGCGGTGACGCGGCGGCCAGGTAAACCCCACCCGATGCAAGGCCGAGCAGAACCGCTTGTAGGTTGCCCGCCAAGGTTCGGGTAGGCCGCGTTAGATGGATGGCTGCTCCAGACAGGATCCGGCTTACAGGCCTGCTAAGGAGGGCTCCCGGGTCAACCCGGGAGCCCTCTAGCCACCCGTCTCAGCGCGGCGCCGCTGAGACGGTGGTTGGTCCACTCGTCGAGCGGGGCCGCGCCAATGCGGCGGTAGAAGGTGAGTGCCGGCTCGTTCCAGTCCAGCACGGTCCAGGCCAGCCGGGTGTACCCGCGCTCCACGGTGATCTGCGCAACACGCTCGAGCAGCGCTCGGCCCACGCCGGAACGCCTGTGGTCGGGCACGACGAACAGGTCTTCGAGCCAGATGCCGGGCTGACACTCCCAGGTCGAGAAGGTGCCGTGAAACAGCGCGAAGCCGGCTGGGGCGCCGTCAACCTCGGCGATCAGCGCCTCCGCTGCGGGCTTCGCGCCGAACAGCCACCGGTGCAGCAGCTCGGGCGTGCCGCTGACCTGGTCGGGCGCGCGCTCATACTCGGCCAGGGCCCTGATCAGCTCGTAGATCAGCGGCACGTCCGTCGCGATCGCTGGCCGCACCCGCACGGCATCAGGCGCGCTGGACGCGGCGGCGCTCACGGCGCCTCCGGCGGCTTGATCTCGCGTTTGAGGATCTTGCCGGTGGGGCCCTTGGGCAGCTCGTCGACGATCCACACTTGCCGCGGATACTTGAATGCCGCGACACGCTCGCGCACGAAGTCGCGCAGCTCCGCAACGGTGGCCGCTGACCCCGGTTTGAGGGAGATCGCAGCGCCGATCTCCTCGCCGTACTGGTCGTGCGGCACTCCGATCACGGCCGCCTCGCGCACCGCCGGGTGTTCGTAGAGCACCTCCTCGACCTCACGCGGATAGACGTTGAAGCCGTTGCGGATGATCATGTCCTTCTTGCGGTCGACGATGAAGAAGTAGCCGTCGGTGTCGACCCTGCCCAGATCGCCGGTGTGGAACCAGCCGCCGCGCATGGCCTCGGCGGTCGCCTCCGGGCGGCTCCAGTAGCCCTTCATCACGTTCTCGCCGCGCACCAGGATCTCGCCGATCTCGCCGGCCGGGACGTCGCGGTCGGAGTCGTCTACCACTCGCATCCGCACGCCGGCGATCGGCGTGCCGATCGAGCCCGGCTTGCGCTCGCCGCCGGGGTGGTTGAAGGAGGCGACCGGAGAGGTCTCAGAGAGGCCGTAGCCCTCGAGGATCTCGCAGCCGAACGCCTGCTCGAAGCCGCGCATCAGCTCGACCGGCATCGCCGCGCCGCCCGAGCCGCAGTTGCGCAGCGTGGAGGCGTCGTAGCGCTCCCGGCCGGGCAGGTTGAGCATCGCGCCGTACATGCTGGGTACCCCTGCGAAGCTCTCCACGCGGTCGCGCTGGATGATCTCGAGCGCCTTGCCGGGATCAAAGCGCGGCAGCAGCGTGAGCAGCCCGCCGGCCAGCACGCAGGCGTTCATCGCGCACGTCTGGCCGAAGGAGTGAAACAGTGGCAGCGCGCCCATGACGACCGGGTCGCCTGAGAGCGTGAACAGGTCGCGCGCGGCCTGGCAGTTGCTGAGCAGGTTCGCGTGCGTCAGCTCGGCACCCTTGGGCGTGCCGGTCGTGCCCGAGGTGTAGAGCAGCACGGCCGTATCCTCGGCGGCACGGTCCAGCGGCCCGGGACCGGGCTCGGTGGCGAGCAGCGTCTGCTCGAACTCGCCCGGTACGACTGAGATCGTCCTGCAGCCGGTGGCCGCGCCGGCCGGACGGGCCTCGGCGGCAAAGTCGTGCCAGACGAACAGGAGCTTGGCGCCGGCGTCGCCCAGGTAGTACTCGACCTCGCGGCGCTTGTTGAGGACGTTGAGCGGTACGGCGATCGCGCCGACCGACAGAGCCCCGTAGTAAATGACCGGGAAGTGCGGCACGTTGGGCAGCATCAGCGCCACCCGGTCGCCGGCCTGAACGCCGTTTGCGCGCAGCAGGCCGCCGACGCGCAGCGCCGCCTGCTCGAGCAGGCCGTAGCTCAGCTCGTAGTCGTCGAGCTTGACCGCGCGACGCTCGGGGCCACGGGCCGCGGCGTCGCTGAGGATCGCTGCCAGGTTCATCGCTTGCTCCTCACTCTCCTGTGAAATTCGCAGGGCGCTTCTCCAGGAACGCCCGCACTCCCTCGATGAAGTCCGCGGACTGTGCCCGCTGTTGCTGGAGCTCCGCTTCGAGCTCGAGCTGACGTTCGAGCTGCGGCAGCAGGCCGCGGTTGAGCGCCTGTTTGATGGCCGCATGTGAGCCCGGCGCTCCGTGCGCAAGGCGCCCGGCCAGCTCTGCGGTCGCGCCGGCGAGCGCGTCGCGATCGCCGTAGACGTGGTTTATCAGCCCGCTGGCGGCGGCTCGCCCGGCCGCCAGCGGTTCGGCCAGCAGGCCCATCTCGGTCGCGGCCCCGAGGCCGGCACGGGCCGCGACGAGCACCGACGAGCCACCGTCGAGCGCCAGCCCCACGCTCGCGAAGGCGAGCAGGAAGTAGGCGCTGGCGTCCGCCAGCACGATGTCCGCGGCGAGCGCCAGCGAGCAGCCGAAGCCCACGGCCCCGCCGTGCACAGACGCGATCACGGGCTTGGCGAGCGTGCGCGTGCGCAGGATCAGCGGGTGAAAGACCTCACGCAGCGGCGTCAGCAGGTCGGCGCCGCCGTCCGCGCCCCACGACGCCACCTGCCGTAGGTCCGCTCCCGACGAGAAGCCACGGCCGGCCCCCCGCAGGACGACCGCTCGCGCCTGCACGTCGCGCTGCGCCGCGTCGAGCGCGGCCAGCAGCTCATGACCCATCTGCGGCGTGAACGCGTTCAGCGACTCGGGCCGGTTGAGCGTCACCCAGGCGACGCGCTCCTGCAGCTGCACGTCGATGCACTCGAAGGTCGAGGAGACGCTCATTGCGACCCAGTATCGCGCGAGTCCGGGCGTACGGCACTGTGGGTCGCCCGCATAACTCTCATCGCGAGAACATATGGCTGGTGGCCGTTCACGTTTTGTTTATGCGCGGAGCTCGGGTAGCATGCCGTAAGCCACACGCTGCCGCCTGAGGGCCGCAGCACCTCTGAATGTGCCGATGCGCACGAACGCTCCGGGCGTCCGTGCGCATCGGGGTTAAACGATCTCGACGGAGAGCAGCAGCGGGAAGGAGCAGGATCCGGACATGACACAGACCGTGAACGAGCAGACGGCCCGGACCAACCACGCGGGACTCCGCGCCTGGGTGCAGGAGATCGCCGCGCTCACGCAGCCCGACGAGATCTACTGGTGCGACGGATCGCAGGGTGAGTACGACCGCCTCTCCCAGGAGCTGGTCGACGCCGGTACGTTCGTGCGCCTCGCGCAGGAGAAGCGGCCGAACTCGTACCTGGCGCTCTCCGACCCGGCCGATGTCGCGCGCGTCGAGGACCGCACGTTCATCTGCAGCGAGCGCGAGCAGGACGCCGGCCCGACCAACAACTGGGTCGACCCCGGCCAGATGCGTCACACCCTGCATGGCCTGTTCGAGGGGTGCATGCGCGGGCGCACCATGTACGTGGTGCCGTTCAGCATGGGGCCGCTGCGCTCGCCCATCTCATACATCGGCGTGGAGCTGACCGACTCGCCATACGTGGTCGTCTCCCAGCGGATCATGACGCGCATGGGCCAGGCGGCGCTCGATGTGCTCGGCGACGACGGCGAGTTCGTGCCCTGCGTGCACTCGGTCGGCATGCCGCTCGAGTCGCGCGCCGAAGACGTGCCGTGGCCCTGCAACGCCGAGAACAAGTACATCGTCCACTTCCCCGAGACGCGGGAGATCTGGTCCTACGGCTCGGGCTACGGCGGCAACGCCCTGCTCGGCAAGAAGTGCTTCGCGCTGCGCATCGCGTCGGTGATGGCGCGCAGCGAGGGCTGGCTGGCCGAGCACATGCTGATCCTCAAGCTCACCGCTCCTTCCGGCTCGGTCAGGTATGTCGCGGGGGCGTTCCCCAGCGCCTGCGGCAAGACCAACCTCTCCATGCTCGTGCCTACCATGCCCGGCTGGAAGGTCGAGACGATCGGCGACGACATCGCCTGGATGAAGTTCGGCGCGGATGGTCGTCTGCGTGCCGTCAACCCGGAGTACGGGTTCTTCGGTGTGGCGCCCGGAACCAGCGCGAACTCGAATCCCAATGCGCTCCAGATGACGGCCGCAAACACGATCTTCACCAACTGCGCGCTGACCGACGACGGCGACGTCTGGTGGGAGGGCATGACGCCGGAGCCGCCGGCGCACGCAACCGATTGGCGCGGCAGCGACTGGACGCCGGGGAGCGCGACGCCGGCCGCGCACCCCAACTCGCGCTTCACCACGCCCGCGGGCCAGTGCCCGTCGATCGCCCCGGAGTGGGAGGATCCCGCGGGCGTGCCGATCGACGCCTTCCTGTTCGGCGGACGCCGCGCGACCGTGGTCCCGCTCGTGCACGAGGCGCGCGACTGGCGCCACGGGGTCTTCCTCGGCTCGATCATGTCGTCGGAGACCACGGCGGCGGCGACGGGCGCGGTTGGCACGCTGCGCTTCGACCCGATGGCGATGCTCCCCTTCTGCGGCTACAACATGGGCGACTACTGGCAGTACTGGCTCAGCCTCGAGGCTCGTGAAGGCGTCAAGCTGCCGAAGATCTTCTACGTCAACTGGTTCCGCAAGGACTCAGAGGGCCACTACCTGTGGCCCGGGTTCGGCGAGAACTCGCGCGTGCTCGCCTGGATCTTTGGACGCTGCGAAGGCAGCGCTGAGGCGGTGGAGACTGAGATCGGGCTGGTGCCGCCGCACGGTCCCGGCGGCATCGACCTCAGCGGCCTGGAGATCAGCGATTCGGCGATGGCCGAGCTGCTGGCGGTCGACGCCGCCGGCTGGAGGCAGCAGATCCCCCAGATCCGGGCCCACTACGCAAAGTTCGCTGCGACGCTCCCGGGCGAGCTCGACGCTCAGCTGACCGAGCTCGAGCAGCGCCTGGGCTGAGGGCCCAGACGCTCGGGCTGATCCCATCCGACGCCGGTCTGCTGGCGCTGCAGGCCGGCGTCGTGGCGGGTCCACGGCCGCTTGCCGAAGCGTGGCAGCGTCGCCTGCGACGGCTGCGCGGCAGGGGCTGGGCGCTGCTGCCCGTGGCCTCGATCGTCGGTGTCATCTTCGCCATCCGCTACGCCTCGGCGACCGCCACCTGGCTCACCTACCTGGCGCTGGTGGCGGTGCCGATCCTCGCTGCGCTCGCTCTCGGCTGGCTCGGCCGCGGCGCGAGGCCCTGGCTGGCGGCGCTCGCGCCGGGGCTCTTCGCACTGGCCTGGCTGACGCCGGCGAGCCTGGCCGGTGAGGCGGCGGCGTCACTGCTCTCGGCCCTCAGCTGCGTGACACTGGGCGTGCTGCTGGCGGCGGTGACCCCGTCGCGCTGGCTGAAGCTCGGGATCCTCGCGATGGCCGCAGCCGACGTCTGGCTGGTTGCCTCAGCCGAGCTGCAGGCGCCAAACTCGGTGCTCGTGGCAGCGCGACCCGGCGGTGGCCTGCCGCAGCTGCAGAGCGAGCAGTTTGGCAGCATCACGCTCGGTTACGGAGACCTCTTCGTCGCCTCCCTGCTCGGCGGGGCGCTCGCCGCCCGCGCGCGCGTGCAGCGGCTGGCGGCGATCATCACGTTCGCGGTCGCGAGTCTCTTCGACCTCCTCTTCCTGGTGTTCTACGAGCTGCCGGCGACCGTTCCGGTCGCGCTGGCGCTGGTGATCGTCAGTGTGTGCTGCGGCCGTTCGACGCCGGCGGCCGCGACTCCTCCGCCAGTGACGTGATGGCCAGCGTGCCGCGGGCCGCCTGCTCCAGCACCTCCGTCGCCTCCTCGGCGCTGCGCGCGTAGAGCTCGACCAGCAGGTGCACCACGATGCGCTCGTCATCGTGCTTGTGGAAGCGCACGTGGGTGAAGAACTCGCGCGTGCCGTGGTCCCCAAAGGCCGCATATGAGAGCGCGTCGCCTGCATCCGGCCCGGAGCAGGTCTCGACCTCGTCGGCGCCGACCGTGACCGTGCAGGAGGCGATCCATGGGGTGCCCGTGATCATCCGCTCCCAGCGGTCCTCGATCGGCTCCACGCGGCCGTTGTGAAAGCCGAGGTGCGGCTGGTCGTGCATGCACTCCAGGCACTGCACCACCGCCTCCTGCATCTCGTCGACGATCTCGGTGCGCTCGCCCGTCTCGGGGTCGATGCGGTGGATGCCCTCGTAGTGCAGCTGGACCTCGAGGTTCTGAGACCAGCAGCGGTAGCAGCGAAGCCAGCTGCGAACCTCGGTTGAGCGCTCCATCGGCCCGATTCTAGACAGGCGCGGCGGCGGCCCGGAAGCTCAGCCGCCGATCGCGGACATCGTCCGCGCGGGCTGAACGAAGCCCCGCTCGCCGATGTGATGCTTGAGCTCCTTGCGCCAGACCGTCTCACGGATGATCCGCTCGAGCTCGGCGTCGTCGGCGCCGGCCCGCAGTGGGCCACGCAGGTCGGTCTCCCGCAGTGAGAACAGGCAGGTGCGCAGGCGTCCGTCGGCGGTCAGCCGCAGTCGGTTGCAGTCGGTGCAGAACGGCTCCGTGACCGGACTGATCAGGCCGATGCGGCCGCTGCCGTCCGCGAACCTGTAGACGCGCGCGGTCGCGCTCGGCTCGCGCTCGAGCGGCTCGAGCGGCGCCAGCGAGTCGATCAGCGTGTGCAGCTCGGCGCCGCTCAGCACGCGCTCGGAGCTCCAGGCTCGGTCCGCATCGAGCGGCATGAACTCGATGAAGCGGACCTCGTATGGGTGGGTGCGCGCCAGCTCCACGAAGGCCGGCACCTCGTCCTCCGTGAAGCCGCGCAGCGCCACGGCGTTGACCTTTATCGGGTGCGCGTCCGGGAACGTCGCGAGCAGCTCGAGCCCGCGCAGCACCTGAGCCAGCGCATCGCGGCGCGTGAGCGCGTAGAAGCGGTCACGCTGCAGCGAGTCGACGGAGACGTTGAAGCGCAGCCTTGCGCCGCCGGCCCGCTGGCCGGCGGCTACCAGCGCCGCCGCGTCCCGCTCGAGCAGGTAGCCGTTGGTCGTGATCGCCACCTCGTGCAGGCCGGCGGTGGCGGCGAGCATCTGCAGCAGGCGGGGGAAGTCACGGCGCACCAGCGGCTCGCCACCGGTGAGGCGCAGGTCACGCACGCCCAGCCGCGCGAACAGGGCGACCAGGCGAGCGATCTCCTCGAAGCTCAGGACCTCCGCGCGCTCCAGCCAGGGCAGGCCCTCGGCCGGCATGCAGTACTGGCAGCGAAAGTTACAGCGGTCGGTGACCGACACCCGCAGGTCGGAGATCAGCCGGCCGTGACCGTCGATCAGGGGCTCGCTCAGCGACATCATCAGAGCACCGATTGTATGGATGATCCGCGCTGTTCCCATTCCGCTGCGTAAACGGTTAGCCTTTGCGACCATGAGTGAAGAGCTGACCAGGGGCGGGGAGTCGCTTTTCAAGCTCGCTCGCCGCGGCTACGAGCGCGAGGACGTTGACTCCTACGTGGAGACGCTGCAGCGCCAGATACGTGAGCTTCAGGCGCAGCTGCAACAGGGACCAGACGCGGCGGTGCGGGAGGCGCTCGAGCGCGTCGGAGCCGAGGTCGCGAACGTGCTCAAGCAGGCTCACGACACCGCCGACGAGGTGGTCGCGCAGGCGGAGCGCGAGGCGGCGCAGGAGCGGGCGCAGGCCAAGCGTGAGGCCGCGCACGTGACCGCCGTGGCGGAGCAGCGCGTACACGAGCTCGACCTCGACACCGATCGCATCTGGGGCGAGCGCGAGCGCATCGTCGCCGACGCGCGCGACCTCGCCCGTCAGCTCACCCAGCTGGCCGATCTGGCCGCCGCTCGCTTCCCGAGCGACGGCGAGCCGACCGCGCAGCTGAATGCGCGCAATTGACACCCTGCACCTGGGGCGCAGCCGCTGGATCTGCTGCTGGCAGGTAGGAGAGGTTCTCGTCGACCCCGGGCCGACGCTGGGGCTCGGCCACGTGCTCGAACAGCTCGACGGCTACGAGCCGCGGGCGATCCTCCTGACCCACATCCACTTCGACCACGCCGGCGGCGCCGGCACGCTGGCGCAGCGCTTCCCGCGGGCAGAGGTCTACGTGCATGAACGCGGCGCGCCGCACCTGGTCGACCCGGCGCGGCTGTGGGCGAGCGCCGCGCAGCTCTACGGCGAGCAGAACATGCTCTCGCTCTGGGGCGAGTTCGAGCCTGTGCCGCAGGATCGCCTGCGGGTTCTGCGCGGTGGCGAGACGCTGGCGTTCGGGGACGACCGCTTCGACGTGCTCTACACACCCGGTCACGCCAAGCACCACGTCACCTATCTGCACGACGGCACCGCCTTCGCGGGGGACGTGGCCGGCGTGCGGATCGACACCGCCACGCCGACCCTGCCGCCGACGCCGCCGCCGGACATCGACATCGATGCCTGGCAGCGCTCCATCGAGCTGATCCGCTCCCGTGGGCCGGGGCGCCTCGCGCTCACCCACTTCGGCGCCTACGACGACACCGAGCGCCAGCTGGGCGAGCTCTCGGAGCGGCTCACCCGCTGGGCGGAAGCGGCGCGGACACAGAGCCGCGACGCCTGGATCGCGGATGTCGAGCGCGACGTACGCGCAGTTGTGAGCGCGGAGCAGCTCGACTCGTTCATGGCCGCGATCCCGATCGACCAGTCCTACGCCGGGCTGCGCCGGTACTGGGACCGCCAGGCCCTTCACCGGCAGCCCGATTGACGTTATTCTTGTGCGCCGATGTCACCGACGGTGGAATTGCCACGCACGCAGCTACCGGGCAGCGGGACGGGGGGGCCGTGGCGGGTGGTCGTGCTCAACGACCATCACAACACCTTCGACCACGTCGCCGAGACGCTCGCGAGCCAGCTGCCGGGCGTGAGCCTCGCGCAGGGCTACCGGCTGGCGGACCGGATTCACAACGACGGCGCCGCGATCGTGTGGAGCGGCGCGCGCGACGACGCGGAGACCCACTGGGTCAACCTTGACGGCGCCGGCCTGACGATGGCGCCGCTCGAGGAGGGCTAGGCACGGCCACTCAGCCCTGGCACGAGCTGCCCGGCGAGGTGGCCGAGGCGGTCAGGCCGCTGTTGCCGTCACTGGCCGACGAGATCATCGCGGCGGTTCGCTCGATACCTGCCTACCAACGCCCACTCGAGGGAGACTTCGGGGTGGGCGTGCGGGCCGGCGTCGAGGCGGCGCTCACGCACCTCGTGCTGGAGATAGAGGCAGGTGGCCCGGTGCCGCGCTCGGATGTGTACCGGCGCCTGGGTCGCGGCGAGATGCGCGCCGGGCGCAGCCTCGACGCGCTGCTCAGCGCCTACCGCGCGGGCGCCAGGGTGACGTGGCGGCGTGTCGCGCAGGCCTGTGAGCAGCGGGGCATCGAGCCTTCCACCCTCTACCTGCTGGCCGAGTCGATCTTCGCCTACATCGACGTGCTCTCGGCCGAGTCGGCGGAGGGCTACGCGCTGGAGCAGACGCGCAGCGCCGGCGAGCTCGAGATGGCCCGCAGGCGCCTGGTCCGGCTGCTGGTGCGCGACCCGCCGGCCGAGCCGGCGATGGTGGAGCTGGCGGCCCGGGAGGCCGGCTGGGAGCTTCCGCGCGGGCTCGCCGTGATCGCCGTCGAGCTCTCCCCGGGGATGGCTCTGCCGCTGCCCGTCGGGGCGATCACGGAGCGGATCGGCGAGGTTCTGTGCGCGGTCGTGCCGGATCCGCAGGCACCGGGCCGCGAGGCGCAGATCGAGTCGGCGCTGCGCAGGGCGGGTGTACGAGCCGGCCTCGGCACAACCGTCGCCTGGCGCCAGGCGAGCCTCAGCTTCGCGCGGGCGCGCGCGGCGCTCGCGCTCGCGCTCGCGCCGACCTGCGAGCAGCCGCTGGTCAGCGCCGCCGAGCACACAGGCGAGCTGCTGCTCGCGGCCGACCCGGTGCTGGCCGCCGAGTTCACGGCGGCCCAGCTGGCACCGCTGGCGGAACTTTCGGCGGGCGGGCGCGAGCGCCTCAGCACGACGCTGGCGGTGTGGCTGGACGAGCAGGGGCGCTTGGCCCAGGTGGCCGCCCGGCTCGGCGTGCACCCACAGACTGCGCGCTACCGGCTCGAGCGGCTGCGCGAGCTGTTCGGAGAGCGGCTCGAGGACCCGGCCGGGCGCTTCTGGCTGGCGCTCGCGCTGCGGCTCGCTCAGCGGCCCGCGGCGGGCACCGGCTCGGGCGCCTCGGGCTGAGCGGCGGCGGGCTCGGTGTGCTCCGCGGCCGCGTACTCGTCGTGCCAGACGTAGGTGATCGGCACCTGGTACTTGCCGGAGAAGCGAGCCCGGAACTCACGCATCTCCGGCCCCTCCCAGTAGCGGTACCAGTCGTCCTTGTCCTCGAACCAGACCTGCTGCAGGATCCGGTACCTGTCGTCGCGCGAGCGGTGCACCGCGTAGCGGGTGGCGCCGTACTCGAGCGCCGCCGGCGCGGCCATGCGCGCCACGCCGTCCGCGAACATGTCGCCGCGCAGCACCGTCGCGTACCACTGGATGTGCATCACGCCCTGGGCCATGTCGGGGCCTGATCTTACACGGCGCGGCGTCGGCGCAGGTCGATCCGCTCGAGCTCGCCCTGCAGCGTGTCCCAGCACTCGAGCTCGACGCGCTCGTACTCGGCGCCGGTGAGGTCGTGCAGCTCCTGGTAGTACTGCGTCCAGGCCTGACGCGTCTCGTCCTCGAGCCTTCGCAGGGCGTCATCATCGGGGGCGATCGTGTTCACGAGCGGCTCCTTTCACTCTCCCTTGACACCATCGATGGTAGGCAGTCGCGCACGCCCGCACGGCTAAGGCCAGGTTAGCGCTACCTAAACGAACGGAAGCTCGGCGACCGCGGCCGACCGTTCCGGGCCGGCCGCCACCGTCGTGCCCGGCGGAGCTTCGCGGCGCACCAGCGCCAGCCCGATCGGACCCAGCCGTGGTGAGATGGCAGCGCTCGAGACCGTGCCCACCGCTCGCCCGTCCAGCGACAGCTCGGTCCCCGGGGTGAGGGGGCCGTCCGCGCTCAGGCCCCGCAGCTCTCGGTTCGGGTGCCCCCGGTAGAACAGGCGCGCGACCGTCTCCTGGCCGACGTAGCAACCCTTGGTGAACGACACCGCGCGGGCGTTGAGCCCCGCCTCCTGGGGGATCACGCTGTCGTCCAGATCGACCCCGTAGCGCGGGCGGCCACGCTCGATGCGCAGCGTCTCGTAGACCTGCTCGCCGACCTGCGCCGCGCCGCCGGCGAGCACGTGCGCACGCACCGCCTCCCCCTGGTCCTCGTCGAAGAGCAGATCCACGCCCAGATCGGTGCGGATCGCGCGTACGCCGACGCCGCCCAGGACGATCTGCACGTGGTCGTGCTCGCCGGTCCCGAGGTTCGCGCCGGCGCCCGCGATGAGCTCGTCGGCCAGCGGGCCGACGAGCGAAAGCAGCCCGCACTCCAGGGTCCGCTTGTGCAGCTCGACGTCATAGCCCAGGCGGTACTGGCGGATCATGTTGAACAGCGCCTGCAGGCAGGCGCGCTCGGTGTCGAGCAGGATCTCCTCGCCGGTGTCGAGCACGCGCACGTCGCCCAGCATCTTGCCCTTGGGCGTCAGGAAGGCGGCGTATGCGCCGTGGCCGGGGGTGAGCGCGAGGATGTCCTGGGTGAGCTGGCCGTGCAGGAACTCCTTGGCGCCCCGGCCCGTGAGCGCGAGCTTGCCGCGCTCGGAGCGGTCAAAGACGCAGACGGCCTCGGTGGCCGCCTGGTAGTGCTGTTCGAAGCTGCCGGTCGTGCTCATGTGCCGCAAGCGTTGCACAGCCGTGAGGCGTGCGGCCCGCCGGCTCGCTAGTGTTCGCAGGCGATGGCGCTAGCACAGACCTTCACCGAGCTGGTGGGCTCGCTGCCGGACGACTGGAGCTACCTGGAGCTCGACCTGCGCATCTTCGACGAGTCCCGCTACGTCGAGGCGGCCACGCTGCTCGTGACCTGCAACGCCCGGCCGTACTCCAAGCATGACTGGCACTGGCGGCTGCTGGTGGCCCACCGCTTCGGCCACGCGGCGTCGGTGCCGGCGGTGCACACAGCGCTCGCCCTGCTCGACGACGCCGGCATCGACGGCGAGCTGGCGCTGCGTGAGACGCGCAGCGGCCGTGTCGAGGTGGTGCAGATGTGGGGCCGCCCCGAATCCGTGCGCGAAGAGTTCCGCGTGCTGCGAGCGCAGTAGGGCCACTTCAGCGGGGCACGAAGCGCGAGTCGAACATCGTCGCGACATCCGGCCTGCGCTTGACGATCCCGAAGCGCTGCTCCCAGGCCGCCCAGCGCCGCAGCACGCTCGGCTCGAGTGCGCCATAGGGCCCGCCGCCCGCGGGCAGGAAGGCGGGGAGCTCGACCTTGAGCTGCTCGCTCACAGCGCTGCTCGACAGGCCCGAAACCTCCGATTCGAGGTAGTGCTCGCCGGCCACGGGGTGCTTGAGGACGTACCGGTAGCCGTCGACCAGGGTGTGCACCAGGGCGCGCGCCAGGCCGGGATCACGCCTCAGCAGCGCCTGGGTGGTGCAGACGACCAGCTCCGGGTAGGAGGGCGCACCGAAGTCCTGCACGCGGAAGACGTGGAACGGCGGGTGCTGGCGTGAGAGCTGCACGCCCTCGTCGTTCCAGAAGGCGGTCGCGGCCGCGACCTTGCCGGAGAGCAGGTCGGGGACGGCGTTGTAGCCGATCGTGATCGTCTTGAGCGTCGCCGGCTTGCCGCCCGCGCCGGCCACGACCGAGCGCAGCACCGCCAGGTCACTGGGGTCGCCGGTGACGCCGACCAGCTTGCCGTCGAGCTGGCGCGGGCTGGTGTAGCGCGGCTGGGCGATCACCGATGCCAGCGGCTGCTGCTCCAGCGCCATGATCCCGACCAGGTGGCGGCCCTGCGCGTCGGCGATCGCCAGGTCGTGGATGTCCAGGATCGCGAACTGCACCCGGCCGGCATCGAGCAGTGAGATCGCGTCGGTGCTCTGGCCCGGGATCCGGACCTGCAGGTGGATGCCGTTGGCGGTGTCGTAGTGGCGCGCGAGGGCCGTGTAGATGCCGGTGTGGATCGCGTTGGGCGTGAAGTCGAGGATCAGTGAGGCGTTCGGCAGCTTCCGGGCGGTCGCGGTCGCGGTTGCGGCCGCTCCGGCGGCCGCTCCGGCGGCGAGCGCGACGGCCGCGAACAGGCCTGCGAGCAGTGGGCGGTGTGTTCTCATCGTCGGCCGAGGATAGGCACCTCCTAGAATCTGGGCTCCAGTGCGCCGCCGCGTCACATTCTCGAGAAACGTCACGCTGTCGCTCTCGCGCACCTGCCGTTGCTATTGCAAGTACTGCGCGTTTGCGACCCACAGGCCGCACCTGCACGAGCCAGACGAGGTGCTGGCGCTGCTCGATCGTGCAGTCAGCCGCCACCGTGCCAAGGAGCTTCTGGTGCTCACCGGCGAGCGTCCGGAGGTCAACGCCGGGGTGCGCGAGCGGCTCGCGGCGCTCGGCTTCGAGGACTTCGTCGCCTACGTCGTCTGGGTCTGCGAGCGGGCGCTCGAGCGGGGCCTCCTGCCGCACACGAACCTCGGTGTGCTGGGCGCCGGCGACCTCGCGCGGCTGCGTGAGGTGACCGCCTCGCAGGGGCTGATGCTGGAGTCGGTGAACCCCGATCTGGTCGCGCACCAGGGCTCGCCGACCAAGCACCCGCGGGCGCGCCTGGAGACGATCGCGGCCGCCGGGGAGCTGCGCATCCCGTTCACCAGCGGCGTCCTGGTCGGCATCGGCGAGCGCCCTGCGGAGCGTTTTGCCGCGATCGACGCGCTCGCGGAGCTGCACGCCGCGCACGGCCACCTTCAGGAGATCATCATCCAGAACTTCGTGCCGCACCAGAGCTACTACGGCCGTGAGCCCGCTGAGATCGCGACCGACGCGGCGGCGGAGTACTGGCGCACCGGGGTTGCTGACGGGCCGACGCTGGCCGCGCCCGCCTGGGCCTCACCGGTCACCGTCGCCGACCTGCGCGAGCTCGTCGGCTACGCGCGCGAGCGGCTTCCCGGGGTCGGCATCCAGGTGCCGCCGAACCTCTCGGACTGGTGGCCGGAGCTGGTGGCGGCCGGCGCCACCGACCTCGGCGGCCTGTCGGCCAACGGCGACCACATCAGCCCCGAGCACCCGTTCCCTTCACCCGCCCAGGTGCGCAAGCGCCTGGCCCGGGACGGCTACGCGCTCTCCGAGCGCCTGTGCGTGTACCCGGAGTTCATCGACCCGGAGTGGGTCGCCCAGGGCGTGCTGGACGTGATCCGGACGAGCTACTGGTCGTTCATCCCGCGGCGCGGCTCCGGGCGGCGCGGTGAGCTTGTGATCGCGCCGGACGTGGCCGGGCGGGCGATCGCGAAGGGCGTCCGCGGTGAGCGCCTGGATGCGCAGGAGCTGACGGCGCTCTTCGCCGAGGAGCGCCCGGAGGTGATCGAGGAGCTGCGGGCAGCCGCGGACGCGCTGCGGGCGGAGCTGGCGGGGGAGACCGTCACGTTCGTGGTGAACCGCAACATCAACGTCTCCAATGTCTGCACCGTCGGCTGCGCGTTCTGCGGCTTCGGCCAGGGGAAGCGCTCACCCGACGCCTACGAGCACTCGGAGGCCGACTTCGCCGCCCGGATCGCCGAGGCGGTGGCGTTCGGCGCCACCGAGCTGTGCATCCAGTCGGGGATCCACCCGGACTGGACGCTCGAGACCTACCTGCACTGGCTGCGCTTCGCCAAGCGGGAGGGGGCAAGGCTGGGGGTCGACCTGCACCTGCACGCCTACTCGCCGATGGAGATCGCGCACATGTGCGACATCTCAGGCCTTCCCCCCGACGAGGTCTTCAAGGCGTTGCGCGACGCCGGCCTGGGGTCCACCCCGGGGACCGCCGCCGAGGTGCTGCATGACGGGGTGCGCGAGCGCATCTCACCCAACAAGCTGCCGGTGGCGCGCTGGGTGGAGATCATCGAGGCCTCGCACCGCGCCGGCCTGCGCTCCACCGCGACCGTGATGTTCGGCCACATCGAGGAGCCTTCAGAGCTGGCCGAGCACATGCTGGTCGTGCGTGCGCTGCAGGAGCGCACCGGCGGCATCACCGAGTTCGTGCCGCTCTCCTTCATCCCCTTCCAGACGCTGCTCGGACGCACGCACGGGATCGAGGAGATCAGCCCGGAGGAGAACCTCAAGCACACCGCCGTCTTCCGCCTGGCGCTCGGCCACAGTGTCCGCAACGTGCAGGCCAGCTGGGTGAAGATGGGGCTCGAGGCGGCGACCGAGGCGCTGCGCTGGGGTGTAAACGACCTGGGCGGCACGCTGATGGAGGAGTCGATCAGCCGCCTGGCGGGCTCCTATCACGGCGTCAAGCTCGACCCCGAGGATCTGATCGCCGCCGCCCACTCGGCCGGCCGGCCGGCCGCCGAGCGCACCACGCTCTACCGCATACGCCGCGAATACCCGCTTTCCGATCGCGCCAATCCCCCGAACGGGGGGCGCAGGCTCAGCGTCGCGTAACCTGCAGCGACACGGACACGTAGGAAGATGGTGATGACGAGCGCCCTCATGTTCCCCGGGCAGGGGAGCCAGACCGAAGACATGCGCGAGACGGTCGCGCGCCTGCGCCCCGACCTGCTCGCCCTCGCGAGCGAGGTGGTGGGCGAGGATCCCTTTCCACGGGTGGAGCACGGCACCGCCTACGCCCAGCCGGCGATCTTCTGCGCGAGCCTGGCGGGTTACGGCGCCCTGGACCGTGAGACCCGCGCGGCGGCCGCCTACATGGCCGGCCACTCGCTGGGCGAGATCGGCGCGCTGGTCGCCGCCGGCGCACTCTCCGAGCGTGACGGCCTGGAGCTCGTGGCCCTGCGCGGCCGGCTGATGCAGGAGGCCGGCGAGACGGCCGGCGATGGCGGCATGATCGCGCTGCTGGGGGCCCAGGCCGCTGAGCGCGCGGGCGAGGTGGCTGACGCGCACGGCCTGGCGGTCGCCAACGACAACTCACCTCAGCAGGTGGTGCTCTCCGGCCTGCGCAGCGCGCTGCCGGCGGCGGAGGCGAGCGCGCGGGCGATCGGCCTGCGAGCGATGATCCTGCCGGTGACGGGCGCCTTTCACTCGCCGCTCATGGCCCCGGCCGTGGCGCCGTTTCGGGAGGCGCTCGAGCGGGTGGAGATCGGGCAGGCGACCGTCACCGTGATCTCGGCGGTCACCGCCCAGCCATTTGACGACGTGCGCGCGAGGCTGGTGCAGGCGCTCACCGGACCGGTGCGCTGGCGCGAGGTGCTGCTCCATCTGCACGGGTGCGGCGTGCGGCGCTTCGTGGAGGTGGGCCCAGGAAAGGTGCTCACCGGGCTGGCCAAGCGCACCCTCAAAGAGGTCGATCTCGCAAGTGTCTGAGCCCGAGTCTGCGGCGGCCTGGCCGCCGGCCGGCTGCGCCCTGGTGACCGGCGGCTCACGCGGGATCGGCGCCGCGGTCGCGCTGGCGCTCGCGGCTGACGGCTGGCCGGTCGCGGTCAACTACAACGCCGGCGCGCAGGCGGCGGGCGAGGTCGTGGCCGCGATCGAGCAGGCGGGCGGCCGCGCCGTCGCGGTCCAGGGCGACGTGGCCGACCCGCAGGCGCCCGAGCGGGTCTTCGCGCAGGCTGAGGAGCAGCTGGGCGCGCCGGTGCTGGCGCTGGTCAACAACGCCGGGATCACGCGCGACAACCTCGCCCCATCGCTCGCCGACGAGGAGTGGGACGCTGTGATCGCCACCAACCTGAGCGGCGCCTTCCGCTTCACGCGGCGGGCGCTGAAGGGGATGATGCGGGCCCGCACCGGCCGGATCGTCAACATCGCCTCGGTCAGCGCGCTGCGGGCCAACGCCGGGCAGAGCAACTACGGCGCTGCCAAGGCGGGCCTCATCCAGTTCACGCGCACCGTTGCGGTGGAGGTCGCCCGGCGCGGCGTGACGGTCAACGCGGTCGCCCCCGGATTCATCGCGACCGACATGACCAGCGCGCTGATCGGGCCGGATCTGCTCGCCGCGATTCCGGCCAGGCGCGCGGGGAGCACCGAAGAGGTGGCGGCTTGCGTACGCTTCCTCGTATCGCGGCAGGCGAGCTACGTGACCGGCGCGGTGCTTACAGTCGATGGTGGGCTGGGCGCCTGAACGCCCCGGCCCGCCGAGAACCTGATTAAACGAAAGAGGAGCAGATGAGCGCAGTAACCAAGGAGCAGGTGCAGGAGCGGGTCGTCGAGGCGCTCGCGAGCTTCGGTCCCGACGCCGGTGACATCACGCCGGAGTCGACTTTTGAGGAGCTGGACATCGACTCACTGGATCTGGTCGAGCTGGCCCAGATCGTCGAGGACGAGTACGGCGTCGTGCTCAAGGGCGAGGACATGAAGGAGCTGAAGACCGTCGGTGAGGCGGTCGAGCTGATCACCGAGCGCGCCAACTAGACGCCGCGCTTCAGGGACTGAAAGCGCCGTGATGGCTGACAAACGTCGAGCTGTGATAACCGGGATCGGCGCGGTCACCCCGCTCGGGGTGGGCGCGCGCTACCTGCACGAGCGCTGGGTCCGGGGGCTCAGCGGCGTCAGCGTGCGCGACGGGCAGGCCGGTGGCTACTGCCAGGAGTACGACCCGGCCGAGCACCTGTCGGTCAAGGAGGCCAGGCGGCTCGACCGCTTCGCGCAGTTCGCGGTCGTTGCCGCGGACGAGGCGATCGCCGACGCCGGCTGGTCGGACGGCGGGCCCTATGACCCGATGCGGGTGGGGCTCGTGATGGCAAGCGGCATCGGCGGCTTCACGACCGTGCAGGCGAACCTGGACGTGATGCGCGAGAAGGGCCCGATGCGGATCTCCCCGCTCGGCATCCCGATGTACATGCCGAACGCGGCCGCCGCGGCGGTGTCCATGCGGCACGGGATCCAGGGCCAGTCGTTCGCCGTCGCCTCCGCCTGCGCCTCCAGCGGGCATGCGATCGGCCTCGCCGCCCGGATGATCCAGTACGGCGACGCTGACGCCGTGGTGGCCGGTGGGGCCGAGGCGACGCTCACGGACTTCGGCTTCGGCTCGTTCAACACGATGTCGGCGCTGTCCAAGATCGGCATCTCCTGCCCGTTCGACGCGCGCCGCGACGGCTTCATCATGGGCGAGGGCGCCGGCGTGCTCGTGCTCGAGGAGTACGAGCAGGCGCTGGCGCGCGGGGCCACGATCATCGGCGAGGTCGCCGGCTACGGCTCCACCTCCGACGCCCACCACCTGACCGCGCCGGAGCCGACCGGCCGGCCGGCCGCGCAGGCGATCAGGCTGGCGCTGGGTGACGCCGGCCTCGAGCCGGGCGCGATCAGCTACGTCAACGCGCACGGCACCTCCACCGAGCTCAACGACGCGGCCGAGACGGTGGCGCTCAAGCTGGCGCTCGGCGAGCACGCCTACCGGATCCCGGTCTCATCGACCAAGTCGGCCACCGGGCACCTGCTCGGCGCCGCGGGCGCGATCGAGGCGGTCGCGACGGTCCAGGCGCTGAACGCCCGCGTGGTCCCGCCGACACTCAACTACGAGGTGCCCGACGAGGGGCTCGACCTGGACTACGTGCCCAACAACGCCCGTGAGCTGGTGGTGGTCGGCGACGGCGCCCCGGCCGCGATCTCCAACTCGTTCGCCTTTGGCGGGCACAACGTCTCGCTGGTCATCAGGGGCCGGGGATGAGCGGCGGTCGGCGCTGATGGCCGGTCTGCTGGCCGGCAGGCGGCTGCTGATCACAGGGGTCATCACCAAGGAGTCCATGGCCTTCCACGTCGCCGCCCGGGCGCAGGAGGAGGGCGCGGAGGTGGTGCTCTCGAGCTTCGGGCGGGTGCGGCGGCTGACCGAGCGAGCCGCGCAGCGGCTCGCCACGCCCGTGGACGTGCTCGAGCTCGACGTCAACCGGCCTGAGGACCTGGAGGCGCTCGCAGCGGACCTCGAGGCGCGCTGGGGCGGCGTGGACGGCATGCTGCACGCGATCGCCTACGCGCCGCAGGACGCGCTCGGCGGGCGCTTCATGACCACGCCCGCGGCCAGCGCGGCGGCCGCGTTCGAGACCAGCGCCTTCAGCTTCAAGGCGCTCGCGGCGACGCTCGCGCCGCTGATGCCGCCGGGCGCCTCGATCGTCGGCCTGGACTTTGACGCCTCCAAGGCCTGGCCCGTGTATGACTGGATGGGGGTCGCCAAGGCGGCGCTCGAGTCGGTCTCGCGCTACCTGGCCCGCGACCTGGGCGCCCAGGGCATCCGTGTGAACCTCGTCAGCGCCGGCCCGCTCGGCACCGTCGCCGCCCGCGGCATCCCCGGCTTCGAGCAGCTCGCGGACCTGTGGCAGCGGCAGGCGCCGCTCGGCTGGGACATCACGGACCCCGCGATCATCGCGGGGCCCGTCTGCTTCCTGCTCTCAGAGCTCGCACGCGGGATCTCCGGGGAGATCCTGCACGTCGACGGCGGCTTTCACGCCGTCGGCGCGGCTATTGCACCGAGCTGATCGCCTTGACATAGGCGGTGTAGCCCGACGGCGGCAGGCCGATGATCGGGTTCGCGACGCCCTTGGGGCCGCTGATCACGACCGTCGGCGTGGAGCCACCACCGCTGACTGTGATCCCCTGCTGGTTCTGGGCGTTGATCTCACTGCTCAGGCTCGCGAGCTTGCGATCCGCGGTCCACTTGGTCAGGTTCAGCCCGGGGATCTGCTTGGCGAGGCCGTCCAGGTAGCCCTGGGTGACGTAGTTGGCGCCCTCGTGGCCCTGCTCGTTGTACATCAGCTCGATGTAGTTCCAGCCCTTGCCCTGCAGGCCGGCGGCGTAGGCGGCGACCTGCTGCTGCATGAAGGCGTTCTTGTCGGGGTTGAGGCTCGACGCGGTCTCGAGCGACTTGTAGACGAGCTTGGCCTTGCCGGTGCGCACGTAGTTCGTGATCAGCTTGTCCTCCCAGCCGGACCCCTGCTCACCCTCGGGGTTGGTGAAGGACGTCGGCGTGGCGAGCACATCGCAGACCGAGCACTCCAGGTCGCCATACTCGGTGATGGTCACCGGGGCGCTCGGCTTGCCGAGTGTCTCGCCGCTCTGTGGTATCCCGGCGAGCAGGCCGTTGACGTGTGTCTGCGCCGTCCTGGCCTCGGGACTGTTGACGTTGACCGCCTTGCCGGGGTGGGCCGAGAGCACGATCGCCACAACCACCACCACGACCGCGACCGCCACGGCGCCGCCGAGGATCTGGACGCGGCGCATGCGCTGGGCCTTGGCGGCCGCCTCCTGCTGTGCGGCCAGGCGCTGCTGGCGGGCCGCCTCCTTCTGTTCCTTGCGTGAAGCCATGCGACAAGTAAATCAGGAGGCGGCCTGCAGAACCGAATGACTGCGTAAGGGTCGCGTCAAGTGGCGCGGTCGTGTGGCGGAGCTCGGGCCTACGCCGGCAGGCCCGGCTGCGGCTTGAAGGTGGCGCTTTCATCCAGTGGCGGCACGCCGTGGTGCTCGAGCGCGTGCTGGGCTGCGGCCGCCACCCGCTCCGGGTGGCGTGCGCGCATGTACGCAAGCCAAACCCCGACGATCACCGCGCAGGCGCCCGCGATGATCAGGCTGAGGTCGCCGGGGTAGGGCGGGAACGGGTTCAGCGAGCCGTAGTATGCGAGCACCGGCGTGGCCACGCCGACGATCGCGACCACGAGGCGCCACAGCCGCGCGCCGCCGCTCCACTCACTCCAGATGATGCGGAAGGCGGCGAGCGCCAGCATCGCGTAAACGGCCTCGATCAGGAACGAGCCGATGCCGGCGCTGATCTGGAAGGCCTCGATGTTGTTGGGCAGCTTGACGAGCGTACCGAGCGTGGTGACGCCACCGAGAATGATCGCCAGCGCCCCGGCCGCGAGGATCACGAGGTTGCCGCCCAGCGGCGTCTCGTGTTGTGAGAGCCGTGTGGCGAACTTCGGCAGGAGGCCGTCGCGACCGAGCGCGAAGAACACGCGGGAGCCTGCGACGGTGAAGGCCAGCGCGACCGAGATCGAGTCGAGCATCACCACCAGGTCGATCAGCACCGACAGCCAGTGGCCGTCGTACTGTTGCGCGAGCGAGCCCATCGGTGAGGGGTCGGCCGCCCAGGCCGTTGCGGACTGCTTGACGCCGAAGCCGACGGCGCCCGCGTAGGTCACCAGCAGAAAGAACACGCCGGCGAGCGCGACCGAGCCGATCAGCGCGACCGGGATCGCCCGGTGCGGCTCGCGCGCCTCCTCGCCGATCGACGCGGCGGCTTCGAAGCCGATGAACAGCGTCACCGCGAAGAGGATGCCGTGGAAGACGCTGCCCCAGGAGCTGTGGCCGGTGCCGAACACCGCGAGCGTGTTGCCGCCCGCGCCGCCCTTGGCGATGATCGTCAGCGCCAGGATCAGGAACGGGATCATTGAGAGCCCGGCCAGCGCCAGGACGCCCTGGATCGCGACCCGCACACCGACGTGGTTGAGGCCGACGGCGATCGCCAGGATGACGATCGAGGGGATCCACCAGGTGACGCTCACGTGGATGTCGGCGAGAAACGTCTGCGCCAGGAAGCCGTTGGCGATGAACACCCCGCCGCCACCGAGGAAGAGGATGCCGAGCCCGTAGATGCCTGCGCCATAGACGCCGGCCATCGGGTGCGCGCCGTGCACCAGGTACTCGTACATCGCCCCGGCGCCCGCGTAGCGACGCGCGAACAGCGAGATCACGTAGCCCAGGCAGACCGCGCCGACGGTCCCGAGCAGCACCGATAGCGGCGTGCTGAAGCCCGCCACGCTGGCGATCAGGCCGGTCAACAGGCCGGCTGAGAACATCGGCCCGATCGCAAGCGACTGGCCGACCGCATGGATGGTCGTCAGCCGCCGCTCGCCCAGGTGTCCTGCCTGGCCAGGCGTGGCCGGGCCCGAAACGTCACCGACTGCACTCATCTGACACTCCCCTCCAGGATCTGCAGTGTTTTCAAGTCCGAATAGAAGTCCAGCGCGTAGTTCCCGCCCTCCCGGCCGAGCCCGGAGATGCCGACGCCGCCGAATGGCGCCGTCAGGTCGCGGACCAGGAAGGTGTTGACCCACACGACACCGGCGCGGACCGCGCGCCCGACGCGGTCCGCGCGGCCCATCGATCCCGTGTAGACGATGCCCGAGAGCCCGTACTGGGTCGAGTTTGCAAGCGCGACCGCCTCCTGCTCGCCTGAGAAGGTCTGGAACGTGAGCACGGGGCCGAAGACCTCACGCTGCACGATCTCCGAGTCGTTGGAGCGCGGCTCAAACAGCGTTGGCTCATACAAGAGGCCACCGGCCGGCTCGCCGCCGCGCACCAGCCGGTCCCCGGCCGCGACCGCGCGCTTCACAAAGCCGTCGACGCGCGCCAGGTGCTCAGGGTGGATCAGCGGCGAGATGGTCGTCGCCGGTAGGCGCGGGTCCCCCAGCACGTGGCGGCTGACGGCCGCGTGGAAGCGCTCGAGGAACGCGTCGCGGACGCTCTCCTGCACGAGCAGCCTGGTGCCCGCCAGGCAGACCTGGCCGGCGTCGTCATACTGGCCTGCGGCCCTGGCCGCGGCGGCGTCCAGGTCCGCGTCGTCAAAGACGATCAGCGGCCCCTTGCCGCCAAGCTCGCCGGTGAACGGCACCAGGTTTCGCGCCGCCGCCACGCCGATCTCACGGGCGGTCTCTGGCGATCCGGTGAAGGAGATGCGCCGCAGCAGCGGGTGTGCGACGAGCGCCGCCCCGGCCTGCTCGCCACGCCCCTGCAGCACGTTGAAGACCCCTGGCGGAAAGCCCGCCTGCGCGCTCAGCTCGGCCAGCAGCGAGCATGACAGGGGCGACCATTCGGCCGGCTTCAGCACCACCGGGCAGCCGGCCGCGAGCGCCGGCGCGACCTTCCAGGTGGAGAGCATGAACGGGGCGTTCCAGGGCGTGATCACCGCCGCCGGCCCGGCCGGCATCCGCTGCACGCGGTTCCAGGTGCCCTTGGAGTGCCAGTCGCGCTCCTCGTAGGCGACCGCCAGGTCCGCGTAGTTGCGGAAGTTGGCGGCGGCACGGTGGATCACACGCAGCCGCAGCGACTGAAGCAGCATCGCCATATCCGTGCACTCCACGGCCGCGAGCGTCTCGACGTTCTGGTCGATCAGGTCGGCGAGGCGGTGAAGCAGCTCAGCCCTTCCGGCCGGGCCGAGCGCGGCCCAGCCGGCCGCGGCCGCGTGCGCGGCGCTCACGGCCAGGTCGGCCTCGGTCGGGCCGCCGGCGGCGACCTCTGCGATCACGCTGCCGTCGGTCGGCGTGATCACCTCGAAGCGCTCGGCGCTCGCCACGCGCTCGCCGCCGATCCAGTGGTCGGTGGCCACCTCGTGGCCCGCGACGGTGGCGAGGCTCATTGCGTGTACTCCGTCACGGTCGTGAGGTCGTCGACCGTGTAGGCGAAGGTGAAGCGGTACCCGCGCACCACCTCGAGCGGGGTGAGCAGCGTGTGCTCCTCGCCGGGTGCGGGGGATAGCTCCAGCGCGGCGGCGCCCTCCCAGATGGCAGAGACGCTGCGGTCGCGGCTGCGGGCGCGGACCAGCTCGTGCACCTGCGGCTCGCCGTGGCGCCCGGCCGCGAGCCGGGGGAAGTGGCGCACGTTGACGAGCGGCGGGTCGGTGTGCGCCGAGCCCGCGGCGCTCTCGTGCTCGAGTGTCACGGTCGCGCGCGCGATCTGGCGCCCGCGCGCCGAGCAGCTCGCGCCGAAGCGCGCGCCCGCGCCGCCCCCCGGTGAGGCCCGGCAGGCGAGCGCGAACTGGCGCGTCATCCAGACCTCGCCGAGCTTCTTGGGGAAGCCCTGGATCCAGCCGCGGGCGAGCGCGAAGTCCTGATCGACCCAGATGAACGGGCAGGTCGTGACCGGCTCGCCGGCAAGCATGGCGTTCACCACCAGGTAGAACTCACGGTACTGGGAGCGCACGGGGTCGACGAGCTCGTCGCCGCTCTCGGAGCAGGACTGCCAGTCCACGAACACCGCCGCGCAGCGCCCGGCGTCCGGGTGGGGCTCGAGCCCTTCCGGCAGCAGCGAGGCGGCAGCCTGCGGGTCGGCGTGAAAGTCGATCACGATGAAGTCACCGACGTAGTGCCACGGCGGCGGCGGCACCAGGCTCGCCTGGCCGGCCGGGGTGCGGGGGATGGTGTAGCCCTGGAGCGTCATCGGATCTCCTCGTTCAGTGGTACGCCGAGCATCTCGAGGCTCTCGCGCTCGGAGTCGATCGCCGCCTGGTCGAAGCGGAAGTAGGAGCGCGGCGGCAGCGGCCCCCAGGTGTTCGATGAGAAGCGGTCATCCGGCCAGCGGCGGGGCTGGTGGCCGGCCTGCAGCTGCTCCATGTCGCAGTAGAGCTCGACGAAGCACTCCTCCTCGACGATCCGCACGTAGGCGGCGATGTTGCCGCCGACGCCGTGGCGCGCCGGACCCCAGCCGAGCCAGCGTCCGTGGCGGCCGAGGTGGTCGAGCGCCGCGCGCATCTGGCCGATGTCGACCACGTCAAAGGCGAGGTGGTGAAAGTGAGGGGCGCCCTTAGCGATCAGCGCCATCACGTGGTGGTCTGAGTTGACGTGAAACCAGACGCCGCCGTCACCCAGCCAGTCGGTCGTGCGCATGCCGAGCGCCTCGGTGTAGAAGCGCACCTGGGCGTCCAGGTTTCCGGTCAGGAAATTGACGTGACCGAGCTTGCGCGGATGCCCGGGCGCCGGGTTGACGGCTGGCCGTGCGTGCGGGACCAGCAGCGATGCCGGCTCGCGGTGGGCGATCAGCCTGATCTCGTTGCCGTCCGCGTCGCGCGTCTCGAGGCCACCCTCGCCGTCGTCTGAGACCGGGGCGCCGAATTGCTCGAGGTGCGCGCGGGCCTGCTTCAGCGTGCAGCCGGCGGCAAGCTCATAGGCGACGTGAGCAAGGCCAGCAGGCGCGCCGGCGGTGAGCTCCAGCGAGTAGGGCTCGTCGTCGCAGGCCAGGCGCGCCGCCGTGTCACCGCGCTCGGCGACACGCAGCCCGAACTGGGCCGACCAGCGCTCGGTTGCCTGTGCCAGATCCGTCACCCGCAGGCCGACGCTGTCGATCCGGTGCAGCTCGATCATCGCGCCACCCGCACCGGCAGGCGTTTGATGCCGTTGAAGAAGTTCGAGCGCAGGCGCTCGGGCGGGCCGGCGAGCTCGAGTCGGGCGTCGCGTGAGAGCAGGTCCTCGAAGGTGATGCGCACCTCCAGCTTCGCCAGATGGGCGCCCAGGCAGTGGTGCACGCCCCCGGGCCCGAAGGTCAGGTGCGGGTTGGGGGCGCGGCTTATGTCGAAGCGGTCGGGTGTCTCGAACACGCTTTCGTCGCGGTTGCCGGAGACGAACCAGGTGGTGACCTTGTCTCCGGCGCGGATCGTCTGCCCGGCCAGCTCGGCGTCGACGCGCGCGGTGCGGCGAAAGTGGTGCACGGGGGTCGCCCAGCGCAGCATCTCCTCGGCTGCGCTACGCCCCAGCGCCGCGTAGTTGGACCGCAGGCGCTCACGCTCGTCGGGGTGCTCGTCCAGCGCGATCAGCCCGTGGCTGATCGTGTGGCGGGTCGTCTCGTTGCCGGCCGTTGCAAGCAGCACGAAGTACACGTCCAGCTCGCGCTGCGTGAGCCCGGCCGCGACCAGGTCGCTCATCACGTCGTTGCGCGGCTGACGGCGCCGCTCGTCCCCGATCCGCCGGCCGAAGGCGAACATCTCGAGCGCCGCGGGGCTGGAGAACGGCAGATGCCGGTGCGCGTCCTCGTCGCCGCTGTGCGCGTACTCCGGGTCGGCGTTGCCGAGCAGGCGGTCGCCGATCTCGATGATCTCGCGCCGCTCCGACTGCGGCACGCCGAGGATCTCCGCAAACACCTGCATCGGGATCTCGGAGGCGACATCGGCCACGAAGTCGAACTCGTCCTTGGCGAGCGCGGCGTCCAGGACCTCGCCGACGACCTTGCGCACCTGCTCCTCCCAGATGGCCACGGCCTTGGGGGTGAAGCGGCGGTTGACCAGCGCGCGCAGCTCGTCGTGGCGCGGCGGGTCGGTGTCGATCATCGACTTGCGCGCCTCGACGTGCTCGGGCTCGAGGTCCTCGAGCGAGGTGCCGCCGATCTCGGAGGAGAAGACATCCGGGTTGCGGTGCACCGTGCGGATGTCCTCGTAGCGCGTCACCGCCCAGAAGCCGCGCCCGCCGTTGGCCTCAGGGTTCCAGTGCACGGGGTCCTCGCGGCGCAACCGCGCGAACGCCTCGTACGGCACCGCTTCAACGAAGCTGTCGTGGTCTGAGAGATCGATCATCTCGCTGCTGGTGGACATCGCTTGCTCCCGGTATCAGAGGTGGTGCAGGTACTCGCTGAGCTGCCAGTCGGACACCCACTCGCGGTGTCGCTGCAGCTCGAAGCCCTTCATCGCGAGGAACGTCTCGACGATCTCGGCGCCGAGCCCGTCGCGCAGGATCGCGTCGCCTGAGAGCGCCTCCAGTGCCTGCTCGAGCGTCGAGGGGAGCTGCGCTCCGATCAGCTCGGCAGCGGCGTGGTAGGCGTCGCCGGTGATCGGCGCGGGCGGCTCGAGCCTCCGCCGGAGGCCATCGGCGCCGGCGTGCAGCACCGCGGCTATCGCCAGGTAGGGGTTGGCCGAGCCGTCGCCGACCCGTAGTTCCACGCGTGTGGAGCCGCCGCGTTCGGGTGGGATGCGCACGAACGTGGAGCGGTTGTCGAAGCCCCAGTTGGCGTGGGTCGGCGCCAGCGAGTCGGGCAGCAGGCGGCAGTAGGCGTTGACCGTCGGGTTGAGCAGCGCCATCAGCGCCGGTGCGTGGGCGATCAGGCCGGCCGTGAAGAAGCGCAGCTCGTCACTGACCCCCTGCGCGGCGGCGGGCGCCGCGAACGCGTTGTGCCCGTCGCGCGCGAACGAGATGTGCAGGTGCGTCCCGGAGCCGCCCTGGTCGTTGAACGGCTTGCCCATGAAGGTCGCGTGCAGCCCGTTCAGCGCGGCGATGTCCTTGACCGCGCTCTTCAGCAGGAAGGCGCGGTCCGCGGCGCCGAGCGCCTCGCTGTGGCGCAGGTTGATCTCGTACTGCGAGTTCATGAACTCGTGGTTGACGGCAAAGACGTCCAGGCCGATCTGCTCGAGCTGCTCGGTCATCCTGCGGACCAGGCCCTCACGGTCGGCCAGCGGGCCGACCGTATAGACCATGCTCAGGTTGTCCAGCAGCCGCCGGACGCCATTCGGGGACTGCGGGTCGCGTACGACCAGGAAGAACTCGAGCTCGGGTCCGACCACCGGTTCGAAGCCGAGCTCACGCACCTGCGCGCAGGCGCGCTCGAGCGCCCCACGCGGGTCGGGGAAGGCCGCGCCGTCGGCGGCTGGACGCAGATCCGCGAGGCAGCACGAGACGCCCGGCTCCCATGGCAGCGGCCGCAGCGTGGCGCGGTCCGGGAAGGCGATGAAGTCCGGGTAGCCCGCTTCGCCCCCGACGACCGGCGTGTGGCGAAGGTCGGTGCCGAACACGGCCGCGCAGAAGGCGAGCCCGTGCTCCGCCACGCGGTCGAACTGCTGGAGCGGGATGTCCTTGCCGCGTGCCACGCCGTGCAGGTCGGGGTAGAGCACGCGCACCGTGGTGATCGTCTGGTCAGGCTCGCTCGTCACTTACTGCTCCTCTCCGCGCGCTCGGCGCGCTGCCAGAAACCGTCGAATAGCTTGAAGGCGTTTGCGCGTGCCACGGGCTCCTGGTCGCCACCAGCCTCGAGCCGGGCGGCGGCGTCGATCCCCAGCCGGCCGAGGTTCTCGGTGTCCATCGCCGCCCACCGCGAGACGATCGCGATCGTGCTCTCGGGGTGGAACTGCGTGCCGAGATGGGGGCCGTGGCTGAACGCCTGCACGCCGGCCGGTGAGCGCGCCAGCTCGCGCGCGCCCGGCGGCAGCGTGAAACGCTCGTAGTGCCATTCGAGCCACGGCCCGGCGGGGATCAGCTCGGGATCGTCGGTTTCGACGTCATACCAGCCGATCTCGGGCTCCGGCGCGTGCTCCACCCGTCCGCCGAGCACGTCCGCCAGCACCTGACCGCCGTAGCAGAGCCCGAGCACCGGCACCCCGCTTGCGACAGCATCGCCGACCAGCGCCAGCGTCTGCTGGACGGCGGGGAGGTGGCGGTCGAGCGGGCTGTTGCTCGAACCCAGGCAGCAGACGAAGCTCCTGCCTGCGACCGGGGGCGGCGGCGAATCCTCGTAGCTGCGGTGGATTTCGAAGCTGAGCCCGCGCTGATTGGCCCACTCGGCCAGCAGGCCGGGTGGCGTGTCGGCCTCGTGCTCGAGGATCAGGGCCCTGCCGGTCGAGCTCATCGTCGCGCTCCGCCCGGGTTGCCGAGGCTCGAGCCGTCCTGTGCGAGCGCGGCCGCCAGCTCCCCCAGCGGCTGCGGCGTCTGCAGCGCCCGCCGGTACCACGCGAGTCGCCGTGCGGCGTTCACGGCCACCACGCCGATCGCCCGGCCCTCCCGTACGCAGGCTGCGACAAGGCGCGTGCCGTCGGGTGCCAGCTCGAGTAGCGGCGTCTCCTCGGCCAGCGCAGGGCAGCCGAGCGCCTGGATCTTGGCGTCGTACTGGTCGGTCCAGAAGTAGGGCGGCGCCGTGTGCGACTCGCGCTCAGCGTGGTCTGCGAGCGCGTTTCGCCCCGCGAGCTGGCCGTGCTCGGCGGCCGTGGTCCAGTGCTCGACCCGCACGCGCGCGCCGCCGGCCAGTGCCGCCGGCACCGAGGCGATGTCGCCGGCGGCGAGGATGTCAGGATCGTGGGTGCTCGTCAGCGTCCGGTCGCAGGCGACCGCAGGGTCGAGCTCGAGCCCCGCGCCAGTCAGCCACTCGTTGTTGAGCGTCGAGCCGAGCGCGATCAGGACGGTGTCGGCGTCGACGCTGCTGCCATCACTGAGTCGCGCCCCCGCGACCCGCGCGCCGCTCGCGTCGCCGTAGAGCCCTTCCAGGCCCACACCGAGCCGCAGCTCGACGCCGTGGTCGCGGTGCATCTGAGCCCAGCGCTCGCCCAGCGCCGGTCCGAAGGGTGCGAGCGGGTGGCTGGCAATATCGACCATCGTCACCGCCAAGCCGAGGCTGCGGGCGCTTGCGGCGACCTCGCAGCCGATGAAGCCGGCGCCTACGACCAGCAGCCTGTGGGTCGCGGCCAGGGCGGCGCGCAGCGCCACGGCATCCTCGAGCGTGCGCAGCGTGTGCACGCCCGGCAGGCCGCCGCCGGGGCCGTCGAAGCGGCGCGCACGGCATCCGGTGGCGATGATCAGACGGTCGTAGGACTCCTCGGCGCCGTCGCGCAGCCGCACCCGCCGGCGCGTGCGGTCAAGACCGGTCGCCTCCGTCGAGAGCCGCCAGCGCACGTCTAGCTCGTCGACCGGCAGCGCCGAGTCCTCGAGCTCCTGCCTGCCCTGCAGGAGCTCCTTGGAGAGCGGCGGGCGTGTGTAGGGGAGGTGCGGCTCGGCGCCGATCACGACGAGCTCGCCGTCGTGGCCTGCCCGGCGGGCCGCCTGGGCGGCCCGCAGCCCGGCCAGCGAGGCACCGACGATCACGAGCCGCATCCCGCGAGCTCCCTAGCCCTCGATGCTGATGGCCGTCATCGGGCAGGTGTTGACGGCGGCTTCCAGATCGGCGCGGCGGCCGTCGTCGACCTCCTCCTGCCAGACGATGAAGTCGTTCTCGTCCAGCTGGAACAGGTCGGGCGCGATCGCGACGCACTCGCCGTGGCTCTGGCAGAGGTTGAGGTCGATGTTGACCTTGATCATTGCTGCTCTCCTTGGGGCTCGCTTTGTGTGACCATGCGCTCGGCCTCCTCCTCGGGAACCGCGAGCGCCACGTGCAGCGTGTTGGCGGAGACCGCCGGCTGCTCGCCCGAGGCTGTCAGGTCCACATCCCAGTCGGCAACCGTGCTCTGCACGCTGCCGAGGCCGCTGATCTCGACGCTGACAACGTCACCGGGCTGCATCGGACGGGAGTTGGCCGGGGTGCCGGTGAGCACCACGTCACCGGGCTCGAGGGTGATCAGCCGGCACAGGTCGGACAGCTGATAGGCCACGCCCCAGACCATGTCCTGCGCCGTGGCCTCCTGGACGACATCGCCGTTCAGGTAGGTGCGCAGCGCGAAGTCGGTGGGGTCGAACTCGGCCGCCGGGGTCACGTAGGGGCCGAGCGGCAGGAAGCCGTCCTGGCCCTTGACGCGCAGCATCGAGCCGCGGTCGGCGTGACGAAAGTCGTGCAGGCCGACGTCGTTGGCGGGCAGGTAGCCGGCCACGTGGGCGAGCGCATCGGCCTCGCCCACGCCGTGCATGCGCTCGCCGATCACGACCGCAAGCTCGCCCTCGTAGTTGAGAAAGCGGGTGCCGCGTGGCCGGCGCAAGACCCCACGGTGACCGTTCAGGGTGGTCGGCGGTTTCATGAAGTAGGACGGGTATGCGGGGGTCTTTGCCGCGTACTCAGTCAGGCGGCTGCGATAGGTGAGGTGCACGGCGATGATCTTTGACGGCTGCACGGGCGCGAGATAGCGCGCCTGCGCCTCTGGCAGCTTGCGCCCATCAGCGAGCACGATCGTCTCGCCGTCGAGCCGCCCCCATTGGGGCGAGCCGTCCACGGCGAGGCGCACGCGCCTGCCATCGAGTTCCTCCGTCACGCCAGCATCATTACCCGCCAGGCGAACGCCGGCAACATGAAGCTGCGATCGATTGTGCGCGGCACGCGATAATTGACGGGGATGGAGCTGCGGCAGCTGCGCTACTTCGTTACGGTCGCCGAGGAGCTTCACTTCTCGCGCGCCGCGATGCGGCTGCACCTGGCGCAGTCCGCGCTGTCGGCTCAGATCCGGCGTCTGGAGGCGGAGATCGGCGGGCCGCTGCTGGTGCGCAGCACACGCCAGGTGCAGCTGACACTGGCGGGTGAGTTGCTGCTGGCGGAGGGCCGCACCCTGCTCGCGGCGGCCGACAGCGTGCTGGAGCGCGTCAGCGAGCTGGCTCGCGGCGAGGCGGCGTCGCTCTCGATCGGCTCGCTCGGCCCGGTGCCGGGCGCGCTGCTCTCGCCGCTGCTTGCCACCTTCAGCGCACGGCACCCGCGGCTGCGGATCGACGTGCGTGCGATCGAGTTCTACGAGATGACCGCGGCGCTGCGGCGGGGCCGCGTCGACGCTGCCTTCCTGTATGCGCCGCTCGACGACGATGACCTGATCGTGACCCCGCTGATCAGCGAGCCGCGCGTGGTGGTGCTGCCGCGCCGGCACAGGCTGGCTGCGCGCGAATGGGTGACACCGGCCGACCTCGCGACGGAGACGTTCGTCGCCCAGCCGGACATCACGCCGCAGGAGTGGCGCGACTACTGGATGCTCGTGGCGGAGCTCGGCAGGCGGCCGCCGATCAGCCCCTACGTCGGTGACAACCTCGAAGAGTGGCTCTACCTGATCGGACGCGGCGAGGGCGTGGACACCGCCCCGGCGATCATCGCGCGCTACTTCGTCAGGCCCGATGTCGCCTTCGTGCCGCTGCGCGACGCGGCGCCTACGACGCTTGTGCTCGCCACCCGCAACGAGGCGGTGCCGCCGCTGCTCGAGGAGTTCGTGGCGCTGGCCTCCGAACTAGCCTTGGTGGCGACGCGCAACCCTGGAACGGGCTATGCGCCTCCCGTCAGACTGGAGCCCTATGAGCCAAACCACTGAGCCGGCACACGAGCCGCCGCCGCACCCGCTGGCACTGATCGACCGCGCGCGCGTGCTCGAGCTCCTTGCCAGCCATCTGAGCAGCGCATGGGCGTCCTTCGATCGGCCGCGACCGCGGGAGCCCGAGCTCGCGCCGGATCTGGTGCAGCGGCTCTCCGAGCCGCTGCCGGCGTCGCCCGGTGACCCCGAGGCTGCGCTCGCGGACATCGCCAGCGCACTGGACGCCAGCGTCTCGCCGGCCAGGCCGCTGTATGCCGCCTACATCGGCTCGACCGGGCTCGAGGCGGGCGTGCTCGCGGGAGCGCTCGCCAGCGCCTACGACGTCAACCTCGCCGTAACCGCGGGCGCGGCGGAGATGCTCGAGAGCCAGACCCTTCGCTGGGTGGCTGAGTTCGTGGGCTACCCGCAAGCCGACGGCGTGTTCACGAGCGGGGGCATGACCTCGAACCTGACCGCCCTGACCGCCGCGCGCAGCCGGGCATTGCCCGACTGTCGCAGGATGGGCGTGCTGGGGTGCCGCGCCGCGGTCTACTGCTCGGATGAGTCCCACCACTCGGTCGCGCGCGCGGTCGAGGTGCTGGGCCTGGGCAGCGAGGCCCTGCGTCGCATCCCGATCGACGCCAAGCGGCGTATGCGGGTCGAGCTGCTGCGCCGGGCGCTGGCAGCCGATATCGCCGCCGGCGTGGTGCCGGTCGCGGTCGTCGCCACCGCCGGGACCACGCTGACCGGCGCGATCGACCCGCTGGATGAGGTCGCGGAGGTCTGCGCCGAGCATGGCGTGTGGATGCATGTGGACGGCGCCTACGGCGGGCCGGCGGCCGGCGAGCCTGGCCTTGCGCCACAGTTTGCGGGTATCGAGCGCGCCGACTCGCTGACGATCGACGCGCACAAGTGGCTGGGCGTCCAGAAGAGCTGCAGCCTCGTGTTGATGGCCCGCGCCGGTGAGCTCGAGCACGCGTTCGCTCACGACGAGCGCTACATGCTGCACGCGGGCGTGGCGGCCAACGCCGTCGACCGCACGCTCGAGTACTCGCGGCCGGTGCGATCGCTCAAGCTCTGGCTGGCCTTCCGGGCCTACGGCGCGGAGCTGATGCGCGCCTGGATCCGTGAGACCGCCGCCCACGCCCAGCGACTCGGCGCAGCACTGGCCGCTCACGCCGACTTCGAAGTCATGACCGAGCCGTCCCTGTCGGTGGTCTGCTTCCGGCACCTGCCCGATCGCTCGGCGTCGCCGGCGCAGGCCGACGCGCACAACCTGCGTCTGGCGCAGGCGATCGCCGCCGATGGACGCGTCTACCTCGCCCCCGCGGAGGTCGACGGGCGCACGTGCCTGCGCGTCTGCTTCACGAACTTCCGCACCGCGCCCGCGCAGGTCGACGAGCTGCTGTCGGTGGTCGAGGAGCTGGCCGCCACGGCGTAGCGCCGTCGTGGTGGTCACGGCAACGCGCCGGCGCGCGAGCCGGATAGCCTCGGTGCCATGTACGAAAGGCTGTCGACCCGCCGCGCGGCGACGCTCTGTGCCGTATCGGGGGCGGCGGTGATCGCATTCTCCAGCACCTGGGTGAAGCTGAGTGCGGCCTCCGCCTCGACCGCCGCGATCTTTCGCTGCGCCTACGCAGTGCCGGTGCTGCTGGTGCTGGCGTTGCATGAGGACCGGCGCTACGGCACGCGCGCCTGGCGTGACCGCCGCGCCGCGCTGGGTGGTGGGGCGCTCATGGGGATCGACTTGGTGCTGTGGGACCACTCGATCACCGACGTGGGAGTTGGCCTGGCGACCGTGCTCGCCAACATCCAGGTGGTGCTGGTGCCGCTCGCGGCCTGGCTCGTGCTCTCCGAGCGGCCCGCCCGGCGGCTGCTGCTGGCGATGCCGGCGACGCTCGGCGGCGTGCTCATGATCTCGGGCGTGCTCGAGCGCGGCGCCTACGGCTCCGACCCTGGAGCTGGGGCGGCCTACGGGGTCGGTGCCGGCGTCGCCTACGCCGGCGCGCTGCTGTTGCTGCGGCGCGGAGGTGTGGACCTGCGCAGACCCGCCGGCCCGCTGCTCGATCTGACCGTCAGCGCGGGTGTCGCGGCGAGCGTGATCGGCCTGATCTGGGGCGATGCGCGGTTCGTCCCCAGCTGGCCGGGCGCGGGCTGGTTGCTCGTGCTCGCGCTCGGCTCACAGGTGATCGGCTGGCTCCTGATCACGATCTCCCTGCCGCGGCTGCCCGCCGCGATGACCTCGCTGCTCTTGATGATCCAGCCGGTCGGCTCGATGATCCTTGGGGTGGTGATCTTCGCCCAGCGGCCCAGCGCGCTGCAGCTGCTGGGGGTCGCGGTGGTCCTTGCCGCCGTGGTGATCGCAAGCCGCGGGGGCATCAACGAAAGAGATCCTGAGCGCGTTCTCGAAGCAGTGGTCTGACGCCGGGGCCGTCGTCCTCAGTCACGTACTCGCCGGCGCCGCGGATCAGCACGACGGGCTGGGCTGCGTCCTTGCGCCGCGCCAGGTCGGCGGTGGCGGCCAGGAGGTCAGCCACCGCGATCACGGTCGCGTGCAGCTCGCGCCCGTCCTTGTCGGTGCGTCCGCGCCAGTCATCGAGCGCCGCCACCCCCGCCAGGCCGATCGCCACGTCCACCTGTCCGGTCCGCCAGGCGCGGCCGAAGGAGTCGGAGATCACGACCCCGGGCGCCACGCCGGCCAGCTCCCGGATGCGCGCGCGGATGCGCCGCGCGGAGGCGTCGGGGTCGCTCGGCAGCATCAGCACGAGGTCCTCGCCGGGCACGTTGGACTGGTCCACTCCGGCGTTGGCGCAGACGAAGCCCTGATGGGTCTCGCAGACGATCACGCCGGGCACGGCGCGGACCACCGTGCGGCTCTCGTCGAGCGCCACCTGCACCACGCGCGGATCCCGCACGCCGGCCGCGAGCTCCACGGCGCGCGCGCTCGGCCGCACGGCGCTCAGGCGACGGGTGGCGCCCTCGGCCTTGGAGACGACCTTGTGGGCGACCACGAGTACGTCGCCGGGGCGCGGGCGCTCAGGCACTGGCCAGCGGGCCAGTGCCGTGGTGATCGCTTGGCCGAGGTCGAGCCCGGCTGTGACCTCGGGCAGCCCTTCCAGGGGCGTGGCGCTCAGCATGAGCCGTGGGCGCGGGTGAGCTGGCTGAGCAGCCCGCGCGTGTGTGCGGCGCGGCCGCGGGTTGAGGCGAGCGTCGTGACGAGGAGCTCCAGGTCGGCGGGCGTGTCGATGTCGAGCCCCATCGATGGCAGCGCCACCGTCTCGGGCATCGCGCCGGCGGTGGCGGCGGTGGTGACGTGTCGCCGCCGGCTGCCCTCGCCGAAGGCGGGCGCGATCACGTCGGGCGGCTTGAGCAGCAGCGCGTTGGTGCCTTCGCCGTGACGGTCAGGGACGACCAGCACCGAGCGCGTCGGGGCGGGGCGGGAGAGCAGCTCGTCTAGCTCGCGAGGGTCGATCAGCGGGCAGTCGGCGGCGGCCAGCAGCACGCGCGCGGCGCCACCGGCGAGTGCATGGCTGACACCGAGGATGGCGGCCCCACTGTGGCTGGAGGCGGTGTCCTCGATCGCCGTCAGCGCGTGCTCGGCCGCCAGGTGCGACGCGGTGGGATCCGCTGTCACCACACAGATCTCGTCGAGCCCCTGAACGCGACGCAATGCGAGCAGGCAGTCTGCGAGCATCGCCTCCGCGAGCGCCCGCCGGTGGCCGCCGGCCACTGCGGGCGCGAGCCTCTGCTTGGCCAGGTCCAGGCGTTTGACCGGGATGATCGCGACGGTTCTCACTGGGCGCGAAAGCTAGCGGCTCTGGGGCGGGCGCGGCGGTAGCGAGAGCGCAAACGCGAGCGTCTCGGCGGCCAGGCGGGTGCGACCCGAGGGGCCGTCCATCAGCAGGTCGGTGCGCAGCGTCGGTATTCCGGAGAGTGCCGGCTCGTCTGCGACGATCGCGTCGATCAGACCGTCATAGAGGCTCGCGAGGCCGGACGCGGTCGGCTCGACGCCGCGGTGGCGCATGAACGCTGCGGTCGGGCCCTTGAGGATGGAGCCGCCGACGATCGGGCTGACCGCCACGACCGGAGCCGGGGCTTCGCGCAGGGCGGCACGCAGCTCCGGGATGGCAAGGATCGGGCCGATCGAGATGACGGGGTTGGAGGGGCCGATCACGATCGCCTCCGCGTGGGCGATGGCGGCGAGCACCTCGGGGGTGGTGCCGGCGGAGCGGGCGCCACTGAAGCGAACGTCCTCCACGGCGGGCTCGCCCTGTGTCAGTGCGCGGATCATGAACTCCTGCAGCGTCCACCAGCGGCCGGCGGCGCTGATCCGCGTGCGGACCGGGCGGTCGCTCATCGGCAGGACCAGTCCGCGGGCGCCGAGCCGGGCGGCGAGCATGGCCTGGATCTCGGTGGGCCGCTCCCCGCCGGCCAGCGCGCGGGCGCGCTTGATGGCGATCCCGAGATCCCGGTCGCCGAGGTTGAACCAGACGTCCTCACCGAGCTCTCTGAGCATCGCCATCGCGTTGAAGCTGTCGCCGTCCAGGCCCCAGCCGCGCTCGTCGATGCGGTCGGCCAGCCAGAAGGTGACCAGGTCCGGGTCGGGCGAGACGTGCGCGCCGTAGATCTCCGTGTCGTCGCCCGTGTTGGCGATCACGGCGAGGCGCCCGGGCCCGACCACGTCGAGCATGCCGCGGGCGAGCTTCGCGCCCCCCGTGCCACCCGCGAGGATCACCACTTTGCCCTTGGTATCAGACATCGGCGGCGAGCTTAGCTGGAGGCGGCGGGCCAAATACATGCCAGAGCATGTATTTGGCCCGCCGCTCCGCCGCGCTCTAACGTTTAGCGGCGTATGAGCGAGCTTCCGGCGAGCGTGCGGATCAGGGAGGTCGGCCCGCGCGACGGCTTCCAGAACGAGCCCGAGGTGCTGCCCACCGACGTGAAGGTGCGGCTGATCGAGCTGCTCGCCGCAAGCGGCGTCAGACGGATCGAGCTCACCAGCTTCGTGCGGCCCGACGTGATCCCGCAGCTGGCCGATGCCGACGCGGTGCTGGAGCGGGTCAGGCTGCCCGCGGATGTCAGCGCCAGCGTCCTGATCCCCAACGAGCGCGGGCTCGAGCGGGCGCTCGCCCACCGGGAGCGCTTCAGCGAGATCAACGGGTTCCTCTCAGCCTCCGAGACGCACAACCAGCACAACGTCGGGCGCTCGGTCGGCGAGTCGATCGCCGGTCTCGAGCGCACCTTCGCCCGCGCCGAGCGCGAGGGCCTGCGCTGCGAGGCGGTGATCTCCACGAGCTTCGGCTGCCCCTACGAGGGGCGGGTGCCAGCCGACAGCGTGCTCGAGATCGCGCGGCGCCTGGTTGCTGCGGGCGCGCAGGAGGTCGGCTTCGGTGACACCACCGGGATGGCAAACCCTCGCCAGGTGCGCGACTTCTTCGCGCAGGCGCGCGCCGAGCTGCCGGCCGAGGTCGAGCTGACGGCGCACTTCCACAACACCCGCGGCCAGGGGCTCGCGAACGTGCTGGCGGCGCTCGAGGCGGGCGTCTGCTCCTTTGAGTCGAGCTTCGGCGAGCTCGGCGGCTGCCCGGTGCCGGCAGGCGCGACCGGCAACATCGCCAGCGAGGACCTCGTCTCGATGCTCCACGAGATGGGGATCGCCACCGGGATCGACCTGCCGGCGCTGGTTGCGGCTGCGCGGGCGGCGCAGGAGGCGCTCGGCCGCAAGCTCACGAGCCACCTGCTGAGCGCCGGCCCGATCGACTGGCGCTAGCCTGAAGCCCGCGTGAGCACCACCGAAGACCAGGCCACCACGCTGCGCGAAGCCGTGCAGCGCGCGCGTGCGGGCGGCCCAGAGCGTCACCGCGTCAAGGCGGCCGAGCAGGGCAAGCTGCCGGTGCGCGAGCGCGTCGCGTCACTGCTCGACGGCGGCTCTTTCACCGAGGACGGCCTGCTCGCCAGGTGCGAGACCGACGGTGAGGGCGCTGACGGTGTCGTCACCGGCGTCGGCACCCTGGACGGCCGCCCGGTCGCGGTGATCGCCAACGACCCGACTGTCAAGGCTGGCTCCTGGGCACCCGGCACGGTCGAGAAGATGCTGCGGTTGCAGGAGCGAGCGGCGCAGATCCGCTGCCCGATCGTCTACCTGGTCGACTCCGCCGGCGCGCGCATCAACGAGCAGGTCCGGATGTTCCCGGGCCGCCGCGGCGCCGGTCGGATCTTCTACAACCAGGTGCGCCTCTCCGGGGTCGTGCCCCAGGTCTGCGTGCTGTTTGGGCCGAGCGCCGCCGGCGGCGCCTACATCCCCGCCTTCTGCGACATCGTGATCATGCGCGACGGCAACGCCTCCATGTACCTCGGCTCGCCGCGCATGGCGGAGATGGTGATCGGCGAGCGGGTCACGCTCGAGGAGATGGGCGGCGCCCGCATGCACACCGCAAAGAGCGGCGTCGGCCACGCGCTGGTGGCCACCGATGAGGAGGGCATCGCGTTCGCCCGCAGGTATCTCTCGTACATGCCGACCCACTTCGAGGCTGCGACGCCGGTTGCTCCCGCTGTCGCACCGGCGTCGGCGAAGGCGCTCTCAGAGCTGATCCCGGCCGATGAGAACAAGCCGTTCGACATCCACGACGTGCTGGACGCGCTGCTCGACGAGGGCTCGTTCCTGGAGATCCACGCCCGCTGGGCCAAGGAGCTCGTGGTGGGCTACGGGCGGCTCGGCGGCCGTGTGACCGGCGTTGTCGCAAACCAGCCGAAGGTCAAGGGTGGTGTCCTGTTCACCGACTCATCAGACAAGGCGGCGCGCTTCATCCAGACCTGCAACGCCTTCAACCTGCCGCTGCTGTTCCTCGCCGACGTGCCGGGCTTCATGATCGGCACCCAGGTCGAGCGCGAGGGCATCATCCGCCACGGCGCGAAGCTCGTCAGCGCGGTCTCCGAGGCGACCGTCCCGAAGATCTCGGTGATCCTGCGCAAGGCCTACGGCGCCGGCCTCTACGCGATGGCCGGGCCGGCGTTCGAGCCCGACTGCTGCATTGCCCTGCCCGGGGCGCACATCGCCGTGATGGGGCCGAGCGCCGCGATCAACGCCGTGCACTACAACCAGCTGCAGGCGATCGCGGACGAGTCGGAGCGCGAGGCCCGCACCCAGGAGCTGCGCGAGGAGTACGCGCGCGACATTGACATCCTGCACCTGGCCTCAGAGCAGGTGGTGGACGCGGTGATCGAGCCCGAGCAGCTGCGCGGCGAGCTCATCCGCCGCTTCGCGCTCGCCGCGACACGGGTGCGAGAGTGGCCCGCCAAGCGCAACCCGGTGACGCCGGTCTGATGGCCACCGAGAGAGCGGCAGAGCTCGAGCGCGAGCTGCTCGATGTGGCGAGCGAGGCGGCGCGCGCCGCCGGTGAGCAGCTGCTTGCCCGCTGGCGGCGCCCGCTCGAGGTCGCGACCAAGAGCACGCCCACCGACCCGGTCACCGACGCCGACCTAGCCGCCGAGCGCGCGATCCGTGACGTGCTCGGGCGCCGCCGGCCCGAAGACGCGATCCTCGGTGAGGAGGGTGGCGCGACCGGCGAAGGCGAGCTTCGCTGGGTGATCGACCCGCTCGACGGCACCGTCAACTTTCTGTACGGGTCGGCCACCTTCGCGGTCAGCGTCGCTGTTGAGGACGCCGCCGGCGGCCTCGCGGCGGTGGTGCTCGACCCGGTTGCGGGTGAGCTCTTCAGCGCAATCCGCCACGGGCAGGCGCTGTGCAACGGGCAGCCGCTCACGCCGACGATGTGCGAGACGCTCGCGCGGGCGCTGGTCGGCACCGGCTTTGCCTACGACGCGACGCTCAGGGCCATTCAGGCAACGGTCGCGCAGCGGGTCACCCCAGCCGCGCGGGACATTCGCCGTGCCGGCGCCGCGGCGCTCGATCTGTGTGCCTGCGCGGCCGGCCGGCTGGACGCCTACTGGGAGCGGGACGTGAACCACTGGGACATCGCCGCCGGGATGCTGATCTGCGAGCGTGCCGGCCTGAGCGTGCGCAGGCTCGCGGCCACGAGCGAGCTCCCCGCCGGTGTGATCGTCGCGGCGCCGGCCCTGATCGACGAGCTCGCCGCGCTCGTCGCCTGATCCACGCCGTCGCCCTTAGACTTGGCCTGCCACGCCGCGGTGGTGGAACGGTAGACACGGCGGACTCAAAATCCGCTGCCCGCAAGGGCGTGAGAGTTCGAATCTCTCCCGCGGTATCAGAAAAGCCCTGCTAATGCGGGGCTTTTCTCGTTGGCGTCAACTGCTCGGCTGAGTGGCGTGTACCCAACGTGTACCGAAACTGTCCCGCCGACGACGCAGGCAAACACTCCCGTGGCCCCTTGTGCGCCCCGCGAAGCGCCTCCGCGCCCTCGGACGGGGGAACCCGCGCCCAGGCGGTATGCAGGCGAACTCGCGCTAGACGCCAAACGATGCCTCGGAGAAGTGGTGCGGGAGCAGATCAAGACCGGACGGCCCCCGCAAACGGTACGCCCGGGGGACCGTTTCGAGGTCGTACCGCCTCCTACTCTCAAGGAACTCGGCCTGACCAAGCGCCAGTCCTCAGAGGCACAGCAGCTAGCGGCGGAACGGCCTCTGTGACGTTACGCGAACCGCTCTACGGCCCTCCGCGCCCGTTTGCGGGGGAACACCCGCCCGGGCCGGCGCGCTGCTTAGAACGCCGTAGGAGCGAACAGGCGTTCGTCCCGCTCCCGGCCGAGCAACGGCGACCAGGAGCGGGACCGCAGCGTCACGCTCGCCGACGGCGACGCCACAAAGCGAACGTACCGGCGAGGAGCCCGGCGGAGCCCGCCAGCTCGATGCAAGCAGCTATCGTCGCCATCAGACACCACCCGGAGCCGGATAGTAGGAAACGACCTCGTAGCGGACCTGGGACGTGTCCGACCCGCTGGTCGAATGGACCGTAAACCCGCTCCCCGCCGTCAGGCCCACCCACAGCGCCCCCGGAGTCCCGCCCCCACCGATGTTGAACGTTCGCACGATGCTCTCCGAGGTGATGTTCGTGTCCGTGACCGTCGCCGCCCCGGCCGCGAGCGTGACCGTCCCTGCCGACGCATACGGGACCTGCGCCTGGAGGTTCCCGTCCGCATCCATCGACAGCTGCCCAGACTGAGACAGCACCTGCGCAGGGATGCCGTTCTGGTCGTACAGCACCAGCGCGGTCAGGACCAGCTGCCGCTGCTGGCCGATCGTCGCGCCGCTCGCGTGCGCGTACAGCAACGGGTTGGCGAGCGTCAGGGTGTAAGGCCCTGCCCCGCTGCCGCCCGTCACTACCGCACCCTCCGCGACGCCAGTGCCGCTATCCAGCACGATCGGGTCGCTCAGCCCGCCGCCGGGATAGTAGTTCTCGTTGCTTGAGATCTCGGTCGCGCCAGCGGCCGCGGCGGCAGCCAGAGTTGATGGCGACTGGCTGCCGAACGTCCACGTGACGATCCCGCCGCGAGCGACCGGCGCGCCCGAAAGCCCGGACTGAAGAACCTCCCAACCGTACCCGGACGTGTAGTTCACCGGCCGCGACGCCACCGGCGGGTACTGGTGCAGGACCCCGGTACGGAACGCGACCTGCCCGGCCGCGTTCGAGATACAGAAGTCCTGCTGGGATGTCAGCGCTCGCGTTGCGCTCATCGAGCCGCCCATCGCCTGCGCGAGCCGCTCCCTGCGCGGCGGAATGATCGCCGGCATCGCTATGCCCCCGCCCGGTGCCGCCCGCAAGCCCGCTCGGCCACCAGCAGGCGGCCAAACGCACGCTCGCGGAGTTCGCGAAGCGCGATCACCTGCGCCTGCGCGCTGGCCGCCTCGACTGCTCCCGCGACGCTGGCCAGGTCATGCGGCCCCGACAGCTGGCGGATCGCGTCGTCGAGGGCCTTGACCTCGCGCTCTGCGCTCCTGAGGGCCTCGATCCGCTGCCGGTCCAGCGCCGCCGCCTGCTCGCGCTGCAACTGCTCGCGCTCGACCCGCGCGGCCTGCACCCGCGCCGCCTCCCGCATCCGCTGCTCGTCACGGTCCCGCTCCGCCTCGGCCCACAGCTGGTGGCGACGCCAGCGATTCGCCTGCGCCAGCTCCCGCTCACGCGCCACGCTGTCCGCGCGCTTCTGCTCGACCGCCGAAGCGATGGCGAGCTGCCGGGCCGCCTCCTGGTCCGGCGTCAACTTCCGCGTTAGACCTAGCATCGTCATACACCCGCTCGATGCGCGGCCTTGAGGCGCTGGAAGGTCAGATTCTGCTCAGCGGCGGCGAGCTGGCCCGCGTCGCCGCTCTTGGCCGCTTCCT
>DAIDME010000088.1 GCA_027449125.1 Solirubrobacterales bacterium | reverse complement strand
TTTGAGATCGAAGCGCAGCCGATTGAGGCGACGGTGTTCCCGGCCGACGGCATCCGCCAATCGCCCGTGAGTCCCGTTGACGGCCGGCCGATGCGCCGCGCCAGCGCCTCCGAGGTGGAGGCGCTGCTCGCGGCGTCCTAGGAGTTTGGGCGGCAGAGCACTTGCAGTGTTGATGGTCGAGGGACTTTCGTGTCATCGGCAGTCGAGCGGGTCTCATCGGTGCCGGTACGGGTGCTGATCGGCATGTGCAGGCCCCGAAGGTGTTCCGCGTGACCGGGATGGATAGCGGCGCCTATGACTCTCTCAAGCGACCATCGTCGCCATGCGCCGCAGGTTCAGCGCCGCACATACCAGCTTGAACTCGGCGCGCGCCTTGGCCATGCCGCGCAAGCTGAACTGGCGGAACCCCAGCACGCTCTTGAGCCAGCCGTTGGGTGGCTCGGCGATCCACTTGCGCTTGCGGTAGGCCGCGCGGCCCGCTGGGCTGTGCAGCTTGGCGGCCATCGCGGCGGTGTACGGATGAGTCTGTGGATCGATCTGGGCGTGGCGCTTGCCCTCACGACCCAGCGCCACCACCAACTCGATCGGGGCGAGCCGCAGGTTCTCCTCGCTGCGATAGCCCGCATCGGCCAAGCCCAGCTCGGGCAACTCACCGAGGTTCTCCCGCACCGCCTGGATCATCGGCAGCAGCCACTTCGCATCCGGCGCGGCGTTGTCCAGTTCGGCTGCCACGATGATGTGTGCGGCCGCGTCCACCGCCGTCTGCGCGTTGTAGGCGGGGTCAAAACCCCCGCCAGCGCGCTTCATGATGCGGCTGTCCGGGTCGGTAAAGTTCTCCTGCGCCTGTGCCTCGGGAACGCCAAAGGGGCGCGTGCACAGCCCACCGCCCGGACCTCTGGTGTTGCCCTCATCATCCACTCGGCGCCCTTGCTGGCGATCCTGTTCGCGCTGGCGCTGCTCAAGACGCACCCGCGCCGCCTCGATGGCCTTCAGGCGCGTCTCGCGCCGCGCAATCTCCGCCGGTATGTCCAGCTCCGGTTCATGCTTCTCCGCCTCGTCGGCCTGCGCTGCGCGCTTGAGCAACCCCTGGATCTGTCCCTTCAACTCAGCCTCAGCCTTCATCATGTGCCCGTAGCTCATCGCCTTGTGGCGGCTCGCGTTGGCCTTGATCTTGGTGCCGTCGATGGCCACCGTCCCGAGCTTCACCAGCCCCATCTCCCCAGCCAGGCGCACCACTTGCACAAACAGCTCCGAGAGCTCCTTGAGGTGCTTGGCGCGAAAGTCCCGGATCGTGCGGTGCGCCGGAAAGTTCCCCGCCCCCAGCACCCGGAAAGCCACGTCCTCGTGCAGCTTGCAGGCAATCTTGCGCGAGCTGAATACCCCGGTGGCATACCCGTACAGCAGCACCTTGACCATCATCGCCGGGTGAAAGGGCTGGTTGCGCGGACCGTCCTGCTCGTACCGGGCATGAAAAGCGCCCAGATCCAGTGTATCCACCGTGTCGCTGATGAAGTGCGCCAGATGCCCCTCGGGCAGCCAATCCTGGATCGCCTCGGGCAGCAGCAGCATCTGCTGCGGATCGTACGGAAGGTAGCTTGTCGCCATGGCCCAAACTACCTCACCGCAATCTCCTCGTCAGCCCCTTCTGCCGCCCAGACTCCTAGGCGGGGCGGGCAAACGCACCGGATGCGGATACGCATTTGTACCGACTTCTGTGCGACCCGATCACGACGAATACCGTGGTCTGTGATGCAACCGCCGGCTCACTTGGACTGCGCGCTACCGGATCCCCAGGCCGCGGCGCTCATTGTCGATGAATCGGGAACCATCGTGTTCGCCAGCGACCCGGTGCAGCGACTGCTCGGCCATGACCCGCGGGCGCTGCGCGGCCAGAGCGTCGAGGTGCTGTTACCCGAGCGGCTGCGCCTCGCGCACATCGGTCAGCGGCTGCGGTTCACCGACAGACGCGCGGCGTCTACGTCCGGACCGACGGCCTCGCGCATCCCCGTAAGAGGCGCGCTGACACGCCGATCACCGAAGAGTGCGCCTCAGCGGTTGCGCGCGCGGGCGCGCCACGCCAGCAACAGCATGGCCACGCCGAACACGAGCATCACCAGGCCCCACCACAGGTCGATGTTGATGCCGAGTGAGCGTCTCGCGAGCGCCGCACCGCCGTGCAGACCGTAGCCGGCGAGCAGGAGGCCGAGCAGGCTGAACAGTGCACCGACCGGAATGCGGATATCAAGTCCCATGAGTGATCACCAGAACAAGAAGTTGAGGGTCACGGCGGCAGCGAGGACGCACACGCCGAGCACCGCCGGGCGGCGGTACCAGCGGGCGGCACTCGAGTCCTGGCGCGGTGTGAGTGAATAGACCAGCCCGACCAGTTCCCCCTCGGGCCGCGGCTGGGTGAGGAGACTGACGCCGACGGTCACCAGGAAGCACACGCCGAACGCATAGATCGCGGTCCAGAAGTTCTGT
>DAIDME010000087.1 GCA_027449125.1 Solirubrobacterales bacterium | reverse complement strand
GAACCCGCCCGCCGGTGGCCGGCCGCCCGCCCGAACCCGCCCGCCGGTGGCCGGCCGCGCGCCCGAACCCGCCCGCCGGTGGGCCAAACCCGGCAAATCTGCCGGGTTTGGGCCATACCTTCGCCGGCGCGGCTGACCGGTGGGCCGACGCTCGGTGGTCATTCGCTGAAGCCGCGCCCGCGTGCCCGCCGGCTCGCCACGCCCGCACGCTATCCTCAGCACGCGTGTCGGCACGCAGCCCCAGCTTCGTGAGCGTCAGATGCGAGTGATCGCACACCCCGACCCCGAACAGCTCGATCTCACAGACGTGCTGCACGCGCTGAGCGACCCTGTCCGGCTGGAGATCGTGCGCCTGCTGGCGCGCCACGACGAGCTCTCTTGCGGGCGACTCGAGGTGTCGGTGTCAAAGTCCACGCTCACGCATCACCTGCGGGTTCTGCGCGACGCCGGTCTGACCTACACCCGCACCGAGGGCGTCCAGCGGCTCGTCTCGCTGCGCGGCGAGGAGCTGGAGGGGCGCTTCCCGGGCCTGCTCGACTGCGTGCTCCAGCACGTGGACGGCCACCGGGCCTGCGCCTAGCGCCTGCGCCGCCACGCGCTGGCAGCGGCGTCCGCGCGCCCGCGCGCCCACCCGCGCGCCCCCTGGCGCCCACCCGCGCCGCCGCAACCCACCCGCGCCGCCGGCACGCGTCCCGAGTAACTCCTCGCGGCTGCCGGTGTAGAACCTGCAAGGCAGCTGCCGGGCGGGTGGCCGCCCGTTCAGTTTCAGCGCCGCCGGCCGATCTCCCGGCCTGGCTCGCAGAAACGAACTTCGTCACTTCTTAGCAAGGACTTACGCATCGCTGTGGCGCGTTGAGTGTTGTTGGGTGGCAAAGCGGTAAGCATTGGCTGTGGGCGACCAGCAGCGCCCCACAACACCAGCGCCCAACACCGTCCAGCGGGCGAACTGGCAGAGGCCCGGGCGGCTCATGCAGGAACCGCGGCACCTTGACAGAAATTTACGTAGACGTATAATTCGATCATCTTCAAAATAACGAACGAGAACGAGTCGATGACACCCAAGACCCGCACCAGAGGCGAGCACAACGATAAGGAGACGGCGCGCACCACGCGCCGCAGCAACACCGCCGGCGCACAGCGCGAGCGCCGGGGAACGCCGCTCAGCACCCGAACGACGCGCCGCCGTGCCGCCGCACCGGTGCTCGACGGCTCCATGGAGTCGCTGGAGATCTTCTTCCGTGAGGCTCGCACCCACGAACTGCTGACCGCCGCCGAGGAGATCGAGCTCGCCAAGCGCATCGAGCGCGGCGACCTCGACGCCAAGACGCGCATGATCAACGCGAACCTGAGGCTGGTCGTTGCCCAGGCGCGCCGCTACCAGGGTCACGGGCTGCCGCTCGAGGACCTCGTTCAGGAGGGCATGCTCGGTCTGATCCGCGCCGTAGAGAAGTTCGACTGGCGCAAGGGCTTCAAGTTCTCCACCTACGGAACGCTGTGGATCCGCCAGGCGATCCAGCGCGGGTTGCAGAACTCGGGTCGCACGATCCGGGTTCCGGTGCACGTCGCCCAGCGCCAGGTCAAGGTCCGCAAGATCGAGTCGGAGTTGGCGCTGAAGCTCGGCCGCGAGCCCACCGACGAAGAGGTGGCGGCCGTGGCCGACCTGCCGATCGAGCAGGTCACGGAGGTGCGTGAGCTCTCCGCGGCGATCACCAGCCTCGACCAGCCCGTCGGCGACGACGGCGAGACGGCGCTCGGCGATCTGCTGCGCAGCGACGAGCGTGGTCCGGAGGAGCACGCCGCCGACAACTGGCGCGATGCGCAGGTGGCCGAGATCCTCGCCCGCCTGCCCGAGCTCGAGCGCAACGTGCTGGAGCTGCGCTTCGGCCTCGGCGGCGACGAGCCCCGCACGATCCGCCAGACCGGCGCCGAGCTGGGCATCACAACCTCGCAGGCCGGCGAGCTGGAGCGCCGCGCGCTCAGCACCCTGGCCCGCAACCCCGAGCTCGCAGCGCTGCGGCAGGCAGCCTGAGAGCGGCAGCCCCGGTCCCGCTGGACCGGGGCTGACGGGGCCCGCACCGGCGCGACTGCCGGGCGGCCCGGTGGCTGTCAGGGGTGCTCACGCCCTGGAGCCGACGCCTACGGCCGGGCTCGCGGCCGCTGCCGCTCCCGCCGGCAGCGGCACGACGGCGGGCGTGTCGTGCGAGGACTCCTCGAGCGTCTTGCCCATCGGCTCGGGCAGCGCGATCAGCGTCAGGGCGACGCCTATGACGGAGACGACGGCCATGATCTCCATCACCCCGGAGATCCCGATCGACTTCAGCAGGTGTGGGACCAGGAGCGCGCCGAGGAACGCGCCGAACTTGCCCGACCCGGCTGAGATCCCGTCGCCGATGCCCCGTACCGCCGTGGGGTAGACCTCTGAGGGGTAGACGAAGGTCGTCATGTTGGGCCCGAACTCGATGAAGAAGTAGCTGATCGCAAACAGGATCAGGAAGGGCGCCGTGTCCTGTGCGACGCCCGGGATCAGCCCGATCGCGCCAAACGCGATCGCCATCACCAGAAAGCCCTGCCACTGGATCCGCTTGCGCCCGATCCGGTCCAGCAGCATGACCGCCACCCAGTAGCCCGGGAAGGCTGCGATCGCGAAGATCGCAAGCGAGGTGAGCGTGTGCGCGAGCAGCGTGCCCTTGGGCTCGAGCTGCTTCAGGATCAGCGGACTGGAAACCGAGTTGCCGTAGAAGGCGACGTCGAGCAGGAACCAGGAGCCCGCCGTCCCAGCCAGGCGCAACAGGAACGGAGCGCGCCGGAGCTGGCTGAATACGGAGCGCGGCTCGCGGCTCGCGACGGTGTCGTGGGCCGGCGCCTGAGCGCCGTCGCCGCCAGCGGATGCCGGTGTGCCGTGCGCGCCCAGCGTCCAGCTCACGGCGTCAGTGGCGCCGGCGAGGTCTCCCTGGACGGCCAGCCGGTAGCGCGGGGTCTCCTTGATCCTGCGGCGCAGGTAGACCACGGAGATGGCCGGAATCGCGCCGAGCGCCAGCATCACGCGCCAGGCGATGTGGTCGGAGACGCCGGCACCGAGGAAGATGGAGGCGATCGCGGGGCCGGCGATCAGGCCGAGGCCCTGCATCGCAAAGACGCTGCCGACCAGCCGGCCGCGCGACTTGCGGTTGGCGTACTCGGCGGTGATCACGGCGGAGGTGGCGTAGTCCCCGCCGACACCGATGCCCACGACTATGCGGAAGATGAGCAGCGAGGTGAAGCTCCAGGACAGGCCGGAGAGCACGGCGCCGAGCGACAGCAGCGCGACCTCCAGCCCGTACACCCGCTTGCGGCCCAGGCGGTCCATCAGCCGGCCAAAGACCAGCGCGCCGAACACCGACGCGAGCAGCGAGATCGAGTTCAGCAGCGAGATCTGGCCGGTGTTCAGGTGGAAGATCGGCGTCAGCAGGACCGTGACCGTGCCGATGATGAAGAGGTCGTAGGCGTCGGTGAAGAAGCCCATTCCCGCGGTTATCACCGTCAGCCAGTGCTTCTGAGTGATCTCGGCTTCGTCGAGGGGCCGGTAGACGTCAACGGCAGTTGCGTGGTCCGCCATGTTGCTCCTTTCCGCCGCGCTCGCTGGCGGGCGCTCGTCCTGCATCCGCGTCTGGCAACGCCAACACTACGAGCGGGCCAACGCGAGGTTGTGTACGAGTTGTGAAAGCCGTGTGCACAGCCCGGAGTGGCGCGCATTGAGGCGGGCCGCTACCGTCGGCTGATCCACCCACCCGAAAGCCGGGAGCGACCGTGACGCGTGCCAATGAGACAAAGACCAGCCAGCGCCCCGCCAAGGCCGGTTCGACCTTCACCGCCGAGGAGCGCGCGGCGATGCGGGAGCGCCTCAAAGAAGAGCGCGCCGCCAAGCAGGGCGCCGAGGCCGAGCGCGAGGTGCTCACCAAGATCGGTCAGATGGCGGATCAGGACCGCCTCCTGGCAGAGCGGCTGCATGCGCTGATCAGGCGTGCGGCGCCTGGGCTGGCGCCGCGAACCTGGTACGGGATGCCCGCCTACGCCAGAGACGGGAAGATCCTCTGTTACTTCCGTGACGCCAAGAAGTTCAAGACCCGCTATGCCACATTTGGCTTCAGCGACCAGGCCAAGCTCGACGACGGCGCCATGTGGCCGACCGACTTCGCGCTGCGGGAGATGACGCCCGCGGTCGAGCAGCGGATCGTCGAGCTGCTCGAGCGGGCGCTCGGCTAGCGGCCCCAACCCCCAAACCGGCCCGGCGACGCGAGCGTTGGTGATTCCGGGCGGCTGCAGCGCCCGCAACCCCCAACGCTCGCGCAGCCGCCGAGGTTTGGGGGCTCGAGGCGGTGACGCTCGCCGCGCGCAAGCCGCCCGTCGCGTGGCGTCTAGGCCAGCACGCGGCGCTTGAAGTTGCGCAGTCCCAGCATCCAGAACAGGATGCCGAAGCCGATCAGCACCGGATAGATCGCCCACAGCGGCATGTGCGATGCCTGCGTGAGGCCGGCGCGCAGCCCCTCGTTGATGTAGATCAGCGGGTTGACCAGGACCAGCACCTTGAGCCACTCGAAGCCGCCGATCCTGACGGGGGATAGGCGGGTCCACTGGTAGTAGGTGCCGCCGAGGAACGTGATCGGCAGGATCACGAAGCCGAACATCAGGCCGATGTTGCGCGGCTCGAAGGTGGTGCCGAGCAGCAGCCCCAGGGATGTCATGGAGATGCAGGCGATCGGGATCAGGGTGAGCACCACAAGCCAGTTGACGTGCAGGTGCGCGCTCACGCCGCCGGCGTGGACGACGGCGGCGATCGGGAAGACGATCGCGGCGGCCAGCACGCCCTGGACCGCGCCCGAGAGCACCTTGGCGGCCGCTACCAGCCACACCGGGCAGGGCGCCTGGACGCGGTCCTCGATCTCTCGTGTGTAGCCGAACTCCGTCGCCAGCTGCAGCGCGACTGCCTGGATCCCCTGGAACATGATCGAGATCCCGACCACACCGGGCACGAGCACGGTCGCAAAGCCGGACTCCGCCGCCCGGCCGTGGCCGCCGCCGACTCCCTGCCCGATGTGCGGGAAGACATAGAGGAAGACGAAGACCAGCAGGAACGGCTGGATCACGGTCCGCAGCGCGAACTCGCCGATGCTCTTGCGCAGCACCGTGAGGTCGCGGAGGATGAGCGCGCCGAGCGCGGTGCGGCTGGCGTCAAAGACCGAGCGGGTGGGCCGCTGGGCGATCGCCGCAGCGGCGCTGGGCGCGGCTTCCGCGGTGGTGGTCATTCGCGCAGATCCTTCCCGGTCAGGGTGATGAACACATCTTCGAGCGTGGGCTCCGCGACAGCCAGATCCGCGAGTCCGAAGCCCGCCGTCTCCGCCGCCGCCACGACCTGTGGGATCAGCCGCTGCGCACCCTTAACGTAGAGCTCGGCGCCGCCGTCGACCACGCGCGTGCGGGTGACGCCCGGGACGCCGGCCGCGAGCGCCGCTGCGAGTGCGGCGCCATCGCCCGAGGCTCGGACGGTGACCACGGTGTCAGCTTCAACCGACTGCTTGAGCGCCGCCGGCGTGTCCAGCGCGAGCACCTTGCCGTGGTCGATGATCGCCACCCGCGAGCAGAGGTGCTCGGCCTCCTCCATGTAGTGGGTGGTCAGCACGATCGTCTGGCCGGCGCGGTGCAGCTCGCCCAGGATCTCCCAGAGCGCCAGCCGCGACTGCGGGTCGAGTCCTGCGGTCGGCTCGTCCATGAACAGCACCGCCGGGCGGTGGAAGATCGCACGCGCCGCCATCAGCCGCTGAGCCATCCCGCCCGAGAGCGCGTAGACCGACGCCCTGGCCCACTTGCTCAGCTGGAACTGCTCCAGCAGCCGGTCCGCGGTCGCGCGCGACTGCGCCGCGCCGATCCCGAACAGCCGGCCATGGAAGTACAGGTTCTCCCACACGGTGAGCTGACGGTCGAGCGTGTTCTGCTGCGAGACGACGCCGATCATCTGCTTTGCCAGCGCCGGCTGGGTAACGACGTCCACGTCGCCGATGAAGGCTCTGCCCGAGGTCGGGATGACCCGCGTGGTCAGCATCCCGGCGGTGGTCGTCTTGCCGGCCCCGTTCGGGCCGAGCAGCCCGAAGATCTCACCGTGCTCGACGCTCAGGTTCAGGGCGTCGACCGCCTTGAAGTCGGCACCGGGATAGATCTTGGTGAGCTGCTCGGTACGGATGATCGGCGTGGCGGCGCCGGCCGGCGCACCCGCGACGGGAAGTGGCTGCTCGGCGGCAACCGGGTCGGACATCGCGTTACATTGTGTCAGGAGTTTGCGCGCAGTGTCGCGGCTCATCCCCGCCGGGCCCGCTCGGGCCGCTCGCTGGCGGTCAGGCTGGGCTTGGCGCGGGCGCTCGGCGTCTACGGGCTTGCCGTCTGGTCACTGGGCACGGCGACTCAGATCCCGCCGCAGTCAGCCGCGCGCTGACATCGTGATGAAATCGCGTGCCCACGACGGCGTGAAGAAAGTGGCCGGCCCCTGGATGCTGCCGTTCAGCAGCTTCGAGCCGTTGGCCGGCGTCGCCTCGCCGAACGGGGTCCTGGGCCTGTAGGTGACGAGCACCGGCCAGTAGGGATTGATGTCCAGCTGCATGCCCCTGACGACGCCCGCCCTGACCAGCAGCTGGGCAACCTGCAGCGGGTCGAGGCCCGGGCCCTGCACGTAGACGAGCGCGCCGTCCGCGGTCACGCCGACCCCGGAGCGCCACTGGTGCTCGATCCCCGGTGTGGTCGACGCGCAGTTGGTGGCCCCACAGGTGGCGCCCCAGAGCTGCCAGTCCGACGTGTAGGCCAGCGGCGTGGGGCGGCCTCCGGCGACGAGCGGCACCAGGTTCTGGCGCACCGCGATCACGTTCCTGGTCATCGAGACGTCAGTGCCCCAGGCGCCGACGTTGACTGAGCCCCCACGGTATATGACCAGCGACGCGGCACCGTCTCGCAGTGGGTAGACCATCTTGCCCTCGGTGTAGTAGCCGCCTTCGGCGGCGCTCATGTAGAAGCCGCCGTTGAACGCGGCGACGAGCGTCGTTGCCGCCTGCGCTGAGATCGGCGCGGTGTACTTGTATGGCCCGCCGCCCGGGCTGCCGGAGCCCGAGTACAGGCGCGCGGCCAGCAGGTGCGTGTCCATCCAGGCGATGCCAGCCGGCTGCGTGCCTCCCGGCGGCACGAGCGTCGTCTCATAGACGGCGGCAAGCCCGTGCAGGCGCCGCCCCGCTGCATGCCAGACGCCCTCCCTGGCGTAGAGCGGCCTCTGGAACGGCCGCAGCGCCTTCGGCCTGGGGAGGGGCAGGCCGCGGCGGGAGCGGTGGCTGACGTGGCGCGCGGCGCTCGCAGCCGCGGCGTCGGGCAGCGCCGCACCGTGCGCGAGCCGCCGGGTCCCGGTCGTACCGTGTGCCGCGGTCGTCCCGCGTGCGGCGTGCACGGCCGCCACGACCACGGCAACCGCCGCGATCGTGAGGACCGTCGCGCTCAGCCAGGACAGTCTGCGGTGGGCTCGCAAACTGGAAATTATGGCTGCAAGACTGCAAATTTTTCTAAGAAGCGCTGCGATCCCGCTCGCCCTACGCGGCCAGGATGACTTCGCATGGCGGCTCTGCGCGGGCAAGCCGGGCGTCGGTGGTCACGAGCGGGCAGCCCCTGCGCTCCGCCAGGGCCACATAGAGACCGTCCAGCACGCGGACCTGCTCGCGCAGCGCGAAGGCGCGCCCGAGCAGACGGTCGTCCAGCGCCACGATGTCCTGCTCGAGAGTCGCCGCGTCGCGCAGTCCGCGGCAGCACTGGCTCGGCGTGAGCTCATCCGCGCGCACCAGCCGCGTGAGCGCCGAGATCACCTCTGCGAGCTGGTGTCCCGGGGCGCAGATGGGCTGCGTGAGGTGGTCCAGCACCGCTTCTCGGCTCGGGCGATCCGCAACGACATCCACGAGCGCGGCGGCATCGAGCACGATCATGCGCCGAACTCCTCGTCGACCTGCGCCATCAGCGCTTCGCTGCTGATCCCCGTCTCCCGCAACGGCCGCGCGCGCGCGGCCGCGATCCAGGCCGCGTTGCTGTCGCGCGCGAGTGCCTCCGTGAAGGCCCGTTGGGCGAGTTGCGAGAGCGGCAGTCGGCGCGCGCGCAACTGGTCATAGACCGCGTCAGGAACATAGATCGTCACCTTTGGAATACCGACAGTGTACCCCCACCAGGTGATGCTGATCGCAAGCTGCCGCTCCGGGCGGCGATACTGCCGGGATGGACAGGCTCTTTGATGACGCGGCGCCCGAGCGGTCAGGCGAGCCGGCCCGGTCGGGCGAGCCGGCCCGGTCGGGCGAGCCGGGGCGCGAGACGCCGCGCGCGCCGCTGGCGGCGCGCATGCGGCCGCGCAGCCTGGATGAGTTCGTCGGCCAGCGCAAGCTGCTTGGTGAGCGCTCGGCGCTGCGCCGGGCGATCGAGTCGGGGCGACCGCATTCGATGATCCTGCACGGCCCGCCGGGCTCGGGCAAGACGACGCTGGCGCGCATCGTCGCGCACGCCTCCGGCGCGGCCTTCGAGGAGGAGAGCGCCGTGGCTGCCGGTCGCGCGGAGGTGCGCGCGGTGATCGAGCGGGCGCGTGAGCGGCGCGCGCTGGGGCGCGCGACCGTGTTCTTCCTGGACGAGATCCACCGCTTCAACAAGGCCCAGCAGGACGCGCTCCTGCCAGCCGTGGAGGAGGGGCTCGTGACGCTGATCGGCGCCACCACCGAGAACCCCTACTTTGAGGTCAACTCGGCGCTGCTCTCGCGGGCGCGTGTCTACGAGCTGGAACCGCTTGCGTCCGAGGATGTGCTGATGCTTCTGCACCGTGCCGTCGAGCGTGGCGAGGTGGGCGACCCGGCGCGCCTGGACGCCGAGGCGCTCGCCTACGCGGCGCAGTGGACGGCCGGCGACGCGCGGGCCGCGCTGGGCGGCCTGGAGCTGGCGGCGCGCGCGGCCGGCGACGGCGAGCGCGTCACGGTCGAACGCATCGCCGACGCGCTCCAGGGCCGTCTGGTCGCCTACGACCGTGCCGGCGACAACCACTACGACACGATCTCCGCCTGGATAAAGGCCACGCGCGGTTCGGACCCCGATGCCTCGCTGTACTACCTGGCGGTGATGCTCGAGGCCGGTGAGGACCCCCGTTTCATCGTGCGGCGCATGGTGATCCTCGCCTCTGAGGACATCGGCAACGCCGACCCGCAGGCGCTGGTCACCGCCACCGCAGCCGCCGCTGCGGTCGAGCACGTCGGCCTGCCGGAGGCGGAGTTCGCGCTCGCCCAGTGCGCCATCTACCTGTCGCTCGCGCCGAAGTCAGACGCTGCCAAGCGCGCCGTGCGCGCCGCCCGCGCGCACGTGCGAGAGCACGGCGCCCAGGCCCCGCCGGGCTACCTGCGCTCGGCCAATCGAGCCGAGGGCCACTACGACTATCCGCACGAGCACCCCGGCCACCTCTCACCCCAGGAGCTCATGCCACCCGCCGTGGCCGGGGCGTCCTTCTACCAGCCCGACGACGCCGAGGCGGTCCAGCGGGACCGCCTCGAAGCGATCCGAGAAGCCAAGCGGCCAGCGCCAGCGCGAGAGCCCTACGCGTAGTGTGCGGACGTCTGTAGTACAGCCGTGACATGCGCAAGAGTGAACGCATCGAGTTGCGGCTCTCCGCTGAGGACAAGCAGCTGATCACGGCCGCGGCAACCAAGGAGCACGCGACCACTGCCGAGTTCGTGAGGGAAGCGGTGCTCGAGCGTGTCCGGCGCATTGAGGCGCGAGCGGATCGCACGCTCATGCCGGCCGAGCAGTTCGATGCGCTGGTGGCCGCACTCGACCGGGCCGACGAGACGCCGACCATGGCCCGAGCGTTCGCGCGCAAGCGGCCATGCGTGCAACGTTGAGCGCCGGGTACGAGTCCGTCGCACTCTCGAGCCGCCGCGCCATCACAAGCTTTGACTGCGGTGTTCCACCGCTTAACGCCTGGCTGGCCGAGCAGGCGCTGCGGGCACAGCACGCGGGTACGGCCCGCACCTTCGTCTGGGTCGCTCCCGGCGCGTCTGAGCAGGTGTCGGCCTACTTCTCGCTGGCGCCCACCGAGCTTGCTCGCGCCATGCTCTCCCGGCGGGCAACTGCTCGTCGACGCGCTCAGTCGTGCTACGAGTGCCGCCGAGGTTGGCGGCGGACAGCTGGTAGTCGTGGACGCGCTGAACGACGATGCTGCAAGTTTTTACCGTCACCACGACTTCACACCGGTGAAGGGCGACCCGCGGCGACTGGTCATCAAGACGGCGACCGTACGCCAGCTGCTCGGGTAGTTCCGCTTGGCACCAACGAGGCCACCTCTCGCCCCAGAAGCTCCTGCCACCCACCGTGGCCGGGGCGTCCTTGCACCAGCCCGACGACGCCGAGGCGGTCCAGCGGGACCGCCTCGAAGCGATCCGGCGCTTCTGTGGATTCAGGCTGAGCAGTCAGAGGCTGTGGGTCTCGCCTCGTTGACCGGATCGGTCTGGCGAGAGCCCCGCCGGAGCCTGAGCCGCGAGCCCTGGGCCGACGGGTCCGGGCGATCCGCGAAACTGACCGGATCATGGGCGCAGCGGCGCAGCCGGAGCAAACGGAGGTCAGGTTCGGCGTGGCGCGCTCGGCGTGGCGCCGCCACGCGCCGGGCAGCGTGGGCTGTTCGGACGGGGGCTGCGCGACGTGTGGCTCGCGCAGGGGGCGGGACGAATTGAGGGCGTGCGCGCCGGGCGCGCGGTCGAGTCCTGGTTCTTCCCGGCCCCGGGCGATGAGCCCTACGCCTTCATGCACGTGCGCGACGGCGCGGCTGCGCGCGCGGATCTGGACCGGCTCGGGGTCTCCGAGTCCGGCACGCGCGTGACGGTGCCGCTCGCGGCCGCGCGGCTGCCGCCCGACGGCAGGCTGCGGATGCTCGTCGCCCAGCTCGTTCAGCTGCGCCCGATCCTCGAAGACCCGCAGCGCACGGTCTATCTGACGACGCCGGGCCAGACCTCGCAGCTGGTCCGCTACCCCGCGCCCGAACCGGACCCGGAGCGGCCGGTGCTCTTCGATGGTGAGGTCAAGGTCACGACCGCGCTCAGCGCGAGGATCGTGGTGCGACGCGCCAAGGAACCGATCTCGCAGGGGTTCTCGCGCGCCACCCGGAGGGGCGGGCTGGTGATCCGCTCCGGACGCGCTGCGCACGAGACGACGCTCGCCGGATTCGAGGGCCGGCCCGGCACGCGCCACCTGTACGGGGATGTGTTCTGTGAGGCAATCGAGGTGTTGCAGCGCGAGGCGCTCGACCGGCCGCGGCCGGAGCTGGTCGTGAAGGTGGACCGGTCGGGGCTCAACGAGCACCATCCGCTGGTTGCGAAGCTCTACGCGGCCATAGACCGCGTGCTGGCGCCGATCGTGGCGGCGGAGGAGCGGCGGGCAGGGGCGCACCTGGTCGCGGCGCCAAAGGCCGTCTCGGCGCGCGACCAGGTCGGCCTGCGCGCGCTCAACGACCTGCTCAAGACAGCCTTTGACCGGCCTGGTCAGGGCGGCTTGGAGCCCGGCGAGCAGCCGTCGGCCCACGCGCCGGCAAACTGGCCGGAGCAGAGCCAGCCGGAGGCGGAGTCCGATGCTGACCGGGAACGGGAGCCGTACGACGGCGGGCAGCCAACACCGGACGCGGACCCGGCTGATCCCGCCTCAACGCCGCCGCCGGGAGTCCAGGCGGAGGCGTTGCGCTTCAAGCAGTCGCCGCTGCGGCTGCACCCCGGCGAGAAGCGCACCGTCACCCTGCTTGCAGACCCGCTGCGGGTGGCGCCCGGCACGCCGGTCGAGGTCCAGGCCGACCCCGGAATCACCGTCACGCTGCGCCAGACCGAGATCCCCGAGCCCGGCGGCCGGCGCATCTGCGCCATCCAGATGGCGGTGCGGGCGCGCGTCACGGTCGAGCCCGGGTCGCGGCTCGAGGTGCTCGCGCAGGCCGGCGAGCACACGGCGCAGCTCGAGCTCGTGATCGTGCGCCACCGGGCGTCCGGCTGGGTGCGGGAGATCGCGCGCAAGAACGAGGACCAGCCGGTGGAGGCCGAGTTCGACCCGGAGACCGGGGTCGTCACCGTCTATGAAGGCCGGCGCGAGTTCCGCGAGCTCGAACGGGCGGCGCAGCGCGCCGGCCTGTCAAAGAAGCGCGCGCCGGAGTACGTCCCGTTCCGGATGCTCGAGGTGGAGGCGGCGGCCAACGCCGTCTACCAGTGGGCCGCCGGCGAGGTGGTGGCCCAGCAGCTCGCCGAAGAGCGCCCGCACGCCCCGGCCGACTACGCCGCCGCCGTCCACCACCAGACCCAGACGCTCCGCCATCGCTTCCACCACAAGCTGATGCAGGCCTTCCTCGAGCCCGAGATCTTCGCTGGGGCGGTGAGCGTGGCGCGTGCGCCGCGTGCCGCAGCCGCCCGCCAGCTCAGTCTGGATGATCAGCAGGCGGAGCTTGACGGCTGAGACCCGTGGGCGGGCACGCGGCGGGCGGGCGCGCGGCGGGCGCCCGGGAGCCCGGCCGCCGGAGGCGAAGACGGCGGCGGCCACGGCGCCGTGGCCTGCGCGATCATATTGGAATGGCGAAGGTCGATGAACGCGCGTGGGTGCCCGCGGTCGACCAGGCTGCTCGCCATCGGCTGGCTGCAGCGCTCGACCGGGAGGGCGTCGTCGCGGCAGTGCTCTTTGGCTCGCAGGCTCGCGGTCGGGCCGGGCCGCTGTCCGACGTCGATCTGGGCGTGTGGCTCGACCCCGTGCTCGGGGCGCAGGCGCGCCTCACCATGCGGCTCGAGCTGCTGGTCGCCGCTACGGAGGAGCTTGGCTGCGACGAGGTCGACCTCGTGGTGCTCAACGATGCAACGCCGCTCCTGCGTCACAGGGTCCTGCGCGATGGGGAGCGCCTGCTCGATCGCGACCCCGTGGCGCGTGTGCGGCTCGAGACCCGCGCGCTGCTCGACTACCTCGACACGGCGCCGCTGCGTGCTGCGCTCGCGGCTGGTGTCAGGCACCGGATCCAGGAGGGCCGCTTTGGTCGATCCTGAGAGCGTCGTCGCCCGCCTCGCGAGGCTGGCAGAGCTGCTGCTGGCGCTCGACCGCGTGCGTGACGCCGGCATCGACGCTTACCTGGCTGACGCCGACCTGCGGGCCGCCACCGAGCGGCGGCTCCAGCTCACGATCCAGGCCTGTGTCGACGTCGGCGCGCACCTGGTGAGCGAGCTCAACCTGGAGCCTGCCGCCGACTACGGCGGCGTGTTTCACTCGCTGGCGCGGGCCGGCATCGTCGACGCGGAGCTGTCGGTGCGCCTGGCCTCGGCAGCAGGGCAGCGCAGACTGCTGGTGCACGACTACCTAGCGATCGATGATCGCCGCGTGTTTTGAGTCGCTCTCCGGCCTCGATGACCTGCGTGCCTTTGCGGCCGTGGTGCAGCGGCTACTGGACGGGGCCAGCTAGCCTTGTCTGTGCATATGCCAGCCCAGGCTTACAAAGGCAAAGAGTGCGTCTGCCAGCTGCGCAGGGGGATCTGCGACCAGAGCTGCGTACGCGACATGCTGGACACCCCGTTTTACATCGCCTGTCTGCGGCTGAAGGGGCGCCGGGCGCTGGTTGTCGGCGGCGGCGAAGTGGGGCTCGAGAAGGTTGAGGGGCTGCTGGCCTGCGACGCTGACGTGACGCTGGTCGCGCCCCGCGCCCGCCCTGAGCTCGAGCAGCTCGCCGCTGAGGGCTCAATCGCCTGGCACGCCCGCGACTACCAGCCCGCGGACCTGGACGGCTGCCTGATCGCGATCGCCGCCACCGACGACACCGATGTCAATATCGACGTCTTCAACGACGCCGAGGCGCGGGCGATGCTCGTCAACGTCGTCGACGTGCCGCCGCTTTGCAACTTCATCCTGCCGGCGATCGTGCGCACCGGACCGCTGGCTGTGGCGATCTCCACCGCTGGCGCCTCACCGGCGCTGGCCAAGCGCATGAAGCGCGAGATATCGGAGCTCTTCGGTGAGCCCTACGCGACGCTGGCGATCCTGCTCAACGACGCGCGCGGCTGGGCCAAGGCGACGCTGCCCACCTACCAGGACCGCAAGCTGTTCTTCGAGGAGATCGTCAACGGCGAGCCGGACCCGATCGCGCTCTTGCGCGCGGGCGAGCTTGACGCCGTCAAGGATCTGATCGCCGCGGCCCAGGCTGCCGTCGCCCAGCCCGCTTGAGCGAGCCGACGCTCACCCACCTGGGCGCCGACGGGCGCGCGACGATGGTCGATGTGGCCGGCAAGGAGGTGACCGCCCGCCGGGCGGTGGCGCGGGCGCTGGTCAGGGTCAGCGAGCGGACCGCGCGGCTGGTGGCGGCCGGTGACGCGCCGAAGGGTGATGTGATCGCGGTGGCGCGGATCGCGGGCATCCAGGCCGCCAAGCGCACGCACGAGCTGATCCCGCTCTGCCACCAGCTGCCGCTCGCCTTCGTCGGCGTCGAGGCCACGATCGACACCGGTGCCGGCCTGATCGAGCTGACCGCCGAGGCGCGAACCACGGCCCGCACCGGCGTGGAGATGGAGGCGCTGACGGCCGCCTCGGTTGCGGCGCTGACGGTCTATGACATGGTCAAGGGCGTCGAGCGGGGCGCGAGCATCGAGCGCGTCGAGCTGGTCGAGAAGTCCGGCGGGCGCTCAGGGCACTGGACGCGCGGTGAGTGAACCCGGCGCCGACCCGCTCGGCATCCTCGGCGAAGCCCAGGCGCGCGCCGGCGAGGCGCTCGCGCTCGCCACTCAGTACCTGGACCCCTCGCTGGTCGACGTGCTGCGGACGATCGGCTTTGACCGCCCGTACGCCACAGCGCGCGGCTCCTACATCTACGACACGGCCGGCCGGCCACACCTGGACATGCACGGCGGCGAGGGCTTCTCGAGCCTCGGTCACGCAAACCCCGAGATCAAGGCGGTGCTGCACGCGATCATCGACTCAGACCTGCTGGACGGCGTGCAGATCCACTACAGCGTGCTGGCCGGGATGCTCGCCCGAGAGCTCTCCGCGAAGCTGCCGGCGGGACTCGACGCCACCTTCTTCGCCAACGCCGGCGCCGAGGCGGTTGACAGCGCGATGAAGTTCGCGCGGGCCGCGACCGGGCGCCCCCGGCTGATCGCCTGCGAGCGCGGCTACCACGGCGTCACGCTCGGGCCGCTCTCGATCGTCGGCGACGAGTTCTTCAAAGAGGGCTTCGAGCCGCTTTTGCCAGGCTGTGGCCTGGTGCCCTACGGCGATCTGGACCGCCTGGAGGCGGAGCTGCGCCGGCGCGACGTCGCCGCGTTCATCGTCGAGCCCGTCCAGGGCCAGGTCGTGAGGCTGCCGCCCGCGGGCTACCTGCGCGCCGCCCAGGACCTCTGCCGCCGCTACGGCACCCTGTTGGTCGTCGATGAGATCCAGACCGGCCTGGGCCGCACCGGCCGCTGGTTCGCCAGCGAGCACTGGGGCCTCGAGCCCGACATCGTCACCGTCGGCAAGGCGCTCAGCGGCGGCTACATGCCGGTCGCCGCGATGGTCACGCGCCGGGAGGTCTTCCAGCGCGCCGTGGGCACGCTCGAGCGCAGCTACGTGCACCAGTCGACCTACGGTCGCAACCGCCTGGCGATGGCGGCCGGCCTGGCGTCGATGCGCCTGATCGAACGCGACGGCCTGGTGGAGCGCTCGGCGCAGCTCGGCGCCAGGCTGATGGACGGACTGCGCGAGCTGCAGGGCCGCCACGAGCTGATCGGTGACGTGCGCGGCCTCGGCCTGATCGCAGGCATCGAGCTCAAAGCGCCGCGCTCACGCAAGGCCCAGCTCGCGGTGCGGCTGATGCGCATGGCCAGTGAGGGACTCTTCCCGCAGCTCGTCGTGATCCCGTTGCACCGCGACCACGGTGTGATCACGATGGCCGCCGGCAAGAACGACGTGATCAAGCTGCTGCCGCCGCTGACGCTCACAGACGCCGAGGCCGACGAGTTCCTCGCCGCGCTCGACACGGTCCTCACCGACTGCGAGCGCGACGCCGGCAAGAACTGGGCGGTGGTCCGTGACATCGCCGTGACGACGCTCCGCCGCCGCGAGCTCCCCGGCTCCGGGCCCGCTGGCCCGCAGCCGGGCCCGGCCGCCCCCGACCGTGGCCTGCCGGTGGACCCGGAGCGCGACAACGTCTGCCTGCTCACCGGCGCGAGCGGCTTCATCGGCGGACACCTGGCCGCGCGCCTGGTGCGCGACGGCTACCAGGTCCGGTGTCTGGTGCGGCCCACCAGCGACACCGCCAAGCTCGCCGGGCTCGGCGTCGAGCTGGTGCACGGCGACCTCACCGACCCCGCCTCCCTGGCGCGCGCGGTCGAGGGTTGCCGCTACGTCGTCCACTCCGGCGCGATGGTCTCCGACTGGGCGCTGCCGCACGAGATCGAGTCCGTCAACGTGGCGGGCACGCGCAGCCTTCTGGCCGCGAGCGCGCAGGCGGCGGCGCAGCGCTTCGTGCACATCTCCTCGACCGACGTCTACGGCCATCCCGGCACCGCGGAAGTGGGTGAGACACACGGGCCGGTGCGCTTTGCCAACTGGTATGCACAGACCAAGCGCGGCGCCGAGGACGAGGTGCGGCGCGCCGGCGCCGAGGGCCTGGAGACGGTGATCCTCAGGCCCGCGACCGTCTATGGGCCCGGCTGCCGGGAGACCGTCCTGGAGGTCGCGCGGGCGGTTCGCAAGCGGCAGATGCTGCTGGTCGCCGGCGGGCGGGCGGTCGTCGGCCTCTGCTACGTGGACAACCTCGCCGACGCCGTGATGCTCGCGCTCGAACACGAGCGCGCGACCGGAAGGGTGTTCAACATCACAGACGGCTCGGACGTGAGCTGGCGGCGGTTCGTGGATGACCTGGCAGCCGGGCTCGGGGCGCCGCCCGCACGCTTCAACGTGCCCTACCCGGTCGCCGCCGGGCTCGCGATGGGTCTCGAGCACGGCTACCGGGCCCTGCGGCGCTCCACCGGGCTGAAGACGCGCGCGCTGCTCTCGCGCCAGGCGGTGCAGCTGATGGGCATCGACCAGAGCTTCAGCACGGCCAGCGCGCGCGAGCTGCTGGGGTGGGAGCCGCGCGTCGACTACCAGACCGGCCTGCGCCAGACGCTCGACTGGCTTCGATCCGAGGGGGTCTAGTGAGTTTGCGCAGCTGCCTGCCGGGTGTAGGATCCCGTTTGTGATCCTGTACGTCTGCCCAGTGGGGACGAGCGGCCCCGGGGCTCTGCATCCCTGCACCAAGGCTGCCAAGGCGCTCGACGCGGCCGGTTATCAGTACGAGACGCGGCGCGTCAAGACCAACCGGGGGATGTTCTGGACCTGGGGGTCGCGCTCGCGCGACCGCGCCGAGATCAAGCGCCTGAGCGGCCAGGAGTCGGTGCCGATCCTGGTGCTGGACGACGGGGCGGTCGTGACCGGATCGGGTGCGATCGCCACGTGGGCGCAGGCCCACCCCGCGACTGCCTAGTGGGCTGCCGGTGTCAAATGGGCCTGGGAAGCAGGGAGGGCTGGCGCTCTCCCTGCGATTGTCTCTGACGAAGACCGGCCGCTGACGCGGTCCTTTGCTGCGCGCAGGGGGCCGGGCACGCGCCGGTGAGCGGCGAGTGGTCGTGTGTGTCGCTGTGGGTGAGGTTGGGCTCGGTCATGCTGTGCTGATCACCTGTCCGGCTGGTTGGCGGTCCAGGCCGAGCACGCTGAAGCGGGCGAGGTTGACCGCGGCGGCGAGCGATGTGAAGTCGGCGGCGACTTTCCTTCGGCCTCTGACTCTGGCGTGCCGGCCGCCGTGTTTGCGTCGCATCAGGTGCCCGATCTTGGGTCGTGGGCTGGTGTAGCTGGTCTTCCAGTCCGGGTCGGCCTGGCGGGCAGGCGCCGCAGCGAGCTGCCGTTCGTGGTGGCCGAGATGAATGCTGCGCCCGTGGCGGCTGGCAGGGCACTGCGATGCCAGCGGGCAAGCGGCGCATCGCGCGCCGAAGCGCGCGACCTGCCCGCTCTCGAGCGTCCGCAGCTTCACGGTGTGAGCGGCAGGGCAGGTCACCGTGCCGGCGTCCAGATCGATCCTGAGCTCGGTCTTGGCCGGTGCCATAGGCGCTATCGCCAAAGACCTGCAGCGGCTGCTCGACGCTCGTCTCGGTGGTGGCGGGGAGGTCTTGGGCGAGCAGCGCCTGCACGGCTGCCGCGTCTCCGATGTTGCCGGCGCCGAGGTGCGTTGAGACGATCAGCTCTGAGCCGGGGTCGATCGCGACATGGCCTTTGTAGCCATCAAACCCGCGGGCGGCGGTCTTCTGACCATGGCGGGGCGTCCGGGTCGACAGTCGGGATCACCCGGTCCTTCGCGACCCCGCGCACGATCCGGAACACCCCGTCTGTGTCCTCTTGGAGGTCCTGGCCGACCACGGTCGCGAGCAGCTCACCGGCCTGCTCCAGCTCCGGCTCAACCTCCCGCCCGTCGAGCAACAACAGCACTGCGTGCGCGCCTCGCGGTCCTCCCAATCACACGCCGGCTTGCCGGCCGAGGAGTAGCCTCCACCACGAGCCAGCGCCCGCCGGGCCTGGCGCGCAAGATCGCCGTCGGCGGCCTTCAGCGCCCCGCGGATCGCGGCGCGCACGAGCGTGACCGTGTCCATCGTCGTCGCCGCATCAAACAAAGCCGTGGAATCCAGCACCCGCTTGCGGCCGACCAAACCAGCCTCCCTCGCCGCCTTCAAAGCGACCTTGAAGATCCGGTCCGGGCGCGCGGATGCCGCCAGCCGGGCGCGCATATCGACGAGCACCGTGTGCGCGAACCCCGGGTAGTCGAAATCAAGACCACCGCACGCGTATTTCCAGCGCAGGTCATCGGCGAGCCGGTCAGCCGCCTCACGATCCGAGCAACCCTCCAACCGCTGCGGCACCATCACGACCGCCGCGATCATCGGCGGCACCGACCGCCGCCCAACCTCCCTGAACAGGGCAGCGAACAGTTCATCGGGGAACAGCTCAAAGCACTCACGGTGCAGCAGCGCATGGATCGAGTCGCCCGCCACCCGCTGCTCACAGAAGCTCGTGGTCGTCGCGAACATGTCCGAGGCACATACCCTCAAGTATTGCTTGACGGTATGACGTTCAGCCGCTCACCGCACACCCGACCACGCGCAGCAAAAGGCCGCGCCAGCGGCTGGTCTTCGTCAGAGACAAACACCAGCGGGAGAGCACCGCTCTCCCGCCCCTTCCCAAGCCGAAGAGCACCAACCCCCTAGCCGCCCGCGCCGCCCTCGCCGCCCGGGTGCTGGCCGTGGAGGATGCTTAAACGCGCAAACCGCCAGGCGCGCTGGCAGTTTGCTCTGAGACGCACGATTTTCGTGCAGATATGCGCGAACTGGGGGCGGAGCCAGGCAGTTTGCGCATCCTGACATGGGCCTTGCGCCAAGCGGGCGCTCTGCCCGCCACACGTCGGTTGAGCCTGCAGGGGCGCAGAGACAATGCGCATGCACAAGGCTACAGTTGTGCAGCGGTGTAATATGAGCGCATGGTGGCTGAGTGCCGCCGCCACGCGCACATTGGCAACGAGCAGAAACGAGACGACGATGGACGTTACGGCGGAAGAGTTTGAGCAGGCAGTGATCGAGCGCTCGCGCGAGCTGCCGGTGGTGGTCGACTTCTGGGCTGAATGGTGTGCGCCCTGCCGGATGCTGGGCCCCGCCCTGGAGCAGGAGGCCGGCAGGCGGGCGGGAGTGCTGGAGCTGGTGAAGCTCGATGTCGACGCCGCGCCCGAGGTGGCGGCGCGTTACGGCATCCAGAGCATCCCGACCGTGCTTGCCTTCCGCGACGGCGAGCCGCTCACCGGCTTCGTCGGTGCCCGCCCGCCGCAGGCGATCGGCGAGTTCTTCGACCAGCACGTGCTCGCCGGGACCGCGGAGGTGACGCTGTGAGCGCCGCTACAGAAGCGCCGTCGGCCAAGCGGGCCGACGGCGCCAACCGCCAGCCGCGAGTCGTGGTCTTCAGCACCCCGACGTGTCCGTGGTGCGACCGTGTCAAGGCCTACCTGCGCCAGCAGAAGGTCACCTTCAGAGACGTCGATGTCTCCCGTGACCAGGCCGCGGCGCGGGATCTCGTGCGCCGCACCGGGCAGATGGGCGTGCCGGTGGTGGAGATCGGAGGCAAGCCGGTGATCGGCTTTGACCGCGCCAAGATCGATCGCCTGCTCGGCCTCGGCCGCTAGCCGCCCGAATCGCGTTCACAAAGCAAAGGAGCAATGAACATGGAAGAAGAGATGCAACCGCTGGGCGCCCGCGTGCTGGTGCGCGTGGTCGAGGAGGAAACGGTGACCCGTAGCGGGATCGTGCTGCCGGACACCGCCAAGGAGAAGCCGCAGCGCGGTGAGGTGGTTGCGGTGGGCGACGACGAGGAGATGATCAAGGTTGCGCCCGGGGACCTCGTGCTCTACCCGAAGTACAGCGGTACGGAGGTGGTCGTCGATGGGCATGACCACCTGATCCTCGAGTCCAGCGATCTGCTCGCCGTGATCCGCCCAGTCGCTGCCGGAGTGCGCTAGGCGCTGATGCTCGACCGCGTACCGCGCGGCGCGGCCGGCCGCGCGGTACGGATAAGCTCCGCCGGCGATGCGCTGCGCGATCCTCACTGTTTCGACGTCGGTCGCGGCCGGCGTCGGTGAAGACCTATCGGGACCGGCCCTCGCTGACGCGGTCAGCGCCCTGGGCGCTGAGATCGTCGTGCGGGCGGTGGTCAAGGACGACCGAGCCGCGATCGAGGCGTGGTTGACGCAGCAGGTCGCCGCCGGCGTCGAGCTTGCACTCACGACCGGCGGCACAGGACTGACGCCAGATGATGTGACCCCGGAGGCGACGCTCGCGGTGATCGAGCGTGAGGTCCCGGGGCTGGCCGAGGCGATGCGCGCCGCGTCGCTCGAGCACACCCCCATGGGGATGCTCTCGCGCGCGGTGGCCGGCGTCGCCGGCGGCACGCTGATCGTCAACTTCCCCGGCAACCCGCGGGCGGTGGAGCAGCTGTTCGGGGTCGTGGGGCCGGTGCTCGGGCACGCTGTTGCCACACTGCGTCGGCGAGATGCGGGACGCGGCGAGCACCATCACCACTGAGAGCGCGCCGCCGCCCGGTGGCGGCGGCCAGCCGGTCGTGGCGCTGGAGGGCCTGAGCCGCCACTTCGGCGAGCGCTCGGCGCTTCGCGGCATCACGCTCGAGCTCGGGGCCGGTCAGACGCTCGCGGTGCTGGGCCGCAACGGCGCGGGCAAGTCGACGCTGCTGCGGATCCTCGCGACCCTGCTGCGGCCGCACTCCGGCAGCGTGCGCCTGTTCGGTGAGCCGCTGCCGCGCCAAGCCTGGGCGGTTCGCGGTCGGATCGGCCTGCTCGGCCACGAGCCCTTGCTCTACCGGGACCTGAGCGGCCGTGAGAACCTCACCTATCACGCGCGTCTGCACCGGGTTCCAGCCGCGCGCGTCGAGGAGGTGCTCGCGTCGGTGGGCATGCGCCAGCGCGGCGACGATCCGGTGCGTTCGCTCAGCCGCGGGATGGTGCAGCGCCTGACGGTCGCCCGCGCCGTGTTGCACCGTCCCGAGCTGCTCTTGCTGGACGAGCCGCGCTCGAACCTGGACCCGGCCGCCGGTGATCTGGTCGAGCCACTGATCGGCCGCGGCGCCGGGATCACCCGGGTGCTGACGAGCCACGACCCGCAGGCCGCGCTGGCCGAGGCCGACGTGGTGCTGGCGTTGTCCGGAGGGCGCGCGGCCTATCTCGGCCCGCCGGCCGGCCTCGCGCCCGAGCGGCTGAGGGGGCTGTACGCGTGAGGACGGCCACCGCAATCCTGCGCAAGGACCTGCTGCTGGAGCTGCGCACGCTGGAGACGCTGCCCAGCATGGCGCTGCTCTCGGTCTCGACCTTCGTCATCTTCCACTTTGGCCTGAACCGCGACTCGCTCTCTGGTCAGCTGGCGGCCGGCGTGTTCACGGTGACGCTGCTGTTCGCCGCGATGCTCGCGATCAACCGGCTGTTCGTCGCCGAGCGAGAGCAGGGGGGCTTTGACGCATTCCTGCTCGCGCCTGTCGACCGCACGGCGATGTTCGCCGCCAAGGCGGCCGCGCTGTTCATCTTCATGGTGGCGCTCGAGCTGGTGGCGGTGCCGGCGTTCGCGCTGCTTCTGGCGCCGCCCCGGCTCGGCCACTCGCTGCCTGCCTTCACGCTGCTGCTCCTGCTGGCCGACGGCGCCTTTGCGGTGATCGGGACGTTCGTCTCGGCGCTGGCCGTGCACACTCGCGCCCGCGACCTGATCGGCCCGATCATCGGGCTGCCGCTGATGCTGCCTGCGCTGATCGCCACGGCTCGCGGGATCGGTCCGCTGCTGACTCCAAACGCCAGCGGTTCGCCGCAAGCGAAGTGGCTGTTGGTGCTGGCGCTCTATGATCTCTTCAACGCGCTGCTCGCGGTAGGTCTCTTTGACTACTTGATCGAGGAGTGAAGTTCACGGATCGTATGAGCACCCACGTTCGGCACCTGCGCGGCCTCACGGTCGTAACCGCCCTGATGATCACGGCAGGGCTGGCACTGACGTTCTTCTACGCCCCGCTCGACGCCGAGCAGGGGTTCGTCCAGAAGATCTTCTACATCCACGTGCCGCTGGCGATCGTCTCGCTGGTCGGCTTCTGTCTCGGCGGTGTCTACGGCATCGGCTATCTGCGTACCGGCAAGCGGGTCTGGGACATGCGCTCCTACTGCGCGATTCACATGTCGCTGATCTTCTCGGTTGGGGGCCTGATCGCCGGCTCGATCTGGGCCAAGGCCTCTTGGGGCCACTGGTGGGTGTGGTCGGACCCGACGCTCGTCTCCTATCTGATCGTGATCCTGCTCTACTGCACCTACCAGCCGATGCGCTTCTCGATCGAGGATCCTGAGCGCCAGGCGCGGTACGCCGCCGTGTTCTCGATCGTCGCGGGCGCCTTCGTGCCGATCAACTTCATCATCGTCAACCTCTCGTCCGAGTATCTTCACCCGCGCGTGCTGAACCTCCAGGGCGGCGCCATGCCCGGCTCGATGAAGCTCGCGTTCTACACCTCGCTGGTCGCGATCGCGCTGCTGTTCGCGACGCTCATGAAGTACGAGATGGCCTCCAAGGAGCTGCGGATAGAGACACGCCGGCTGCGTCGCCGCCTGCTCGGTGAGGATGCCGGCCCGCTCGGCAGGACCGCTTCGCCGTCATGAGCCTGCTGTTCGCCGAGGCTCCCGCGCTTCCGCTCGGCGCAGCCGGTCCGTACGTGGCCGCCGCGTACATCGTCTTCGTACTGGTCCTCCTGATCTATGTCGGCATCATGGCCCGCCGCCTGATGCGCAACAGCCGCGAGCTGCGCGAGCTGCGGGCCGAGCTCGAGGCTCGCGAACGCACCGGGGTGGTGCTGGAGGAGGCTGACGAGAGCGCCGAGCCCGAAGGGGTGCAGCTGCCTTGAGCGAGCTGCTCGCGGTCGGCATCTCGCACAAGACCGCCCCGGTCGAGCTGCGCGAGCGCCTCGCGCTGACCGACTCACGCGCGCTCGGGTTCGTCCGCGAGCTCCACGCGAGCGCCGGCATCCAGGAGGTCGTGGCGCTCTCCACCTGCAACCGCACCGAGGTCTATCTGGTCGCCGCCGACCCCGTTGAGGCCGAGGCAACCCTGCTCGGCATGCTCGCCAAGCGGTCCGGGATCCAGCCGACCACGCTCGCGCCGGCGATCTACTCGCACCGCAACTGCGAGGCCGCGCGCCACCTCTACAGGGTCAGCGCCGGGCTCGAGTCGATGATCGTCGGCGAGGACCAGATCCAGGGTCAGGTGCGGCGCGCCTACGAAGCCGCGCTGGAGCAGGAGACCAGCGGACCGCTGACCAACCATCTCTTCAGGGCCGCGCTCGAAACAGGCAAGCGGGTACGCACCGAAACGGCGATCAGCGCCGGCCAGATGAGCCTGCCGTCAGTCGCGGCGATGCTGGGGCGTGAGCTGCTGGGTGATCTCACCGGCCGCCGGGTGGTGCTGATCGGCACCGGCGAGTCCAGTGAGCTTGCCGGCCAGGCGCTTGCCGCGGCCGGGGCGGTGGTGGTGTTCGTGGCGAACCGCAGACGAAGCCGAGCGGTCAGCCTCGCCAGCCGTTTTGACGGTCACAGCGTCGCCCTTGACGAGCTTCCCCAGTCGCTGGTCGACGCCGACGTGCTGGTCTGCGCGACCTCATCGCCGCACCAGCTGATCGAGGCGGAGGGCCTCGAGCTGGTCCAGCGCGAGCGCGCCCACCGGTCACTGCTGATAATCGACCTGGCGGTCCCGCGCGACGTCGACCCGACCTGCGCGCAGGTTGACGGGGTGGCGCTCTACGACATAGACGACCTGGAGGCGGTTGTGATGCGAAACCGCCAGGTGCGGCTCGAGGAGGCGCGCAAGGCGGAGGCGATCATCGAGCAGGAGATCCAGAACTTCGCCACCTGGCTGGGCTCGCTGGAAGTGCTGCCGACGCTGGCGGCGCTGCGCACTCACGCGAGCGCGATCGTGACTCAGGTTCTGGCGGAGAACGATGGGCGCTGGGAGTCGGCCTCTGACCGTGACCGTGAGCGTGTGGAAGCGGTCGCCCGCGCGATCGTCAACCGCCTCCTGCACAACCCGACGCTGCGCCTCAAGGAGCTGCGCGATGACCGGGTGCACGCGCGGATGGCGCTCGTTCGCGACCTGTTCGGGATCGACGTGGACGCGGATCCGGCGCTTCGCAGCGCGGCGGCTGACGTGCAGGACCTGGCTGAGATCCGGCGCCTACCGGAACGCAGCGGCTCGGCCGCGGGCCCCCGGCGGTGATCTGCGTCGGCACGCGCGGCAGCGCGCTGGCGCTCGTGCAGGCCGGTTGGGTGGCGGCCGCGCTCGAGCGGTCCGGGCTCGAGGCCGAGCTGGTCACGATCGCGACCGCCGGTGACCGAGGACGTGACGTCGGCGACAAGGCGCGCTGGACCTCGGCGCTCGAGGAGGCGCTGCTGCGTGGCGAGATCGACGTCGCCGTGCACTCCGCCAAGGACGTGCCTGGCGAGCTTGCCGACGGGACCGTGATCGTCGCGATCCCCGAGCGCCGCGATCCGCGCGACGCCCTGTGCGGTTGCACTGATCTGGACTCGCTGCCACCCGGCGCCAGGGTTGGCACGAGCAGCATCCGCCGGGCCGCGCAGATCCATGCGCTGCGCGACGACCTCGAGGTGACAGAGCTGCGCGGCAATGTCGATACGCGTCTGCGCAAGCTCGGCGCTGGAGAGGTCGATGCGCTGGTGCTGGCGCTCGCCGGTCTCGCCCGACTGGGACGGGCGGATGCGGTTGGCGGCGTGCTCGCGGAGCTCGTCCCCGCACCCGGCCAAGGCGCACTGATCGTGCAGGCGCGTGCCGGGGACGAGCGCGCCCGCGCCATCAACGATCCGATCGCCGAGCGCTGCGTGCTGGCCGAGAGGGCGCTCGCCCGCGCCTTGAACGCCGGCTGCGCGACGCCGCTCGGGGCGATCGCCGCCCCCGCCCCCGACGGCGACCTGATGCTCAGGGCCTGGCTCGGCCTGCCGGACGGCTCGCACTGGATCGAGGATGAGTTCACCGCTCCGGCCGACCTGGTCGGCGCGGCGATGGCAAAGCGGCTGCTGGCCGCCGGCGCCGGTGAGCTGCTGGTGCGAGCCGCGGAGATGGCGAGCGTATGACCGTCTACCTCGTGGGAGCGGGCCCCGGCGACCCAGGCCTGATGACCGTGCGGGCGCGCGAGCTGATCGCGGCGGCGGACGTCATCATCCACGACCGCCTGATCCCGGTCACCGCGCTGGATGGCGCCCGGCCGGACGCCCGGTTGATCTACGCGGGCAAGCAGGGCGGCGGTGAGCAGGTGCCGCAGTCGGAGATCACCAGCATGCTCGTCGACTACGGCCGCAAGGGCACCGTCGTGGTCCGGCTCAAGGGAGGCGATCCGTTCGTCTTCGGGCGCGGCGGCGAGGAGGCCGAAGCGCTCAGGGAGGCCGGCGTCAGCTTCGAGGTGGTGCCCGGCGTCACGGCCGGCATCGCCGCCAGCGCGTATGCGGGGATACCGGTCACCCACCGTGATCTGGCCAGCTCGGTCGCGTTTCTGACCGGCCACGAGGATCCGGACAAGCCTGACTCGGCGCTTGACTGGAAGGCGCTTGCGGCCTTTCCGGGCACGCTGGTGGTCTACATGGGGGTCCGCCAGCTGGGGGCCATCGCCTCTCGCCTGATCGCCGCGGGGCGCGCGCCCGACGAGCCGGCCGCGGTCGTTGAGCGCGGCACGATGGCCGGCCAGCGCACCGTCGTGGCCACGCTCGCCACGCTCGCCCGAGCGGCCGCGGAGGCGGGCGTAAGAGCCCCTGCGGTTGCGATCATCGGTCCGGTCGTGGAACTGCGAGCTCAGCTCCAGTGGCTGGAGAGCCGCCCGCTGCACGGGGTCAAGGTCGCTGTGACGCGTGCGCGCGAGCAGGCGTCGCGCTTGGCCGAGCGGCTGGGCGCGCTGGGCGCCGAGGTTCTCGTCGCGCCCGTGATCAGTACCGAGACGTTGCCCGGTCCGCCGCCGGACCTGGATGCATACGACCTGATCTGTTTCACGAGCCCGACCGGCGTCGCGGCGCTGTTCGAGCGGCTTGGTGCGGCTGGCCGGGACGCCCGTGCGTTCCCGCCGCCGAGCGCCGCGAGGGTAGCGGCGATCGGCCCGGCGACGGCACGGGCCCTGCTCGAGCGAGGAATCCGCGCCGACGTGGTGCCGGCGCAGGCGGTTGGCGAGGCGCTCGCGGCCGCGCTCGGCGACGTGCCGGTGTCACGGGCGCTCGTCGCTCGCGCGCGCGAGGCTCGCGACATCGTGCCCGACGCGCTCAGGGCTCGCGGCGCGGAGGTTGACGTCGTCGCCGTCTACGAAACAGTTGTCGAGCCGCTGGACGAGGAGACGGTCGAGGCCGTCGCCGCGGCCGACTACATAACCTTCACCTCGGCGTCGACCGTGCGCAACTTCCTGGCGGCGGCGGGCGGGGCGCAGGCGTGGCTCGCCCGTGGGCCCGCGCGGCCACGGGTCGCGAGCATCGGCCCGGTTACGAGCGCCGAACTGTGCGCGTGTGGTCTGAGTCCTGATGTCCAGGCAACCAATCACGACACCGACGGACTGATCGACGCGCTCATCCGCGCGTGAGCCAGGTCACCGATCCGCCGCTGGTCACGCTGCTGACTGACTACGGATTGTCAGACAGCTTCGTCGGGGTGCTGCACGCTGTGGTTGCGGGGATCTGCCCGCAGGCGCGTGTCATCGACCTCGGCCACGGCGTGGCTCGCCAGGACGTCCGGGGCGGGGCGATCACACTCGCGCAGGCGATGCCGTACACACCGGTCGGCGTGCACGTCGCGATCGTCGATCCGACGGTCGGCAGCGAGCGCCGCGCGGTCGCGCTCGAGACCTGGGACGGCCGCATCTTCATCGGCCCCGACAACGGCCTCCTGTGGCCGGCCGCGGAGGCGAGCGGCGGCGCCGTCCGGGCGGTCGAGATCTCGCGCTCACGCTGGCGGCTCGAGCCGCTTTCCGCGACGTTCCACGGGCGCGACCTGTTCGCCCCGGTGGCAGCTCATCTCGCCGCCGGCGAGCCGCTCGCGCGGGCCGGCGACACACTGGACTGCGACGCGCTGGCGCGTTTGGCGAGCGTTGTGCCGCAGCTTCGCGGAGGTGTGCTGACGGTGGCAGTAGGCGGCGTCGATGGCTTCGGCAACGTCCAGCTCCAGGCCGGTGCGGAGGATCTGCGCGCGCTCGGGCTCGAGTCGGGTGACGGCGTACGGATCCTGCCTCCGTCCGGTGCGGAGCAGACGGCGACCGTGGCGCGCACATTTGCCGACGTCGCACCGGGACGGGCGCTCGTCTTCCTGGACTCGGCGGCCAGGCTTGCGATCGCCGTGAACGGCGGCAGCGCCGCGGCCGGCATCGGTCTGCGGGTGGGGGACCAGGTGCAGATCAGAGTCGGAGCCGGCGCGTGACGGCCACCGCGACCTCGCGCGCGGCCCGTCTCGGCCGCCCGCGCGTGCACCTGCGCGTGACCGACTCCACAAACCGTGTGGCGCGCGAGCTGGCGGCGGGCGGTGCGGCTCACGGCACGCTGGTGACGGCCCGCGAGCAGACGGCCGGGCGTGGGCGGCAGGGCCGTGACTGGCACGCGCCGCCGGGTGCGGCGCTGGTCTGCTCCTGGGTGATCCGCGAGCCATCGCCGCTGCTCTCACTCACCGCCGGGGTTGCCGTTGCGGCTCTGTGCGGCGCACGCGCGCGCCTCAAGTGGCCAAATGATGTGCTGATGGACCGGCGCAAGGTCGCCGGGATCCTCGTTGAGGGCCGCCCGCAGGAAGACTGGGCCGTCCTCGGAGTCGGCCTCAACGTCGCAGTCGAGCTCAGTCAGCTGCCGCGCGGCGTGCGCGAGCGGGCGGCCACGCTCGCGCTCGCGCCGGGGGATCTCGAGCCGACGCTCGAGCGCCTGTGCGCGAGCATCGAACACTGGCTGGCGGCTCCGGCTGAGGTCACGCTGGACGCGGTCCGCGCCCGTGACGCGCTGCGCGGCCGGCCCGTGCGCTGGGAATCAGGCGTGGGGACCGGGGCGGGCATCGACAGCCACGGAAGGCTGCTGGTCGCCTGTGCAGACGGGGGCACCGTCGCCCTGGACGCCGGCGAGGTCCACCTCGGCGCGGATGAGCAGTGACCCCGGCGCTGGCTCTGGAGGCCGTGCTGCTGGTGCTCGCTGGTGTCGGCGCGGGGTTGGTGGGCTGCGTCACCGGCCTGGCCTCGCTGGTCAGCTACCCGGCGCTGCTCTTGGCCGGGCTCTCGCCGGTCGGCGCGAACGTCACCAACACCGTGGCGCTGGTGTTCAGCGGGCTGGGCTCGGTGACCGCCTCGGGGCCGGAGCTGGGTGGCCAGTGGCGGTCGCTGCGGTGGCTGGTGCTGATCAGCCTGCTCGGCGGTGCCGCGGGGGCCGGGCTGCTGCTCGTCACCCCGAGCGGCTCGTTCAAGCTGATCGTCCCCTGGCTGGTTGCGGGTGCGTCGCTGGCGGTCCTGGTGACGAGACCGGTTGTGCCGACGGACCAGCATCGCCAGAGCGAGCTCCGGCTGACGCGTGCGGCGCTGGCCGGCTCACTGCTCGTCACGGTTTACGGTGGCTACTTCGGAGCAGGCGCGGGCGTGATGATGATCGCGGTGTTCGAGGCGATGCTGGTGGGCTCGTTCGCGCGCTTGAACGCGGTCAAGAACGTCAGTCTCGCGCTCAGCAACCTGGTGGCGGCGGCGATCTTCGCGTTCGCGAGTCCAGTCAACTGGTGGGCGGCGCTGCCGCTTGCGGTGGGCTTCTTCTTCGGCGGCCGCCTCGGCCCGCGCGTGGTGCGCGCGGTGCCGGTGCGGCTGCTCAAGGTCGTGATCTGTGTGCTTGGGCTCGTGCTCGCCGGCTGGCTCGGCGCGAGTGCGTACTGACAGATCGCTCAGCAGACGTTGATGCGCTCGACCAGGCGCCTGCTCACCGTGACCGCCAGGCGCCTGCGCAGCCGGCGTGTCGTGTGGACCGTGAAGTGCTCGGTGAACAGCGCGCGCACGATCAGCAGATGCCGGCCGCGCCGGAGACCCCGCAACGGCAGGCGCACCGTCGTCGGCAGACGCCGGGCGCGTCTCAGCTGACGGCCGAGTCTGAAGGTCACCAGCCGCAGTCTGAGCCTTGCGCCACGATGCAGGATTCGGCGGGTCATGCGCACGCGGATCACCGACTTCGGCGCGCGGCACACGAGCACACCGCGGCGGGCTGCGGATCCGCCGCTTCCGCTCTTCGGCCTGCCGGCGCCGGATGATCCGCTGGTGGACCCGCCGCCGCCGCTGCTGTAGGCACCGCCGATTCGCACGGGTCCGGAGAGGGTCAGCGTCAGCTGCTGGTTGCCGAGCGAGACGGGGGCGGTGGTGCTGGCGGAGTCGGTGCTCGTCGCCGAGCTCGAGCCGGAGCCGGAGCCGGAGCCGGAGCCGGAGCCGGAGCCTGAGCTGCCCGCGCTCTGCGGCGCCAGGGCGATCGCGCTCAGTTGGCCGCCGACGGCGATCGGGCTGGCGGTGACGCCAGTTGCGAGCGTGACCGGTGTGATCGCTCCGCTGCTGGCGCTGGTCACGTAGGCGGTGGTGCCATCGGAGGAGATCGCAACGCCGCTCGGCTGCGCGCCGACGCTGATCGCGGTGGCGGAGATGCCGTCCGAGAGGTTCAACGGCGTGAGCGTGCCACTGCTGTCGCCGGTCACGTACGCGGTCGACGTGCCGGGCGCGATCGCGATTCCATCAGGGGTCGGGGCCGCCAGGTTGATCGTCTGCCCGAGGCCGCCGGCGGGCAGCGATATCGGGGTCACGGTCGCGTCCGCGACGTTCGTGACGTAGGCCGTCGAGCCGCTCGCCGAGATCGCGATCCCGTCTGAGTTGGTCGGTATCTGGATCTGCTTGCCGACGGAACCGGTGCTGAGATCGATCGGCCAGAGGTGCCCCGCGTCGGATGCCACGTAGGCGACGGCGCCGTTCGGTGATATCGCGATGGCATTGGGCCGGTCGGCGAGGGCGATGGGGTTGCCGACGGTGCCCGTTGCCAGGTCGACGGGCACGATCTGAGAGGTCCCGTAGTCAGCGACGTAGGCCGTGGTGCCATCTGGTGTGATCGCGACCGCGTCCGGCTCTGAGCCCACCTGGATCGCGGTCCCCACAGCACCGGTGGCGAGGTCGACCCGGACGAGCGTTCCCGCCTGCTTGTTGGTCACATACGCCACGGGGTCGCTGGCCAGCGCCGCCGTGGCGAACACGCTGCTTGCCAGCGCGACGAGCGCGAAAGTCGCTGCGGCATGAGCGAGCGTACGCCTCACATAGCTGCCATCGGCAGGCTCGCGCCGAGCATGAGCTGAGTGCTACGCGTCTCGTACGACCGTCCAGTCCGCCGATCCTCAGGCGGCGTCGCGGTCGAGCCCCTCGTCGTCCTCTGGCTCGTCGCCCTCGAAGTCGTCCTCTTCGCCGCTCAGTTCCTCGTCACGGTCCGGCTCGTCGTCGCCGTCCGGCTCGTCGTAGAGCTCCAGCTCGTCGTCCAGCTCCAGCTCTGCGTTGCCCTCGAGCGGTCCTGCCTGCCCCGTTGCCACGGTGGTCGTGCCGTCGCCCGGCCTGCGGGTGCGCCGGCGGCTCTTGCCATGCTTGCCCTTGGGGAAGTTGCGCAGCAGCTCGCGCGCCAGTGCCGCGGGCTTGCGGGCCATGCGGGTCCGGGCGCCGTTGATCGCGTCAGCCGCCTCAGGCGTGTGTGCGAGCGCGGCTGCCAGGAGCGCCGCGGACAGCCGGCGGTCCTCCTTGCGTGTGGCGTGTACCAGCCGCCGGGCGTTGCGCGCGTGTGCCTGGCCGCTCGAGTTGACCAGCAGGCCGAGCAGTCGCTTGGTCTCCGGCCAGCGCTGCACGGCGTACTCCTCGTGGACCTCGCGCGTGTACTCAGCCAGCCGCCAGATCCAGTTGTTGGCCTGCTCGCGGCGGCCGATGCGTCGCTCGGCCAGCGCCTGCAGCATCACCTTGACGCCCTCACGACGCTCGTCCCGGGTCCAGCCGGCGATGATGTCGATCGCCGTGTCAAATGCCTCAGCGTCCTTGGAGGCTGCGACCTCCTGCAGCGCCCGCAGCCGCAGCTGGGCACTGCGGTTGCGCTGCAGCGCGGTCAGCAGGAACAGCCGCCGCAGCTCGCCCTGACGGTCGAAGTGCAGCATCGCCTTGGCGCGGCGCCAGGCGTTGGGCGCCACCCGTGCGCCCGCCAGCTGCGCCCACACGCGCTGCTCGCCATAGTCCAGGTTCTCAACGGCGATCCGCCAGAGCTCGCGCTCGAACACCTCGGCGCGGCGCTCGGGATCGGGTGTGACCGGCAGCACGCGGCGCTCCACCCTGATGCGTCGCCCGCGCCCGCGCCGCACTGGGCCGACGACAATCGCGCCGCCCCGGTAGACGTCTCGGTCGAGCAGCGAGTGCAGCGTCACGACCGGGTCGTCGTGCCTGGTCGCCGGGTGGACGAAGTCCACTACGATCCCCGCCTCCTTGCCCGGGTGGCGGCGAGTGACACGCCCCACACGCTGCTGGTAGATGCGCTTTGAGGCGGTGGGGGCGAGGTGCATGCAGATGGTTGCGCGCGGGCTGTTCCAGCCTTCGGCCAAGAGCTGCGCATTGATCAGCACGTCGACCTTGCCGGCCTCGTAATCGGCGAGGATCTTTGCCAGCTCGCGCTTGGGCGTCTCGCCGGAGACGGCCTTGGCCTTCATCCCGAGTGCCCGGAAGGACTCCGCGACGTTGTACGCGTGCCTGACGCCTGCCGCGTAGACGACGCCCGGCATGCCGTTGAAGCGCGTCTTGTAGAGGTCGGCGATAGCCAGGTTGAACGGCGTCTGGTCGAGCAGCTCGGCCAGCATCTCCTGGTCGAACTCGGTGTCCACCTCGCCGCGGCGCAGCGGCACCTTGGCGATCGTGCGCACTCCCGGCCCCGGCGGGATACGGATGCAGCGCAGCGGCGCGATCACCCCGCGCCTGGCCGCCTGGGCCAGATCGAAGCGCGATGTCTGAGTGGGGAACAGGTCGGTGACGTGACGGGCGATCAGCGCGCCGGTCGCCGTCATGCCGATCCAGATCGGCTCGTGCCAGCGCCGGATCGCCGCGGAGGTCTTCTCGCCCAGCGCGGTGTGCGCCTCGTCGCAGATGACGATCGTGTAGGCGCCCGAGATCTTGCCGGCGTTGCGCACGAACCACTGGTAGGTCTCCACCGTGACAGGTCCGTTGGCCGCGTCCTCGCCGATCAGGAGCGGTTTGCAGAGCCGGTCGCTGTAGCCGTGGTCACGCAGCTCACCGATGAACTGGTCCACCAGGTTGCGTCTGTGGGTGAGGATCAGCACGCCGCCGGTGCGTGAAGCCTCGACGAAGCCCACGGCGGCGACCGTCTTGCCGGCGCCGGTGGCGTGCTCGAACCAGAAGCGCCGCGCGGCGCCGGGGTCGTCGTCGACACCCTCGGGCGCGATGTCCTCGTCGAGTGCGGCCCCGTCGTCCTGCCAATCCTGAGGCTCGTCGTCGGTGTCCAGCCCGTGATCGTCCTCGTCCTCGTCCTCGTCCTCGTCGACTCCGTCCTCAACGGCTCCGTCCTCGGCGCCGGCGTCGGCCCCGTCCTCTTCGCCGGCTCGCTCGTCGGCAGCGGCGCCGTCCGCCGCCTGCGAGCCTGCCTCCGTGCCCACCTGCACGCCCGCGAGCAGGGCCGTGAGCGTGCCGGACAGAGCGTCCACCTGATGGGCTGAGAGCACCGTGCCGTCGACCAGCTTCGGCTCCTCGTCTGACAGCAGACGCTCGAGCCCCAACAGCAGCGAGTACTGCTGCCGCCAGCGCAGCGATGGCACCTTCAAACCGGACTGCAAGTCCGCGAGCGCCGCATCCAGCGCCCGCCGCCGCGCGCTGCCGGGCGCGAGCGCCTCCTCGAGCGTCTCGCCCTCAAAGACGAACCGCTCACGCGTCAGCTGTTCTGCTCGCTTGATCGCGGCAGAACTCGGAAGTGGGGTGGGATCACCCATCTACGAGCATTTGTGAAGGTGGTAGAAGGAGCCGCAGCGCGTAACCCAAACGGCTCGGATGGCGCTCTCGAGCTTGCGATGAGAGCTGGAGGTCGACCCGGGGCCAGCGTCCACTCCGACCCCGAGCAACGCGCCAAAGGATAACAGCTCGGTGCGGCGTCACGCCGGGCGCCCCGCTCTGGCGCTGCTCGCGGGTCTGTCCTTGTGACAAGCTTTCGGCCAGTGCAACACGGTCGCAGCGACTCCGATTCCGGCTTCGAGATCAGACAGCTCGAGGGCGAGCGGGAGCTAGCCGCGGCGCTGGCGCTCCGCTACGAGGTCTTCTGCGTCGAGCAGGGGGTGCCCGCGCGCGAGGAACGAGACGGTCGTGACCACACCGGGCTTCATCTGGTGGCGGTGCTGGACGGGGAGATCGTCGCGACCTGCCGGCTGGTCTTCGTCGGGCAGACGGTCCAGTTCAGCCGCCTGGCGGTGAGGGCGAGCGCGCGTCGCCGCGGCATCGCTGCCGCGCTGCTGCGCGCGACCGACAGTGAAGCCCGCGCGCATGGCGCCAGACACATCCTGCTGCACGCGCAGACCTACGCGCGCGCGCTTTACGAGCAGGCCGGCTACGAGCCACGCGGCCGCGAGTTCGTGGAGGCGGGGATCGAGCACATCGCCATGGAGAAGCTGCTCTGAGGGCGCTCGTGCAGCGGGTCAGCAGCGCCTCGGTCTCGGTGGACGGCGAGCTTCTGGCGAGCATCGGCCCGGGCCTGCTGGTGCTGCTCGGGGTCGCGCCCACCGATACCGCAGCGGACGCCGACCGCCTCGCCGCGAGAGTCTTGGCCCTGCGGGTCTTCGCCGACGCCGACGGCCGCATGAACGCGCCGCTCGCCGACCGCGAGCTCCTGTGCGTCAGCCAGTTCACCCTCTACGCCGATACGCGGCGCGGCAACCGCCCGAGCTACACCGACGCGGCCCCGGCGCCGATCGCCGAGCCGCTGTACGAGCGCTTCTGCGCTGCGACCGGCGCAAGGCGCGGGCGCTTCGGCGCGGAGATGGCGGTTGCGCTCGTCAACGACGGCCCCGTGACGCTCCTGCTCGAGCAGCCGCCCGTCTCGCCAGGCTCCTTCAGGGTGCCCGTCTAACATCGCCGCCGATGTGCAGAGCACTCTTGCGCCTGGCCGCGGCGCTCGCCCTGGTCGCGGCGTTCGTGGCGGCGCTCGCGCCCGCTGGCGCAAGCGCCTTTCAGAAGGCGGTCTGGGGGCCGCCCACCGTCGGCGGGATCAGCCAGTTCCCGCTCTACCACTCGCTCGGCGCGAAGATCTTCGAGACGGCGCTCGACTGGAACGAGGTGGCCCTGACCAAGCCGGCGGATCCGACGTCGCCGTCGGACCCCGCCTACAGCTGGCCCGCGCAGATCGCTCAGGAGATCGTGCAGGCCAGGCGCTACAGGATGCGTGTGCTGCTCGCGGTCAGCAACGCCCCGGCCTGGGCGGACGGCGGTCACGCCGGGATGGGGTGGGCGCCCAGGGACCCACGAGCCTACGCCCAGTTCGTCCAGGCCGCCGCGCGCGAGTACCCGGGCGTGCACCTCTGGATGATCTGGGATGAGCCCAACCGCAGGGGCAACTTCCGGCCCGAGACGCCGGCGCGCTACACCCAGACCAGCCTGACCGCGGCCCAGAAGCGAGCGCCACACCTCTACGCACAGATGCTCAACGACGCCTACGGCGCGCTCGAGCGCGTGAGCCGCAGGAACGTCGTGATCGGCGGGGACACCTACACGGCGGGCCTGCTCGACCCGCAGCAGTGGATCGCGAACATGGTGCTGCCCGGCGGTGGCCGGCCGCGCCTGGACATGTACGGGCAGGATCCGTTCAGCTACACGGTGCCGCTGTTCGGTGCCGCGCCATCGCCTTACGGTGAGGTGCAGTTCTCGGACCTGCCGCGCCTGGAGGGCTGGACCAGAACCTACTTCGGCCGCCCGCTGCCGCTGTTCCTCTCGCAGTTCTGCGTGCCCACAGCGCCGAACCAGATGTTCAGCTTCTACGTGTCGCCGCCGTCGGTGGCGGCCAGGTGGGTCAGGGATGCGCTGGTCACGGCGCACAGGGCCGGCTACATCTATGCCCTCGGCTGGGCGAGCGTGCGTGACCAGCTGCCGCTCGACGCCTGCGGGTTGATCCAGCAGGATGGCAGGCGCAAACCTGACTTCTACGCCTTCAAGAACAACTAGCGCGGGCTCGCGCGAGAGGAGCTCATGTGGACTGCATCGTGACGGGAGGTGCCGGCTTCATCGGCTCGAACCTGGTCGACGCGCTGATCGCGCGCGGCGACCAGGTCGCCGTGATCGACAATCTGAAGACCGGTAAGGCCGAGAACCTGGCCGCCGCCACCGCTGCCGGCGCGGTACTGCACCGCGTTGACGTGCGCGACGCCGAGGCGCTCGGCGCGGTGTTCGCGCAGGTGCGGCCTGCGCTGGTCTTTCACCTGGCGGCGCAGATCGACGTGCGCAGCTCGGTCGATGACCCTCGCGCCGATGCCGACGTGAACGTCGGCGGCACGATCAACGTGCTCGCCGCCGCGCTCGAGCACGGTGCTCGCCGCGTCGTGAACACCTCCACCGGCGGCGGTCTGTACGGAGACGCGGAGCTGCTGCCCACCCCTGAGGAGCATCCGGTGCGCCCACTGGCGCCATACGGTCAGAGCAAGCACGCGGCCGAAGGCTACTTCGCGCTCTACACGCGCCTGCACGGGCTCTCCACGGTGTCGCTGCGCTACGGCAACGTCTACGGCCCTCGTCAGGACGTGCACGGCGAGGCCGGCGTGGTGGCGATATTCTGCGGCTGCCTGATGGACGGCACGACGCCGCGCATCTTCGGCGACGGCCACCAGACGCGCGACTGGGTCGAGGTGGGCGACGTGGTGACCGCCAACCTGCTGGCCGCGCAGTCCGACATCACGGGGGCGCTGAACATCGGCTGGGGACAGGAGACCTCGGTGCTCGATCTCGTGCGGGAGCTGGGCGCCGCAGGCGCTGACCGCGGGCTGCGCCTGGCAGCGCCGGATTTCCTGCCGGCTCGCGCAGGGGAGGTGAGCCGCAGCTGCCTTGACGTGCGCCGCGCGCGCACCGAGCTTGGCTGGACGCCACGAACCACGCTTCGCGACGGGCTCGACCGTATCCTCTCCGGCCTGCTCTAGATTCTCGGTCCATGGAGATCATCGCGACGCGGTTGGACGGGCCGCTGCTGCTCACGCCGCGCGTCTTCGGCGACGAGCGCGGCTTCTTCCTGGAGAGCTTCCGCGCCGACGCGCTCGCCCACGTCGACCCTGCGCTCGGGTTCGTGCAGGACAACCATTCGCGCTCGCGGGAGGCGATCGTGCGCGGCATGCACTTCCAGCCCGGGCAGGCGAAGCTCGTGCGCTGCGCACGCGGCGCGATCTTCGACGTGGTGGTTGACATCCGCCCCGGCTCGCGCACGTTCGGCCAGTGGGAGGGTTACCGGCTCGACGACGAGGATCACCGCCAGCTGCTCGTGCCCGACGGCTTCGCGCACGGCTTCTGCGTGCTCAGCGAGCTGGCCGACGTGACCTACAAGGTCTCCTCCTACTACGACCCCGCAGCGGAGCAGGGCTTCCGCTACGACGACCCCGACGTCGGCGTCGACTGGCCGCTGCCGGCGCAGCGGCTGATCGCCTCCGCGCGTGACCGCGACGCGCCCACGCTGGCGGCGCTCGCGATCGGCTCGCGCAGGCCACCGATCGCCTAGCATCACCGGCAGGCATGCGCGACCGCCTGGCTGTCAGCGAGACCCAGTTCCGCAGGGCGGCCTACGTCGCGCTCGCGACGCTGGCGCTGATCGTCTTCACCGGCGCGGCCGTGCGGCTGACCGACTCGGGCCTGGGCTGTCCCACCTGGCCGCGCTGCTACGGGCACATCTACCCACCGCTCGGGATTCACCCGCTGATCGAGTTCTCCAACCGCATGGTCGCCGGGGTCGTCGGCGTCATCACCGGCGTGGTATTCCTGATGTCGCTGACGCGACGTCCCTTCGACCGTGAGCTCATGTGGCTGTCGCTGCTGCTCCCGCTCGGCGTGGTCGCGCAGGCGGTGTTGGGTGGCTTCACGGTGCTCTCGAAGCTCGCCCCCGGCTTCGTCATGGCTCACTTCCTGCTTTCGATGGTGATCCTGATTCCCACCTTCTGGCTGGCGTGGCGCGCCACCTTCCCGCGGGGCGCCCGCCCGCGCAGCGGGGACCGGCTGCTCGTGTGGTCGGTGCGGGGGCTCGGCGTGCTCGCGGCGCTCACGCTCTTTGCCGGCACGGCCGCAACGGCAGCCGGGCCGCACTCGGGCGGCCACGTCGGCCAGGTGATCAAGCGACTGACGATCGAGGGGCCGGGGACGCTTCAGTGGGCTGTCAACCTGCACGCCACGGCGGCGGCTCTGTTCGGGGTGTGCACGATCCTCGTCTGGCTGCTCAAGCGCGCCCGCAGCGGTGGTGCCCTCAACCCGCTCGAGCCGCTGACGGTGCTCGGCATCCTGCTCGCCGCCCAGGGGCTGATCGGCGCTGTCCAGTACGAGCTCAAGCTGCCCGCGGAGATGGTCTGGGTGCACGTCTGCATGGCGACCTTCACCTGGCTGGTGACGCTCTGGGCGATCGCAACCGAGGGCCGGATCGGAGAGCCACAACCTTTGGCGGATGGGCAGGCAATCGCTACGATCGTCGCGCAATGGTCCCAGAGCGTGCCGGCGAGCTGAACGGGAAGGGTCGTCCCACGACCGATGCGTCGCTGAGCATCCTCGTCGTCGACGACGAGGAGGATCTGCGCGAGATGCTGACCCGCTCGTTCTCGCGTGAGGGACACAACGTCACGGCGGTGGGCAGCGGCACCGACGCCATCGACCGCGCCGGCAGCGAGCACTTTGACATCGTGCTCCTGGATGTGGCGCTCGGTCCGGGGCCCGACGGTTACGAGGTCTGTCGCACGCTGCGGGCGCGCCGCAACGTCGTGCCGATCATCATGCTGACCGCGCTCGACTCGGAGGCCGACGCGGTGCTCGGCCTGGAGGCCGGCGGCGACGACTACGTCACCAAACCCTTCGGCCTGGCCGAGCTGCGCAGCCGCATCCGCGCGGTGCTGCGTCGCGCCGGGTCGCGCGGCGGCGGGCTGGGCTCGGACGTGCTGGCGGTCGGGCAGCTCAGGCTGGACCGCTCCCGTCGCGAGGTCACGGTCGGTGAGGATCCCGTCCGTCTCACCTTCAGCGAGTTCGAGCTGCTCGATGCGCTGATGGCCGACCCCGGGCGCCTGCTCAACCGCCAAGAGCTGTTGCGCGCCATCTGGGGAGACAGCGCCTATCGCGACCCGCGCGCGATTGACGTCCACATCCGCCACCTGCGGGAGAAGATCGAGCCCGAGCCGGACAGGCCGAAGTACATCCAGACGGTACGCGGCGCCGGCTACCGGCTCGGTACGGGGTAGACGCCCGTGTTGCTGGCGCGGCTGCGCTGGAGCGCGTTCGGGCTCCGTGGCCGGATCGTCGGCGCCGTGCTTGCCACAACCGCGATCAGCCTCGGCGCGGCCGCCCTGGTGCTGCTGCCGCGGCTGGAGACGGTGCTCACGCAGGCGTCCAAGAGCACGCTCAAGAGTGCCGTCCTGCATGCCGGCCCCGAGCTGGCCAAGCTGCGCCAGATCCAGTATGAGCTGATCCCCGTCGGCCTGATAGCCCCGCACGGCAGCGCCGTCGCCCGGCAGGCGAGCACGGCCGCCGGTCAGCTCGTCAGCTGGGAGTCGTCGCTGCGCAGCCGCTTCGGCGATGCCGACGTGGCGCTCTGCGGGCCGCTGGACTACCAGGGCAACTGCAGCCTGGTGATCCCGTCGGTCAACCAGTCCGACGGTACCGCGCTGGCCGAGGTGGCGGCGGCCAAACCCCTCTCCGACATCCGGCTCGCCTTCGGCCACCGGCAGCCGTATGTGTCGCTGGGCTCGAACGGGACTACCGTGAGGGCCGCGGTATGGCTCAAGGCGGCCGACGCCGTGCTGGTGGTGCGGATCGCCAACAACGAGATCGGCGCCACCGTCACCGCGGTCCGCCACGCCTTTGAGATCGGGGCGGGCGTCGCGATCATCCTCACCGTGCTGATCGCGATCCCGCTCGCCGGCACGCTCGTCAGCCGCCTGCAGCGGCTGCGCCAGGCGGCGCTCCAGATCGCGATCGGCTCGAGCGTGACGAGCCTGCCCGCCGAGCGTGCCCGCGACGAGGTCGGCGACCTCTCGCGCTCGTTCTCGATCATGCAGCGGCGCCTGCGCCAGCAGGAGGAGGCGCGGCGCGCTTTTGTGGCCACCGCGTCGCACGAGCTGCGCACGCCGCTGGCGTCGCTCGAGGGCATGCTGGAGCTGCTCGAGGAGGATCTGCACGCCGACCAGCCCGACCTGGCGGATGCGGCATCCCTGCTCGAGCGCGCGCGCGTGCAGTCGCGCAGGTTGGCGAGGCTGGCCGCGGACCTGCTGGATCTGAGCCGGATCGACGCGGAGGTGGGTCTGCGCTCAGAGCCGGTGTCGCTGGGCGAGCTCGGGCGCGCGGTGCTGGCCGAGTTCGAGCTTGCGAGCGCCACGCGTGCCGTGTCCACCCGGCTGGCGGAGGACGCGACGCCGGTATGGGCGCTGGCCGACCCCGGCAGCGTCGCGCGCATCCTGCGCATCCTGCTCGACAACGCGCTGCGGGTCGCGCCGGCGGGCAGCGAGATCGAGGTCCAGGTCAGCGCGCTGCCCGAGCCGACGCTGACCGTCTCAGATCAGGGCCCAGGCGTGTCCAAGGAGGAGCGCGCACTGATCTTCGAACGTTTCAAACGGGGCCGAGAGACAGGCGGTGAGGCAGGCTTCGGGCTCGGTCTGGCGATCGGGCGCGAGCTTGCGCAGCGGATGGGGGGATCGCTCGTGCTGGCCGAAAGCGCCGGCGCCGGCGCCACGTTCATGCTCCGCCTGCGCGCCGCCGAGCCTCCGCTCAGCGAGCCGTCGCCGCAGGCTGCCGAGTTCTGAGGCTCGCCGCGCGGCTCGGCGGGTGGGCGGTCGAGCGCGACCGCCCACCCGGGCGCAACATCACTTCTCTGGGTCGAAGCCCAGCGCCACGGAGTTGATGCAGTAACGCAGCCCGGTCGGCTCGGGGCCGTCCTCGAAGACGTGGCCGAGGTGGCCTCCGCAGCTCTTGCAGAGGACCTCGGTGCGGATCATGCCGTGGCTCGTGTCAAGGCGGTTGATCACGTTCTCGCTGTCAACGGGCGCGTAGAAGCTCGGCCAGCCACAGCCTGAGTCGAACTTCGTGTCGGAGGCGAACAGCGGGGTGTTGCAGCCGGCGCAGTGATACATGCCGGTTTCCTTGTTGTCGACGAAGGCGCCGGTGAACGGCCGTTCGGTGGCGGCGTGGCGCAGCACCTGATAGGCGTCGGCGCTGAGACGCGCGCGCCACTGTGCGTCGCTCAGCGTGGCGGGGTCGGTGGGTGTGGGGCGCTCGGTGTCCATGCTCTCACGGTAGCCGACTACTCGCCCGTGGCGATCGGGCGCCTGTCGTCGCGGCTCCACTCCGACCACGAGCCCGGGTAGAGGCGGCCTTCGCCGACTCCCGCATGCTCCAGGAGCAGGAGGTTCAGGCAGGCGGAGACGCCGGAGCCGCAGTAGGAGATGACCGGCGTGCGCTCGCCGATCCCAGCCTCGGCGAAGGTCGCGCGCAGGCGCGCGCGGCCGGCGATCCGGCCGCTTGGCTCGAGGTGCTGGCCCACGGGCACGCTGCGGGCGCCCGGGATGTGACCGGAGCGCGGGTCGACGCTGTCCGGGCCGCCGGCGAAGCGGCCACGGTCGCGGGCGTCGATCAGGATCTGTGTGGTGGTTGCCACCTCATCGATCCATGCCAGGCGGTGGGCCGGCCAGGGGACCGGGGTGAAGCGCGCCGGCGGGCGCGGCGCCGGGGTGGCCTGCTCGCGTTCGGCTGCCGGCCAGGCGTCGAGCCCACCGTCGAGCAGGGCGGCCTGGTGGCCGGTTGCGCGCAGCAGCCAGACGAGTCTCGAGGCGACGATCCCGCCCAGGTCGTCGTAGGCCACTACGGTGTCTGTGTCGGCGATGCCCAGGGCCGCCAGCCCGCCCGCGAAGCGCTCCGGCGTCGGCAGGGGGTGGCGCCCGCCGCGATCGTCGTCGTGCGGCTCGGAGAGGACCGTGTCCAGGTCCACGAAGAGCGCCCCCGGAATGTGTCCGGCCGCGTAGGCGGCGGCGCCGGAGCGTCCGTCGAGGTACCAGCGGACATCCGCGAGCGTGACCGCATCGCGGTTCGCACGGCACCAGGCGGCATCTACGAACGGGTCGATCACGGTCTGGATCCTACGGGCTGCGGCCTCGCACCGAGCCGTCCGGTCGATCCGGCAGCATGCCGGACTCGTGTCAGCGACGACCAGACAGCGACCAGGGACGGTTGGCGCGGCCGGCCTGCGCGCCTGGCAGGAGCGGGCGCTTGAGGCGATGAGCACCTGGCGGGAGGGCTCGTTCCTGATGTCCGCCGCGCCGGGCGCGGGCAAGACGCGACCGGCGCTCGAGTTTGCGCGCACCGAGCTGCGCGGCGGCCGGGCCGGCGGGTTGGTGATCGCCTGCCCGACGGCGCCGCTGACGCGGCAGTGGGCGCGCGCGGCCCACGCGCTCGGGCTCGAGCTCGCTCCGGACGCGGACACGCCGCGCCCGCCGCGCGGCTTTGACGGCGTGGTCGTCACCTACGCGCGCATCGCCTCGGCGCCGCGGCTGTGGGCGGCGGCGGTGCGGGAGCAGACGCTGGTGATCGCCGACGAGGCCCACCACCTGGGGGAGGATCTCGCCTGGGGGGTCGCCTTCAGCCAGGCGTTTGCGGCGGCCGCGCGCTGGCTGCTGCTGTCCGGCACGCCCTTCCGCAGCGACGCCACGCCGATCCCAGGTGTCGACTACGACAGCGACGGCCTGGCGGAGCCTGACGTCGCCTACACCTACGCGGAGGCGGTGCGTGACCAAGTCTGCCGGCCGGTCGTGTTCGTGACCTACGACGGGGCGCTGTCCTGGCGCAGCGGCGAGGATGTGATCGAGTCGAACTTCGAGGCCGTGCTCTCGCCGCGTGAGGCGGCCCGCCGTTACCGCACCGCGATCTCCACGGACCTGCCGGACGGTCTGCCGCGGATCCTCGGTGAGGCCAACGCGCGGCTCGAAGCGCTGCGTCGCGGCGCTCACCCGGACGCGGGCGGGCTGGTGGTGGCCGCGGACTCCGATCACGCGCGACGGATCGCCGCGCGACTGCGAGAGGTGAGCGGCGCCGCCCCCGTGGTCGTGCTGCACCAGGATCCTCGCGCGGCGGCGCGGCTGGCGGCCTTCAGCGACGCCGCCGATCCGTGGATCGTGGCCGTGAACATGGTCTCCGAAGGGGTCGACATCCCGCGCCTGCGAGTCGGTGTCTACGCGACCGCGGCCAAGACGGCGATGATCTTCCGCCAGATCGTGGGGCGCTTCGTGCGTACGATCCCCGGGCGGCAGCCGGAGCCGAGCTGGCTGTACATCCCGGCCGAGCCGGTGTTGCGTGACCATGCTGTGAGCGTCGAGACCGAGCTGCGGCAGCTGGTGCGCCGGCGTGAGGCGCAGGCGGGCGAGGAGGGCGAGCTGGACGAGCCCGAGCGCCGAGCCAGCGAGCGCGGCGAGGTGCTCGACTTCGAGCCGCTGAGCGCCGATGTGGCGCCGCAGATGACGCTCTTTGGGCCCGCTTCGGCTGCCGGGTCCGCGCCCGGCGCCCCGCTCGCGCCGGGTGCCCCGTCCACCACGCCGGATGCCGAGCCGGCACCACTGTTCGAGCGGCGCGCTGCGCTGCGCGCAAGGCGTCAGCGGCTGGTCGCGGAGCTCGCGCGCGACCGGCGCGTGCGGCACGCCGACGTCAACGCGGAGGTCAACCGGGCGCTCGGGATCGACACCGTAGCCAAGGCCTCCGTCGAGCAGTTGGAGGACTCGATCGCTTGGCTCGACAGGGCGCTCTACGGGCGATAGTTGCGCGCGCAATCATAATGCTATGCTCGTGGCATGAGCTTCGAACTGGGACTCGCGACGTTCGCCGATCTGCCGGCCGGACGCTCCCCCGAGCAGCGCATGCGCGAGCTGCTGGAGGAGGCGCGCCTGGCCGACGAGCTCGGGCTCGACGTGTTCGCGATCGGCGAGCACCACCGCGCCGACTACCTGATCTCCTCGCCCGCTGTCGCGCTCGCGGCGATCGCAGCCCAGACGCGGCGCATCCGCCTGTCGAGTGCGGTCACGGTGCTGAGCTCGGACGACCCCGTGCGGGTCTTCCAGCAGTTCGCGCAGCTCGACCTGATCTCCGGCGGGCGGGCCGAGATCATGGCCGGCCGCGGCTCGTTCATCGAATCCTTCTCGCTGTTCGGCCACGACCTGGACGACTACGACGAGCTCTACGCCGAGAAGCTCGACCTGCTCCTGGCGCTGCGCGCCGGCAACCCGGTGAACTGGTCCGGCAAGCATCGCGCGCCGCTGCGCTCGGCCGCCGTGCACCCGCGACCGCTGCAGGATCCCCTGCCGGTCTGGGTGGCGGTGGGGGGCACGCCACAGTCCGTGGTGCGTGCGGCCACGCTCGGCCTGCCACTGACGATCGCGATCATCGGTGGCCAGCCGGCCCGCTTCAAGCCGCTGGTCGAGCTCTATGACCGCGCCTGGCGCCAGGGCGGCCACGACCCCGCGGACCGCCGGCTGGCGATCAACACGCACGCGTTCGTCGCACCAACGCGCGCGGCGGCAGACAGCGCCTTCGCGCACCACTACCTCGCGATGATGAACCGCGTCGGCCGCGAGCGCGGCTGGCCGCCGGCGGGACGGGCGCAGTACGACGCGCTGGCAGCCTCGGATGGCGCGCTCGCCGTCGGCTCGCCGGAGGCGGTGGCGGAGAAGATCCTGATGGAGCACGAGCTCTTCGACAACCAGCGCTACATCGGCCAGTTCAGCGTCGGTGACGTCGCTCATGCCGACGTGCTGCGCGCGATCGAGCTCTTCGGCACCGTGGTCGCGCCACTGGTGCGCACCGAGATCGAGCGACGCACGCCACCGGCGGCCGCCGAACCAGTTACCGTGCTATCTCAAGTGACAACGGCTTAAGCGAGGTCAAACATGAAGATCGGGCGTCTGATGCTACGTGCCGCGGTGGGGGGTTTCTTCATCGGGCACGGAACCCAAAAGCTGTTCGGCTGGTTTGGAGGACATGGGCTCAAGGCAACATCGGAGAACTTCGAGAAGATGGGGCTCAAGCCGGGGATCGTGCACGCTGGTGCCGGCGCCGCCGCCGAGACGCTCGGCGGCGCGGGGCTGCTGCTCGGCTACCGCACCCCGTTGGCCTCGGCGAGCATCGTCTCGGTGATGCTGACCGCGATCAACCGCGTGCACCTCAAGAACGGGCCCTGGGCCTCCAAGGGCGGCTACGAGTACAACGTCGTCCTCGCCGCCGCAGCCCTGTCGCTGGCGGAGTCAGGGCCCGGCTCGATCTCACTCGACGCCCTTCGCGGCAAGGAGCGCGAGGGTGCGCGCTGGGGTCTGCTCTCGCTCGCGCTGGGCACGGCCGGGGCCGCCGGAGCCCACTTGCTGGCCCAATCCCGGGCCACACCGGAGCCCGCCGCCACGGCGGAGCCTGTAGCGGCACCGACCGAGCCCCAGCCGGCGGCGTCCGCAGATGAGGACGGCCACGCGGGTGAGGGCGACGCGTACGAGCCGGAGGCGGCGCCACACGCTGAGCAGCCGGTGGCAGGGGCAGAGGGCGACGACGGCGCAGCCTCCGAGGACGCCTGAAGGCGAGCGGTACGGGACGCCACTTGCCGCCGCTCGAGCGCTACACGCCCCGACCTGACCGCTACGACTCGGTGCAGTACCGTCGCACCGGGCGTAGCGGCCTGCTGCTGCCACCCATCTCGCTGGGTCTGTGGCAGAACTTCGGCGACTCGCACCCGCTTGAGCAGAGTCGCGCGATCCTGCGACGGGCGTTTGACGCCGGCATCACGCACTTTGACTTGGCCAACAACTACGGGCGGCCCTACGGTTCGGCCGAGGCCAATTTCGGACGGATCCTGCGTGAGGACTTTGCCGGCCTGCGCGACGAACTGGTCATCTCCACCAAGGCCGGCTGGGACATGTGGCCCGGTCCCTACGGTGAGTTCGGTTCGCGGAAGTACATGCTCGCAAGCCTCGACCAGAGCCTCGCGCGCATGGGGCTCGATCACGTCGACATCTTCTACTCCCACCGCGCCGATCCGGAGACCCCGCTCGCGGAGACGATGGGCGCGCTTGACAGCGCCGTGCGCCAGGGCAAGGCGCTGTATGTGGGAATCAGTTCGTACGGTCCGGAGCTGACGCGCGAGGCGGTCACGATCCTGCGCGAGCTGGGGACGCCGCTGCTGATCCACCAGCCCTCATACTCGCTGCTCAACCGCTGGATCGAGCACAGCCTGCTGGAAGTGCTCGACGAGGAGGGGGTCGGCTGCATCAGCTTCGGGCCGCTCGCGCAGGGCCTGCTCACCGACAGGTACCTGAACGGCGTCCCGGACGACTCACGCGTGCGCACCGGGGTCGGCTTCGATGAGAAGCTGCTCACTCCCGAGAACCTGGAGCGCGTCCGGGCGCTCGATGCGATCGCCAAGCGGCGCGGCCAGACGCTCGCCCAGATGGCGATCGCGTGGACGCTGCGCGACCGTCGCGTCACCTCCACGTTGCTTGGCGTGTCCAGCCTCGCGCAGCTTGAGCACAACCTGCGCGCGCTGGAGAACCTCGAGTTCAGCGCCGAGGAGCTGGCCGAGATCGACCGCCACGCCCAGGAGGGCAGGATCAACATCTGGGCGGGGTCGGCTGTGGTCAAGCCGGACTGACGAGCCTGTCGAGGTCTGAGCGGTGAGTGACCGCGTCGGCGTGTCTGTCGAGACAGTTACGGCCGCCGCCCTTTGAGCGCGGCCGAGCTAATCTGCTCGTCGAGATCGTGCACCCCCAGATCGTTACAGCTGATGCGGTAGGCGACTCCTCGTCCTGGCTCGACGCCCCAGTCCACCGCGCCTGGGTTACAGCGCAGGCGATGAGCCTATGGCGCTTCTTCAGGGCCGGCATGGGTCCCGACGGCTGGTGGGTCGAACTCGACGACGATGGTCGTGCCCTGCCCACCGGTTGCCCGCCGGGTGTGACTCCGCGCCAGAACCTGCTGACCGTGGCCCGGATGACCCACTCCTACGCGCTCGGCGAACTGCTCGGCGTTCCGGGGTGCGCGGCGATCGTCCAGGGCGGGCTGGAGGCGTTGTGGCAGCGCCACCGCGATACGCGGCACGGCGGGTACGTCGAAGGCCTGGGTCGTGTGGGGCCCGATGACGGAACCAAGACACTCTACGGTCACGCGCATGTGATCCTGGCTGCGAGCAGCGCACTGGTCGCTGGCCATGATGACGCCCGGGCGCTCCTGGCTGACGTCCTAGCGGTCCTCGATGAGCATTTCTGGTCAGAGGAGGATGGTGCCGGCTCCGAGGCCTATGACCGTGAGTGGCGCGAGCTTGAGTCCTACCGGGGGGCGAACAGCAACATGCATCTCTGTGAGGCGCTGCTCGCCGCCGCCGAGGCGACCGGGCGCTCCGAGCTCGCGGCCCGCGCCGATCGGCTTGTGCGTCGCTTCGCGGTCGGCTTCGCGTCTGCCCACGCATGGCTGCTACCCGAGCACTACGCGCCGGACTGGCGGGTTCTGCTGGACTACAACGCCGAGCGGCTGGACGATCCGTTTCGACCGTACGGCGCGACCCTCGGTCACTCGCTGGAGTGGGCGCGGCTGGCGCTGGCGGTGCAGCTGGCTGGCGGTAAGAGCGACGCTCGCCTGCTCGAGGTATCTGAGGCCCTCTTCGACCGTGCGGTGGCGGTGGGCTGGAGCGATGAGGCCGGTGGTCTGCCATACACCGTCAACTGGGACGGAACCACGGCCAACCCAGACCATTACTTCTGGCCCGTGGCGGAGGGCATAGCCACGAGCTCATACCTGTTTCGCACAACTCGCAGCCCGGTCTATGAGACCTGGTACCGGCGCTTCTGGGAGTTCGCTGCCACGCATCTGATAGACCACCAGCGTGGTGGCTGGTTTCCGCTGCTGGACGCGCGCAACCGCCGCAAGGTCCAC
>DAIDME010000086.1 GCA_027449125.1 Solirubrobacterales bacterium | reverse complement strand
CAGCTTCGAACGTCGCCTCCAGCGGGGTTACTCCCCGTCGGCAGACGGCCCATCCGGGCCCGTCTCCCGCCGGGGAGTGGACAGCCCTCCGGTCTTGACCACCCATGAATCTGTATACAAATCGTCTTCCATCGGGCCGGCCGCAAGGGCGTATCAAGCGGGACGGCCGCTCACGACCAGCAGCCTCAAAGGCCACCAGACGCGGTTCGCTAGTTTCGGATATTGCGATTATTGCGATTGCCTGCTACCATCGAGTAGCCGGCTCCCAAGACTCCCACAATGTCCGAAACCATCATTCACTCCGATCGGTACGACCTCGAGCAGATCGACGCAGTGCGGGGCCAGATCGACGCACTGCTACAGCAGCGGCCCCCTTATACCCTGCTGGGCGAGCTCGGGTACCAGGTTGAGCTTCCTGCGTCTGTAGTCGAAGCTCTGCGGATGGTCGTCGAGGCGATGGTGCGTGGCCAGTCGATCACGTTGATTTCACAGGCCAAGGAGCTTACGAGCCAAGAGGCCGCTGACCTCATCGGCGTCTCTCGGCCGTATCTCATCAAGCTGCTCGAGCGCGGCGAGATCCCGTTCCACCGCGTCGGCACCCACCGCCGGCTGAAGATCGAGGATGTGCTCGCCTACCGGGACCGTCGCGACATCGAGCAGAGGGCGGCGTTGAATGAGTTGACGCGTCTGTCAGAGGAACTGCCCGGCGGTTACCGGTAGTCCGTGTTCGTCGGTGCGTCCGCCTATCGTGCGGGCGTGCCTAATGACGCAGTTGTGCTCGATGCCTGTGTGCTGTACCCGCTGCCCCTCCGCGACACGTTGTTGCGACTTGCCCAGCGCAGGATCTTCGCGATGCCTTGGACGGAGCGCATCCTCGAGGAGGTCACACGTAACCTGATCGCAGACCATCGGGCGACACCGGAGCAGGCAGAGCGCATGGTCGGCGCGATACGAGCGGTGTTCGCGGCTTCGGAGATCCCGGCGGCCACGGTCGCCGCTGTCGAGCCGGCAATGACTATTACGCCAAGCGACCGCCACGTGCTCGCAGCTGCCGTCGCATCCGAGGATGCCAAGGCGATCGTCACGCTGAACATCCGGCATTTCCCTGCCACCACGTGCGACTTGCTGGGCATAGCCGTGTTGCACCCCGACGCGCTCCTCTGCGGGCTTTACGAGCGCGCGCCGGAGCAGACCCACCTGGTCCTCAGCGAGCAGGCCGCCGCGCTCTCGCGGCCTCCCATGAAAGTGAACGACGTGCTCGAACGGCTCCGTGCGACCGTTCCCGAGTTTGTGGCTCGTGTGGAGGGTGCCGAGCGCTGACGGATGGAAGCCTGGTGGAAGCGTGATCCCCAATTCGGGATCCTCGCTGAGTGTGACGGAAGCCGATGACCTCCCGTCCTACCTGCAAATGCCTTCGCTCGACCCACGCGGACCCTTGGCTGCCCATCACTCGTAATGAAGGGGTCCGGTCGGCAGGAATCTGGTGATTTTGCAGCTAATAAGCCGCCTCCGCAGGTTCTACGCCCTGCTTGGTGCTGCAATTTCCGAAGCAGATGCTGCTGCACTGGCTTTGCAGCACGGCGGCGTGAGCGGGTGCGCGGACGGTCGGCTACGCTTGCTCGCGGCACCTGCCGACGTAGCTCAGCTGGTAGAGCACCACTCTCGTAAAGTGGGGGTCCCGGGTTCGAGTCCCGGCGTCGGCTTTCTTTCTCTGCGTGAGCAAGGCGACCGGCCGGGGGTCGAGGCTGGGCCATCTCGTGATGGTGTCGTCTTCCCGTTCGGGAAGAGCGATCAGCGAGTAGCCGATTTTCTTGCGAAAACACCCGTTCGGGAAGATTTCGTCACGAAATGCCCGATTCGCCTGGTATCTTCCCGTTCGGGAAGATGACTGCACGTGACATCGGTGATCGGGTTCGGCTGACGCGAACAGCTCAAGGGCTTCGTCAAGAAGACCTGGCGCTTGCGAGTGGCGTCGGCGTGCGCTTCATCCACGATCTGGAGGTCGGCAAGCCGTCTGTCGAGCTAGGTAAGGCGCTCGCAGTCGTGGAGGCGCTTGGTTTGGAGATTAGGCTCGATGAATCAACGCGCCCTTGAGGTCTGGTGCTTCGGTGAACTAGCGGGACATCTGACCGAAGCAGACCCGCTACTACGTTTCACTTACGCACCGAGTTGGGTGTCTGCAGGCCGTCCAGTCCTCTCGCAGTCATTGCCGCTGGACGGAAGTTTCACCGATGCCGCGGCTTACGCGTTCTTCGATGGGCTGCTGCCCGAAGGCGACATCCGCGAACTCCTCGGGAGCCGGCTCGGGGTCAGCTCGAACAACGATTACTCACTTCTCGAGCAGATCGGGGGTGACTGCGCGGGGGCGGTCAGCCTGTATCCAGTCGGACGGGCCTCAATCGCGTCGGTAGCCGGGGTGCGTTGGATGTCGGAGCGTGAGCTTCGCGATCTGGTGGTCGAACTGCCGTCGCGACCGATGTTTGCGGAGCCCGACGGCGAGATGCGGTTGTCGCTGGCTGGCGCTCAGGACAAGATTCCGGTCGTCGTCGAGAACGGCAGAGTCGGCTTGGCGATGGGCGGACAGCCGTCGACCCACATCCTCAAGACTCCGATAAAGCGGCTGCCGGCGACCGTGCTCAACGAGGCACTGTGGTCGAGGGTCGGAGACAGGCTCGGGATTGTGTGCGCGATGTCCACGCCACACCGTGTTGAGGATGTCGAGATGCTGCTTGTCGATCGCTACGACCGGTCGGTCATCGACGGAGAGGTGATCCGCCTTCATCAGGAGGACTTCTGTCAGGCCCTCGGGGTGCCGAGCTCGCGCAAGTACGAGCGCGAGGGAGGGCCAGGGCTTGCGCAGTGCTTCCAGATGTTGCGGTCCGCCAGCCGTGTGCCCGCAAAGGAGCTCCCGAAGTTGCTTGATGCGTGGGCGCTCTCGTTTATAGCGGCCAACCACGATGCACACGCAAAGAACTTCTCGATCCTCTATTCACCGGGGGGGACCGGACTGGCGCCGGTTTACGACGTGTTGAACACGGCTGCCTACTGGAAGGTTAAGGAGATGGATCGAAAGATGGCGATGGCGGTGGGTGGTGAGTACCGCCCAGCCTATATTCGGGCCCGTCACATAGACAGGATGCTCAGCCACGCTGGTCTCGGCGTTGCACCGTCCAGGCGCCGGCTTGCCTGGCTCGCCGCCGAGGCTCCGCAGGCGATAGTCGACGCACGGCAAAAGCTTGCGGATGAATTTTGGGATCACCCACACTTGAACCAGATCGTCCAAATGAGCGTCAAGCGGGCCGAGACTCTGGCGGACGCTGTCGTTCCCGCAAGGCCGGCGACGAGGAAGTGAGCTGGCTCTCCGCACTCATTGCGGGTTTTGGTGTCCCGAACTCGGCAGTTCTGACCTGCGAGAACTGCACTGAACTGCACTGAACAGCCCACAGTTGCAGGCATCACTCTGCAAATGGGCTGTCCATCTCGGTGCAGTAGCCTGATGGCGTGTCGCGCGAATCGCCGGCGGCGGGTGTTGACTATTCCCGCTCCTGCGCGGCGCTTCGGGCGTGGTTCCCGAGTGATGCTGCGTGCCTGGACTATCTGGACTGGCCGCGGTGGGCGGATGGGTTTTGCTGTCTGTTGTGTCGGGGGACGCAGGCGTGGCGGCTTGCGGATGGCCGGTGGTCGTGTGGCACCTGCGGTCGGCGGGTGTCGGTCACAGCCGACACGATCTTTCACGGGACGCGGACGCCGCTGAGCGTGTGGTTCGCCGCCGCCTGGCTGATGGTCAGCCAGAAGCACGGGATCTCGGCGCTCGGGCTCAGGCGGGCGCTCGGGACCGGCTCCCAGCAGACCGCGTGGGCAATGCTGTACCGCTACCGAACGGCGATGGTGCGCTCTGGCCGTGAGCGGCTTGGCGGCATCGTCGAGGTCGACGAGGCGTTCCTCGGCGGCCCCGAGCCTGGGCGCCGCGGGCGTGGTGCGCTGGGCAAGACGATGGTCGAGATCGCCGTAGAACAGGACGGTCAGGCGTTGGGGCGCTGCCGCATGCAGATCATCGACAACGCCACGACCGCGACGCTCCGGGAGTTCCTGCTCGCCCACGTAGAGCCTGGCACGGTTGTGATCAGCGACGGACTGAGCAGCTACGTGCGGGCGTGCGGCGCTGACTACCAGCACCATCCCGAGCCGGTCGCCCCCTCCGGCCTGCACGCCCACGAACTGCTCCCAGGCGTGCACCGGGTCGCTTCGTTGGCCAAACGGTGGCTACTGGGCACCCACCAAGGAGGTGTCAGGCCAGCGCACCTTCAGGCCTATCTCGACGAGTTCACCTTCCGCTTCAACCGCCGCAGGTCGCGAGCACGAGGGATGCTGTTCTACCGCCTGCTCGAGCAGGCCGTGCAGGCCGAGCCGCCCACCTACCGCTCGCTGGTGTCCGAGTCCGGCACCGGCCGCCACGACCTCAGCCCTCCACCCCCGGGCAAGCGGGTTCGTCCCGCCACCCTCGCCGGCGCGGCGCTGGATCGACCGTGGCGCCGTCAAGCCTGAATTCCCCACACAGCAGCACCTTCACTGCACCGAGATGGACACCCCTTTCTTTCAATGTCACTGAGGTCGTCGTCGGCCTGGTCTGGGCCTGGAGCGCCGGTGTCGGCCCGGCTCGCTCACGAGCGCATCTCGTGTGGCGGCAACCGCCTCGGGCTTGGATGTCGACCGAGTAAGTCGCTATCTTACGTGTCGTGAAGACGACGATCTCCACGAAGGGGCAGATCATCCTCCCTGCCGAGCTGCGAGAGGCCGACGGCATCGAGCCGGGGGAGCAGTTTGATCTCGAGCGTGTCGGTGTTGGCGAGTATCGACTCACCCGGATCACTCCGCCACCGAACCTCGGGGTCATCGGCTGGCTGCGCTCGTGCCCGTCGGCGGACTGGTTCACGCCCGTGGAGTCAGAATCGACCGACACCCTCTGAAAGTTGCTGGCCGTGCGCTACCTCGTAGACGCCAACGTCCTCTCCGAAGCGACCAAACCCGAGCCCGACTCCCGTGTCCTGGATTGGCTGACCCACGCCGAGCGCGAACTTGCCGTCGACCCGGTGATCCTCGGAGAGCTCCGGTTCGGCGTCCTGCTTCTCCCCCGAGGACAGCGCAGGAGCCGCCTCGAGCGCTGGTTCGACGAAGGCGCAGCCCGCCTGCACTGTGTCGCCTGGGACGCCGACACGGGTCTGCGATGGGCGCGGCTGCTGGCCGACCTGCGTGCAGCCGGCAAGGCAATGCCAATCAAGGACAGTCTGATCGCTGCGACCGCGCTCGCGCACGATCTTGCGGTCGTCACGCTCAACCTCAAAGACTTCCAAGCCGCCGGGGTCCAGCTCGTCGACCCCACCCGCGCCCCATAACACCCGCCACGCCTGGTCGCTAACACGATCGTCGCCGGCGCGCTGGTGTCGCGATGGAAGCAATGGCGGAGCCTATAACGCAGCCGCTCGCTAAGCGCAGATTTGAATGTCATGAAGCTAGGCCTCCTTCGTGGTAGCTCCTTCTATGACACGCTGGAGCTTGCCCTCGGAGGGGGCCCTCCTTCATGACATTCAAAGCGAAGGGAGGTTGACAGAGGACGTCTATGGCGACGAGGGAGTGTGGATCGGCCGGGCTCGGTGCTTGCGCCAGGCTAGGGCCGGAGGTCCTCGATCCGGCAGGGGGGAGCGGGCAGGTCGATCAGCTCGGGATCGCCGGTGAGCAGCACCAGGTCGTGCGCGGCGGCGGTTACCGCCGCGAAGCAGTCCGCGAGCGCGATCGCCGCTCGAGCCTTGAGGCGCGCGGCCTCGATCATCCGGGCCGTTCCCGGGAGATCGGGCGAGAGCTGACGGCGGAGGTCGGTCAGCGTGCCGTCGGCCGCGTCACGGCCGTGGTCACGCTCGATCCGGTAGTACACCTCGACAAGATTCACCCAGCTGACGACGGGTCGCTCGCCGATCAGTGCGCTGACGCGGGAGACAGCCGGCTGCTCACCATCAAGCCAGGCAAGGATCGCCCAGGAGTCCAGGCAGACGCTCACCGTGGCTCGTGCGCGCGATCATCAAGCAGCCGGGCGGCCATCCCGCTTTGCGCGAAGCGCCCTGCGAGCCCGTCGGCCTGCCGACGGGCGGTGATCACGATTCGTTTGTCCTGCAGGCCGACCTCGACCCCATCGCCCGGGTGCAGTTGCACTTGATCGCGGATCGCCTTCGGGACAACGACCTGTCCCTTAGCACCGATCCTGCTGGTCATACTTCATGAGTATAACCCGTAGGTGGCGCGGTGAGCGCCGACTTACCGCAGCCCACGCGGCTATCGCTGCCGTCCTGCCAGCAGGCTCGCCATCGCGATTGCATCGGCGACTATCCGCGCCTCGCGCGCCGGTTGCGCTTCTGGTGAGGTGCGGGGCTGGTGGGGCGATTATCGCTGGGTTGTGCTTTCGTGACGGTGGGGGCATCGTTGATGTAAGGAGCGCGGCGGAGCGTCCGGCAACCGGCTGCGGTGAGGGTCTCAGTCAGCAGTTGGGCCGCTAGCTCGAGCGCT
>DAIDME010000085.1 GCA_027449125.1 Solirubrobacterales bacterium | reverse complement strand
TCACGAACCTGAGCCCCTTCCTGCGTGATCTGGCCGACGTCTTCCCGGTCCAACACCTCTCAAACAGCCTCCACCTGGCCTCGGTTCACGGGAGCTTCGGCGCCTCCATCTCCGCCGCCGACATGCTCGTGCTGGCGGCCTGGGCGCTGGGCGCGGGCGCGTTCTGCGCGTGGCGCTTCAGCTGGCTGCCGGCGGGATCGTCGCGGTGAGCGGATGTGCCGTGCGGGCTCAGCGCGCGCGTGCGGCGCGGCGGCCGAGCCCCAGGCCGAGACGCGCATAGCGGCGCACGACCTGCTCCCAGAGGCGCTTCGCGGCTGGGCCCGACGGCGGTCACAGCTCGGGGCCCCAGATCAGGCCCAGGCCGCGCACCTCGCCCACGACCTCGAAGCGCCCCGCCAGCGGACGGGTCAGGTGCGCCGGGGCTCCGGCGTGGCGCAGGAGGTGTGCCCGGGCTGGGAGGTCCTGGCGAAGGAGGGGACGGTCGACGCTCGGGTGTGGTCGATGACGGGGTCAACGGTCGGTGGCGGCGGCTGTCGCGTCGTCTGCGGCGACCTCGGGATGCGGTCCCCGACGGATGGCTGCTGGGGCGGGCCGGCGCGCGTGTCGATCTGTCTGATCGGCGGATCGCCACTCCGACGCTATGATCAGTGGCGTGGCAGAGTCGGCCCGCTCACACTTCGTGACGCTCTCGCCGAGCCGCGGGTCGATCACGCTGCCGGCCGAGGTTCGCCACCGCCACTGCCTCGACCAGCCGGGCGCGCAGGTCGAGATCGTCGAGCGCGACGACGGCGTGATCGAGCTGCACCCGCTGCTGCCGCATCGAGCCGACCAGGCATGGTTCTGGGCTGAGCGCTGGCAGGCGATGGAGCGGGAAGCGCAGGACGACGTCAGTGCCGGCCGGGTCGAGACGTTCGGCAGCGCCGGCGAGTTCCTGGCCGATCTCGAGCGTGAGGCCAGCGAGCGCGGGCTGGCTTGAAGTTCCAGCAGACCGAGCGGTTCGCGGGCGACCGCCGCCGGCTTTCAGACGATGAGTTCCGCCGCTTCTGGGAGGTGGCCCACGACGAGTTCATCGGCGCCGCTGAGCGGCATGTCAGTGATCCCGGTGCCGCTTGGCCGGCCGCGCTGCGAGTCAAGCCGGTGCAAGGCGCCCGTGGGGTGTGGGAGATGACCTGGAGCTTCGCCGGCCCCGATGGCAGGGCGACGTTCGAGTGGGCCCAGATCGACGGGGAGGCGGCGATCCGCTGGCGCAGGGTCGGTGGCCACGCCATCTTCTCCGACCCATAGACACCCACCACACCGCTTGGCCGTCCCGGTCAAGCTGGTTCAGTGGCAGCGCTCCCGACCACACCCGGTGCAACGGGGGCGCTGCTGTAACCGGCTCCCGGCAGTTGCCCTGCTCGCACGGTACCGGCAAATTGCCACGACCGTCACCTCTGCCCCGGCCGGTAGCGCCGGCAACGATGCGGAGCGACGGGCGGACCGGGCGGAGGGGATGCGCCGCGCCGTCGTCGAGACCGCGCGAGACGGCTTGCACCGACGAGCGCACAGCGGGCGGCGCTGGTCAGTCGCCCGCTGTGAGAGGAGCAGCGATGAGACGCTCACGCTGGAGATCGTCCGACCGTCACACCCGAGGCGTGATCGGGTCTCGGCCTGGCTCGAGCTCGTTCTGCCCCCGGTGCGCGGTCTGCTGGACACGCGCGTCGAACAGAGCCCTGATGATCATGCGCTGCTCGGCCAACGCCAGCCTCGCCCAGGCCGTGCGCGTTCTGCGCGTGGCGCTTCGGCTGGCTGCCGGCGGGATCGTCGCGGTGAGCGGATGTGCCGTGCGGGCTCAGCGCGCGCGTGCGGCGCGGCGGCCGAGCCCCAGGCCGAGACGCGCATAGCGGCGCAGCAGGCGCGACTCGACGCCGGCGAGCACCTCCTCTAGGGCTGAGGCGAAGCGGCGCAGCTCGTGCTCGGGGGTGTTCAGCGGCGGCAGCGCCTTTATGACGTTCATGTGGTGGCCCGCGACCTGCGTGAGGATGTGGTGCTCGCGGAACAGCGGCACGGTCACCAGCTGCGCGAAGAGTCCGGGCTGGCGGCGCTCGACCTGCTCCCAGAGGCGCTTGGCGGCTGGGCCCGACGGCGGTCCCAGCTCGAGGCCCCACATCAGGCCCAGGCCGCGCACCGCGCGCACCACCTCGAAGCGGTCGACCAGCGGTTTTGTGAGCTCCATCAGCAGGCCACCGAGCTCGCGCGCACGGTCGACGAGACCTTCCCGCTCGAGCGCCATCAGGCTGGCGAGCCCGGCTCCGGCGGCGAAGTCGCCGCCGCCGAACGTCGAGCCGTGGACGACGCTCCGCTCCATGGATGTGAAGGTCGCATCAAACACAGCGCGGCTGGCAAGCAGCGCGCCAACCGGGACGTACCCGCCCGATAGCGACTTCGAGAGGGTGACCATGTCGGGCTCGATGTCCCAATGCTCGAGCGCCAGGAAGCGGCCGGTACGGCCCAGGCCGGTCTGCACCTCGTCGACGATCAGCAGCGCTCCGGCTTCGCGGCAGAGGCGCTGTGCGCCTGCGAGGTAGCCGTCGGGGGCGACGTAGACGCCCTTGCCCTGGATCGGCTCGACGATGAAGCCCGCCACGTCACCCTGAGCGAGCGCGGCGGCAAGCGCATCCAGGTCGCCGAACGGGATCGCCTCGCAGCCCGGCAGCAGCGGCCCGAAGTGCTCGCGAAACTCGTCGTTGCCGTTGACCGAGAGCGAGCCGTAGGTGAGTCCGTGGAAGCCACGGGTGCAATAGAGGACGCGGCCGCGGCCGGTCGCCGCCCGTGCCAGTTTGAGCGCTCCCTCAACCGACTCGGTGCCCGAGCTGGTCAGCACGGCCGCGTCGATCGACGCGGGCGCACGCTCCACCAGACGTTTGGCCAGCAGGCCCGCCAGGGTCGAGACGCCGAGCTGCGGCAGGCTCGGCGGGTCGCTGTCCAGGAGCTGGTGCAGCTGAGCTTTGACGAACGGATGGTTGCGCCCCAGGCCGAAGACGCCGTAGCCGGCGTACAGGTCCAGATAGCTCTGCCCTGAGCTGTCGATCAGGTACGGGCCCTCCCCGCGCACCCACTCGCGGTCAAAGCCCAGTGTTTGCAGCACTCGGCCGAGCTGGCGGTTCAGGTAGCGTTGGTTCAGCGGGAGGGCTTGCCCGGCGTGTGCTGACCGTAAAGTCGCGAGGTCGTTAATCTCCGGTTCACGGGGCGTGTCGGTGCGGGGGACTGAAGTGGCCAAATTTTCGAGCTAGACGGGTTGGAAGCCAACAGTATGGATGCACTCAGCCGGCCGCGTGAACAATCGATACTCCCTGGCGAAGGCTCGGAGGCCAGCTCGGTGCGCGAGAGCGCGGCGGAGACGCTGGCTCGTGCGGTGGAGCGGCTGCTCGCGCTGCAGGAGCCCGACGGCTGGTGGAAGGGTGAGCTCGAGACCAACGTCACGATGGACGCCGAGGACATGCTGCTGCGTGAGTTCCTCGGCATCCGCGAGCCCGATGCCACCGCGCGGAGCGCCGCCTGGATCCGCTCGCAGCAGCGCGAGGACGGCACCTGGGGCAATTTCTACGGTGCGCCCGCGGACCTCTCGACGACGATCGAGGCGTACGTGGCGCTGCGGCTGGCGGGCGATCAGCCCGGAGATCCGCACATGCTGGCGGCGGCAGAACACATCCGTGCCGCCGGTGGGGTGCAGCGGGCGCGGGTGTTCACGCACATCTGGCTCGCTCTGTTCGGCGCGTGGTCGTGGTCGCAGGTGCCGGCGCTGCCGGTGGAGATGATCTTCCTGCCGCGCTGGTGTCCGCTCGGCGTCTATGACTTCGCCTGCTGGGCCAGGCAGACGGTGGTTGCGCTCTCGGTGGTGCTCGCGCTACGGCCCGTCAAGGCGCTGCCATTCACGCTCGATGAGCTGGACGGCCCGGAGCCCTGGAGACAGCCCGCTCCCGGCTCGCTGCTGGGGCGGCTGATGGTCGCCGGCGACCAGGTTCTGCAGGTCTATCAGCGGCTCCCGCTCGGGCCGCTGCGCCGCCTCGCGCTGGCTCGCGCCGAGCGCTGGATCCTCGACCGGCAGGAGCGTGACGGCGGCTGGGGCGGAATCCAGCCACCCTGGGTCTATTCGCTCATAGCACTCAGGCTGCTCGGGTATGAGATAGACCATCCGGTGATCGCCAGGGGCCTCGAGGGCATGCAGAGCTTCACGATCGACGAGCAGCTGCGGCGGGTCGAGGCCTGCCAGTCACCCGTGTGGGATACCTGCCTGTCGCTCATCGCGCTGCACGACGCGGGTGTTCCCGGCAACAGCGAGGCGGTGCTGCGCGGCGCCGACTGGCTGCTCGACCAGCAGATCCTCGAGCGCGGCGACTGGGCCGTGCGTCGCCCGCAGCTGGAGCCCGGGGGCTGGGCGTTTGAGTTCGCCAACGCCAACTATCCCGACATTGACGACACCGCTGAGGTCGTGATCGCCCTGCGCAGCGTCAACCACCCCGAGCCCGAGCGGGTACACGCGGCGATTGATCGCGGTGTCCGCTGGCTGGAGGGGATGCGCAGCTCCGACGGCGGGTGGGGCGCCTTTGACGTCGACAACTGTCGCACGGTGATCCGTCAGATACCTTTCCTCGACTTTGGTGAGGTGATCGACCCACCCAGCGCCGACGTGACCGCGCACATCGTGGAGATGCTCGGACTGCTCGGCCGTGGCGCCGACGAGATCACCCGTGGCGGTGTGCGCTGGCTGCTGGACAACCAGGAGGCGGACGGCTCCTGGTTCGGACGCTGGGGTGTCAACCACATCTATGGCACCGGCGCGGTGCTGCCGGCGCTGGTCAGCGCCGGCGTGCCCGCGACCCACACGGCGATCCGGCGGGCGGTGGCATGGCTCGAGGATCGTCAGAACGCAGACGGCGGCTGGGGCGAGGACTGCCGCTCCTACGACGATCCGGACTGGGTCGGACGCGGCGAGAGCACGCCGTCCCAGACGGCGTGGGCGCTGCTGGCGCTGGAGGCGGCCGGCGAGCGCGACGGCAACGCCGCGCTGAGGGGTGTCCAGTGGCTGGCCGCCGCCCAGCTGGATGACGGTGGCTGGGACGAGCGCCACCACACCGGCACCGGCTTTCCCTCCGACTTCTACATCAAGTACCACCTCTACAGGCTGGTCTTCCCGGTGATGGCGATAGGTCGGTTCCTGCGATGAGCGCGGGCTCGCCGGCAGGTGCGGCGCTGCCGCCCGTGTCGGCGCTGCCCACGCGCGCGCAGGTGCTCCCGCAGGCCGCGAGCGAGAACTTCACGGTCGCAAGCCGCGTGCTCGGCGCGGAGCGGGCCCGCGATCTGATGGCTATCTACGGCTTCGCGCGGCTGGTCGACGACGTCGGTGACGAGACGCCCGGGGATCGGCTGGCTCTGCTGGAGCTCGTGAACCTGGAGCTGCGCCGTGCCTTCGCCGAGCCGGGCCTGGGCGAGCCGGAACACCCGCTGATGCAGGAGCTGGCGCGAACCGTGGCGCGTCGTGGCTTGGAGCCAGGGCCGTTCGAGCGCCTGATCGAAGCGAACCGCACCGACCAGCGGGTCTCCCGCTACGAGACCTTCGCGCAGCTGCTCGACTACTGCCAGCTCTCAGCGGCGCCGGTGGGCGAGCTCGTGTTGGCTGTGTTCGGGCTTGCCACGCCCGCGCGCGTCGCGCTCTCAGACCGCGTCTGCGCGGGCTTGCAGGTCGTGGAGCATATGCAGGACATAGCCGAGGACCACGCCCGCGGACGCGTCTACATGCCCAGAGAGGACCTCGAGCGCTGCGGTTGCGGCGAGCTGGATCTGTCCGGAGCTGGCCGCGGTGCCGCGCTTGCTGCGCTGATCGACCTGGAGGCGGCGCGTGCACGCGAGCTGCTGGCGAGCGGTGCGCCGCTGGCGCGCACGCTGCCACCCCGGTTGCGTCTGGCCGTGGCGGGCTTCACCGCGGGTGGCCTGCGAGCGCTTGGCGAGCTTCAGCACGGCCATGTCAGCCGAGCCGCTTACATATGGTGCGTGGCGCGAACGGCGGCAGGATGGCGGTGATGATGATGACGGCGGCGATCGAGGTGGAGTTCGCCTACCGCGAGTGCGAGCGGGTGACGCGCGCGCAGGCCGCGAACTTTTACTACGGAATCCGCCTGCTGCCGCGTTTCAAGCGCCAGGCGATGTGCGCCGCCTACGCGTTTGCGCGGCGCGTGGACGACATCGGCGATGACGGCGGGCACGATCGCGCCGTCCAGCTCGAACTGCTTGCGCGCGAACGTGAGGCGGTTGCCGGCCTGGCGGCGGGAAGCCCTTCCGCTGAGGACCCGGTGGCGGTTGCTTTGGCGCACGCAAAGCGCCACTACGCCCTGCCGCTCGACGCGCTGGAGCTGCTGATCGACGGGGTGGAGATGGACGTGCTGGGCTCCGATTACGGAAGCTTCGACGAGCTCGTCAGATATTGCCGTTGCGTGGCCGGGTCGGTCGGGCGGCTGTGCGTGGCGATCTTCAGCGACGGGAAGGCCGACGCGCACGCTCACCGGCTCGCGGACGACCTCGGCGTGGCGATGCAGCTGACCAACATCCTGCGTGACATCGTCGAGGATCACGAGCGGGGGCGCGTCTACCTGCCGGCCCAGGACCGCGAGCGCTTCGGCTGCACGGACCTCTTCTCCGCCGATCCGGGCGCGGTCAGCGCGCTCGTGCACTTCGAGGCGCAGCGGGCTGCCGAGTGGTTCGAGCGTGGCCTGACGCTCGTCGAGCTGCTCGACCTGCGCAGTGCCTCCTGCCTGCAGGCCATGGCCGGCATCTATGGCCGCATTCTCGAGCGGATCCTCGCCGATCCGGGGCAGGTGATGGGTGGGCGGATCTCGCTCTCGCCGCTCGAGAAGACGTGGGTGGCGGCGCGCAGCCTGGCGATCGCCGGCCGGGAGCAGCTGCGATGAGCAGGGGTAGGGTGACCGTGATCGGCGGTGGTCTGGCGGGCATCGCGGCGGCCCTGGAATGCGCCGCGGGCGGTGCCGATGTGAGCCTGCTCGAGGCGCGCGGGCGGCTCGGTGGCGCCGCATACTCGTTCCACCGGGATGGCCTGGAGGTCGACAACGGCCAGCACGTGTTCCTGCGCTGCTGCACCGCCTACCGGCAGCTGATCGAACGGCTGGACGCCCAGGCCCTCGTGACCTTGCAGCCGCGTCTCTCCGTTGCCGTGCTGGCACCCGGGGGCGGCCGTGGCTGCCTGCGCCGGACAGGGCTGCCGGCGCCACTGCACCTCGCCGCATCGCTGGCGCGCTACCCGTACATCGGCTGGCGTGAGCGCTTGGCGCTCGCCCTGGCGATGCGGCGACTGCAGGCCGTTGACGTCAACGCCTCCGAGGCCGACGAGGTGACGTTCGGACGCTGGCTGGCCGGCCAGCGCCAGAGCCGGAACGCGGTCGAGACGGTCTGGGAGCTGATCACGCGGCCGACGCTGAACCTGGGTGTCAACGAGGCCTCGCTCGCCCAGGCGGCGCAGGTCTTTCAGGTTGGGCTGCTGAGCGACGCGGCCGCCGGCGACATCGGCTGGGCGCTGGCGCCGCTGTCCGAGATTCACGACCGTGCCGCCGCGCGCGCGCTGACGCGCGCCGGGGTGCGCGTGCGCCTGCGCTCGAGCGTCCGGGCGCTCGAGCCCGAACCAGCCGGAGGGTTCCGGGTGAGCGGCCCGACGATCGGTGAGGAGCACGCCGAAGCAGTGATCGTCGCGCTCGGGCCCGCGCGCGCCCGACAGATCCTGCCCGCCGCGGCGGGGCTGCCGCGCGGCTTTGATACGGCGCTCGGCAGCTCCGCGATCATCAACCTCCACGTCGTCTACGACCGGCCGGTGATGGAGCACCGGTTCGCCGCCACGGTCAGGACGCCGCTTCAATGGATCTTCGACCGCACCCGCAGCTCCGGGCTGCGTGGCGGCCAGTATCTGGCCGTCTCCCTGTCAGCAGCCGACGCGGAGCGCCACGACACCGCCGCAGAGTTGCGCGCGCGCTACCTCCCGGAGCTGGCGGCGGTGCTGCCGGCGGCTGCTACGGCGAAGGTGCGCGATTTCTTCGTCACGCGCGAGCACGCCGCCACCTTCCGTGCGGCGCCCGGAGCGCGCGCCTGGCGACCCGGCCCACGCACGCGGCTCGGCGGACTCGTGGTCGCGGGCGCGTGGACCGACACCGGCTGGCCGGCAACTATGGAGGGTGCGGTGCGCAGCGGGCAGGCGGCCGCCGCCGCGGCGCTGGCGGCGCTCGACGGCGTGCGGCGCGCTCCGGACCAAGCGAGCGTGCCGGTATGAGCTCCGCGCCTGCCAACATCCCAGGGGCAAGATGAGCACGACACTCGCAGCCTCGCACGGAGCCGGCCGGACCGAGCCGCCCGAACCCGCGGATGACCAGCTGGTTGTGCTCGCTCCACTGGCGATCGAAGCGCGGGCGGTGCGCGGCGGCGCTCCCTGGGCGGACGTGCGGCGAATCGGGATGGGGCCGCGCCGGGCCGCCCGCTCGGCACGTCTCACGGCCGCCGGCGGCGACCGTCCGATCCTGATTGCCGGCTTCTGCGGCGCCCTCGCGCCGGAGCTCGAGCCGGGCGACATCGTGCTGGCCAGCGAGCTGCGTGGGCCGACCGGCACCAGCATCTGCGACGACCCGGCGATCCTCGCCGGCGTCCTGCGCCGGGGCGGCCTGCGGGTCCACATCGGACCGGTCGCCTCCAGTCAGCGGCTGGTCGTCGGCGAGCGGCGGCAGACCCTCTACCGCAGCGGCGCGTTGGCCGTGGACATGGAGTCAGCATGGCTCGCGCCGGCGAACAGGCGCCGCCCGCTGGTGACTCTGCGCGTCGTGCTCGACACGGCAAACCACGAGCTGCACCGGCCGCTGCAGACGGTCGTAGGCGCCGCGGTCGCGTATCGGGCCCTGCGCCGTGCCTGCTCCTTGATCGAGGAGTGGGCCCGGGCGCTGGGCGCGCGCCAGGTGCTGCTCGCCTCGCCGCGCGCATCGTGCGCCGGCGTGGAGCGCGCGGTGGAGATCGTCGAGCGCGTGCTGGCCGACCGGGGCGCACCGGTCTACGTGCGCAAGCAGATCGTCCACAACGCGCACGTGGTGCGTTCGCTGGAGGACCGTGGCGTGATCTTCGTGGATGAGCTTCAGGAGGTCCCTGCTGGGCAGACGGTGATCTTCTCCGCTCACGGCGTCTCGCCGGCCGTGCGCGAGCAGGCGCGCGAGCGCGGGCTGGACGTGATTGACGCGACCTGCCCGCTGGTGGCCAAGGTCCACGCCGAGGCGCGGCGCTTCGCTGCGGCGGGGTTTGACATCGTGCTCGTCGGGCACGAGGGTCATGAGGAGGTGGAGGGCACCTACGGCGAGGCGCCCGAGCACATCACGGTGGTGGCCAGCCAAGCCGAGGCGGCGACGGTCGCGGTCAGAGATCCGGCGCGCGTGGCCTACCTCAGTCAGACGACGCTTGCCGTCGACGAGACCGAGCAGGTGGTCGGGGTGTTGCGCGAGCGCTTTCCGGCCGTGACGGGACCCGCGTCCAGCGACATCTGCTACGCGACTCAGAACCGCCAGGATGCGGTGCGAGCGCTCGCCCGGGACTGTGACGTGATCCTCGTCGTGGGCTCGCAGAACTCATCGAACTCGCGCCGGCTGGTGGAGGTCGCGCAGCGCGCCGGATGCCGTGCGCTGTTGATCGACGAGCCCACCCAGATCCCCCCGGGGCTCCTGCGAGGCGCACGCCGAGTCGGCCTGACGGCCGGGGCATCGGCGCCCGAGGATCTGGTCGCGCAGGTGATCAGCGCCATCCGCGGCCTGGGACAGGTCGAGCTGGGGGAGCGCAGCGTCGCGACCGAGACGGTGCAGTTCAAGCTGCCGGCCGAGCTGCGTGGCCGGTCAGCGGCGCTCCTATCATCGGAGACGGCGAGAACCGAAGGAGGACTCTGAGATGGCGGTACCGATGAGGCAGGCGGCGCGTATGGGCGCCTACCTGTTCAAGCAACGACTGGCGGGGAACGAGCGCTACCCGCTGATCGTCGAGCTGGAGCCGCTGTTTCAGTGCAACCTGGCCTGCGAGGGCTGCGGCAAGATCCAGCACCCAGAGCACGAGCTGCGGCGGCGGATGCCGGTGGCGCAGGCGGTCGGCGCGATCGAGGAGTGCGGCGCACCGATGGTCTCGATCGCCGGCGGCGAGCCGCTGATCCATCCCGAGATCGATGAGATCGTGCGCCAACTGGTCAAGCGCAAGAAGTTCGTGTATCTGTGCACCAACGGCCTGCTGCTGGAGAAGAAGCTAGACCGCTTCACGCCATCGCCGTACTTCGCCTGGGCCGTTCACATCGATGGTCTGCGTGAGCGACACGACGAGTCGGTGGCGCGTGAGGGGGTCTTCGACAAGGCGGTGGCCGCGATCAGGGCTGCGAAGGCCAAGGGCTTCCGGGTGACGACCAACACCACCTTCTTCACCCATGACTCGCCTGAGACGGTGCGCTCGGTGCTGGACTTCCTCAACGACGAGCTGGAAGTGGACCAGATGATGATCTCGCCCGCCTACGCGTACGAGAAGGCTCCCGACCAGGAGCACTTCCTCGGTGTGCGCCAGACACGCGAGCTCTTCAGGGCAGCGTTCAGCGACGGTCGTCGCAAGCGCTGGCGGCTCAACCACTCGCCGCTGTTCCTGGACTTCCTGGAGGGCAAGGCGGACTACGAGTGCACCCCGTGGGGGATCCCGAGCTACTCGCTGTTCGGCTGGCAGCGGCCGTGCTACCTGATGGGCGATGGCTACACCGCCACCTACAGGGAGCTGCTCGAGACGACCGACTGGGACCGCTATGGCCGCGGCAACGACCCGCGCTGCGACAACTGCATGGCGCACTGCGGCTACGAGCCCACGGCAGTGCTCGCCTCGACCCGGTCCGTCAGGCAGTCGCTCAGGGCGCTGCTCTCGCCCTGAGCGAATCAGCGCCGCAAGCGGCGCAGCTCGGCGCGCAGCTGCAGGATGCGCGCGCTGCCAACCAGCAGGACCACGGCTGCACCCGCAAGCGCCGCTATCAGCAGCGCGAGCGCCAGCGAGATGCGTCCGTGGGCGCCGAGGAACGAGACCGTCACGCCCCCCGAGTTCTCCGCCACGAACACGATCAGCAGCGCCAGAAACGCGACCGCTAGGAACATAGCCACCCATATCCGACCGGCGTTGGTCGCTGCGGGTGCCCGTGCCGGTGCGACCTGCGCCTCGGTGTCCGGCGCGGGCAGGGCGCCGGCGGGCTCCGGGGGATCAGGTCCGTCCATGTCGCGATGGTACCCTCGCCGCGCCGGCGTAAACGGCCCGCCGCCGCGGCCCCGCGTCAGTAGTTGCCGGAGATCAGGTTCCAGGCGCGGTGAAGGCGGCTGTGGCCAAGTTCCGCCTGGCTGGCGGCGGGGTCGACGCGCATCACCGCCGGGTTCGCGGTGGGTGCCGGAAGCGCTGCGCAGGCGGCGTGGTCGAGCGCGAGTGTCACCCCGCGCTCGTAGATGCCGTCGATCTGCTCGACGTCCACGAAGCGGTGCCCCTCGCCAAAGGCGTGCTCGCCGATCACGACGCCCTCGAAGAGATCCTCGTGCTCGTCCGCCAGCACGTGCGTGACCTTGCCGACCTCGGCCCCGTCGGCGCTGAACACCGGTGTCCCGGGGATGAGCACCTCATAGGAAACGCGCTCGCCGAGATCCATGCCACGCAAGCTTAGACGAGGACGCCACGGCGAGCGCCACCTTCTACGGACGCGGCATGTCGCCGCGGACGCTCGCCTCGCTGCTCTGCGTAGCAGGCGCGATGCTGCTTGCTCCCGCAGCACCTCACGTGGTGCATCGAGTACGGCCTGCCGACGAGCCGCTTCTGCGCCGCCGACGAGGCGGCCGGGATCATGGGTGCGCGGCTCAACCTGGCGCTGAACGGAGCGCGCTTTGACCCGTGCTGGGTGCAGGCGTCCGGGGCGGCTGAGGTATCGGTGGTGGGCGACGCCTTACAGACGCCGCCCACCTTGCCGATCACGGCATCAGCGCCGGGCTGGCAGCATCAGCGCGGGGCTGGCGTTCTGGGCCAGCATCAGCGCTGCGGCCGGGAACCACTTGCCGGCGGCGGGGTCGGTGGTCAGGGTGCCGGTCTGGATGCTCCAGAGTGGGTCAAACGTCGTCCAGTCGGAGCTGGTGCCCGTAGGCCACCCGGCGATCATCGGGGTGTAGCCTCCGCTGGCGCCGGCTGCCGTGTAGTCCTGCCAGGCGCGGACGCCGCCGGCCGCGTCGCACTGGCCGTCCGACTGGCCGGGCGTCTTCACCCAAAGGTAGGCGTCGAGCAGCGCCGGCGTACCGGCGGGCAGGTAGCTATTCAGCGAACTGACGGCGGCCGAGGTGTCTGCGGTTGGCCGCGTCCCCAGGCCAACGCCGGGAGGGTTGCACCAGTTGCCGGACTGGAGCGTCGAGATCACGCTTGCCGGCTGGTTGTACGGCGCCGCCGCGTAGGCCTCCATGTCGTTTGGCCCGAGCCCGTCACGGCTGGTGTCGACCACGAACTGGGTTGTGGGAACCGTGGTCCCCAGCATCCCGGCGTACCGGTCGTCGATGTTGGCGGTGTTCAGATCGCCCGTGAGTTGGGCATTTTCGCTCCAGACGCCGTAGGGTGTGAGCGCCGTCCCGCTCGCGTAGTTGTTGAGGGGGCCGCCGTTCCAGTACTGGTTCGGGCAGTTGGCGAAGGCTCCGCTCGGGCTGTTGTCGGCCGAAGTGAGGTTCGTCGCGTAGGCCAAGGCCGTTGACTGCGTCTCGCCTTGGACCTGGGTGGCGTAGGCGATGCACTCGGAGACCCAGGTGCCGTAATAGTCGCTGTTGGTCGCGTACTGGTAGTTTGAGACGTTCAGGAAGAAGCCTTGCGCCTGTTGCACGTCGGCGGCGACCAGCACCTCGGCGATGTTGCCCACAGCCTGCCAGTCGCTGTTCCCGCCATCCAGATAGAGGCTGATGTTCGGGTCGCTCTCGAGCGTCTTGACGCCGTAGGCCACGTCGCCGATGCGGGTCTGGTTGGTGATGTTCCGGAACTCGGTGTTGTACGCGCTGCCACAGTACCCGGGCAGGTTGGCCAGGGCGTCGGGCTCGAGCAGCACGACCGCCTTGGCGTTGCCGAGGGCCGCGTCGATCGAGTTGATCCACGACTCGTAGGCGGCGTCCGACGGGGCGCCGCCGGCCGAGTACTGCGAGCAGTCGCGACCGGGAATGTTGTAGGCGACAAACACCGGCACGGCGTGCTGGATGCGGGCGCCGACTAAGGCGCGGCGAACCTGCATGAAGACATCGTGGTTGGCTTGGCGGATACCGGCTGCGCCTGCCGTCGCCTGTGCGGAGGTCTCTCCGTCGAGCCACACGGCAGACGGGATGCTCTCCATCTGCGCGATCAGTGCAGCGTTCATGACCTGGCGGCTGCCGCGCAGCTGGCCGATCTGATGCATCGAGCCCTGAGCCGGTGGCGGCACGTAGAAGCGGGTGTTGGGGGCCAGTATGTGGCCGCCCGTGTCGGCGTTGTGGCCGCCGCCGAGGTGCGGGGTCCCGGCGGCGGCGACTCCCGGCGCGAGACCGAGCGCGAGCGCGCTCGCGCTCACCGCGCCGAGTGCCAGCCAGGCGTTGCGCGTGGGTGACGCCCTGCGTCGCCGAAGCCTCGTTTCACGGCTGCTTGCTTGCATGTTCTCTCCTCGAGCTCTGTTCCGGAATATTCCGGAACGTTCCGGCGGGGATGCTACGCTCTGCAGAGCTTTCGTGTCAATGCCGGGGTGCTGCCGTCGACTCGCGCCTGATCAGGCGCGTTGCGAGCTCGACGTGCAGCGGCTCTGACGGTTGGCCGGCCATGAGGCGAAATAGGAGATCCACGGCCATGCGGCCGAGCTCCTTCAGTGGCTGGCTTACGGTGGTGAGCGCCGGATAGGCGATCTCGGCCTCGAGGGTGTCGTCGAAGCCGATCACCGACAGGTCGTCTGGGACAAGCAGGCCGCGCTCGCGTGCGACGACGAGCGCTCCCAGCGCCATGCTGTCATTGAAGGCGAGGATCGCGGTCGGCGGCTCGTCTAGGTCGAGCAGTCGGCGAGCCGCATCGACACCACCGCTCAGCAGGAAGTCGCCGGCGGCCTCGAGCCTGGGGTCGGGCATCACCCCGGCTGCGACCTGAGCGGAGTGAAAGCCCATCAGCCGCCGCTTGGTAGCGAGGCCAGCGGTTGGGCCGGTGATTGCGCCGATTCGCCGGTGCCCGAGCGCGAGCAGGTGTGCGGTGGCCTGATGCGCGCCCGCCGTGTTGGAGGCTGACACCACCGGGATGTCGTCGTCGAGCTCGTGCAGCGGATCGACGACGACAAAGCGAAAGCCTTGCACCTTGAGCTCGCGCAGCTCGTCGCGTGACTCCTCCGGCAGCACCAGTACGGCGCCGTCGGTCTCGGCGCGCACCAGCTCTTCGATCAACGTCCGCTCGTAATTGTGCTGGTGACCGGTGGGGCAGACAAGTGCGTGCATGTCCTGCTCGGAGAGTGCCTCGACGGCGCCGGAGAGAATCGTCGCGAAGTAACCTGGAGCCGAGTAGGGCATCGTCACGCCCACGATCCCGGTCCAGTGAGCGCTGGCCGCCAATCCTGGTGGCCGTGCACGCTGACGGCCGCTGTAGCCGCTCGCGCGCGCGACCTGACTCACCAGTCGCCTGGTTTCCGGTGACACATCGCCGCGGCCGTTGAGCGCACGTGATGCCGTCGCCACTGAGACACCGGCCAGCTCGGCGACCTGGCGGATTGTGACGCGGCCGCGACCGCCAATCTGATGCGAATCGTCCGTCACGGCTTCATTCAACCAGTTGGGGCGGCTCTTGAATTCCCGCTGCGCCAGTGGCGTCCACCGCAGAGGCCGCGATATCGGGGGCGCGCAAGCGCGCGCGCCCCCGATCCACCCACCCCCGTCCGCCGTCTGATCGAGTGCGCGCCGCCCTGTGGTCAATGGCACGTCAGGTCGACGCGGCCCGGAGCGGACACGGTCCAGGCGGCGGAGGAGACGGGAGCGTGGTCCCGGCGATTGAGGCAAAGCAGCAGATCACGCACGGGGAGAGGGGCTACGCCCTTGTCGAGAGGTCGCCCACGCTCGCAGGGCTGAGCGACCGCGCGATTCTGCGTGAAGGTGGCGGTCAGGCGGGCGGCGATCGTGACCTCGCGGCCGCTTTCGGTCCCGGCTCGGCGGGCATGGCAGGTCTGTGGCCCGCAGGCCGCGCGCAGCGGATGCGATTGACGCTGGCCGCCAGGCCGGCGGCGCAGCGGGCGCTGCATGCGGAGTCGGCGCGCCTTGCCGTTACGATGCGCACGTGAGCAGTCCGGCTCGAGCGCAGCCGCCCGAAGACCCGCAGCATGCGCTGGCGAGCATCCGCAGCGAGCTTGACCGCATCCGCGCCGCTGTCGGCCGGATTGAGCGCGGGCTGGCCGAGCTGGAATCGGGGGCGGCGTCGTCGGCGAGAGCCAGGCCCAGGCAGGTGCGCTATCTGCAGGTGCTGGTCGACGTATACGACCTCGGCGGCAGGCACGGCGTCAGCCTCGAGCAGTGGGCGAGGATCGGCAGCGCCCGCGGCTATGACCGGCGCGGCCTGGGCGGCTTCTTCACCGGCGTGAGGGCGCCGCTGCGCCAGGCCGATGGGCGCGTGGCGCTCACGGTGTCCGGTGAGCGTCTGGTCGACGAGTATCTGGCCGAGCTGCCGTGAGCGCGCGCGAACTGGTGCTCGTCGACGGCGACTGGCTGGAGGAGCGACTCGGCGATCCCGACCTGGTCATCTGCGAGGTCGACGAGCGGCCGCTGATATACCGTGTCGGCCACATCCCGGGTGCGCGCTGCCTGGACTGGCGTGTCGACCTGCAGGATTCGCTGACCCGCGACCTGCCCGACAGCGAGTCGCTGGCCCGTCTCTGGCGCCGGATCGGGCTCACCGAGCGCAGCACGGTCGTCTTCTACGGCGATCAGAGCAACTGGCACGCGTGCTTCGGTTACTGGCTCTTCCGCATCTACGGGGTCTCGGACATGCGGATTCTGGACGGCGGCCGCCAGCTGTGGGTGCGTGAGCAGCGGCCGCTGACGCGCGAAGCGGTCAGTGAGAACGGCCGTGCTGCACTGCTGCCGCAGGCGAGCGGCGAGCGTCTGCGGGCGCGCTGGCCCGACGTTCAGGCGGCGGGGGAGCGGGGGGTGCAGCTGCTCGACGTGCGCACCACCGCCGAGTACCGTGGTGATGTCCTTGCCGAGGCCGGTTATGCCGACGAGGGGGCGCAGCGGGCGGGTCACATCCCGGGGGCGCTGAGCGTGCCCTGGGATGTGGCGGTGGGCGAGGACGGCCGGCTGCTCGCCGAGGATCAGCTGCGGGCCAGGCTCACCGCCCGTGGCGTCGATCTCACCGCACCCGCCATCACTTACTGCCGCATCGGCGAGCGCAGCGCCCACACCTGGTTCGTGCTGCACGAGCTGTTGGGAGTCGAGGCGCGCAACTACGACGGCTCGTGGGTCGAGTGGGGGAGCATGATCGGCATGCCGATCGCCACCGGTGAGGATCCACGCCCATCGGGATAGGCGGTAGACGTCGGAGCGTGCGTGGCATTTGCCACATGCAAGGCGGCAAGCTATGGTAATAGCGTCGATGCGTGGCGCGTCGGCGATGCGAGGCGGAGAGCAAGGAGACCCAGCATGACCACTCAGTCGGTCTCGGCAGACGGCCCTGACGCGCTTGCCAGCGCCGGGGACAGGCCGAAGCCCACCAGGCACCATCAGATCGTGATCGTCGGCGGCGGCGCCGGTGGCGCGACCACGGCCGCATCCCTCTGTCGCAAGCTGCGCGACCCGGACATCGCCGTGATCGAACCGTCAGAGACGCACGACTACCAGCCCCTCTGGACGCTCGTCGGCGGCGGGGTCGTCAACAAGGAGAAGACGCGTCGCCACGAAGTCGACGTGCTGCCGAAGAAGGCGAGCTGGATACGCCAGGCGGTGACGAGCTTCGAGCCCGACGAAAACGCGGTGACGCTGGCTGACGGCAGCCGCGTCGGCTACGACTACCTGATCGTGGCGGTCGGCATCAAGCTCAACTGGGAGCAGGTCAGGGGCTTGAGTGTCGAGCAGCTCGGTCACGACGGCGTCTGCTCCAACTACGGCTATGAGACCTGTGAGGGCACCTGGCGCACGCTGCAGGAGTTTCAGGGCGGCACCGCGGTCTTCACGATGCCACCGCCGCCGATCAAGTGCGCCGGTGCGCCGCAGAAGATCATGTACCTGGCCGACGATCACTTCCGCAAGCGCGGCGTGCGCGACCGCTCGCGCGTGATCTACGCGGCCGGCACGCCCGGGATCTTCTCCGTGAAGGAGTTCGCGGCGACGCTCGACAAGGTGGTCGAGCGCAAGGGCATCGAGACGATGTTCAAGCAGAAGCTGGTCGAGATAGTGCCCAGCGAGCGGCGGGCGGTCTTCCAGGGCACCGAGGGTGATGAGCTGACGGAGATCGAGTACCAGATGATCCACATCACGCCGCCGCAGGGACCGCCGGACGTGGTCAAGAACAGCCCGCTCGCCAACGAGGCGGGCTGGGTCAAGGTCGACAAGGCGACCTTGCAGAGCCCCGACTACCCCAACGTGTTCTCGCTCGGCGACGCCTCCAGCCTGCCGACGTCAAAGACCGGCGCCGCGGTGCGCAAGGAGGCGCCGGTGCTGGTGCACAACCTGATGGCCACGATGGCCGGCAGGCCGCCGGCGGAGTTCAAGGCCTACGACGGCTACGCCTCGTGCCCGCTCGTCACCGGTTACGGCAAGCTCGTCCTGGCGGAGTTCGACTACGACCTCAGGCCCAAGCCGTCGTTCCCCTTCGACACGACCAAGGAGCGCTGGTCCATGTACCAGCTCAAGCGCCACGGGCTGCCGGTGCTCTACTGGAAGGGGATGTGCAAGGGCAGGCTCTAGGGGAAATTGGCTCGACGCGCCGCCGTGGGTGTCGGATCGGCGGCCGGCGCGTCTGAGCCTGGATGTGCGTGAGTGGCGCCGACCGATGTTCGGCCGTGCGTGGTGGTTGGCGGCGCTCCTAGTCCAACTACTAGGTTGTATAGTAGTGCACTCGTGATGACTTGCAAACGTCGGCAGACACGCCGGGAGGCAGAATGATCTTTCGTCAGATAACCCACGACGACCTTGGTTGTGCGTCATACCTGATCGGTGACGAGAAGGCCGGCATCGCCGCCGTCGTCGATCCGCGCTTCGAGATCGACGAGTACCTGAATCTCGCGCGCTACATGGGCGTGAGCATCGAGCACGTCTTCGAGACCCACAACCACGCCGACCACGTTTCGGGGCATGGCAGGCTTGCGGCGGCGACCGGAGCGACCATCCATATCCACCGTGACGCGGCACCCAGCTACGACCACGAGCCGTTTGACGACGGCGACGAGTTCCAGCTCGGCACGCTGATCGTGCGGGCGCTGCATACCCCCGGCCACCGCCCCGAGCACACGGCCTTCGCGCTGATCGACACCCGTCGCGGGGCTGAGCCCTGGGCCGTGCTCTCGGGGGACACGCTGTTTGTGGGCGACGTCGCGCGACCGGACCTGGCGATCGAGAAGTCTGAGGGCGCGCGGGGGATCTTCCACTCGCTGCACGACAAGCTCCTCTCGCTGCCGGCGGACGTCGAGGTCTGGCCCGGGCATCTCGGTGGGTCGATGTGCGGCGGTCCCGGCATGGACATGAAGGTCGCCTCCACGGTCGGGTTCGAGCTCGCTCACAACCCCACGCTCGCGATCACCGACGAGGATGAGTTCGTCGCCCAGGCACTCGCCAAGCTCGGGCCGCAGCCGCCGAACTTCAAGTCGATCGTGGAGCTCAACAAGGGTCCGCTTTTGACCGACGGGGTGGAGCCGCTGCCGCTGTCCCCGCGGCAGGTGGAGAACAAGCGCAAGGCCGGCGCGCTGCTCGTCGACGTCCGCACCGACCAGCAGTTCGCGGACGCGCACATCCCCGGTGCCGTCTGCAACCCGATGATGCGCGCGGGCTTTGGCACCAAGCTCGCCTGGCTTGCCGACCGCGAGCAGGAGATCGTCTTCATCGGTCGCGACGACGACGACGGTCGCCGCGCCGGGAAGCTGGCCCTGGCTGTGGGGCTGCGCAAGCTCGGCGGCTACCTGCACGGTGGCATGACCAGCTGGCGCCACGAGAAGCGCGAGGTCGAGCAGACCCGGCGGATGCAGGTGGAGGAGCTGGCCGAGTACGTGCTCAGTGACGCCGATCACATGCACATCGTCGACGTGCGCGACAGGCACGAGTGGGAGGCCGGGCATCTGCCCGGCTCGGTGCTGGCCGTGTGGTACGAGATCGACGGGATTCCCGCGGGCGTGGACGCCGACCGGACGATCGCCGTGGTGTGTGCCTCCGGGCAGCGCGCCGCGACGGCCGCCAGCCTGCTCCAGCGCTTCGGCGCAAGCGACGTGGTGCACGTGGTCGGTGGTGGTGTGCCGACGCTCGCCAGGCACGGGGTTGAACTGCGCGCGGGCGAGCCGGCGACTGCCGCCAGCGCTTGACTGCGGGTGGCGTGTCCCGCGGGCCCGGCGTAGGCGGCCGGGCCCGTCGCTGGGCGCTGCTGATGGTCGCGTTCGTGGTCGAGCGGTGACCGCGTGAGTTCCGCGCGCTCCCATCCCGTGTTCGCGCGGCTGTGGACGCTCGCGGCTGACGGCGCCCGCGTCGAGCGAGCGCGGGATGACCTGCTGCGGGGCCTGCAGGGCCGTGGCATCGAGGTGGGCGCCGGGGACGGTCGCGGCTTCGAGCGCTACCCGCGGGGCGTGACCGAGCTGGTTGCGGTCGAACCCGAGCCGTACCTGCGGCGGCGCGCCGAGCTGGCAGCCATCCGCGCGCCGGTTCCGGTGACGGTCGTGGCCGGCACGGCCGAGCGTCTGCCGCCGGTGGACGGGGACCTCGACTTCGCGGTCGCCTCGCTCGTGCTGTGCTCTGTGAGCGACCAGTCACAGGCGCTCGCGGAGCTTCGACGCGTGCTGCGGCCGGGCGGGGAGCTGCGCTTCTTCGAGCACGTGGTGGCCGATCGCGGGCCGGTGCGGCGTGCGCAGGGGTTGCTCGATCGCAGCGGGCTGTGGCCGCGGCTGGGCGCGGGGTGCCACCTCTCACGTGACACGCTCGGCGCGATCACAGGCGCGGGCTTCCTGGTCCAGAGTGTGCGGCGCGCGGAGCTTGGGGCTCTGGCCGGGCCGGTCCCGTTTCTGGTCGGGCGGGCGCTCGCGCCGTGAGCGCTCCGGGTGCGCCGCTCACGCGCCGCGCGCTCCCGCACGCTGCTGCGTTGCTGGCATACTCCCGCACGCATGGATCTGGGGGTCCAGTTACCGGATGGGCGTGAGCTCGAGCTCTACGTGAGTGGCGCCGCCGGCGCCATGCCGCTGATCATGCATCACGGCACGCCAGGGTCACGCGAGCCGTTACGGGCGCTCGAGCGGGCCGCCCATGAGCGCGGGCTGAGGTTCGTGTGTGCCTCGCGGCCCGGATACGGCGGATCGGCACGGCTGCCGGGGCGGGGCGTCTTTGACGTGGTCGGCGACACCGCCGCGGTGCTCGCCGCGATCGAAGCTCCCGAATGCTTTGTCGCGGGCCACTCCGGTGGTGGGCCACACGCGCTCGCCTGCGCTGCTGGCCTTGATGGTGTGCGTGCGACGCTGGTGATCGCCGGGGCGGCTCCGGACGGGCTGGCGGAGCTTGACTTCCTCGCGGGAATGGCCGAGGACAACGTCGTCGAGTTCGAGCTCGCACGGGCCGGGGAGGGGTCGTTGCGGCCCTATCTGGAGTCGCAGCGCGATGATCTGCTCGAAGCTTCGGTTGAGGATCTGACAGCGGCGATTGCCGGTCTGTTGCCCGCGGCCGACGTTGAGGCGATGCGGGGCGGGATCGGTGAAGACGTGGCACGCAGCTTCGGCGAGGGTCTGCGCGTCGGCGTGGACGGCTGGGTCGACGATGACCTGGCGTTCACCTCTGCCTGGGGCTTCTCGGTCGCTGACATCCGTACGCCGGTGACGCTCTGGCAGGGGGAGGAGGACCTCATGGTCCCCACCGCCCACGGGCGTTGGCTTGCGGCCACCATCCCCGACGTGGATGCTCGCGTTCTAGCCGGTCACGGACACCTGTCGCTGGTGGCGGACCTGGCTGGGCAGATGTTGGACGCGCTCAGCGGAGCGGCCGCGTGGTGAGGTCCGAGCCGATCGGACGCTCGATCCTTCGGGTAATGGCGCTCGGCCTGTTCCTCGTTCTCCTGGGCGCCACCACGATCGTGTGTGCTCCGGCGTTGCTCGTGTTCAGGCTCGGACCGCTCCCGCGGAGGGCTGGCGAGCGGCCTCCGCCGGACTACGGTGTCACGGTCCTTGGCTGGATCCTGCGGGGCATCAACCCGGGTGCGGGTCGACGCGATCCTGACCAGCGCTCGGGACCCGGCACAAGCTGGGTAGGTATACGGATTGCGGTGCGCGTGTGCGGGTCGTGATGGAGTCATAGGACGGCTGGTCAAGCGGCTCGCCGGCCAGGGTGCGCGACCGCATCCGCTTGCCGGGGCCGGGCGCGGGGTCACGGTGACCGGTGATGGGAGCAGCCACGAGCGAGCGGTAGGTGCCTGGTGATGCCTGGATGGCCTGTTCGAATGGCCGGTACAACAGCATCCCGCGCGAGCGCGAGCGGCGGCGCCTGAAGTGGAATCTGAACAGGTCGAGGTATGCCTGTGGGTGGGCCGGTTTGACGGCGCCCCGGTGCGTGCCGCGCAGCCACAGCTTGGCCAGCGACGCGATGCGATGCAGGATGGGCAGCCGGGCTCGGGGCGGTGCTTGTACTGGCCCTCGCACGCGGGCGGGTAGCTGGGCCAGCCGTCGCTGATCACGATCTGCCCGGGCGGGACGTGGCCGAGCGGGAACTCGCGCAACGGGCCGGCAGGTGGCGTCCTCGATGGTCTGCGGCCGGCAGCGTCGCAGTCCGCTGCCACGCTGCTCGACGGCGACCGTGACGAGCGCCTTACCCAGTGCGCCGTGCCCGTGCCGACCGGGCTCCGGGCCGCTGAAGAACGTCTCATCGACCTCGACGACGCCCGTAAGCTGGTCGCGGCCGGGGTGCACCATCGCGCTGCGGTAGCGGTGCGGCCTCGCCCCCGCCGCCTGCCCGGAGC
>DAIDME010000084.1 GCA_027449125.1 Solirubrobacterales bacterium | reverse complement strand
AGCGCTCGAGCTAGCGGCCCAACTGCTGACTGAGACCCTCACCGCAGCCGGTTGCCGGACGCTCCGCCGCGCTCCTTACATCAACGATGCCCCCACCGTCACGAAAGCACAACCCAGCGATAATCGCCCCACCAGCCCCGCTCCCCGCGCAAAGCGGGCATGTTGGCGCGTTGGCGCGCATACCTCGGCTGCGGTAGAGGCGGGTCTTTCGGCCTGGTGATAGCGTGATAGCATTATGGTATGGCGCAAATCCTGATCAGACAGCTCGAGGACGACGTGAAGGCCAAGCTTCAACGACGCGCGCGTCAGCACGGCCACAGCACCGAGGAAGAGGTACGCGACATCCTGCGCAACGCTGTGCGCGACGAAGGCCAGCCACCTGTCAAGCTCGGCTCACGGATCGCCGCCCGCTTTGCGAATGTCGGACTGGATGAGGACATCGCCGAACTGCGTGGGCAGCCAGTCCGCCCGGCGCAGTTCGACCAATGATCCTGCTTGATACCAACGTCGTCTCGGCGTTGATGCGACGAGACCCTGAGCCCGCTGTAGTGGCGTGGCTTGACGAGCAGCCGGCGGAGTCGATCTGGACGACCTCGATCACGGTGTTCGAGGTACAGACCGGCCTTGAGCTGCTCGAACCAGGCCGCCGGAGACAGCAGCTCGAGGACGCCTTTGCGCAGTTGCTTGCCGACGAGCTCCAGGGCCGAGTCCAGTCCTTTGACCAACCGGCCGCGATCGCCGCCGGACGCATCGCCGCCGAACGGCAGCGCGCTGGGCGCACGCTAGAGATCCGTGACGTTCAGATCGCCGGTATCACCGCCGTGCGCAAAGCCACCCTCGCCACACGCAACACCCGTCACTTCGAGGACCTCGGCATCGATCTCGTCAACCCCTGGTCACCCTAACTCAGGCCGCCGGGTCAACGCGATGCACACCGTCCGCGCGAAGGAGGTGAGGTGGCGGTGGTGACCGGGCGCATGTCGTGCGGCAAAGCCGACTGTCTCTGGCTGCCTCCCGCCGCCACTTGTAGCGGGCGCAGGAACGTCCTGCCTGTCGCCGTTGCGATCGTCAGGGACAGAGGAGTGCCTGTGATGAAAGCGCTCACCTGGGGAATCGATCTCGAGCACAAGCCAACCACTGGACTAAGCGGCCTAAGTCCTGTATGCTCGGGTTGGTATGGACGCTGTATCAATCCATGAGGCAAAGACGCAATTCTCGCGCCTAGTCGCCCGTGCCGAGGCTGGCGAAGAGATTGTGGTGCGCCGCGGCAGGACCCCCGTCGCCAAGATCGTCGCCTACCACGCCCCGACTGCGCCTCGCCGCCCTGGAGCGCTGAAGCGACAGATCGTGATCGCCGAAGATTTCGACGAGACGCCGGCTGAGTTCGCCGAGTACATGGCGTGAGCCGACTGCTGGTCGACACGCACGCACTGCTGTGGTGGCTCACCGACGATCCTGCGCTGTCCCCTACGGCCCGTGAAGCGCTCGCGGATCCGGCCAACGGGCCGCTTGTGAGCGCCGCGAGCGTATGGGAGATCGCGATCAAGCGGTCGCTCGGCAAGCTCACCGCACCCGAGGACCTACCAGAGCGGATCTCCGCCGAGGGGTTCTCCTGGCTCGCAATCAGTCCCGCGCATGCCTGGCAGGTCCGCGACCTGCCAAACCATCATCGCGACCCGTTTGACCGGATGCTCATTGCGCAGGCACTGACTGAGCACGTGCCGGTCATCACGACCGACTCCCGCTTCACCCAATACGGCGTCGAAATACGCTGGTAACCGGCATCACAACCGCCGCCTCGTCGCCATACGGATAGCGGGACTTGTGGGAGGCGCCGGTCGATAGCGATAGCAGAACCACAAGGACACCGCTGTGTGTATATTGTGTGTATGGCACGTGTGAATGTGTACCTCCCTGACGAGCTGGCTGAGCGCGCACGCTCTGCGGGTGTAAACGTCTCCGGTGTCGCTCAGGACGCGATTCGCGGGGCACTTGCCAGCATCGAAACCGACGCCTGGCTCGAACGTCTGGAGCGTTTGCCGAGCAACGACCTGACCCACGAGGCCGTGATCAGCGCGCTGGACGAAGCCCGCGACGAGCTCGGTGCCTGAAGCCATCGTCGTCGATGCCTGCGCGCTGGTAGAAGCGCTGATCGGCACACAACTCGGTGGCGCAGTTCGTCGGCGACTGCGTGGCTGCGATCTTCACGCACCCGCCCACATCGACGCTGAAGCACTGTCGGCGCTTGGACGACTGCACCGTGCCGGTGAGCTAGACAGCACGACAGCATCCGCGGCTCTGCGCGAACTCGAACTCGCGCCTATCACCCGCGAACCGCTCACCGGCGTGCTCGCCGGCGCCTGGGCGGCCCGCGATCAACTGCGCCTCGTCGACGCCCTATACGTCGAGCTCGCCACCAACCTGCAAGCAACGCTGCTGACCACTGACGCACGCCTCGCTCGCGCGCGCCCAGGTATCGAGCTCATCAGCTAGGCCAGACCCCACCGCTCCAGCTCAACGTCACCGTTGCGCTAGTGGAGTCAGAGGTTCAGCAGGAACCGAAGCGAACGTGCGATCTCGAACAATGCGGTGTCCGGTACGGCGCCGAGACGGGCGATCAGCCTCTGGTCGGAAATGGGCTTGACGTCCTCGCATTTCGCGTAGCTGACCTCGTCGAGCCCGGAGGTCACTGTGTCGATCTCGATGTGGGATGGCAGGACTCGCGGTGTCGTGGTCGTTGGCACCACGATCACGACACCGGCTCGGCTCTCGTTGAGCGGGTCGGCCGAAACCACTACCGCCGGCCGACGGCCGGATTGTTCGCGTCCGACCGGCTCACCGAAGTCGACGAGCCAAACCTCGCCGCGGTGTGTGCTCATGAGGAGGTGTCGTGCAGCGTGCCGCTCTCCAGGGCCCGCTCAGACTCGATCAGGGCGGTTCGCTTATTGCCACCCACAGACGGCTGCGTTTCGGCGATCCCATGCGCGAGCGCTGCCGCCCGTAGCGCCAGGTCAGCCTGCTCGACGGTCAGGCTGAAGATCGCGGCGTAGATCTCCGGTGCATCATCCAGCGTGAGATAGACGACCCGTTCCTCTGGGGTCGCCGCTCACTTCGACGCGTCGTGCTCAGCATCGTGGTCGGCGAGGATCTGAAGCGCCCCCGAAAGCTCACTGGCCGTGCGAGCCGCGATCTGTCTTACCCGTTCGCGCACCATCTCAGCCGGGAGGATCCGCAGCTCCCCATCAGCGGGCGCCTCGACGAGGACCGAGGCGCCCGGCGCATAGCCGCTCGCCTCGAGCTCGCGCGGGGCAGGACGTTGGTCGCGATCGCCGTGGAACAGGAGGGATCTCGGCTTGCCCGATGCCGGCTGCACGTAATCGATGATGCCCCCGTCGCCTCGCTGCGACCGTTCTTGCTAGACCACGCGCAGGCTGGGACGACCGTCATCACCCGCCGAGGATCCGGCGCCCGCGGCATGCTCTTCTACCGCCTGCGCCGCCGCCGGCGCCCGCAGCGCGCTGCCACCAAGCCAGCCCCGGCGAGGGCCGCAAGCGCGTAGGCGCGCAGGTTGCCGCGCACGCGCTTGATGGCCACAGACCCCAGCACCGACAGCACATTGAGCTGGTTGACGGACTTTGCCCCCTCCGTGCCGGAAGCGGAGCCGGAGCCGGAACCGGCGTCCGTCGGCGCGGCGGGCTCTGGCGTCGCCGCCGCGCCTGCGTCCGTGATCGCTGGATCCGCGGGCTGCAGGGAGGCCTGCAGCTGGCTTGCGAACTGCCGCAGCAGCTTCTCGGAGATGTCCTCGATCATGCCGCCACGGCCGAACTGCGCGAGCCGGCCGGTGATCCGGTAGTCCGTTGCCACCGCGACCCGCGTGACCCCCGGCCCCGCCTCGCTGAGCGTCGAGACGATCGTCGCTTCCGCTCCGCCCTGCCCGCGCCGGTCGCTGCCCTGCGCGTGCAGCGTCGCCCGGTGCAGCTCGGGATCGACCTCGCGCAGCTCCAGGCGGCCGTTGTAGGCGGCCGACGTCGGGCCGATCTTGACGGAGAAGCTGCCGTTGTAGGAGCCGTCCTCGTTGCGAGCGCTGACCGCCGCCCCGGGCAGGCACGGCGCGATTCGCTCAACGTCGGTGAGCGCCTCCCACACCTGCTCGATGGGGGCCTTGACCTCAAACGTCTGCTCGAGCTTCATGGCTGGAACTCCTCTGTCACGGGGTCGCTGACGGTCGGACGCGGCCGCCACGGGCCGCAACGGTAGCGTGGCATGCGACCATCAGCGCGCCGCTTCGTGGATCGGACCGCTGATGGCGGTCAGCGGGCCGCCGCCGCGCCCGTGCCGTGCCGCGACGATCTGCGCGACGATGGAGAGCGCCGTCTCCTCCCGCTCGATCGCGCCCAGGTCGAGGCCAAGTGGCGCGACCAGCCGTGAGAGCTCCGCCTCGGAGAGCCCGGCCGCGAGCAGGCGCTCGCGCCGCGCCCGTGCCGCGGTCTGCGATCCCATCGCCCCGACGAAGCGGGCCGGTGAACGCAGCGCGATCAGCAGCGCCGCGTCGTCGAGCTTGGGGTCGTGCGTGAGCACCACCACGGAGGTGGAGGGGTCGATCCCGCCGAGCGCCCGGATCGCCTCCTGTGGCCAGGCGGTGATCACCGCTTCGGCGTCGGGAAAGCGCTCGGCGGCGGCGAAGCGGCTCCGGGGGTCGATCACCGACGGACGCAGGCCGACACGCCGTGCCAGCCGGCAGACCGCCTCGGTGATGTCGCCGGCTCCGAACAGATACAGCGCGGGACCGGGCCCGACCACGTCGTAGAAGAGCTCGCCGTGGCGCTCGCTGACCCCACCCCAGATCAGCCGGGTCGCGGCCGCGACCGCCTCGGTGTCCAGCGGCTGCGAGCCGAGGCTGCCGTAGGCGGCCCCTCCGGCGGTGACCACGAGCTTCGCGCCCGCGTGCTCGCCGCCGATGGCCGTCACCTCAACGACGCACTCACCCGCTCGGGCCCGCGCTTCGAACTCGCCTGCGGCGTAGGCCTCGACCCACACGTCTATCTCCCCGCCGCAGGGCAGTCCGACCTCGCAACCCTCGGCGTCGCTGATCCCGAAGCTCAGCAGCCGCGGCGGGGCGCCCGCGAGGATCTGCTCGGCGACCGTGACGACCGCCCCCTCCACGCAGCCGCCCGAAACCGAGCCGGCGACGCTGCCGCGCTCGCCGACCACCAGCTTGGCGCCGGGCGGGCGCGGTGCGGAGCGGCGCACCGCGACGACGGTGGCGACCACCGCCCGCTCGCCATCGCAGGCCAGGCGCTCGAGCTCGGCGAGCACCTCCTTCACGACGCCTCCAGCCGATCGGCGAGAGCGCGCAGCGAATCCAGCGAGTTGCCGGCAAGCAGCGTGTCGAGGTGAGGCATCGCCGCGGCCATGCCGCGCGCCAGCGGCGCAAAGCGCGGATCGGCTGCCAGCGGGTTCAGCCAGATCAGCCGGTGGGCGCTGCGCCGCAGGCGGGCGAGCTCAGCGCCAAGCCGCTGTGGCTCGCCGCGGTCCCAGCCGTCGGAGAGAATCACGACGTCAGCGCCACGGCCGATGCGTCTGCTGTGGCGGCGGTTCAGCAGCGCCAGCGCCTCACCGATCCTGGTCCCGCCACCGAGGTCCTCGGCGGCGGCACAGGCGCGCGTGACCGCGCGTGCCGGGTCGCTGTCGCCAAGCTCGCGGGTGATCCGCGTGAGCCTGGTGGCGAAGGCGAACGCCTCCACAGGCCGGTGCGCGGCCACACAGGCGTGGGCGTAGTGAAGGAGCATCCGCGCGTACGGCGCCATCGAGCCGGAGAGATCGAGCAGCAGCACCACCGGACGCGGGCGCAGCGTCCGCGCGCGCCAGTGCAGGACCGCCGGCTCGCCGCCGCTGCGCACGGCCGCGCGCACGGTTGCGGCCAGGTCGGGAGCCTGACCGTGCCGTGCACACGTGGCGGTCAGGCGGCGGCTGCGCCGTCGCGGGGCGCGCCGGGCCAGGGCGACCAACTGCGCCCGCGCGAGCCGCTCATCGGCCTCGCTGTAGCGCGAGAAGTCCTTGTCGCCGAGCATCTCGTGGTCACTGTAGGCGGCCGGCACCGGCGCTGCCTGGCCGCTGGCCGGCGCCAGACCAGGCAGCGCCAGGCCGGCGTGGGGCAGCGTCTCGCGGACGACGCTGCCGGGCTTGCGGGCAGGCGCGGAAGCCGAGGGCTCGTGCGCGGTGGTGAAGACGGCGGCAAAGGCGGCCTGAAAGCGGGGCAGGTCTGCCGCCTCCGAGCAGAGCGCCGCGCGCAGCGTCAGCCGGGCATCCTCCAGGCCCGGGTCGGCCAGGCAGGCGAGCGCGCGATGGGCGGCGGTGAGCTCCCCGATCCCGACCCGTGCGCCGCGCAGGCGCATCGCCGCGGCCAGCGCGGCGAGCCGCTCTCCGGGCAGCGCGTACAGCTGCTCAGACACCATCGAGCACCCGCGCCTCACGCACGCGGCTGATGTCCTCGTGCACCTTCAGCGCCACGCCGAGCGTCTCATCCAGGTCGCTGTCTGCGCCCAGCGCGAGCAGCGCCCGGGCCCAGAGCAGTGTCTCACCGACCCCCGGCAGCTTGTACAGCTCGGCGTCGGCGCGCAGGCGGGTGACCGCCTCCAGGACGCGCGTGACGATCGCCTCGGTGGCCTCCGGAACGCGCGCGGCCAGGATCGCGCGCTCACGCTCCCTGGTCGGGTAGTCGATCCAGTCGTAGAGGCAGCGGCGCTTGAGCGCGTCGTGCAGCTCCCGGGTCCGGTTGGATGTGAGGATGACGAGCGGCCGGCTTGAGGCGCTCACCGTCCCCAGCTCCGGGATCGTCACCGCGAAGTCGGAGAGGAACTCCAGCAGGAACGCCTCGAAGGCGTCGTCGGCGCGGTCGATCTCGTCGATCAGCAGCACCGCCCGCTGCGGGCTCTCCAGGGCGGCCAGCAGCGGGCGGCTGATCAGGTAGCGGCGGTCGTAGAGCCGGCCCTCGTCGAGCCCGTCGGCCGCGGCGCGCAGCGCCAGCAGCTGACGCGCGTAATCCCATTCATACAGCGCGTTGTGGAGGTCGATCCCCTCGTGGCACTGCAGGCGGATGAACGGCGCGCCGGTTGCCTGAGCGAGCGCGCGCGCCACCTCTGTCTTGCCGACGCCGGCCTCGCCCTCCAGGAGCAGCGGCTGGCCGAGCGTGCAGGCCAGCCACACGGCAACCGCCAGTGGCCGGTCGGCCACGTACCCGGCGGCGGCGAGCACGCGGCTCGCCGCCGCCGCAGAGCTGATCTGCTCGAGCCTCAACGGGGCCCAGTGAGGCGGCGCGCTGACACGCGCCTCACGCGATCCCGGCCGCGGCCCGGAGCGCCCGCTCGCAGAGCACGGCGGCGAGGTGGCGCTTGTAGGCGGCGTCCGCGTCGAGGTCGGCGGGTGGGTCGGTGCCTTCGGCGGCCTGTCCGGCGGCTGCGCGGATCGCCTCGGCGCTCGCGGGTGCGCCGCGCAACGCTGCCTCCGCCGCGCCCGCGCGCAACGGCGTCGGGCCCATGTTGGTGAGCGCGATGCGCACGTCGGCGCAGGTGCCGTCCTGCACCCTGATCGCGGCGGCCACGGCGACGAGCGCCCAGTCCTCTGCGCGGCGGTTGAACTTCTGATAGCCGAAGCCGTAGCCGTCAGCGGCCGGCACGAGCACCTCCCGGATCATCTCCGCGGGGCCAAGCGCCGTCTCCAGGTAATCGCTGAAGAAGTCTGCGGCCGGGATCGTCCGCTCCCCGCCCGGGCCCTGCGCGACGATGCTGCCTTCGAGCGCGAGCAGCGCCGCGGGCAGGTCGGAGGCGGGATCGCCATGCGCGAGCGAGCCGCCGATCGTGCCGCGGTTGCGGACCTGCGGGTCGGCGATCGTCGCGGCCACCTCGCTGAGCAGGCCGACGCCGGCCCGGCTGAGCTGGGTGTGGGTGCACAGCGCGCCGATCCGCCAGCGCTCGCCGTCGCGCTCGATGGCGCTCAGGCCCGGCACCCTGCTGATGTCGATCAGCCTGCCTGGCGCCGCCAGACGCAGCTTCATCAGCGGGATCAGCGAGTGGCCCCCGGCCAGCAGCTTCGCGTCGCCGTCGGCTGCGGCCAGCGCGCCCACCGCCTCGGCGACGCTGCCTGGCCGCTCGTATTCGAACTCCGCGGTGATCACCGTGCCTGCGCCTCCTCGATCGCCCGCCAAACCCGCATCGGGGTCAGCGGCATGTTGATGTAGTGCACGCCGAGCGGCTCGAGCGCGTCGACGACGGCGTTGGTGACAGCCGGGGTGGCGGCGATCGTGCCCGCCTCGCCGACACCCTTGACCCCGAGTGCGTTCACGGGCGAGGGGGTGACGGTGTGGTCGAGCTCGAAGCTCGGCAGCTCCGCCGCGGTCGGCAGCGCGTAGTTGACGAAGCTGCCGGTGACGAGCTGGCCGTCGTCGTCGTAGACGACATGCTCATAGAGTGCCTGCCCGATCCCGTAGGCGATCCCGCCGTGGATCTGGCCGGCGATGAGCAGCGGGTTCACCGGGTTGCCGCAGTCGTCCACCGCGACGTAGCGGACCACGTCGACCTTCCCGGTGGCGACGTCCACGTCCACGATGCAGGCGTGCGCGCCGAAAGGGAAGACGAAGTTCTCGGGGTCGTTGAACGTGGTCTCCTCGAGCCCTGGCTCCATGCCCTCGGGTACCGCGCCGATGTAGGCGACCCCAGCGATCTCCGCGAGCGTCATGCCCTTGTCGGGCGAGCCCTTGACCGAGAACTTGCCGTCACGCACCACGATGTCCTCGGGTGCGGCCTCGAGCTCGGCGGCGACGATCTTCGCCGCCTTGGCCACCACCTTGTCGGTGGCCTTGACGATCGCCTCGCCGCCGTTCGCGAGGCTGCGGGAACCGTAGGTGCCGCGCCCCTCGGGCCCGGTGCCGGTGTCGCCGTGGATCACCTCCACGACGCTCGGGTCGACCCCCAGGCGGTCCGCGACGATCTGGGCAAAGGCGGTCTCGAGCCCCTGGCCGTGCGGGGAGGTGCCGGTGTAGACGGTGACCGCGCCGGTGTTGTGCACGCGCACCAGCGCCGACTCCCACAGGCCGGCACCGACACCGACGCCCGCCGGGCCGGTGATCCGGCTGGGCGCCAGCCCGCAGATCTCGGTGTAGGTGCTGAAGCCGATGCCGCGGTGGACGCCCTGCTCGCGCAGCCGGGCCTGCTCCTGCCTGAAGGCGTCGAGGTCGACGTGCTCGAGCAGCTTGTCGAGGCTCGCGTGGTAATCACCGGAGTCGTAGACGACCCCGGTGGCCACGGCCGCGGGGAAGTCCTCCTTGGGGATGAAGTTGCGCCGCCGCAGCTCGAGCCTGTCGATCCCGAGCTCGCGCGCCATCTGGTCCATCATCACCTCGATCATGTGCGTCGCCTCCGGGCGCCCGGCGCCGCGGATCGCGTCGGTCGGGCACTTGTTGGTGAAGACGCCGGTGATGTCGGTCCTGACCGCCGGTATCCGGTAGCAGCCGCCCATCACGAACGCGCCGAGCGAGGGGATGAGCGGGGTCAGCAGCATGTTGTAGGCGCCGAGGTCGGCGACGATCTGGACGTGGTAGGCGGTGATCTTCCCGTCGCGTCTGGCGCCCATCCGCACGGTCGCGATCTGGTCGCGGCCCTGGTGCGTCACGGCCATGTTCTCCGAGCGCGTCTCCACCCACTTGACCGGTCGGCCGAGGCGGCGCGAGGCCCAGCAGGCGACGATCTCCTCGCCGTAGATCTGGAGCTTTGAGCCGAAGCCGCCGCCGACCTCCGGGGCGATCACCCGCACCTTCTCCTCGCTGGTGCCGAGCAGCAGGGCCACGAACAGGCGCACGAAGTGGGGCACCTGGGTGCTCGAGTAGAGCGTGATCGTGCCGGCGCGGTAGTCGGCCAGCACGCCGCGCGGCTCGATCGGCGCTCCGGCGATGCGGTGGTTGACGACACGGCGCTCGATCGTCACCTCTGCCTCGGCGAAGCCCGCCTCCAGCTCGCCGCCCGCAAGCGTCCACTGGTGCACCTGGTTGGTGCCCAGCTCCGGGTGCACGAACGGCGCGCCGGCCAGCGCCTGCTCGGGGTCGGTGACGACCGGCAGCGGGTCGTATTCGACCACGACGTCCTCCGCCGCGTCGACCACTGCATAGCGGTCGTCGCCGATCACGACCGCGACCGGGTCGCCGACGTGCTTGACGCTGGCACGGGCAAGCGGCCAGTGGGGCGGGTTGTTGACCTGCACGCCGGGGGGCGCCCAGGCGAGCGGCAGCGGTCCGCCGATGTCGGCCATGTCCGCGCCGGTGTAGACGGCGTGCACGCCGGGGCGTGCGCGGGCGGCGCCCGCGTCGATCGAGACGATCCGCGCGTGGGCCTCGGGGGAGCGGACGAACGCCGCCCACAGCGTTCCCGGCAGCGCGATGTCGTCGATGTAGCGCGCCTTGCCGGTTATCAGCCGCGGATCTTCCTTGCGGCGCAGCGGCTGCCCGACGTGACGCTCCGTGGTCGCGCTCATGAGGCCACCGGCGCCTGCGCCTGAGCGGCGCTCTGGACCGCCCGGACGATGTTGTGGTAGCCCGTGCAGCGGCAGAGGTTTCCGTCAAGGGCGCGGCGCACCTCGGCCTCGCTCGGGTGCGGGTTCTCCTCCAGCAAGGCGGCCGCCGCCATGATCATGCCGGGGGTGCAGTAGCCACACTGCAGCCCGTGCTCGTTCCAGAAGGCCTCCTGCAGCGGGTGCAGGCTGTGCTCGCCGCCGAGCCCCTCGATCGTCGTGATCTGCGCGCCCTCCGCCTGGGCGGCGAGGATCGTGCAGGACTTCACGGCCAGGCCGTCCAGGTGCACCGTGCAGGCGCCGCAGCTGGAGGTGTCGCAGCCGACGTGGGTGCCGGTCAGCCCGAGGTCGTCACGCAGCGCGTGGACCAGGAGCCGGCGCGGCTCCACCTCGATCTCGTGCTCGCTGCCATTGACGGTGAGCGTCACCGTCACACGGTTGCTCATCGCATGTGTCCTCTCCTCGCGGATCGCCAAGTGCAGCTGCCAGCATCGCCCGCCGGCGTGGCGCTGGCAAGTGGCTCACACGAGGTTGCAAAAACGTTGCAGGGGCGAGCGGTCGCGCGCTCAGCAGACCGTGCGGGGCGGGAGGTCGCCAGGGGTCGCCGCGAGGTCGATGAACTCCCGCGTGAAGGCGCCGAAGCGCTCGAGGTCGGAGGCGTTGGAGGCGATCCCGAGTGAGGCGCGGATCGCGCCTCCGGACGGCAGGCCGATCCGCTGCACGTAGTCCTCGAGCGTGAGCGCGTCGCCGAACTCGCCGCCGAGCAGCGTCTCCTTGGAGACGGTGAAGGCGACCTCACCGGCGCCCGGGTTGCAGAAGCAGCCGGTGCGCAGCGAGATCCGGTGTTCGCCCGCGACCCGGTCGACGTAGCGCTCGTCGACGATGCGCCCGTCCGGGTGCAGGAAGTTGAAGGCGATCGTGGCGCCACGCGCCTGCGTCGATCGCGGCCCGTAGATGACGGCCGCCGGGGCGCCGTTCGTGTGTCGCAGCGAGGCGAGCAGCTCGAGGAGGCGCCCGGTCAGATCGCGCACGCGGCTGTGGATCGCCTCGATGCCCACCCGTTCCAGGTGCCTCAGCCCGACCTCGACCGCCGGCAGGTTGAGGTAGTCGACGGTGCCGTCCTCGAAGTGGGCGGGGCCGGGCGCGGACCTGTGGTACTCGCGCTGCACGAACGCGGCCACGATCGTGCCGCCCGAGAACCACGGACGCTCGAGCTTGGCGAGCGCCTCGTGGCGGGCTATCAGGCAGCCGATACCGGTCGGCCAGCCGAACATCTTGTAGAACGAGAGCGTCACGAAGTCCGGCTGCCAGCGGCTCAGGTCAAGCCGGTTGGTGGGCACGTAGGCGGCAGCGTCAAGCAGCACGTCCCAGCCGCTTGCCTGGGCGCGCTCGATCCACTCCAGGGGGTGCTGGACGCCGGAGAAGTTCGACTGCGCCGGATAGGCGAAGAGGTTGTGGTGCGAGCCGGCCGTCTGCGACAGGTAGCGCTCGAGCACGCGCTCATCGACGCGCAGCTCCGGTGCGACGCTCGGCACATAGGTGGTCTGCGCGCCGCGGGCGCGGGCGAACTCACGGATCCCGTTGACCGAGTTGTGGTTGTCGAAGGTGAGCAGGAAGCGGTCGCCGGCAGCGAACGGGTAGGACTCCCCCACCAGCCGCAGCGCCCCGGTGGCGTTGGCGGTGAAGATCGCCGTGTACTCCTCGGGCGCGGCGCCGAAGAAGTCCAGCACGTGCGCGCGTGCGCGCTCGACCAGCTCGGTGCTGGCGTGCGAGGTGGGGTTGACGGAGTGCGGGTTGCCGAACACGCCGGTCTCGAGCAGGCGCATGTGCTCGCGCAGCTGCGATGCGGCGTACAGCCCGCCGCCGGTGTAGTCCATGTAGACGTGCCCGGCCTCGTCGAGCCGGGCGTACTCGCGCCGACGCAGCGCGTCGAGCGGGTGCTCGCCGGCCTCTGGCCGGGTGACGGGCTCGACCTCGACGCTGACCTCGACCCCTTCGCGCACGCTCTGGGTGACCACGCAGAAGTCCTCGAACAGCTCGAGGCAGCGCTGCATGCGCGCCTGCTCCTCCGCGTCCACGGTCGGTGCGAGCTTCACCTCGATCCTGCCGATCCGCAGACGGCCGGAGTCGTTGCGCACCAGCGTTCCGGTGACGCTCGTGCGCAGGTCGTGCACTTCTATCCGCGCCCGGCGCAGGCAGAAGAGCAGGCTGGCGCTCAGGCAGTTGCCGGCGGCGGCCGCCAGCAGCCGGCTCGCGTTCGGCCCGGAGCCGGCGCCCAGCGGCGCGGGCTCGTCCAGGACCAGCGCCGGTACCGCCTCCTGGTCGAAGTCGACCAGGAACCGGTAGCCCTCGTCGAGGTCCATCGTGAAGCTGAAGCGCTCGTCGGCGGGCATGCTCAGCGGCTCCCTGCGCCCGTGGCCAGCGCTTCGGTCTCGCCGCCGGCCAGCGCGTCTGGGTCGGGAACCGGCAGCCAGGGCGTGCGGGCGACGGCGGCGGCGACGAAGATCAGATGGACGCCGGGCACGCGCGGTCCGCGGCGCGGAGGGTCGCTTGCGAGGTGGGCCGCGTGGCGGTCCAGCAACTCGCGGATCGATGCGGCCACTCCCGCGTCGGGGTGTGAGTCGGGGAGCGAGCAGGCCAGGCGCGCGAGGTCGAGGTACTCCTCCGCCGGATACCCGGCGCTGAGCCGCGCCGAAGCCGCGACCAGCAGCGTGTGAATGCGCTCGAGCAGCGGCCCGGGTGCCTGTACCGTGCCGCCTGGGGCGGGCCCCAGGTCGAACGGCTCCCGGCCGGTGAGCAGACGCTCCAGCTGGCCGCCGAAGACCATCCGGATCTGGCCGGCATCCAGCCCGGCCGCCAGCGCGGCGCGCAGCGCCAGCGTGGCGCTGGCCACCGGCCGGCCATAGGGAGCGTCCGAGGCGAACAGGATCTGTCCGGGCGGGATCAGTGAGAACAGCGCCAGCTGATCGGCCGTGTTCCACCAGGCCGTGTCAAGGAACAGGTTGGGCTGGTCGGCGGCCTGCCGCCAGATCCAGGCGAGATCGGCGATCGCGGCGTGGGCGAGGATCACCGGGGCGTGCTCGTGCCTGCGGGCCAGCGCGAGCGCGTCGGCGCCGAGCGAGGGGATGCCCCGGCCGGCGTGGACGATCACCGGCAGGCGCCGCTCGTCCGCGAACGCGAACAGCCGCTCCACCTCGGGGGTGGCCAGCGTGAAGCGCTCCGCCCGCGGGTGCAGCTTGAGGCCGGCGGCACCGCGCGTGACCGCGCGCTCCAGCTCTGCAAGCCCGTCGCGGACCGGGTCGACGCGGCAATACGGCGTCAGGCGCCCGCCTGAGCGCGCCGCGGCGGCGAGCACGGAGTCGTTGGCCTCACGGTAGGAGCCCGGCTCGGCCAGCGGAAAGACGACAGCTCGCTCGCCGACGATGTCCATCGCCTCGAGCAACTCGCCGGCCGCGAAGCACGAGCCGTCGGGGTCGGCGCAGCCGACGTGCGTGTGGCAGTCGAACAGCTCCAGGCCGCCGACCTGGTCGCGCACGCTGCTCAGCCACGGCTCGAGCAGCAGATCTGCCTCGACCGCCCCAGGCGTGGATCGTGCGTGCCTCACGGGGTGCCGATCGTAGGGCATCCACGCCTCACGCCGGGACACGGTCTGAGAATCCCATCAGCCCGGCCGGGGTCAGTGGGGCAGCGGGCGGCCGCGACGCGTGTCGAGGTGCAGCGCCGTGTACAGCGGGCAGTAGCCGGCGGCGCTCGTCGCGAGCATCACGGCGGCGATCGCGTACAGCACTACGGCGGCCACGCCGCCGGGGCCGACCAGGACGCCCACGACCGCCGCCACGGGGGCGGCCAGGAAGGCGCGCAGGCGCCGGTCCAAGGTGCTCATGTTCTTGCTCATCGGGCCCTCCATTCTGGCTTTTGAACACAGTTTACAACTCCACCGCCGGTGAGTTGTATACGGGTCGTCACGGGTCTTCCGGTGGGTTTACCGTGACCTGCGTGCGGGTGAGCCGCGTGCCCGCCGGCGTCAAGCGTCAGCTATCAATTGGCTTGCGTCGCGCGGGTGGCGGCGCCGCGTCGCGCAACCAAACTCGCGCCGCGAGCGATCAGAGAGGCCAGGGCAGAGATGGCGAGCACAGATGATGGCGCCGGCGGCAGGGGCACCGCCGCCTACCCGAGCGCGGAAGCCGCTGATGTCGTCATGCAGGACGGCACGAGCATCCACTTCCGGCCCGTGCGCGCCGCGGACGTGGACCGTGTGCGCGCTTTTCTGGCGGGAATCTCCAGCGACGCGATGATCCACCGCTTCTTCGGGGTGGCCAGCATCGATTGGGTCACGCGCTGGGCGGTTGACGTCGACTACAGGGATCGCTACGCGATCGTCGCCGAACTCGGGGCGGCGCGTGCGATAGTCGCCCACGGTGCGTACGTCGCAAGCGGCGAGCACACCGCGGAGGTTGCCTTCCTCGTGACCGACCGCCAGCAGGGCCAGGGGATCGCGACGCTCATGCTGATGCATCTGGCGAGCGTCGCCAACCGGCACGGCTTCGAGCACTTCACCGCGGAGGTGCTGCCCGACAACCACCAGATGATCGAGGTGTTCCGCAACTGCGGCCTGCCGTGCAGCATCCACAACGAGCAGGGGGTCGTCGAGGTCGAGCTCGAGACCGCGCTGGACGAGCGCGCGCTCGAGGCGTTCGACCGGCGTGAGCAGGCCGCAACCCGCAACGCGCTGCACCGCTTCCTCGCGCCGGCCTCGGTGGCCGTGATCGGCGCCACGGAGCGTCCTGGGTCGGTCGGGGCGGCGCTGATGGAGAACCTCCTGGGCGCTCGGTTCACCGGCCAGATCCACCCGGTCAACCCGCACGCCACGACGGTCTGCGGGCTGGCTGCCCACGCCTCGATCGACGCCGTTCCGGGGCCGGTTGACATGGCAGTGATCGCTGTGCCCGCGGCGACCGTGCCTGAGGTCGCGGCCGCCTGCGCGGCCGCCGGCGTGCGCGCCATGCTGGTGCTGACGGCCGGCTTCGCCGAGACCGGTGAGGCAGGCAGGCAGCTCCAGGAGCGGCTGCTCGAGGTGTGCCGCCACTCCGGCGCGAGGCTGATCGGGCCGAACTGCCTGGGCGTCGTCAACACCGACCCCGCCGTACGGCTCGATGCCACCTTCACCGTGTCCGCCGTGCCGCAGGGGAACGTCGGCATGATCTCCCAGAGCGGCGGGCTCGGCATCGCGCTGATCGAGGAGGCCAACCGCCTCGGACTGGGTGTCTCGTCGTTTGTCTCGGTCGGCAACAAGCTCGACATCTCCGGCAACGATCTGCTCGAGTACTGGGAGCTCGACCCGGCCACCGACCTGATCCTCCTGTACCTGGAGTCCTTCGGCAACCCACGCCGCTTCGGTCGGCTGGCGCGCCGTGTGGGCATGAGCAAGCCGATCCTGGCGGTCAAGAGCGGGCGCACGCCGGCCGGCGTGCGCGCGAGCTCCTCACACACCGGCGCGCTGCTGTCAGCCTCGGATGTGACCGTCGACGCGCTGTTTCGCCAGGCGGGCGTGATCCGGGCCGACACGATCGCCGAGCTGTTTGACACCGCCTCGCTGATGTCATCACAACCGCTTCCGCGCGGGCGGCGCGTGGGGATCGTGACCAACGGCGGTGGCCCTGGGATCGTGGCAGCCGACGCCTGTGCCGCCGCTGGGCTGGACGTGCCCGTGCTGCCGGCGGCGCTGCAGGAGCAGCTCCGCCGCCTGCTGCCCCAGGGCGCGGCGGTTGGCAACCCGATCGACATGGTCGCGAC
>DAIDME010000083.1 GCA_027449125.1 Solirubrobacterales bacterium | reverse complement strand
ATCGACGCCTCCCCAGGACCCACCGCGCGACCCACTCACACCACCCCCCGGCACCCATCCTGATCACAGCCCCGACCTTCCACGGATCCGTCACCGCAACCCCATAACTGAAGTAGCTGCAGCTGAAATCCGTTCCCTCTGTACTCCTTGTTGCTTGCAGCATTCGGTCCACTTGGCTGCTGCACACATCCGATTTGCTCCCGCCCCCGCCAGCACCTCTCATCTCCACAGGCCCGAGTCCGACTACCCGCAACCCACCCCACTGAACTTCCACGTGGGGGGCGGGTAGTCGATGTTGAGCGCCGTTTGAATCCGGCACGCGCGGTGTGGGTGGCGCCGTTCATCGGCGGCATGTTTGCTGCGATGGTGGCAGGCTTGGCGCGTTTGTGAACGCGCGAGAGCCCTCCCGTCAGCTTGGCGGTTGCCGGGAGGGCTCTCTTGGATGCCGGAGGTGGCACCCCGATGTTGATCGTATGTGCAGAGCCTGCCGTGGTCGAGGCTGAGTTGTTGGCTGGCGGGTTGTTGTGTCCGTTATGCCGGGCGGTGTTGGGGCCGTGGGGTCATGGCCGGGAGCGGGTGTTGCGCTGTCGGGGTGCTGACCGGCGGCTGGTGCCCAGGCGGGCCAGGTGCCGGGGGTGTCTGGGGACCCATGTGCTGTTGCCTGATATCGGGTTGTTGCGTCGTCGGGACGAGGTGGCTGTGATCGGCGCGGCGGTTGAGGCGAGCGTTGCTGGGCAGGGGTATCGCCGGATCGCTGGGTGGTTGGGGTTGCCGGCGGACACGGTCCGGGGCTGGTTGAGCCGGTTCGCTGCGCGGGCGGATGTGATTCGGGAGCATTTCACGCGGTGCGCGATCGTGCTGGACCCGGAGCTCGGGCCGATCATGCCGGCTGGGAGCGTGGTCGCGGACGCGTTGGAAGCGATCGCAGTCACGGCCAGGGCGTGGGTTTTGAGGTTCGGTCCGGTGGATCCGTGGCCGGTTGTGTCCAGGTTGTCTGGCGGGGTGCTGTTGGCAACACGAGCTCCCGCCTTCCCGTGGGCGGCGTGAGCTGAGACGCTCCTGCGCTTCGGATGAACGAGAGCGCGGGAGAGCAACGAGGTGAATGAGGATCGTCGCCGGGAGATCGGCCTGTTTCGTTACACCCTGATTCGTGACGCCGCCGATGAGGGGTTGTCGAAAGCTGAGCGTGGCCGGCTCGTTCGGTCACTGGCTGGGCGTGAGCATGTCGGGCCTGATGGGCAGCTCGTCAGGGTCGCGCGCGGCACTCTGGATGAGTGGATTCGTGCTTATCGCCGCGGCGGGTTCGAGGCTTTGCTTCCCCGGCGGCGGGTCGTCCCGGTCAGGACACCGGCCGAGACATTGGAGCTGGCGTTCGCTTTGAAACGTGAGCGGCCGGAGCGAACCGCCGCGCAGGTCAGGCAGATCATGCTCGCCAGCGTCAAGGACGGTGAGGACGTGCCGGGGTTGCGGACATTGCAGACGCATCTGGCTCGTGCCGGGTTGAACGTCAGGGGTGATGGTCACACTGCAGGGAAGGTTTATGGCCGGTTCGAAGCCGCTGCCCGGAATGAGCTGTGGACTGGGGACGGGTTACATGGCCCCAGGCTCGCCGGCACCGCCGCGCGGGCGGTGCTCGTCGCGTTTATCGACGATCACTCTCGCCTGCTGACCGGGTGGCGGTGGGGGACCGGTGAGGATGTGTTCCGCCTCGAGGCCGCGCTCCGTGCCGGGTTGATGAGCCGTGGGGTGCCCGGCCAGATTTTGGTTGACCGCGGCTCGGCGTTCGTGTCCTCACAGCTATTTCGTGCGTGTGCGGTGCTTGGTGTGAGGCTGATTCACGCAAGCCCGAGGGCGGCGACAACGAAAGGGAAAATCGAACGCTTCTTCCGGACCGTGCGCGACCAGTTCCTGGTGGAGATCGATGATGGCATCGAGCTGGCGGAGCTGAACCGTCGGTTCTCCGCGTGGGTGGAGGTCGTTTATCACCGCCGGGTGCACTCAGAGACCAAGCAAGCCCCGCTGGCCCGGTTTGATGCGGCGGGCGCACCCCAGTTGCCGACCCCGGCGCTGTTGCGCGAAGCGTTTCTGTGGAGTCAGGAACGGACGGTCACGAAGACCGCGACCGTGTCGCTTTACGCCAACCAATACGAGGTCAACGCCGCGCTCGCCGGCTGCAAGGTCGAGTTGGTGTTCGACCCGTTCGATCTCACGATGATCGAGGTTCGCTACCAGCATCGCCCGATGGGGACCGCCACACCTTTGGTGATCGGCCGCCGCACCCACCCACAAGCCCAGCGGGAGCTGCCGCCACCACCGGCCGGCACAGGGATCGACTACCTGAAGCTGCTGGCTGAGCAGCGCGACGCTGAGCTGGGTGGTCAGCGGATCGACTACGCCAGCCTCACAAACAACGGCGACGGCGACGGCGAGAAGGATCGTGACATCAACCAAAAGCAGGAGGGATGAGCAGTGAGTATTGACAGGTTGCGCGCCCATTACGGGTTCACACGCATGCCGTTCGGGAAGGATCTGGCACCGGGAATGTTGCATGCCCATGGCTCGCATGCTGAGGCGGTCGCCCGGATGGCGTGGTGCATCAGTGAGCAGGCGATCGGTGTGATCAGCGGGGAGTGCGGCGCCGGCAAAACTGTTGCTGCCCGCGCCGCTGTGGCGAGCCTTGATGCCTCAAGGCACACGGTGCTTTATCTCGGAACCCCCGGCGTCGGGTTGCGCGGTATCTACGGGCTGATCATCAACACCCTGGGCGCCACCCCTAGGTTCCATCACGCCGCTCTGATCCCCCAAGCCCAAGAGATGCTCGCCGCCGAGAGCGCGGAGCGTGGCAAGCATGTCGTGATCATCATTGATGAAGCCCATTTGCTTGACGCGGAGAGCCTGGAGGGGATCCGGTGTTTGTCAAACATGGGGATGGACCAGACCGCCCCGTTCTGTTTGCTTTTGCTCGGCCAACCCACACTTCGGCGTCGGCTGCGCAACGGCACGTTCACCGCGCTGGACCAGAGGATCGCGGTGCGTTACACGATCAACGGCCTCGACCTGAAAGAGACCCGAAGCTATGTGCAGCATCATTTGGCGCTCGCGGGCCGCTCGGACACCCTGTTCTCCGATGATGCGATCAGCCTGATCCACACCACGTCCCGTGGTCTGCCGAGGTTGATCAACAACCTCGCTGTCGCGGCGCTGGTTGCCGCGTTCGCGGCAAACAAGGCGATCGTGGATGAGAGCTCGGCACGGGTCGCCGTCACAGAGGTCTCAGCCGAATGACCGCCACCCTGTCGCTGCTTGACCCGCCACCGGAGGATCAGCCTACAAACAGCGGGCTGCTGCCAGCACCGCCAGGCTGGCCGCAAGCACCAGCACCCGCCGTCTACCACGAGCTGCTCGGCGAGATCGTGGGCCGCGTCGCCCCGCACACCGAGGCTGACCCGGTCGCGATCCTCACCCAGCTGCTGGTCGGGTTCGGTACCGCCATCGGTCGTGGCGCGTGGTTCCAAGTCGAAGCGACCCGCCATCACACCAACGAGTTCATGCTGCTGGTCGGTGACAGCGCGAAGGCGAGAAAGGGGTCATCTTGGGATCATGTCCGTCGGCTTCTGGTCAGTGTCGACACGTCGATCGACTCACGGATTCTCACCGGCCTATCCAGTGGCGAGGGGTTGATCTGGGCGGTCCGTGACCCAGCCGGCCAGGATCCCGGTCACCCTGATCAGCGGCTGCTGGTGATCGAACCAGAATTCGCGTCAGTATTGAAGGCCGCAAGCCGTGAGATCTCGACACTCTCACCAACTCTGCGCTCAGCGTGGGATGGACGGCCACTGGCGATCCTGACCCGCACCGCGCCGGCGCGCGCCAGCACCGCGCACATCACGCTAATCGGTCACATCACCCAACACGAGTTGCGCCGCCACATAACCCAGGCAGAGCTCTCCAACGGGTATCTGAACCGGATCCTGATCGTCTGCTGCCGCCGCCAGCGCCTGCTCCCAGAAGGCGGCGAACCTGACCCCCTCGCCGGCACCGGCCTTGATCGCCTGCTCGCCACGGCGCTACGCCAAGCACGCACAGCCGGCCAGATCAAGCTTGATCCCGACGCCCGGGAGATGTGGCATCACGCCTACCGCACACTCGCCCAGCCACAGGCCGGGATTATCGGCCAGATCACCGCCCGCGCCGAAGCGCACGTCATCCGCCTCGCGCTTCTCTACGCCCTCGCTGACGGCAAAACCCAGATCGGCAGCCCGCACCTGAGCGCCGCACTCGCGCTCCAGGACTACGCCACCCGGTCCGCAGCATGGGCGCTCACCGGTGCGACCGGTCAGCCACTCGCCGAACAGATCCACACCATCCTCACAAACCATCCCGGCGGACTGACCCGCAGCCAAATCAGCCAGACCCTCAACCACAACCAGCCCGCCGGGCAGATCGACCACGCCCTCCAAGCCCTGCACGCCGCCCACCGCGTCCACAGCACCCAGATCCCGACCGGCGGACGACCCGCCCAGCTCTGGGCCGCCAGCAGCAGCGGGACATAACCGGCCGGCTGCCTACCGCCACGCGCGAGTGGGTCGAATCGCTCGCCGAGCACCCGGCCGCGCCACCAGACCGGTCACTCAGAAACCTGAGCACCTCATGGCGAGCGATCAAAAGCGAAAGCGAAGCGGTCACAAACGCGCGACAAGCAACCGCAAGCCCACGACCCTGACCGCCCTTCATTGCGAGCCGATCAGCCGTCAGCCCGGGACCCCACCCCGGACTTACTTCTTCTTTCGTACCCCACCCCCCGATGCCGCCGAACAAAAGCATCACCGTCCCGAAAATCAACGGCGCTCAACACGCCTCCCAGAGGATCAAATCGACGTACGCGGGTCCGTCGTCGGTCTTGCGTTGCTGGCAGGCGACCGACACGGTCGTCACCGCCTTGCCTGAGTTGGTGTTACGCAGCTCGGGCGCGCGTGTGATGTTGCCGTTGCCGTTGATGGTGAGCATCTGGCCCCTCCTTGTGGGGGTCGGTGGTTGATGTAGCGCGGTCAAGCGCCGGCCAGACGGCCGAGCGGAACCGAACGTGCCGAGGGAAAGGGAGCGCGCGACCTTGCAGCGACCGGGTCGTTGCCGGCGCAAAATCCGTGGCGAAAGCAACCACCGGCCCCCACAAGCGCCCGGCGCACACGGACGATCGGCCACACGCTGTCACCTGCGGCCGATTCGCTGGCCGGAGCGGATTCCGGTCGGGTAGCCTGAGTTGAGGATGTATTACGTGATCGTTGACAGCACCGGCAACCTCATCAAGTCCTTCGACGACGAGCGGCAGGCACGCGCGATGTTGGAACGGCTCGTCGGTGAGGAGCCGGACGCGGCGGAGCACCTCGCGCTGCTGACCTACGACGAGCATGGCGAGCCGGTCGGTGACGCGATCACGTTCAGCGCGCACGCCGCCACCCGCTGAACGACCCGCCCGCAAGCCGACCCGTGACCACCGACGCTGGCGCTGAATGCGTGCCGGCCGCGTGGTGTGGGGTGCACCACGTCTCGACGCTCGCGGCACCGATCAGCAGCACCGCGGTGGTCGCGCCGAGGACCGCGAGCTCGCGCGCATGTGCGTCGCCGTGTCGGGCGGTGAGCCAGGCGCTGGTCGCGATGGTCAGTGCGGCCCATTCGAGCGGGAGTTGCGGCAGGTACGGGAGAAGCCGCGACTGCCAGCGGCCGAGCGCGATCCCGACAGAGATCGTGCTCGCCGCAACCAGCCCCGCGACGATCACATCACCGCTACGGCGGCCGAGACGGCTTTCCGGGAACCGCAGCGCCGCCAGCAGAAACGGGACCGCGAGCACACGCAGGTTGTTCTGAAGGATCCAGACCGCCTCTGTGATCGTTCCGTCCAGTGCCGGGTGTGGCGGGGTGTGGCCGGCGAGACCAGGGTCGGCGAGCGCGACCAGCGCCCCGAGCACGGTCAGGGCGAGCACCAGCATGGCGGCGAGAACTGCCCGGCTGCTGGTCATGTGCGTGGCTCCCACGCTGAGATGACCCATCCGCCGGGGGTGTGTGTGAGTTGGGCGTAGGTGATGTGCAGCTGCGCGGGTAGCCCTTGGTAGTCGCCCTGCCCGGTTGTCTTCTCGCTGGTGACGATCACCCACTGCCCGGCCGCGGGGCCCTGGCCGGCGGCGACTGAGACGACCTGGCCGCGGTTGGCGACATGACTTTGCTGCAAGGTCGTGTCATGCTGGTAGCTGGCTGCCGCCTGCAGCGCCTGTGCGCGGGCGCTGCCGAGCGAAATCTTGGCGAGTTGCCGTTGCGTTTCAGCGAGTGTGCCGGCATCCCAGTTGATGTAGATGCGTGCGTAGCGCAAGAGCGCGAGGCGCGGTGTCGGCTCCCCGGCACCAGCGGCGAGCACCTCCCCGGCACGGGTCGCGCCCGGAGGGATCGTGCCGTGACGCTCCGGGGTCGGGTCCGTGTTCGTGACCGTCGCGTCCGTGGTGCTCGTTGCCGCCGGTTGTGTCCGCGCCGGCGGGGTGGTGCTGGCTGCGTACGGGTTGGTGATCCCGCAGCCGACGAGCATCCCGGCGCTCAGCACAGCAGCGAGAAACCGGTAGCTGGCGCGGCGCATCACAGGCCCCTTGGGTGGCGTTGCACGAACCCGCCGTCACCGCCGGCCTGATCGGCGGCGTATTGCGCGGTGATGATCGAGGAGGGCTGCCACCGCGGCCCGCTACCCGCCGGGGTGGTGGGCGTGTAGTGCGCGGTGTCCATCACGATCCCGGCAATGGCGATGAACGCGTGCGCGCTGTTGGCATACACCGTGACCCACGCCCCCGGCCCCGGTAACCCGTAGCTCTCGAGCTGCGTTGAGTCCCACGGCCAGTCGCCGAACACCCCGGCGCCATGAAGGATGTAGCTGGTCGCGCTCGAGCAGTCGTAGCTGTCGGCGAGCGTCGCGAGTGGCTGGCCATGCCCGCCGCCATACAAGTACGGTTTGTTGATCAGCTCGTTGCCGGCAGCGATCGCCGCCTTGACCTGTGCCGGCGCGTCGACTGGGGCGCTCGCCTGCCCGTCCGGGAGGATCCGGGCGGTCTGGCCCGCCGTGAGCGTCAGCTGCGTCACGCCAGTGGGACACCCGCCGCCCTGGCCCGGGCTGGCCGGCGGGGGTAGCTGGCCGAGTGTCACGCCGGTCCCCGATGCCGGCGCGAGCTCGATCTCAACCGGTGTCTTGGTGATCCCCAGCGCGGCGGCGGCGGTGTGCCACACGTCGATCCGGTACGGGATTGTCTGGCCGGGGCCTTGGCCGTAGCCGATGTCACGCTTGACCAGCACCCGCTCACGACTGCCGTTGAGAACCCGGATCGCGGTGCCGTAAGGGAGGTTGCCCAGAGCGTTCGCGTCGGCGAACGTGAGCGTCCCGGTGTTTGCCGGGTTGCTGTCAAACAGCGAGAGTTCAGCGAAACTGTCGGGGTAGGCCGGCAGGTAAGCGCCGCTCGAGCCGTAATCACCCGAGGAGGGGTCAGACGGTCCTCCGTACTCGGTCGCACCAACCGTGTACCAATGGTCTGGTTGCAGCACGAGCGGCTGGGCGAACATGCCGCCGGTCGCGGTCCCGGCCGGGGTGATCACCGCACCGGGGTTGAGCTGGCAGGGTGGGTTGCCGGCGCCGGCCAGCAGCACAACCGGCGCCAGAACGACCATGAACACGGCGCCGGGGAGCAGCCACCACACTCGCGCGCGACGGCGTGTGGGTGCCTGGGGCCGGGTGGTTCGGGGTGGGGTCGTGGTCGCGGACATCTCAGCGTGCTGGTTGCTGGTGTGAGCGTTGTTGCTGGTGCCAGTCGGGGTCACAGAGCAGCGTGAGCGCCGCCCACGGATCCCCGCCACTGTCACAAAGCGCCTGGTGTCTGGTGGGCTGGTCGAGGTCCGGGCTTGAGCTGGCGATCCAGTACTCCGGTTCGCTTGGTGCGATCCTGACCGCCCCACGGCCGCGCTTTGAGATCATGTAAAGCGTCGAGTACGCGCCCTTCTGGCTTGGCAGCGCGAGGATCTCTGCGATGTCGGTGTCGGTCAGGTTGAGCGTGTCGCGGGCGGACTCGAGGTCGCGGCGCTCGTTTGGCAGACACAGCGCGACCGCATGGTTGCTCAACAGGGCGCGGCCCTGTTCGCTGCGAAAGTCGGTGAAGAACTGGGTGATGAATGTCAGCCACAGGTCGTAGTGGCGGGCCCGGCGCGCGTACTCGTTCAGCCACGCCCCCGCCGCCGGTGAGGACAACGGCTTCCACCCCTCCTCGATGATCAGCTGCGCACGCCCAGCCCACCGGCCGTGACCGGCAAGCTCACCTGTGACTTTGCGGCGTCGTAGCCGGTGCACATGCCATTCGACGTAATCGGCGACAGCCAGGGTCAGTGCGGGCGCGAGCCGGTCTGAGAGGCCGGTGAAATCGAACAGCACCAGTGGCGCGTCGTTGGCGACGGTCGTCTGGCTGTCGGCGATGTGCGCGAGCGTCCCGCCGCTTCCGTACGGGCCGAGACGCAGAAGCAGCGACTGAAGCTTGTCGGCGTTTGAGCCCGTAAGCTCACCGGTCGCCTGGCGGTGTTTGAGCGCGTCGATCAGCAACTGCTCCCGCGGCCGCTGGCCGCTCACAGCGCAGCTGCGGTAGACCGTGTTGATGCCGTCGCGCAGCATGGTCTCCTCGTCGGTGTCGAGGCTGCGGATGAGTGCTTCGGGGTCGTGGGTGTCGCCGATCAGCAGCGCGTGCATCGCGAGCAGAAACTCGATCTTCTGATCCGGCACACTGCAGACGTCGGGTGTGTCCCAGGGGCAGATCACGTCGCCGTGTGCGGTCCCGAGCTGCACCCGCCGCCCACCCGGAACAAGTGACAGCAGCGTGTCGTAATGACCGCTGCCGCCGGTGTTGCCGCGATCGTCGGGAGTGGAGCTTCGGTCGGTGACATACACCCGGCCGCCTTGGGCGATGAACCGGGCGGCCAGAAGGATGCTCGTGACCGTCTTTCCGCCCCCGCCCTTACCGACGATCAACGTCAACGTCGTCTGAAACAGCGGGTCATAAGGGTCAAGGCGCTCGAGCGTGCCGCCGGGGTCAGCGGTCCCGAGGATCAGCCCACCGGGGCACCCGCACCGGCTCGAGGTCAAAGCGACACAGTGCGCGATGTTCCGTTGCGCGTAGCGCCGGCGCGCGCGCAGCGTGTCGACACCGAGCGGCAGCGTCGAGGTGAACCCTTCAAGCGCGAGATACCGGCCGCGGACGACCCTGGCGTTGGTGAGCGCATGAAAGTCCGCGCACGTTTGCCGCACGGTGCGTGCGAACGCTTCGGGGTCGCCGTTTGGGTCGCGGATCGAGCAGTAGATGCCGACCTGGTAGACGGTCGCTCCGACCTCGGCCGCGAGCTCCGCGTCAACGATCGCTGCCTCCTGTAGTGCTTCTTCCTCATCTGAGGCGACCAAGCGCTCACGGCGGTCCTTGTAACGCACCGCGGCACGCAGGCGCTGCCAGCGGCGGCGTTGACGGTGGCGCTCGCGGCTGCGGGACCCGACCTGGATGTGAACCGCCAGTGTCGCCGGCAACGGACAGGTGAGCAGGTGCGCAAGCCATGACGGGTCGGTCGCAAGTGGTGGGGTCGCCAAATGGATCGTCTCCTCGAGCGTCCCATCGGCGTGCCGCAACCATCCGGGGTTCTCGCCGTAGGCGAGCTCCGTCCCGTCGGTGATCGCTTCGAGGATCCGGTGGCGGTCCCGCGCCGCCTCGCTCAAGGTGGTTGCGTCAGCGACACGACACACACCGGCGAGGCGGTTTAGCAGCTGCTCGTGGTCGGCGGGCTCGGTGGCGGGGTGCAGACGCTCCCACAGCAGCGCGAGCGTCTCGGTACCGCTCAGCGGCCACGTCTCGATCCCAGCCATACGCAACCCGGCCTCCACCTGGTCACGCAACCGCAGGCTCTCCGCCGCCGCCTGGCGGTGGGTGTCCCACAACGTCTTGCCGCGTGCGCCCGCGAGCATCGCTCGCAACTGAACGCGAGCGTCCTCAGCGACGGGACGGTACGGGACAGCGACCCACCACCTCGCCGCGACCGCCGGTTGCTGCGCGCCGGCGGCGGCGATCACCGTCTGCCGGGTCGCGGCCAGCAACCGCTCCCTCGCGGCGGCGAGTTCATGCTGGCCGCCGGCGCGATCCTGGACGGCGGCGACACGGGTCGCGTGCTCGTCTGAGGCGAGCGCCTCATCGATCGGGACCGGATCTGTTTGCGCAAGGATGATCAGCCCCTGGCGATCAGGGATGATCCGGCAGAGCGCCGCGAACGCCGCCTCTATCCGCAAGAGCCCGGACTGATCGGCGGTGATCGTGTTCGGCACCCGCTCACACAGGATCAGCCGCACATGCATCCCGCCGGTGGTGATCAGCAGACCGTCCGGCTCGACCAGCGACACAGGCAACAGCTCCGCGATCGAACCGACACGACGCGCGCGTATGGTCACGCCGACACCTCCCCGAACTCCTCCAGCTCGGCCGGGTGGTCAGGCTCAGGGTCGGGTGGGCGGCGGTCGAGGACCAGCCCGCGCCTGTCCGGCACGGCCTCAAGCCGGTAGCGCTTTGGCGCGCGGCGGTAGCGGACGATCGCTGCCAGTTGCCGGCCGGGGGAGAGCGCCTGCCCGGACACACCGGCGATCACCATCCCCGCGAACGCGAGAATCAGAACAACCAGCGTGATCGTGACCCTGACACCGAACGGCGAGACCCTCACCGCCCCGTAAAGCACCCCACCGGCTATCCCGACGGCGATCCACGCGGGCCACGTCAGACCCCAGTACCGCTCGCGATCGTTGAGCCTACGCAACGTCGGGGTCATCGCTTCCCCCGCTTCGAAAACCGTCGTGAACGGGGTGCCTTCGGCGCCGGTGTGGCGGGCGGTCGGCCAGCCGCAGGCTTGCTATCAGGCGGCGGGGCCGGAACCCCACGCGCCGGGTTCACCGGACCGGGTGACGCTGGCGAGCGACCGGGAGCGGGCGGTGTTGATGACCGCGGCGCAGGCACAGCCGGCGTTCGTGGCGCGGCAGGCCGTGGCGCAGCCGGCCGTGGCGCGGCTGGCCGTGGGCCGGCAGGCTGCGGTGAGCTTCCGCTGGCCCCGGCCGACCGCGACGGCTTGCCGTCCTGCCCGCTGGCCCGGCGACTCGACCGGCCGCGGGTGTTTGTCGTCGCCTGCTCATCACGGCCGAGAGTGCGAGCCCGCGGAGCTGGTCGCGATCTGTCCGAACCACCCGGCGGCCGGGTGTAGTTCGCGCGAGCCGCGGCGGCGTGGCTTTCACCGGTCTTGGTCTGCTGTCGAGCTGAGCTGTTGGTGGTGGCGGCCTGCGGGCGGCGGGGTGTCGCGGTCCAGCTGGCGGTGCCCGCGCGGGCCATCTTGACCGCGACCGCTCCGGCACGAGAGCGACCGAGCCGCGCGCCGACAGGGCCGCTCGCGCGCTGGGCGCCGGCGCGTGCGCCTGCGGTGGCGGTCCCGATCAGGCCGTGGCGCCCGACATAGCCGGCGCCCCGGCCAGCGCTCGCGAGCGCCGTGCCAGCTGGGAGCGCTGCGGCGAGCTCGCCGCCGGCGGCGCTGCTTGCCCGCGCGACCCTTGCCCCGTAGTCGCGCAGGGACTGACCGGTCGTTCTCTCCCGCCGGTTCGTGGCACCGGCACGGGTGGTGGTGTGAGAGTGGCTGAGGGTGAGCAGCCCGGCGAGTTGCAGGCGTAGCAGCCCGCCCGCTTCCCGCGCGAGCTTGAGACAGAACCACAGGCTCGCGAGCCCGGCGAGGGCGAGCATCAGGCCGCCCATCAGCGAACCGAAGGTGCTGTCACCCGCGATCAGCGGGCCTGCGGTTCCCGCGTCGCCGATCAACAGCGCCCCGACAGCGAACACGATCGCCCACCCGATCCCGAGCGCGAACAGCATCACCACCGCGCTAGACCACGCCCGCGCCAAAGCGCCACCCGCCCTCGTAGCGACCAGGCCGATCATGAGTGGTCCGGTTGCGTAGAGCAGCGCGCCGAGCAGGATCAGCACGACTTTGAGGAAGATCAGGCCGAGCAGCTCGATCCCGATCGCTGCCATCAGCCCGAGGTCGATCAGCTGCCAGCCACCGAGCGCGACCCCGTCAACCGCGTACTCCATCAGCTTGTACAGACCGCGGCTGACATCGGGCAGGGTCAGGATCGCCTCGGTGATCTGATCGCAAAGCGCCGCCGCCTGCGACCACCAGTACGGGTACGAAGCGACCACAACGGCGACGGTCAGGACCCGCATGACCGGGATGGCGACCGGTTCGGCTTCGTCGATCATCGCGCGAGAGCTCGCATATGTCAGCGACAGCGGTGCGACCGCGATCCCCAACCACATGAACAGATCACGCAGCGCGTTGATCCCACCAAACCCGAACTGCTGGCCACCGCCCGGTGTTGTGATCTTTCCGGCATAGTCCGGGACCGCGACGATCCACTCCATGATCTGAACACCCTGGGTGACCCAGGAGCGCGGGATCAAAAGCTTCACCAGCGCACCGATCGTCGTCAGCACAAACCTGGACGCAAGGCCGATCGTCCACGAGAACGCGCCGAGCACCGCATGCCCGATCGTCCCGAAGATCGAATCAAGAATCCCCGCGCTCACAAACGGCACATGCGCACCCGCAGCCCAGGCCGGGGACGGCGCGGCGAGCAGCACCACGATCGCGAGCACACACGCCCTACGGGAAAAGATCACGGCCGCACCCCGACCGCTCAGGCCAGAACCGCGGGGATCACGATCAAGATCAACATGATCGCCGCGATCACACGGAACAGATGATCGGGCGCACGCTGTGACCCGAACATCATCAACCCGGCGATCAGCATCAACACCAGCCCCACGCCGGTCCCGATCAACCACTCCCAATTGCTGGTCAGCGTCGCGATCAGCTGCTTGATCACCGCCGCGCCACTCGGCGCGATCCCGGTCAACCCGGCCGCCTTCAACGCAGCAAGCTCAAACCCAGACCAACAGGCGAGACAGACAGCAACCGCACGCGGCAAGCCACGGCCAACACGACACAACGACGACATCAGTCGCTCCTTTCATGGGATTTGCACTACCAGAACCCACCCTAGCATCTAGCGCTAGATCTGTCTAGCGCTAATCAAGGTCGGTCGGACTCACGCCCATCCGCGAGCCGATCGGTCAGAACGGTCGACCCAAACGACCCCCAGAGCCAGACGGACTATCTGGCGCGAGACCCAGCAGACCCGACGGGGATCCTGTGCCGTTGATCTGGTGGTGTTGGACCAGGGGATCGACACCTCAACGGCGATCGGCCGGCTGTTCTTTCAGATCATCGGTGCGATCGCCGAGTTCGAGCACGCGCTCATGTCAGAGCGCACACGCGACGGGCTCGCGGCCGCCAGGGCACGCGGCAGGACAGGCGGCCAGAAACCGAAGCTCAGCCCACGGCAGGTCAGGCTCGCGCGCGAGATGTACGACGAGCTTGGGCCGGACGGCAAGCGACGCTACACGGTGGCGCAACTCGCAGCGGAGCTTCGGGTGAGCAGGCCGACGATCTACTGGGCGCTGAGCGCCTGAACGCCAGTGGCGTGGTGGGTGGCCGGCAGATCGGGGTGTGAGGGGCTTGACTGCGGCTGCGTAGCGAGCTACGAAACAGTCAGGTAGCAAATCCACGTGCGGTTCTGCTCGGCGGAGGCCGGGATGGCTGAGAAGGGAGTTACGGATGTTGGGTCGGGGGATGAGCACGGACGCGTCGGATCGTTTCTCGACGCGGAGGGAGATGTTGCGGCGTACGGTGTCTGCGGGTGTGGTTGCGACTGCGGGCGCGGGGCTGGCTGAGCTGTTCGGGGCGACGCCGGCGCGTGCGCTTACGCCTGCTACGACACGGTTGCCGGCGACGATGATTCTCAACGCGCTGCCTGCAGACGCGCCGGCGGCGTTGGTGCAGGCGATCGAGAGCGGTTGCTGCATCCAGTACACGCGCGATGAGAACCATTGCTCACCGGACCCTTGCCCAAGCGGCCAGTGCTGCTATCACATCGTCAGCACTGGCTGTGATCTGAACGAGACGATCTGTATCGACGTGAGCTGCGCGGAGGGGAACTTCAGCACCGGCTGCTGAACTGAAAGCGTGCGGGCAGGAAGCTCAGGCTTCGCGATGGTTGATCTGCTGCTTGCCGGCCGTTGGCTGCTTGCTGTCGTGCTGGTCGCTGCCGGCGCTGCGAAGCTCCGGCGGCACGGTCGCGACCAGCTGGTCACGGCGATCGATAACTACGGGGTGCCGGCCGGGGCAGTAAGCGGCCTGCTAGCCACATTGCTGCCGTGGTGGGAGCTTGCGGTTGGGGGCATGCTCGCGGCCGGTGTCCTTGTGGTCTGGGCCGCCGCCGCGGCGGCGCTCACCCTGGGTGTGTTCGCGGCTGTGGTCTGCTGGCATGTGTGGCGCGGGCACCGGTTCGGGTGCGGGTGCGGAACGGGCGCTCAGATCGGCTGGGGCCTGGCCGGCCGGGATCTGCTGCTCGCTAGTGTCGCGGTCGCGGTCGCGGTCGGCCCGAGCGCCGCTCGCGCGGCGTGGCCAGGTTGGCACGCCAGGACCGTTGACGGCAGCTGGCAGGCGTCGCTTCCGGTCCCGCTTGCGGTGATCGTACTCTCGGCAGGCTGGAGGCTCGCGCGCACCGCGCGATCCGCCAAAATCTGGCTTGTCACGGGTCGCGAAGGTCGTATGGCGGACTGATGTCAGCGGCCTGGACAGGGTTGTTTGTCGCGTTGTGGATGGTTGTTGTGCTGCTCGTGGTGTTGGTGCTCGGCCTGATCCGCAAGGTCGCGGCGCTCGAGGCCTTCGCGGACGGCGACCAGCGCGAGCCCAGCCCGGAGCGTGTTGGCGGCCCGCCGCCTGGCAGCCCTGCCCCGTCGCTGCTCGCACACCCAGAACTGACTACCGCGCCAGCCACACAGCACGGGCGGGTGCTGCTGTTTCTCAACTCGTCGTGTAGCGCGTGCCGGCGGCTCGCGGACGAGCTGCGCACGCACAATTGCGCCGCCGTCACCAGCCGCCTGGATGCGCGCGCGGTCGAGCTGGTGCTCGTCACCGACCGGGACGGTCAGGCCGCGTTCGCGGGTCTCAACGTCGATGTGATCGTGGTCCAGGCCGGCAGTGAGCTTTCCCGTGCGTGGTCGGTGCCGGGCACCCCGTTCGCGGTTGCGGTCGACCAGAATGGGATCGTCCGCTCCTCAGCGTTCACCAACACCGCCACAAAGCTCGCGGACCTGAGCCGTGCCCTGCTAGCCAGCATCGAGGCGACGGCGGTAGCGTAGGCGCTCCCTGACGCCCCGAAACGCTGAGCGCACGCGGCGCTGAGGATAAATGTTGTTGTTGGTGGGAACCTCGCGGCTGGCTACAGCGTTTTCAATTGTTAGATGGGCGATCCAGGTATCAGGCGTTCGTCGGCGGCGGTGGGCGTGAGCGACGAGGGCGAGTTTCAGCGTTTCGTGAAGGCGTGTTTGCCGAAGCTGTTGCGAAGCGCCTACGCGCTTCAGGGTGATCTGGACTCAGCCGAGGATCTGGTTCAGGCGACGTTGCTGCGGGTCTTCAGGCATTGGGATGCCGCGCGTGAGGCGCCGGAGGGGTATGCGTACGCGACGCTCGTGAACATCTGCCGGGACGGTTGGCGCCGCCACCAAAGCCGTCCGCAGCCCCTGGCGCTCAGCGACAGCGATCTGCTTGGTGGGAGCGTGTCCCCGAGCGAGGACTGGGAGCGCCACGAAGCGTTGGCGCATGCGCTCGATCAGCTTCCCGACCAGCAGCATGCGGTGTTGATGCTGCGGTTCCTCTTTGATCTCAGCACCGCAGAGACCGCGCGCGTGCTTCAGATCCCGGAGGGCACGGTGAAGTCCACGACCCACCGCGGGCTTGAACGGCTGCGCGAGCTGCTCGCGCCAGCCACGGAGGAGGTTCAGCATGTTGACCGATGACGAATACGAACAGCTCGCGGCCGCGCTACGCGAGGGGCTGCGCGCGATCACAGGCCACATCGATCCAACCGTGGAGTTCCAGGCACGACTTGAACGTGAGCTCGCGGTAGGGGCCGCCGAGCTTGCCGCGCGCCGCGGGCGATACCGAGCGTTGAGCGCCTCGATCCCGGTTCTGGCGCTAGCTACCGCCGCGGCGCTCGTGCTGGCTGCCTCCAGCTCACCGCCCGCGTTCGCGGTCACCCGAAAACCGGACGGGACGGTCGCGGTCACACTCCGCGAGATCACCGGGGTGAGCGGCGCGAACGCAAAGCTCCACGCGCTCGGTGTGAGCGATGTGATGGTCGTCCCGGTGAGGACTGGTTGCACAACGCAGATCGCGCTTAGCTACATCGCCACCGGCTCACCGGCGGGCTCCACGATCACGATCACCCCAGGCGGGACACCGGCCGGGGTGACGGTCGTGATCGCCGCCGAGCAAACCGGCCAGGGGCAGATCGTAGAGGCGCTCGGGAAAGTGTCCGGGCCCGCACCCACGTGTGTTGCGAGCTTCCCCGCGAGCGCCGAGAACGCCCCGACCGGGCCGCTGCCCGCACAGACGAGCACGGCGGCAGCCACGACAGGCAGCCCATGACAGCCCTCCAACAAACACCCGAAAGCAACATACCGGCTGCAACACCAGACGCGCACCGCGACCTCGCAGCCGCGCAACGCGTGCGGACAACACCGGTCGCCTGGCTGGGCCGCCCGGACCTATCACGCCGTGAATGGGAGCAAGCAGGCCTCAAGCTCGGCGGTGTGTCCAGAAGCACCAGCTGGTGGGTCGGTGACTGGGTCCGCTTCGGGCAACGCCGCTACCGCGGCGACAGCTACAGGTACGCCTCCCGCGTTACCGGCTACGACGAAAAGACGCTACGCAACTACGCCTATGTCGCCAACCGCTACGACCAGAGCCGACGCCGACACACCCTCACCTGGAGCCACCACGCAGAACTCGCCAAACTCGACCCCATCGACCAAGAGCACTGGCTCAACGAAGCCCAAGCTCGCAAACTGACCGTCGCAGCCCTGCGCGAGACACTACGTCACGCACAGCAGGCTGCCACAGACAATGGCGAAGGCATCACCGCCACGGGCGCCAGCGAGCCGGTGCTGGTCTGTCCCGGCTGCGGCGTGCCACTCACGCTCAACGGGAGAGCCCTCAAGTTTGTCCCGATATCGGGACAAACGCATGAACAGGAGCATTGACAAGGAACGCCTGCGCGCGGAGTTCTGCAACCGTCGGACCGCTGTTTGCTCCATGCGAGCAAGGACGAGCCGCCTTGACCACCATGGTCGCCGGCGGCGCCGGTGCGGCTTGACCTCGACACGAGCTATGCAGTTTGGCGGGGACTCGCCCATGGGCATTTGCCGTTGGCACCGGTGGTCGTGGCTCAGGCGCCGCCGTGGGTGTCCAGCCGGCGGCGCTTGAGCAGGCCTGCGACGCGATACGCTTCGGGCATCACGCCGTGTGCGGGATCGTCGCTCTCGCTGAGGTTCGTGACGACGTGGTTGAAGCGGTAGCGACCGGTGTCGTTGTACCCCTTCCACACGTCGGTGTGGACCGCGCTCCCTCGCGCGACGTTGTCCAGCACGCACTCGCGGAGCACATCGGCGGACGCGCTGGTGATGTGTTGCACCCGCGCCCGGCCGGGTCCGCCGTCGTGGCACTCGACGCCGATCACGACCAGCACCGTCGCCGCCGCGCCACAACCGCGCTTACCCGGCTTCACCCCGCCGATCAGGGTTTCGCCGACCTCGACGGCTCAGCCCAGCAGTTCGCGACCGGGAACGACCATCGCCCGGCGGAGCTTGTGCAGCCACACCCGCGCGGTCTGGTAGCTCCCGAGACCATGCACGCGCCGGAGCCCCAGAGCGCTGTCATAGTTCTTGTAGGTGACCACGTACAAGACGGCCGTAAACCAGCTCAGCAGCGGAGTCCGGGTCTTGTCCAGGAGCGTCCTCGCAGTCCCCGCACTCTCGCGCCGGCACGCCGCGCAGCGCAGCCAGTCGCCGATCCGCCAGCTATTCGCCCGCACGATCACCAGAGAGCCGGCGCGAGACGCCCTGCCCGCAGCGCAGCCACTCCAAGTACCGCGAATACGCCGCGTCGTCCGGGAACCACGACACCAGCTCGTGACAGTTTCGCGTGTAGACAACGCCCGCCACCGGGGTCGCGCATGCGCCCATCGCCAGGAGAGCCTACCCGGCAAACGGGACGTAAGTGGATAGCCCACACGTGCAAAGTCGCGTAATTGCTACTGGAGGTTCCGACGTCAACCGGAATGCGGCCCGGCATTCTCACCACACCGGGCTCGATGGCGTACACCGTGACCGGCGTCAAGGGCGATCGCTTGCCGGCCGCTTCACACACTACCCCAGCGCCGCAATCGGTGATTCGCCTTTCGATTTGTTGAGAGTTCGCTCCAACGGAGCAATGATGTCACCCGACGCCCGGCAAGCGTCACTCTGACAGCGACTGTTCCCTATAAGTGCCGCCGTGCGAGCGTCACTCCCGATGCCCTCGGCCCGAGCGTTTCACGAAGGAGGCAAGCTATGCCCTCATGGGGCCACAGCACCAGCACCGATGAGGTGCTGGTGCCAGTCGGAACAAGAGCAGCGTCCCGCGCGAACTGTCAACCTCGTCGGTCGCGACACACACTATCGACGCGCCAACTCGGGGCCGGCGCGGTGGTCGTCGCCTCTCTCGGCGCTGCGGCGCTTGGGCCGCTCCACGGTGGCACGGCTTACGCCGCAGGCCCTGGAGAAGTCAACTGGGTGAATCCGGGCACGGTGGTCTGTGTCGCTAACGGAAAGGTGTGGGCCTCAACGGTGCAAGCCCAGACGCAGAGCGCTATGGGCGTTCACATCTACGTTGGAAGAGTGTGCGACCCCGTTGGGCCACCCACCTCGGGCTTGGGCCGCGTATGGGTTAACTATCAGGGGGCACGCGAGTGCTCGGAAGCCGGATCCGGGTACGTCCAGACAGTCGGCTGTACTCCTATCGGCTCGGATACGCGGGGGTATGCCAAGGTCCGCTCGTCGAACTCTGGCTCACACCGCGAGGTGAGTGATGCCGGCATGGCTTGGGGCTAGATACCTGAGTGGCGGAGGCGGGCGCGTATAGAGACAGCGACAAGCGATCAAAAGGGCGGGTACGGAATGATTAGGCAGGGTCAGGAACGTTGGGTAACCGCTGGCACTAGGCGTATCGCCGCACTGCTAGCCGTTGCAGCGTGCGGGATAGCGGGGTTAGTGGTTCCGGGGTCTGGTGCCGCTACCAGCCGGCGCCGGACGGCTCAGACGGGCGCGGGTGTGCTCACGGCGCGATTTGGGATCTTGGCTGCCGCGCGCAAGACGGCCAGCGGCATCCGGAGCGTAAACCTTAGTTCGCCAAACATCGGACCGGCGCTGAAGGCACTGGTCAGCGGCGGCGGAGCTTCGATGTTTGGCCTGAACCTCGACAGCGCCAAGCAAGCCTGGCAGACAGGCGGCGTGTCGGTTTGGCTTTTACCAGGCTCTAACGGGCTGTGTGCGATACTTGCTGACGCTGCAGGGCCGAACGGTCAAGAATTTGGCGTCGAGTGCAAGCATACCGGCCAAGTGCTGAGCCGTGGCGAGGTCGCGTTCACCGATTTCCAAGGAACGTACTTCGCGTGGGGAGCGGTGCCGAACGGAACGGCGAAGGCTGTGATTTCGCTCTCTGGCTCGCGAACAGTAGTAGTTGCGGTACGCGACGACGCCTTCGCCGCAAGCTTCGCGAGTGCACCGACCAAGATCGCGTTCAGCTCTGATAGCGGAGCCGCTAGCCTTCCGGTAGTGCGCGCGGGCCGTGCGTGAGACTAGGTCTAACACGCTTTTCGGCGTTCACGCTCGATGTCACTGCCTGAGGGTCGTCCGGTAGCGAATGTGGTGGGCGCGTTGGCTGGCCGTCACGGCGCGCCAGCCAGCGCGCCGGCGACCGAATCAGTGAGATGATGGACCGAAACAGAGGTTGCCCGGATCGTCGTGGAACTTTGGTGACGATCTCGCCGGTTTGACGGTTACACCGTAACGGGCTGACGGTCCTGGTGCTCGATCGGGTGTTGGCTTTGGAGGGTCTGGTGGTGGTGCTCGATCGCGGTCACGAGCTGCGCGAGCTGGCTGTAGCCGACGATCCTGCGGAACTGCTGCTCGGCGACGAGCATCCCCGCGGCGGTCCAGCGTTTGCGCATGTCACCGTCCTGCCAGCGTTTCACGTTGCGCTGGGTGTGGCGGACGATCTCGATCATCGACTCGATGGGGTTCGTGGAGCAGAGCGTCTTGGCGAGGTTGCCGGTGATCCCGAGCCCCATCAGCGTGAGCGTCTCCGACATCCCTTCGCGTAGCGACGCGGCGGCATCAGGCCAGGTGCGCTCGAGCTCTGAGGCGAGCTTCTCAAGCTGCTGCTCAGCAACCGCCGGATCGGCCAGCGCCCACGCGCCACGGATCCTGGCCAGAGCCTGCGGGCGGTCTCGTTCCGGGAGCAGATCGCACACGTTGCGTTCTTTGTGGCGGTGGCAGCGGTGCACCAAGGCGTGCTCGCCGAACACGTCCTTGATCGCCTTGCGCAAAGCCTTGCCGCCATCCAAGACGAACAGGATCGCCTGCGAGGGATCGAGGCCGCGGTCGACCAGGTCGGCCAGCAGCGACCGTGCCAAGGTCGCGTTCTCTGTTGAGCCTTCCCAGAGCCCGAGCGGGATCTTGACCCCGTCAGTGCTGATCCCCAAGGCAACGATGTGGGTCCGCTCAGCGATATCCAACCCGTCGAGCATCATCACCGCCAGGCGCACGTCATCCAATCGGCGGGCCATCAGCTCACCCAGGGCGGTGCGAGTCCGTTCGATGAACACCTCCGACACCGAGCTCTTCCCGGTCGCAGTCGCGGTCTGCTTGACCTGCTCACCGACCGGTTCGCCGACCCTGGCGAACTTGCGGGTCGACACGCCGGCGAGCATCCGGTCCATCACCGCCCGCGACAACGGGTCACGGTCAGCGAAGTACTCATACGTCTGGACCGGCAGCTCCTGCCCATCGACCGACCGGACACGCGGGCGCTCGACGGGGACGCGCCGGCCACCGAGCGTCATCGACCCGGCCTCATGCCCATGCCGACTCGCCGTCCGCTCCGGATTCCACTTCCCCTTCGGGCCAACGACCTCGTCGACCTCGGTTTCCATCAACTCGTGCACGACCCGCAACCCAACCCCGACCGACAGGGCGAGCAGCCCCTCCCGGGCAGCGCCGACGAGCTCACCCAGCACCTCCATAATCTCCGCAGGCAGCGGCAACTCCATCGCCTCCGACGCCGTGGCGACCTGCGGTCCGGATACCTTCTTCATGGCGGTCCTCCTGTCCCCGAAGGGAATAGGTTTGGCGACCAGAACGCTCCCAACAGGAGCGGACGGGCCGGGCGGGACCGCCTCAAACTTCTACGAACTTCCGGGCAACCTCCCGAAACAGGCTGCTGGATCCAGTGGGGATGGTCAAGCCGGACCTCAACCGGCTTTCGCGCTGCCGATCAGGCTACTTTCATCGCGGAAACGCCTGGCTGACCGCAACTTCGACAAGATCAACTGCTACGCGGCCGGGGCGCGTCGCGCGGTTGGTCGGCAAACGCCGCACACACAGTTCGACACGGCGACGAAACCAGGCAGTGGGCTTGAACCCTGGCGGCCACCAACACCTCCTGCTCACCCGACTGAAACCTTCGGCAGCACAGAACCTCGTCCTGTCGGAGGAACGCGGGAGAAGGGTCGCGACAACCATTTTGGGGTCAAGCAGGGTTATAAGGCGTAGATGGCGGGCGTAGACCATTCATTTGACCGGTTCGTGGTTGCGTGCAGTCGTGATTTGATGAACACGGCGTATCTGCTCTGTCTTGATGAGCTTGATGCTGAGGACCTCGTTCAGGAGTGTTTGATGTGCGTAGCCAAGCGTTGGTGGCGCGTCCGAGACATGGACTCGCCGCGCGCATACGCTCGGCGAGTCTTGGTGAACCTCGCGATTGACGGCCGCGGCCGTCGATCGCGACGCAGCGCAGAGCTTGCTCAGTCGCGCTGGCGCAACCTAGACCTCGACGGTGAGGAGTTTGAGCCTGCTGATGATAGGGCGCAGGCGGCTTTGGAGTCGGTCATTGCGCGCGCGCCGTTGATGGCCGCGCTTCGTCGACTGACGCCGCATCAGCGTACGGTCATCATCCTCCGCTACTTTCACGACCTCTCTGAGGTCGAGACAGCAAGAGCCTTGGGCTGCCGCACCGGAACTGTAAAGAGCAGCACCGCACGCGCCCTCGCACGCCTGCATGTATTGATCGACCCCAGCGATGGCGCAGGGAGGGCGAGTGCTGCGCCTATGCAACCTGGAAAGGATGAACCGTGAGCGATATCCGCGAGCAAAACCTTCGCGATGCCTTGATCGATCTTGCAGCCAGCCGGTCAACGGACGCAGATTCGCGCTTATGCAGCAGGGACTACCACCCGCGCACAACCCGTGCGCGTTGGCCAGCGGCGGGCATGGCAGGCACCGTGATCGCGGCCGTGGCCGCAACAGTGGTTGTGCTGCTGTCCTCGGCCGCGCCAAGAGCGTTCGCATACGCTGGTTGGAGCAGCCTACCGACAACGCCTACCCGGTCAGCTGTAGCAGCCGCGACGGTGTGGTGCAACGCAATGATTGGCGCCGGAAAACGGCTGACAGGCAATCCGGTGTTGAGTGAGGCTCGCGGCAAATACACCGCGGCGGTTTACACGAACCCTTCGGCCGGCTGGTACGACGTGTGTCTGTCCGACGGAACCGCGACCGGCACCGCAGTTGGCAGCGGTCACGGCATATTTGCCCTAGCCGCCCCGGGACCCGATCAGCTCGGGCTACCGGCCGGAGGCGAATCAACCGCCCCAGGATTCCCCGGCACAGTCTCCGACTACCGGGGCAAGACACCGGCGTGGTGGTCGGCCCTCGCCAGCTCAACCGGTGCGGGCAAGAGCATCGTGCCGCAATCTAAAGAGTCCCTCCAAGCGACCTCCGACATGGGCATCGAGCACTACCTCGTTGGGCTCGCCGGTCAGAACGTGCGATCCGTGAGGTTGCTCTTCGAGCAGGGCGTAACGGTAGATGCGACCGTGCGACGAGGCTGGTACTTCGCATGGTGGCCAGGCGCGGCACTGCCCGCGCGCATCGCGGTCACGCGCAACACGGGAGCGAGGACCACCTCCCCGGACCCAGTCACCGTCGGCTGGGAGCAAGCATGCAGTACTGGCTACCAACAGACCGGCTCGTGCGGCGTGTTCGCAACTGGCCTGCGGCAAGTCACGACGTCCGCAGACCATTGATAGGTAGCTGTCAACAAGGCAACGGAGAGCGAAGCAAACAGCACTAGTCAGCATGGACGCAGGGGGCTGGCCCTCGCGTCGCAGGTTCGCGGGTTAGCTTCTGTGGTGATAAGGGCCACTTTGGCCAGAGCCGCATACGACCGTGTTGGAGGACCAGCCCATGCCTGACGTTATCTCGACCGCGCCTGCTGATGTGCGTTTGTGGGTCGCTTTGGATGTGCACAAGCTCTCGATCGTCGCCGCGACCTTGCCGCCGGTTGGCGGCAAGCCGGAACTGGCGCGGATCGAGACGACCCCGAAGGCGATCCGGACGTTCATCGCGAAGCTCGGTGGCCCGGACGGGCTGGCGGTCAGCTATGAGGCCGGTCCGGGCGGGTTCGCGCTCTGGCGGCTTTTGACCTCGATGGGGGTTGCGTGTGATGTGATCGCCCCGTCGCTGGTGCCGGTCCGCGCTGGTGACCGGGTCAAAACCGACCGGCGTGACGCCAAGAAGCTCGTGATGCTCTATCGGGCGGGGTTGTTGCGGTTCTGTCAGCCGCCGAGTGTCGAGACCGAGGGGCTGCGGGATCTGCTGCGCTGCCGTGATGACATCCGCTGCGCGAGGACCGCGGCCCGCCACCGGGTCGTCAAGCAGCTCGGCCGCCATCACCGGATCCACCGCGAAGGCACGACCACCTGGACCAAGATGCACGTCGCCTGGGTCAAGGCCCAACGCCTCGACGATCCCCTCGCTCAGTTGGCGCTGGAGCAGATGATCATCCACCTGGAGGCGATCGAGACCCAGCTGGCTACCCTCGACGCCAGGCTGGAAGAGGTCGCCCGCGAAGACCGCTGGACCCGACATGTCCAAGCACTCGTCGCCTTCCGTGGAATCAAGACCCTCACAGCCTTGGGGCTGATCGCCGAGATCGGCGACTTCAACCGCTTCTCGAACCCCGGCGAGCTCGCCTCGTGGCTCGGGATCGTCCCGTCCGAGGACTCCTCTGGGGAGTCCCAGCACCGCGGGCACATCACCAAGACCGGCAACCGCCACGCCCGCCGGCTGCTTGTCGAGGCCGCCTGGCACTACCGCCACGCCCCCAGACGCCCAAGCACCGGCCCCGAGCTCTCCCCGCGAGCGTGGCAGGCTCAGGTCCGCCTGCACCACCGCTACCGACACCTCGCCCAGCAGGGCAAACGCCCGACCGTGATCACAGTCGCGATCGCCCGCGAGCTCGCCGGGTTCCTCTGGGCCGAGCTGACCGACCGACCCGCCCGCGAACAGCGGGAGACTCTGACCGCCGCCTGAACCGATCCCGACCCTCTCTCTGACCAGAACCTCCCCGCTGGGGTGTGGCGGCCGGTGCGACAGCGCCGGAAGATCCTCGACGCTCCTATGCGTTAGCCAACACGCGACTCTAGTGCCAGGCAACTCACGACCGGACACTGTCATGCGGTCCCGGCCCGCGAATCTCAGAGTGACAGTCGTCGTTGCGATCGCACCGGCCGCCAGACCCCAGCAACCACCACCATGACCAACCCTCAACAACAAAAACTCGACAGCGCCCTTGACATTGGCGTCCATCTCAGGAGCGTGGGTCGCTATCGGGTCGTGGCGCGGGTGAGCGGCGAAGATTGGAGGTCGTGCGGTGGTGACGGGGCGGGTAACCACGACAGGGACGGTCGCTGACCGGGGTTGGGGGCCCCGAGGCGGCTCGTGCTCGGTGGGGGCCGCGCTGTTGGGCTGCTCAGCTGCTCTTCATGAGCACCAGCCCGCCAGCGCGGTGCAGCTTGAGCAGGTTGTGGATCGCGCACTCCAGTCGCCATTGGGCGCGGGCGGCTGGCTTGCCGCGGATCAGCACCCGACGGCCGTCTTGGACGGTGCCGATCTGACCGAAGGCCGGCTCGACGATCGCCTTGCGCCGCTTGTAGATCTCGGCGCCCTTCTTGGTTTGGAGCTTGCGCGCTATCCGCTGCTTGGCGGTGGCGTCCTTGGGGATCGGCCCGCGCGGCGCTGGCGGCTGGGGCTCGTCGTGCTTGAACCGTCCGGTGGCAATGTACGGGTCAAGGCCGTGCTCGGTGGTGATCCGCACGTTGTCCTCGGAGAAGTAGCCCGCGTCGGCCATCAGCGCGACGCGCTCTGGAACGCCCTGGGTTTAACGGAGGCCGGGTTTGTAGGGTTTCTGGGGGTTGGTGGTGGTCAACACTATCTCGTCAGAGAGACCAGCTGGGGCCTGTCGTCGACTGACACGTTTGGGGCGGTCCTAGCCGGATCTGGTTCT
>DAIDME010000082.1 GCA_027449125.1 Solirubrobacterales bacterium | reverse complement strand
ATCAACGGACGCACCCGCACCCGGCTGCTCACCGCCGAACAGTACGAGCGCTACCAGCCATGGTTTGAGAACGCCCGCACGCTCAGGCAACTGCTCACACAACTCGAGGCGCACTCACTACAGGCCGCCCAGCAGGCCGAGAACTGGCCGCCAGACGAGACCCCAACCAGCCAAAAACGCCACCCCAAAAACCAGTAAACCGAATTTTGCGACAGCCTCTTAGATGCGATAACTGCAGACGATCTTGCCGCGATGGTCCGACATATGCGGACGGTGGGCAAGAGCGAGGCAACAATCCTGGTCGCCGTCGGGGTTACAGGCCGCATCTTCAAGTTCGCCGCCCGGCGACTCGGCTGGAGCGGCACGAGTCCCACGTCACTCATGCTGAGCTCGGAACGTCCGAAGGCGTCGGCGACTAAGCGACGTCCGATCTTCACTCCAGAGCAGATCGAGCAGACGATTGCTGCCAGCTCTGAGCCCTACTGGACCATGTTCACAGTTGCCGCGCTCACAGGCGCCCGTATGTCGGAGCTGTGTGGGCTCACGTGGGCCGACGCTGGGCTCACCGACCTAGACGACGCGGAACTGAGATTCGGCTGGCAGGTGGATCGTCGCGGGCGACGCCGCCCGACCAAGACCGATGGCTCAGCACGGACTATCCCGATTCCCCGCGAGCTGGCTGTAATCCTTGAGCGCTTCCACAGCTCCGTGCGCGACAGCCAGCCAGAGGCGTTCGTGTTCGCGACCCGTACTGGTCGGCCGCTGAGTCAACGCAATGTCCAGCGCGCGCTACGGCAGGCACAGGCCAGGGCTGTCGACGGCGAAGGCGACCCGACGTTCCCCGCGCTCCACGAGGTCGACGACGAAGGCAACCCGGTGTCCGTCCAGCGCGGAGCATTGCCATCGATGCACTGCTTCCGTCATTATGTGGATGGCTGGGTTATGTGGCCGGCCGGGATGTTTCCGTTGCTGGGCTTGACGCCGGGGCCGGTTTCGGCCACATAACGTGGGGGCGTGCGGGTGGCCGCCGCCCGCTGACGCGTTGAAGCGCAGCGAAGAATCATGTTCCTGTTCACCACGATCAGGAGGCGATTCTCATGCAGGCAGCAGTGGTTGGTGACGCGTCGGAGCGGGTGATCGTCGCGTTGGTGGCGGCGTCTCGCTCGAGACGGACGATCGAGTGCTACCAGGCGGAGTTGGGTGCGTTCGCTCGGTTTCTCGAGGTTCGCGGCCGGGCGGTGCCGACCGAGGTGGACTGCCTCGATTTCATCGCTGAGCGGTCCGGGGCGCGGCTCGCGGGCTTGCGTGAGCCGACGAGGTCCGCGCGGGCTCAGGTCGCGCGTCGGGCGTTGATCTTGTTGTTGGAAGCCCTGGCTGGGGGTGTTCCTTTGGTGGGGCAGGCGATCACGCCGCCGGTGGAGCGCTGTCCGGTGCGGTTCCAGGTGGTGAGGGACGGGTACCTGTCGGCGTGTCGGCGGCGGGGGAACGCTGAGGCGACCGTTGTGACCAAGCAGCAGGCGGCGGACCAGTTCCTGGCTTACCTGGAGGAGGTTGGTCGGGAAACGATCGAGCAGGTGCAGGCTAGGGACTTGGCTGGGTTCTGGGCGCGGCGTCAGCGGCGGGGGTACGCCCCGAAAACGAGCGGGGCGCTGCGTTCGGTGTTGGCTGACTTCTTGCGCTATCTGCATGAGGTTGGGCTGATCGGGGAGGACCTGGCGCGGCGGTTGCCGCCGCAGCGCTATCCCCGTCGTGGCCTGACGGCTCCGTACCTGTGGACGGTTGGGGAGGTCCGGTTGGTGTTGGAGGCGATCGACAGGCAGTCCGCGATCGGGAAACGCGATTACGCGATGGTGCTTTTGACCGTCAGGCTGGGTGTCAGGGTCGGGGATCTGCGCCGGTTGGAGCTCGGCTGGTTTGACTGGCGGGCCAAGACGCTGGCGTTTACGCAGCACAAGACCGGGCTGCCGTTGACGCTGCCGTTGCCCGAGGATGTCGGCTGGGCGGTGATCGACTATGTCCGGCACGGCCGGCCGGGGGCGGACTGCCGGCAGGTGTTCGTCAAACATCGTTATCCGTTCACCGCGTTCGGGTCTTCCACATCGGTGGCGTCCCGGCTGAACTATTACGCGCGGCGTGCCGGGATCGTGTTTCAGGCTGGGCGGTCGCACGGCCTGCACTCGCTGCGTGGCGCGCTGGCGGTCGCGATGCTCCAGGCCGACACGCCGCCGCCGGTCGTGACCGCGGTTCTCGGTCACGCGGCCGCCGCGACGACCGCCGCGCACTATCTCAGGCTCGACACCGAGCACCTGCGCTGCTGCGCGCTCGACGTCGAAGACGTCCTCGACGGCGGGGCACGGTCATGACCGCGACGACGCTGGGCGAGTTGGTCGACACGCTGATCGCCGCGCGCCAAGCGGGCGGGTTTAGGTACGAGCGTCAGGCGCGGGTGCTCGGGCAGTTCGTCGAGCATTGCCGCCGGGAGGGGTACGCCGGCGGGTCGATCATCCAGGAAGCGGTCGAGGAGTTCCTCTACGGCCGGCATCTCAGGGCGTCGACGATCCGCCGTGAGGAGATCGTCCTGCGCGATCTGGCAGAGCACGCCCGCCAGTTCGGTTGGGCGGCGTGGGCGCCGGCGACGCTGACCCGCGTGAAGCCCATTCATCGGCCGCCGCCGTATGTGTTCAGCGACGAGGAGATCCGCCGCCTGTTCGGCGCGATCGATACCCAGTCGCTGTCGGAGGGGTCCAACCGGGCGCTGGTGGACCCGGTGCTGTTCCGCGTGCTCTACGCCACCGGGCTGCGGATCTCCGAAGCGCTGAACCTCACGCTGCGCGACATCGACCCGGACCGCGCCACTGTCGAGGTCCGCGACAGCAAGAACCGGGAGCACCGGATCGTGCCCGTCACCCGCCGTCTCGCCGCCACGCTGCAGGCGTATATCGCGGCCGCGCACCCCGACCCGGAGCCCGCCGATCATCTGTTTCACACCGGCGACCCGGCCCGGCCGGCCGACAAGTCGACGATCTACAGACGGTTGCGCCGCTACCTTGCCGACGCGGACATCCCGCATTTCCCGGGCGGCCCGCACATCCATTCGCTGCGTCACGGGTTCGCGGTGGCGAACCTGCGGCGCTGGGCCGCCGGCGGCAGCGACCTTCAGGTGATGCTGCCCTACCTATCCGCATACATGGGCCACCGCGACCTGCGCGGCACCCAGTACTACCTGCAGCTGACCGCGGACGCGTACCCGCAGGTCGCCGCGATCGTCCAAGCGAGGTTCGGCTACGTCATCCCGAACCCGGTCGCACGGGAAGGAGGCGGGCTGTGAGCCGCGTCAACAACCCGGCCGGCGGGGATCTCGCCGGCCGCTGGCTGTCCAGGTTCCTGACCGACCACCTCGCCGGCGAGCGGGACCTGTCCCCGCAGACGATCTCCTCCTACCGGGACGCGATCAAACTGCTGCTCTGCTGGTTTCGCGACGTGCAGCAGGTCCCGCCCGAGAAGCTGCGTCTCGCCGATCTCAACCGGGCCAGCGTGCTCGCGTTCCTGGACTGGCTGGAAACTGAGCGCGGTAACTCGCCGGCGACCCGCAACCAGCGCCTCGCCGTGATCAAATCACTCGCCCGCTATGTCTCTGTCGAGCGGCCGGAGTTCCTCGACCAGGCCACCCAGATCATCGCGGTCAAGCAGAAGAAGACGCCCGCCACCGACATGTGCTACCTCACCGGCGACGAGGTCAAAGCGCTCCTCGCCGCACCAGACCCGACCACCCGGCGTGGGCTGCGCGACACCATCCTGCTCTCAACGCTCTACGACACCGCCGCCCGCGCCCAAGAAATCTGCGACCTGAACACCGCCGACATCCGCGCCGCCAGCCCGATGATGGTCACCCTGCGCGGCAAAGGCTCCAAGACCAGGCGCGTTCCACTAATGGACTCCACCGCCCGGCTCCTTGAGGACTACCTGCACCGGCGCGCCCCGCATCCCGGCGTCGGCGCGGACGCCGACCCGCTGTTCCAAGGCCCCCAACACACCCGCCTGACCCGCTGGGCCGTCACCAAACTCCTCGCCAGACACGTCCAAGCCCTCCGCCACCACGAACCCGGCTACGCAGCCGGGCTGAACATCACCCCGCACACGATCAGAAGGACCCGGGCCATGCACCTGCTCAAAGCCGGAGTGAACGTGATCTACATCCGCGACCTGCTCGGCCACGCCGACGTCTCAACAACCGAGATCTACGCCCGCGCCGACCCGGAAACCAAACGCAAAGCCATCGAGAACGCCTACAAGTCACTCACCCCCGAGCTGCCCGTGGCCGACTGGACAGGAGACCAAGACCTCCTCGAATGGCTCGACCACGCCTGCCGATAGCCGCCCAGGTTATGTGGCCGAAACCGGCCCCGGCGTCAAGCCCAGCAACGGAAACATCCCGGCCGGCCACATAACCCAGCCATCCACATAATGACGGTTACGTGGAATTCCACGTAACCGACACACATTGGCCTCCCGCGCTCTCCTCGCCGGTGAGAGCATCGACGAGGTTGCGTTCCTGCTGGGTCACCGAGATGCCACGGTCATCCGCACCGTTTACGTCCGGGGGGTTGCGGACGCTCGCCGTCGTGCGATGCGTAGGTCACGGATGGTCGCCGAATACGGCCGGGTGCTCGAGATAGCGGCCGATCCCGAATGATCCCGCGACGTGACTCAGGGACACCAGATCCCCCTCGCGGGGCCGCGGAGCGACAATGCGCACGAAGACCGTCGGAGTGCGCCCGTCCGCGGATTAGTCTGTGCGGTGTGAGGCAGTTCGTCCCTACCACCGCTTTGGGCCGGGAGCTGGTCGCCAAGCGATCGGCTCTGCTCGCGGCGGCCGAACGCCGGCGCGCCCGGGATGTTCGGGTGTTTGGCTCGGTGGCTCGCGGAGAGAACAGCGAAACCAGTGATGTAGATCTGCTCGTCAGCCTCGATGCCGGCGCGAGCTTGCTGGACCTCATCGGCTTTGCGTGTGACGCCGAAGACATTCTCGGCGTCAGGGTCGATGTAGGTACACCAGAAAGCCTGCGCCCGCACGTCCGGGATGAAGTTCTGGCGGACGCCGCCTCGCTGTGAGCCCGCGCCACACTGCCGATCGTCTGCGGGACATCCTCAGCGCGATCAGAGCGATTGAGCGCTACCGCCGACGCGGGAGTATCGAGGACGAACTTGTCTTTGATGGATACCGGATGCGCCTGATCGAGATTGGCGAAGCGGCGAAGGGTCTGCCCGCGGAGCTGACGTCCACGGAGCCGGACATCCCTTGGCGAGAGATCGCCCGCATGCGCGACCACCTCAGCCACCGCTACTTCGATACCCAACGCGAGATCGTCGAGCGCGTGCTGACGGACGACCTCAAGCCGCTGGCGGCCGCGGTGACTCGGTTGCTGACGCGCGTTGAGCAGGCGAAGGCTGATCAGACGCAACTCGACTTTAGTGGCGAAGAGGCCCACGGCGGCTCGGAGCCTTAGCCACGGCTTGCGTGGAAGCCTGATGGAAGCCACAGCCACCACGATCCACGCCTGCATCCGTCTGCAGATGAAGCGGATCGCCAGTGTTCGCGGGCTGCCATCGTGATCATCGGACGTCAATCAGGCTCCGCGCACCTCTGATAAGGAAGAGGTCCCAGGTTCGAATCCTGGATCGCCGATCCCGCCAACACTGGCGATTCCCGTGTTCTGTCCGTCATCGTTGGTTTGGGGCGGACACAAAACGGACACTTCAGAAAGACCCAGCTGTGTCCGGGCTTCGCGGATGAGGTCGGCGGCGGTCCGGTTGTTCGTGTGGTCATGCTCGTCGAACAGGTGGGCGTAGGTGCTGAGTGCCATCGTCGGTGCGTGGCCCGCCTGGCTTGCGACCTCGACGACCGAGGCGCCCTCGGCGATCATCAGACTGACGTAGCTGTGGCGTAGGTCGTAGGGCCTTGTGGTGGCCGGGAGCCCGGCTGCTTCCACGGCATCGGCGAACGTGCGCTTGCGCCAGTTGTTTGTCCGGTCCAGCGTCCAGGGTGAGCCGTCCGGGGCGGGGAAGACCAGATCTGTCGGCTGGTTGCGTGAGCTGATCCGCTTCCAGGTGTCCAGCGTCTCCGCCAGGGGCTTGAGCAGCTTGACGGTGCGGGTCTTGCCGGTCTTGGTGGTCTTGAGCTTCCCAAAGGCGACGGAGCGCTCCACAAGGATCGTGTTCTCGCGGATGTCGTTCCGGCGGAGGCCGAGCGCCTCACCGGGCCGGAGTCCGGCGTAGGCGAGGACGGCGATCAGGCCGGCGTCTGCGTGCTTGCCGTCTCTGATGAGGGCCTTGCGGATCGCCTCGACCTGGAGCGGGTTCAGTGGCCGAATGGCGCGGGTGCGTGTCTGGCTGGGCTTCTTGACCAGCTTGACGGGGTTAGTGATGATCCGGTCCCACTCCACCGCGCGCTGAAGCATGCTCTGGAGCGTGACGAGCGTTTTGCGGGTCGCGGCGTCGCCGACGCCGTTACTGGTCATGTCCGCGCGGAGCTGCCAGATCACCTCCGCCGTCACGTCCTTGAGCGGCAGCTCGCCGATGGCGGGGATGATGTGGACGTCCAGCATTGAGGCGTAGGCCAGTTGCGTGGCCCGGGAGAGGGAGGGGATGGCGTAGCGGTTCCACCATGTCTTGGCGAACTCTGCGAGCGTCTCTCCGGGTTCGGCGTTGTTGAGCGGGATGACGTTGCCCGGCGCTTGGCGCGCTTCAGTTCCTCGTCAAAGGCCAGGGCGTCGGTCTTGCGGCCGATGACGCGGGAGTGGGGCTTGCCGTCGTCGTCGCGCCAGCGGACGCGCCAGACCTGGCCGGCGGCGCGCTGGACCTTCTCAACGCTCATGCTCGTAGCTCCTTCGGATCGGCGTCTGTGACCAGGGCGCGGAAGCTGCCGGCTGGTGGTTCGGTCGCTCGCCTGCGCTGTATCGGCTGCCGTGCGGCGAGCGCCGCCGTTGCCTTGGTGCTGGACGGTCCAGCGACGGCCAAGCTGACCGTGGGCTGCCGTTGGGAGGCGATCCACTCCCGCATGTCTTCGTGGCTGATGCGAATGCGGTTGCAGAGCTTGAACGCCTTGAGCTGACCGCGGTCGATCGCGCGGCGGATGGCCTTCTCTGGCAGGCGGCAGGTCTCAGCGACCTCCGGGATCGTGAGGAGCCGCTCTTCCGCTGGCACCGTCGGAGGCGGCGCCGGAGCGGTGATCGTCCAGGTTCCGCTCTGCAACATGAACAAACCGTACCACCACGCGATGATGGACACAAATATGTTTACGCCGGCGGATCGGGTTACGCCGCTGATAGCCTGATCTACGTGAGGCCGGACACCGTGATGAGCGCCCAGTTGATCCGCCAGGCCCGCCAACGCGCGGGACTGAACCAGACGGAACTGGCGGAGCGGGTCGGTAAGTCAAAGGTGCAGATCGGCCGCTGGGAGAACGGCCAGGTGGCACCGAGCCTGGACACGCTCCTAGTCCTTCTGCGGGTGTGCGGGTTCACGCTGCCGCTGCGGCTTGAGCCCTACGAGCCGGTGGATGAGAGCCAGATCGTCGCCCTGACGCGATTGTCGCCAGGCGCCCGGGTGGACCGGATGCTGGTCAGGGCGGAGCAGGAGCGCCAAGCTCCGTGAGCACCCTGGAGTTCGAGCGGTTCGACCCGCGTGAGATCCTGGCCGCCTTTCAGCGCGCCGAGGTTGCCTACGTCCTTATCGGCGGTCTGGCCCGCGTGATCCGCGGGTCCGATGAGATCACCTACGGCGTTGACATCTGCCCATCGCGGCTGAGAGAGAACGGTCCGCGCATCGAAGAGGCCTTCGATGACCTCGGCGCGGTCCCCGTCCCGGCGCAGACCGCTCCGGACGGTGCGCAGCCGGAGGACGAGACCATCTTCCGCTTCAACACGCCGGCCGGACCGGTGAACCTCGTTGTCATCCCGCACGGCGTTCCCAAGGGCTATGACGCGATCCGCACGGCTGCGACCCGCGAAAACCTCGGCGGCGGCATCCAGCCCCTGGTCGCCCACACCGCCGACCTGATCACGATGGCCGCCGCCACCGGCCGCCCAGAGGACCTCGCCCGACTCCCCGAACTGCAGCACATCCTCAAGCTGGAGACCCGCCTCTCCCGCCTGGTGGAACCCTCGGGCCCCAGGCCCGAGAACCCGACGCCGGAGCGGGACCGCGGCATCGGCATCTAAGCGCAGGGGTTGCTCAGAGCCAGCGCAGCCGGCCCGGGTCCCATTCGCGTAGCTGGCCGTCTGCGTCCTGGATGAGCGGGTCGATAAACGCGGTCACGCCGTCGAGCAGTTCAGTCCAGCTCTCCGGCGGCGGCGACAGGTACGCCAAGCGCTCGACCATCGCTCTGTAGTACTGCTGCCGGTCCGGCATGTCTGCCAGCGCCTCAGCCAGCGTGATGGCCGGCTGCTCCCGGTGGGCGGCCACCGCGTTGATGTGGCTCCGGAGTTCGCGGGCGTCCAGGCGGTGTACGCGGCTCGTCACCCAGAGGTCGGCGAAGTCTCGGTCGCGGGTGCTGGTGGCCCGGCGCTGCATCGCGGTGACGATCTTCTCCGCGAGGTTCAGCGCCAGCGGGTAGGCGCGCATGGTAACCGCGGGCTGGTCGATCACCGATGCCAACTGAATCACGGTGCTGTTGTCGGGATCGCCGAAGGAGAAGTCCAGCGAGAACGGGATCTTCGCCTGACCCAGCTTGGCGACGAGCTTGCATCGGACCCCTGCGTATTCCGCGTCCTCCCGCATGACCTCGGCGCGGATCGTCGTCGTATCGAAGCTCAACCCGTCATGAGGCTCAGGGGCCAGCGCGCAGATGGAGGCGACGATCGTCCCGACGTTCTCGGCGTCATTCGTCACGCCGTGCGTGGAGAGGTCGGCATCCTGGGTCATGGTGCGGATGCTGTTGGCGGCCATCAGCATCCCGCCCTTGAGCACCATCCTGTCCGCGTACTCAGAGATGGAGAGCCGTCGCAGGAATGCCTCGACGGCGTAGATGACCAGGAGCTGCTGAGTGTTGCTTCCGTACTGGGCGCGGGCCTTCGCCTGCAGCGCCTTGAACGCCGCGCCGGCGATCTCTTCAGGTGTGGGGTTGCCGGTCAACTGAGTAGCGCCTCCAACGCGGAGCCGAGGCGCGCGTGCCCGCCAAGCTCTCGCGCCAACTCGTCGAGCGCTGCAGGCTTGGCGCCGGGTCTCTGCATGTAGCGCCGCGCCGCGTGCAGCCCAACGTCGGGCCCGACCCACCGCGCCATCCTGACGGCGTCGACCACAGACCGCTCCGGCGAGTAGACCCAGAACGGCTCGTCTGCGTCCGTCCAAGCTTGTTCGCGGCCGAGCGCGAACGTGGCGGCGTCAAAAACGTGAACCTTCGTCGCTGGCTCGGCGATGACTGGCCGTCGTGTGCCGCGTGGAACGGCGAGGTGGACCTGCAGCGGAATCTCGTCAGTCAAGTCCCAGTACGCCAGCGCTGAGTTCAGGCAAATCGTCCCACCCGGCATACGCGCGGAGACGACGGCCAGCACGGATTGCATACCCATCCCCGTCCCGGCGAGCCGGAGAACGCCGCGCCCGGCGGGCTCAAGCGTCCCGGCTTCCCGCAGCCGGTGAAGCGTGGTGCGGCTGACGCCGGCGGCGACGGCCTCCGACACGCGGAACGGGCGCGCGTCGAATTCCTCGCGCAGACGGCCAACGGCGGGATGCTCGCCCTCCAGCATGGAACAAAGCGTACACACGATCCGGCACCATGTGCACGTTTTGTTCCAACGGTTCGTCAACGATTCCGCGACGGTTCGGAATCGATTGTCACGGCTCGGCAACGATCCCCGGCCTCGGCTCCGGTTACAGGTTGATCGGCTCTACGGTCGAAGTCATGAATACCTACCGGCTGCGGCATGGAGGCGACGACATCAACGTGGACGTGATCCGACTTGGCGACGAGCCGGTGGCCGTAGTGGCCGACGGGTACGCCCGCGTGACCGCCAACCTCACCGCGAACGACCGCGCCGTGGTGCTCGGAATGTGCGCCTACGCGATGCTGATTCAGGAGGGCGCGATCAGCGGTCCCTACGACGACGACCACGCGCTGGTGTTCGCTGAGACCTTCGGCACGTTCGGAGCGCGCTTCAGTCCAGTCCACCCGACGTCGCTTGCTCACCCACGACGTCTCCCTCTCATTCGCCCCGGAGCTGACCACCACCTCCCGGACCAGTCCTCATTTCCCCCACTTCCCCGTGCGCCTCGCCCGCTGTCCTCCAGCCTCCGCCCGTTGCCCCCGTTCTTCCTTGTCCGCCGAATCCTCCCCCTCCGTCCGCTTCCACCAGCGACCACAGCCCATGTTGAGCGCCGCTCAATTTGCTCATGGAACGAGGTGTTCGCGCCGTTGATGGTGATCACGACGCTAGTGTGTGTGAGCGCGGGTCGTGGCGTGGGGTGTGGTAGGTGTGCCACACGACCCGCCCCTTCCTGGTCGTGACCGTGTCTGGGAGGCTTCGGTGGCCCGTGAGCCAGGCACCCATGTTCGATGCTTTCGATCGCGATCACCCAGGAGCACGTGGAGGCCGCGCTGGCGGCCGGGGAGCTCGCATGCCCAGCGTGCTCAGGGCCGC
>DAIDME010000081.1 GCA_027449125.1 Solirubrobacterales bacterium | reverse complement strand
ATCGAAGTGGCGGAGATTGCCGGTGGCAACCGACCACCCGGAGCTCATCGCCGTCGCCGCAATGACGCGATCATGCGCGCCGACGTCGCTCCCCGCGGCCGCAAGGTCCGCCCACAGCCGCGCATGCACACGCGCAGTGAGCAGGTCGAACGGAAGCGCAGGGATGACGGACAGGACCGTCTCAACGAACGCCTCGCGTCGGCCACGATGCTCGGCGGACGCGCGATGGACACTGTGCAGCAGCTCGCTCGCCGTGATCGTCGCGATCGCGACCTCCTCATCCTCCCCGACCGCTTGATCAAGGCGCTCAGCCAACAGCACACCCACGTCAGCACGTCGCACTGCGCGCGCCTGCCGCTCGAGGTCCACGAAAACCGTCGTGTCTAGGACTGTGCCCACGGATCCTCAGGTGCCTCTCCGGCTAGCTCAAGTACTTCAGCCATATCCGCAGCAAACGCCTCGTCCGGCACGGGCAACGACGCAAGCCGCGACCCGAGCTCACGCACCGGCACGCCGCGCGGCGCCGGCAGCCCAGAAGCGTCGTCGGGATGCACGATCGCCAACACAGGATGATCGCGATTCAGCACGAGCACTCTCTCATGCCGGGACACCGCATCACGAACGGACTTAGGGATCCGCACGTCGTCAGAGTTGATAGTCGCCATGACCGACAGGATGCCGGAAGCGTACGGAATCGAACGGGCCTATTTTCCGGCCTCGGTCAGCGGTACTCCCGCGAGCATGCTTCAACGACTCGTGACTAGGGGTGCCGATCCTCATCGCCGGGGCTCTCGGTGGCCTGGTTGCAACCTTCGCCGGTCTCACCGGCACCGGGTACGAGCTCGCCGAGGCTGTCACGGTCCTATTCGCCGGGCCGCCGATCCTGCTGCACGCCGATCGCAGCGGGCAGCTTCGCTGCGATTGCGTTGGCGATGAACAACGCCTTCGGATTCCGCAGCCGCCGTGCGCGGCTCGTCCGGCAAGTCCTGAGTGTCTGCCCAGGATCGGTTCCGACATTTCGTGCCGCCCTCGACCCCCTTGTTGTGTCCGGCGGCATGTTCGACACTGTTGACGTGGGTAAGGGCCCTGATCGGAATCTCGAGTTCGACCTGCAGGCGCTCTCTGCCCGCCTGCGGGCTGATGACGCTTTCGCGACCGAGATGTACTGCGCGCTGTGCAACGTGGACTGGCGCCACATAGACGGCACCACGTGGCATGGCTCCTGGCGCTACTCGGCGGGACTCGTCGCGACGCTGCGCGGCCGTGGGGAGGACTACCTGGACTACTACTGCTCGGGGATTCCGACGCGTTCGGAAGGAACCATCTCCGAGCGCATCGCGGCGGCGATGGCTGAGCTCGGCTGGACCGGTACGGCGCACGGCAGCGACGAGCTGTACACGTACGACTTCCAGAACGGCAGAACCGAGGCCCTTGGCGATGACCGGCGGCGGAGTCCCGGAGCCGAGCGGTTCACGGACGCGGTGCGCGGCGATCACGATCTGAGGGCCGAGCTTGACTCGCTTGCCACGCCGGAAACTGAGCCGCTCGACCATGAAGACTGGCGGCCTGATTGAGCAACAGGCGAAGCGGGAGCTCAGCGCCCCGAAACTGACACCACCGGAAAGCACCTCCGCCGAATCTCGATGACCGGCATCCGCAACCCCGTCCGCAGTCGGCTTCGATGCACTCGCCGCACGTCGCGCGGTTTAGGACACCAGTGTCCTTTTCCGTCCGCGAGCGGCGGGCCATTGCACGCGAGCGTTCGCTGCAAGACCACGCTAAAGTCATCGCTCGAGTTCAAGCGGCAACCCAAATGAAAAGGGACACCGTGTCCTTTATGGGTGGTATCGCAAGGGGTATGCACATGCCACGAGCGATGTCACTCAGCAGGTCGAGAACGTCGTATTTGCAGGGCTTAGGGCGCGTAGCTCAGCGGGAGAGCGCTCGCTTCACACGCTAGGGGCCAGACCAACCCGCCCCGGCCACAGGAAGCCGTTTAGCCTGTAAATCCCCGGTTTTGTAGCGCCCGGCTTCTGCCGATATTGGGAGTAGTGTCGTCATTTACTTTTCCCATTTACTAAACGGCAGGCAGAAGCGATGGCAAGACCACTCAGCGGGCACATTCGGCGCCGCGTCCTGACGGACGGCTCGGCTGTGTTCGATGTGAAAATCCGAACAGACCTCTACAGGCTCGGGCGAGAGCCGGAATGGACGAAGACGCGAGCCGAGCGGTTTTTGGAGGCCACCCTCCTACCGGCAGCGAAACTCCGCCAGGATTGGTGGGAGCTCATACCCGAGCGTCGAACCGAGGACGACAGTCCCGAGGTCACCGTCTGGCAAGCCTGCACAGAATGGGTGGAGTGGCGCAAGACCAAGAGCCAGAACAAGGCGACGCTCAATGCCGCCGAAAGTCCGGTCGTCAAGCATCTGCTCCCGTTCTTCGCCCACACCGACCCCGGCAGGTCACGCGAGCGGCTGCTGTCCGAGCTAAACGAGGACCAGGTGCAGGCATTCATCGAGCGCAAGCGCGAAGAGCGGGCGATACTCACCGACCTTTCCGACAAGCTCAGCGAGGCGACCGACGACGAGCTGCGCGACTTCGACAAGCTCGCGGCCTCGGAGACCGCCGACCTGGACGAGCGTGAGCTGGAGCTACTGCGCCGCTACGGCCAGCAGGGCGGTCGCTACAAGCTGTCTGACCCGGACGGACACGGGCGCATCAGCTTGTCGAGCCGTGGCCTGAAAGAGTCCGAGATAAACCGCTGCCTCGGCACGCTGAGCGCCGTAGTCGCCCGAGCCAACCGCAAGCACGGCCTGCATGTCCCAGACCCCACGCTGGACATGCGGCTCACGGGCGGCGGCCCCGAGCGCAACTGGCTTTGGCCCGACCACCTGGACGCGATGGCCAGGGCCGCCCGCCTGCTCGACGCACCAACAGGCCGCTACGACCACAACGGCCGCGAGGCCGCCGTGTGGGTGCTCGGCCTCTGCGGGCCGCGCGTCAGCGAGCTATGCGCCTTCACATGGGCCGACCTCTCCGACTCGGGCCTCATCGTCCGCGCCTCCAAGACGAAAGCCGGCGAGCGCACTATCCAGGTGCCGACCATCGCCAGGGACGCGCTCACACGACACCGGGAGCAGCTTGGCAACCCGGACAGCGACACCCCGATATGGCCGACCGCCGACGGCGGGCACAGGGACCGCCACAATGTCCGCGCCCGGCTCCTTGCCCCCATCATCGAAGAGGCAAAGGGCGCGCTCAAAGAGGCGGGGGTCACCGAGCCGCTGCCTATCCGCCTCACCCCTCACACCTTCCGGAGAACGGCGGCAACTTTTTGGTATTGGCTCGGACGAGACGAGCGGGCAACGATGCACGAAATCGGTCACAAGAGCAGCCGACTGACGCTAGAGGTCTATGCCCAGCCGCGCCCCAGAGACCAGCGGCAGCGCGACATGCTGGCCGCATGGTTCTCCGGAGCCGAGGTATAGCTCAGACGAAGCCGAGCCGGGGAGCGGCAGCGCGCTTGCCGCCGCTGTGGCGACGAGACCGGCTCGGACGAGCCGCCCCGCGCTTGGGCTGCCGTATCCGGCCCTCCATGTAGGCATCGGCGGTCGCCAGGTAGTAGCGGAGCTTGCTGTTCGAGCAGTCGGAGATGGGAGCCGCTCCCAACTCGCGCGGGCGCGCTGCGACCCACTCGGGGCTGACCTCAAAGCGATGGGCCAACTGCTCGCCCGTCGCCCAGAGCTGACCGGGAGCGATGACGAGCGCGTCGTCGGCCGGCGGCTCCGTGTCGAGCTGGGCGCGCAGCTCGACGACTTCGGCGCGCAGCGCGCTTATCGCTTCCAGTAGTAGTGCGGTTTCCTGCTCCACGGCAAGACGATAGGAGCCGCGCCGAGAAAAACCGGGAACGGAGCAGATTTCCTTTTGATGCCTAAACAGGCATCAAATCAGCGCGCCCACCCAGAAACCCACCTCCGCACGGGAGCGTGCAGGCTTCTTATGCCTGAATGGATATAAAGCCTGAATGAGCACCACAGACAGTGAGGGAGACGAGCGGCCGTTCAATGTCGGTGCGGTCATCAGGAACGCACGCAGAGGAGCGGGCATGTCGCAGGCCGACCTCGCGCAGCGCCTCGGCACCAGCCAGGCCCATCTATCGAAGTGGGAGACGGGCGCGCGCTCACCGCGCGTGTCTGAGCTAGACGAGATAGCCAGGGCGCTCCACCGGCGGCTCGCCCTGGCCATCGAGCCGCCGAAACCGAAACAGCCGAAGAATGTTGGCCTCGCGGCATTTGACGAAGTTATGGGCAAGCGCCGCAGCAGCGGCAGCCCCAAGGGCCCCTAGGCCAAGAACTCGGTCAGTGCCTCCCGCCACTGCTTCGGGCTGTCTAGGTGCAGGTCGTGTCCCGCGTCTGGAAGCTCTACCAGCTTCGCTGCTGGCAGCCGCTCCAACATCTGCTGCGCGTGTTCAGCCTGCAATCCTCCATGCCCAGCTCGGAGTATCAATGTCGGGCAGATGACGGCCTGCCAGTCCTCCCAGGTAGGTGGCTCGGACATCTCGCGCAGCATCTCGACAAGGACTTCAACATCGAACCGTGGCCGCCAGCCGCCCGTCGTTCGTTCGAGGCCGTCGGCCCACGCTGCGGCGGCAAGGTCGTTGCCCCAGCGCTCTCGGAAGAACGCTTCGCCTGCCTCTCTTGATGGGAACGACGCGGGCCAGCTCCGCAACGCGCCACCAATCGAGGTTGCGGCCTCTTCTCCGTTGCCCCCATCACTCGGCCCGGCCTCGACCAGCACCAGGGCGCTCACCAGTTCCGGGTGGCGTGCCGCAGTCATGAGGGCGGTCACACCGCCGAGTGACTGGCCGACGAGCGCGACAGGTCTGCCACCGACCTGCTCGATAACGAAGGCAACATCTGCCACCAGCGCCGACGGAGACACATCGGCAGGGCGGCGCTCGCTGTCGCCGTGACCACGAGCGTCGAGCGCGAGGACGCGGTGCGTCTTGGTCAGCCACGCAGCCGTGCCCGCCCACTCGCCGCTATAGCCCGCGAGTCCGTGAAGCAGCAGCACAGGCGCGCCGTCGCCCCCGAAGTCCGTGCAGGACAGACCTAACCCGTCCCGGTCAAAACGAAGCTGTTGCGCCACGCGGGCAATCTAGCGGCTGCCGATCACCCTACCGAGGCTTGTCCCTGCTCTAGTTGGCCGAGGGCCTGTCCCATTCCTTCGAGGCGGCAGCGAGGACAGCTTCCAGTTCGGGCGTGACGAGCTTGGGAGAGGAGGAGGGCAGGCCGAGGGCGGCCAGCTCCCGGCGGTGCTTCCGCTCAGTGGCTTTCCCCTGCCCCACGGCGGCGGTCCATGCCACAGGGTCGCGGCGCTGGCGCATGACGAGCGACCCGAGCAGCCGTATCCCGGCCTCTGGCGAGAGGGTGCCGTCTTGGGTGAGGTCGAGCAGCCGCTCTATGTCGTCGAGCGCGACCGCCCCGGTCTCCCGGACTGTGAGACTTCTCAGCCACCCCACAGCTTCTTCTCTCCAACTAGATGAGTAGTTATACGGATTGTGGTCAGGCAGGGTTTATGGGGGCTCCGTGGATGATCGTAGGTGACTGGCGGGGTCGGGCTGGGTGGTTTGTCCTGCTGTGAGCGGGTTTTCTCGCTGGTTGCGGGGTCGTTGGGTGACGCGCACGGGTTCAGGCCGTAGGTTCGGGCTTGTAAATGGT
>DAIDME010000080.1 GCA_027449125.1 Solirubrobacterales bacterium | reverse complement strand
CCGGGCGCTCGCGGCCGCCTGGGCGCGCTCGTCCGCGGACATCGTGCGCCACAGGCGCCGCAGACGCTCAAGCTCCGCGATCGCCTCGGGGTCGTGCCGGTCGGCGACCAGGCGCGGCACCAGCTCGGTGGCGGAGGCCGTGAAGTCGTTCACGGCCTCCAGCCTACGAAGCGCCCAGGACGGTCTGCGCCCGTAGCGGCTCAGCCGCCGACGCGGATCATCTTCTTGTTGACGAACTCGTCGGCGCCGAAGCGGCCCAGCTCGCGCCCGAAGCCGGAGCGCTTGACCCCGCCGAAGGGCAGTTCGGCGCCCTCCGCGCCGACCGCGTTGATGAACACCATGCCGGTGTCGAGCTGGTCGGCGACGCGCAGCGCCTGCTCCCCGTCATTCGTCATCACGTAGGAGCCCAGGCCATAGGGGGTGTCGTTGGCTAGCGCGACCGCCTCCGCTTCGGAGGCGACCCGGTAGACCTGCGCGACCGGGCCGAAGAACTCCTCGTAGCGCGCCTCGGCGCCCGCCGGGATGTCGGTCAGCACGGTGGGCGAGAAGAAGTTGCCGTCGTGCTCACCTCCGGTCACCAGGCGTGCGCCCTGGGCGAGCGCACGCTTGACCTGGTCGGCCAGCCGTTCGGTCGCGAGCGCCGATGAGAGCGGCCCGATCGTGGTGTCGGGCGAACTCGGGTCGCCGGGCTGCGCAGCGGTCATCGCCGCCGTGAACTTGGCCAGGAACTCGTCGTAGAGCTCGTCCACGACGATGAACCGCTTGCCGGCGTTGCAGGCCTGCCCGGCGTTACCGAGACGCGCCTCGGCGGCGGCCGCGACGGTCGCGTCCAGGTCGTCGCTGCCCAGCACGATGAACGGGTCAGAGCCGCCCAGCTCGAGCACCACCTTCTTCAGGTAGCGCCCCGCCGTCTCGGCGACGGCGGCACCGGCGCGCTCGGAGCCCGTGAGCGACACGCCGCGCACGCGCGGGTCTGCGATCACGTCCCTGATCTGGTCGTTGGTCGCGTAGATGTTGATGTAGGCGCCCTCCGGGACCCCGGCCTCGTGGAAGATCTCCGCCATCGCCGCCGCCGACTCCGGGCACTGCGGCGCGTGCTTGAGCAGGATCGTGTTGCCGATCACCAGGTTCGGTGCCGCGAAGCGCGCCACCTGGTAGTACGGGTAGTTCCAGGGCATGATCCCCAGCAGCACGCCGTAGGAGCTGCGGCGCACGACCGCCGAGCCCTCACCACCCAGCAGATCGATCGGCTCATCCGCCAGCAGCCGCTCGGCGTTGTCGGCGTAGAAGTCGTAGATGTCCTTGCAGAAGCTGACCTCGCCGACCGCCTCGCTGATCGGCTTGCCCATCTCACGCACGATGATCTCGCCGAGGCGCTGGGACTGCTCGTCGTGCAGCTCGCCGACGCGGCGCACCATCTCGGCGCGCTGGGCGACCGTCGTCGTCTTGATCCACTCGGCGTGCGTGGCGTGTGCGCGCGCGATCGCGTCCTGCAGCTCGGAGTCGGTGATCGTCGGGTACTCCCTGACCGTCTCCCCGGTGCGCGGATCGACAACTGCGTAAAGGGCCATCTTGTTCTCCTCTTCACTGGATGACGATGAGAGGCTAGCTCACCCTCGACCGGTGGCTGGCCCGCGGCACAACGGCCCGGGGTAACCTCGCTCGGGAGATGCGCGGGCGCCGGCTGGTCAGTGGTCGTGAGTGAGGGCGAGGTGCCGCCGGGCCAGCGGGCCCGGCGGCTGCTCACAGAGACCCAGAACATGGTGCTCGCGACCGTCGGCCGCGGCGGGGAGCCGTGGGTCTCGCCACTCTTCTTCGTCGCCGAGGGGGTCGCGCGGCTGTACTGGACCTCGGAGCCGGCGGCGCGGCACAGCCGCAACCTGCGGGCTGACCCGCGCGCCGCGATCGTGATCTACGACGACCTCCCCGGGCATCGCGTGGACGGCCTGTATCTGAGGGCCGAAGCCCGCGAGCTGTCGGCCCCGGACGAGGTCGCGGAGGCGCTCGCCGTGATGGCACGCAAACCCCAGCCGGACCGCTGGCGAGCCGTGCCCGAGGACGTCAGCGCTGCTGGACCGTGGCGGGTCTACCGCGCGGAGATCCTCTCCGCGGAGCTACGCTGCACGGAGACGGTCGGCGGCCGCCCGGTGGCTCGCCGTGTGACAGTGGACATGGGAGGCACGTGATGATGGACGAGGCGCAACCGTCCCGGCCGATGGTCGAGGTGCTCTACTTTGACGGGTGCCCCAACCACGAGCGGCTGCTGGAGCACATGCCGGCGCTGCTGGAGGGCGCGGGCGTCGACGCCGAGCTGGTGCTCACCGAGGTGCCCGACGACGAGCGGGCTCAGGCCATGCGGTTTCTCGGCTCGCCGACGGTGCGGGTCAACGGGCTCGACATCGAGCCGGGCTCAGAGCAGCGGACCGACTTCGGGCTCAAGTGCCGGATCTACCGCGGTCCGGAAGGCTTGAGCGGAATACCGACCGACCAGTGGCTGCTGCACGCCCTCGCCGGCGCCGCTTGATGGCAGACGGGATGAAGCGCAGCCGCCGCGGGTCGCGGCGACTGCGCGCGGCGCTGTGGTGCGCGGCGCTGACGGCGGGCGTACTGGCTTTGGCGGCGCCTGCGGTCGCGAGCGCAACCCAGGCTCAGGTCCCGCTGAGCGTCACCGGCGCCGTCAGCGGGCCGCCGATCCCGGCCGGCTTCGTCGGTCTGGCAACCGAGTACTGGGACGTTGAGAAGGAGGTTGGCAGCAACCCCGCCAAGCCAGATGCGGCCTTTGAGCAGACCGCCCGCAACCTCGCGCCGTACGGCGGGCTGAGCTTCAGGATCGGCGGCGACAGCACCGACTGGAGCTGGTTTCCGGTGCCGGGCATGGCGCAGCCGCGCTGGGTTCGCTGGACGATGACCCCAACCTGGGCGGCCGTGACCAGCCGCCTGATCGACGATCTGCACGCACACCTGATCGCCGGGATCAACATGGAGGCGGACAGCGTGCCGGTCGCGCGCGCCGAGGTCAGTGAGATTGGCGCGACGATCGGAGCCGGCGCGCCGGTGACCTACGAGCTCGGCAACGAGCCGGAGCTCTACTCGCACTTCCCGTTCTACGACAACGCCGCCGGGGTGGCGGTGCTCGGCCGGCCGAAGGGGTTCTCGTATGCCGACATGGCCAGGCAGTGGAGCCGGCTCGCACGGGCGCTGCCGCGCGTGCGGCTCGCCGGCCCCGGGTACTCGGGTCCGCGGGCGCTGCCATACGTCAGCCAGTTTCTTGGCTCGACCGGTCGCCTGTCGCTGCTCACGGTCCACACCTACCCGCTGAAGTCGACACGCTGCATCGCCGGCGAGCACCTGCAGGAGCAGGACCTGTTCGGCAGCGGCTCGCTGCAGACGCTCGCGGCCAGCCTGCGCGGCTGGGTGCAGGTCGCGCACGCGCATGGGGTCGGATTGCGCGTGGACGAGATGAACGCGGTCACCTGCGGGGGCCAGCCGGGGTTCACGGGCACGTTCGGGCCGGCGCTGTGGGCGCTCAACATCCTGCCGCTGTACGCGGCCGACGGGGTCGGCGGGGTGAACTTCCAGACCCGCCCCTACACCGCCCAGAACCTGATCCAGACCGACCACACCCCGGCTGGGTGGCGGGTCACGGTGCAGCCCGAGTACTACGGGCTGCTCGCGTTCGCGCAGCTCACGCCGCCGGGGTCGCGGATCCTGAAGCTGCCGGCGCTTCCCGGCGGGCTCCGCGGCTGGGCTGTGCGCACCCCGGCCGGCCAGACGCACGTGGTGCTGACCAATGTCGGCACGAGCGCCGTGAGCTTCGCGCTGCGCATCGCCGGCGCGCACGGCGACGCCACAGTGCGGGCGCTGAGCGCGTCCGCGGGCGGCCTCCAGGCCTCGAGCGGGGTCAGCCTCGGTGGTCAGACGATATCGACGCTGACGGGCCGCCTCAGCGGCCGCCCGCTATCCCAGACGATCAGGCCGGTGGCCGGTGTCTACGCGGTGAGCGTCCCGGCCGCCAGCGCGGCGATCGTCACCGTCAGCCGCTGAGCGACGCGGCGACGGGCTCGAGCTCCCCGGCGAGCGACCCCTGCCAGACGAAGCGCAGCACCAGCGCGGCGATCAGCGCCATCAGCAGGAAGGCGACGAGCGGCGTGCCGACCACGGTCTGCACCAGCAATGCGATCACGATCCCGCCGGCGTTGCCGGCCAGCCAGATGAGCGCCGTGGCGCTGGTGCCCGCCGGACCGGCGCGCCGCTCGGCGATCTCCAGGATCACCGGTAGCGCCGCCAGCAGGAAGAAGCCGATCAGGGCGGCGCCCGCGGCCACGGCTGGCACCCACTTCCAGATCGCGAAGAGCACGCAGGCGCCGCAGGTGACCAGCCCGGCGGCGCGGAACAGCAGGTGGTCACGCCGGTGGCGGATCACCGCCGGCGGCAGCACGATCGAGCCGATCACCCCCGCCACCACCGCGCCGACCAGCACCCAGCCCGCGGTCGAGGCGGCGATCCCGGCCGGCTTGAGCAGCGTCTGCAGCCAGGTTGTGAGCGCGATGAACAGCCCGAAGCCCACGAACGAGACCATCGCCAGCCGCCGGATGCCGGGCTCGCGCCACACGCTGCCCAGGCCGAAGAGGCCGGTCACGTCGCCACTCAGCCGCATCGCTGGGGCCAGCGCCAGCGCCGCGAGCAGCCCGAGCGCGGTGATCACAGCAAAGGCCGCGTCGATCTCGAGCAGCGCGTGCAGGTGCGCGCCGCCGACCGCCGCGCCCAGCACCAGCGACATCAGCATGCCCAGGAAGATCCCGGCCGAGCCGACGGCGATCCCGACCGGACGCGAGCGCTCGCTCAGGTAGCCGCTCGCCAGTCCCGTGACCGCGTTCAGGATCAGCGGCTGCGCGAGTGCGACCAGCGCCTGCCCTGCGAACGCCCAGGCGAAGCTGTCGCCGCCCAGGCGCAGCACGCCGCCCAGTGCGGTCAGCGCCGTCCCGGCAGCCAGCGTCGGCCGGAACCAGCGGTCCAGCAGCGACGCCGCCGGCACCGCCAGGAGCACGTAGAGCAGCGGGAAGATCTCCGCCAGCAGACCGATGTCGCCGGCGCTGACCCCGTAGTGGCGCGCCGCCGGCGTGGTCAGCGGCGTGAAGGTCAGCCACAGCATCTGGTTGGCCGCGCCGGCCAGCGCATAGGCGCCGATCACCGGCCAATGCTCGGCGTTTCCCGCCCCCGCGCGCTCAGCACTCACAGAAAGCATCCCCTTTCGCCACGTTAGGTAGGCGTCTCGTCCGCGACGCGATCGCCGCTGACAAGGTACAGCCGCGTGAAGCGTTCGGTTCGCTCGCCGGCCCTGACGTGGCGCTTCCGTAACGCCGGGCTCACGTGTGCGCTCGGCGACGCTGCTCTTACGCGGCTCTCATCCGGGATCCGTAGGCTCGGCGCCAGAGCAGCAATGTCAGGACCCAAGCATCTGTGGTCAGGCGACTGGGAGCGCGAGGCTGACGAGTCCGCGCGAGCGCCCTTCGGATATCAGCCCCCGGCACCCGCGACGGCGAGCGCAGAGGTGGCAGGCGCGGACGGCGGCGGCGCCCGCATGCCCCGGCGCACGCGGGTACTGGTCGCGCTCGGAGCCGTCACGACGCTAGCGGTGGCGGCGCTCGTGGTGGTGCTCGTGCTCCCCGGGCGCGCCGCGCCGGCCCGCACGGCCAGGCGCAACGCCGCGCACGTGAGCACCTCCCGCGGCACGGCGAACCCGCCGGCGCCCACGGTCACGCCGACGACGCCCGCGCGGGTCCTCGCCGGGCCGTCGGCGGACTGGCTCGGCTTGCAGATCGTCACCGGCCCGAGCGGCGCGGTCGTCAACACCGTCGGGCTCGGCAGCGTCGCCGACGCCGCCGGCTTCGAGCCGGGCGACCAGATCGAGCAGATCGACGGCTATCCGATCACCTCCGTCGCCGCCATCCGCCGCGTGGCGGCGCGCATCTCGCTCGGGCACACCGTGCTGGTCTCGGTGCTGCGCTCGACCGTCACGGTGCAGCTGTCGCTGCCGATGGTGGCACGGCCGACATTCCACTCGTGAGCTTCGGCGCGCCGCCTGTCCTGCTCGGGCTGCTGGCGCTGCCCGTGCTCGCATGGGCCTATCTGCTCGCGCAGCGCCGCCGTGCGGCCGCGCTGGCGGCCGTCGTGGCGGCGCCGCTGCTGGCCTCACTGGCGCCCCGGCGTGCCGGCTGGCGCCGGCACACGCCGTATCTGCTGCTGGCGCTCGGCGCCGGCGCGCTGATCGTCGCGGCCGCGAGGCCGCGTGAGCGCGTGAGCGTCCCGGTGCGCTCGGCCACCGTCATGCTGGTCAACGACGTCAGCGCGTCGATGAGCGCCGCCGACGTGAGGCCGTCGCGGCTGGTGGCGGCCAAGCGGGCCGCCACCAGCTTCCTTCACCGCGTGGGCCCGGGCATCAGCGTCGGCTCGATCGCCTTCGCGCGTCACCCCGTGATGCTGCAGGATCCCACCACCGACCATGCGCTGACCCTCGCGGCGCTCGCGAAGCTCAGATCCGGTGGCGGCGGCACCGCGATGGGGGCGGCGCTCGAGCTGGCGCTGAGCGCGGTCGGGGCCACCGCCGGACGGACGGCGGCGACCGCGCCGAGGTCGGTGATCCTGATCTCCGACGGCGGCGCCAACGTCGGTCCTGACCCGGTCGGCGTGGCGGCGCGGGCCGGCCGTGAGCACGTCCGCATCTACGCGGTGGCGGTCGGCACCGCGCACGGTGAGGCGGAGATCCCCTACCGGCACGGAGACCGGCTCGAGCCGGTGCCGGTCGACGCCACCACGCTCGCGCGGATCGCCCGCGCCTCCGGTGGCGCCGCCTACCACGCGCCCGACGCGGCGGCGGTCGCGGCGATCTACCGGCGGCTCTCGGTGACCCTCACGCGCCGCCGCGCGCTCCGCGCGCTCGCGGGTTACTTCGCCGGCGCCGGGCTGGTCGCGCTCGCGCTCGCGGTGGGGCTCTCGCTGAACTGGTTTGGCCGGCTGGCCTGATGATCGACAAAGGAGGAGCCATGACAAATCCGGGCGACGAGCTGCGAGAACAGGCGCTGGCGCGTAACGCGCTGCAGGAGGCCCTCGCCGAGATTCGGCGCGTGATCGTCGGTCAGGACGCGATGCTCGACCGTGTGCTGGTGAGCCTGCTGGCGGGTGGTCACGTGCTGCTCGAGGGCGTTCCCGGGCTCGCCAAGACGCTCACCCTGAGGACGCTCGCCTCGGTGCTCGGCGGCAGCTTCGGCCGCATCCAGTTCACCCCTGACCTGGTCCCGTCCGACCTCGTAGGCACCCGCATCTGGCGCCCGGACAACGGCAGCTTCGAGACCGCGCTCGGCCCGGTCTTTCACAACTTCATCCTCGCTGATGAGATCAACCGCGCGCCCGCCAAGGTGCAGTCGGCGCTGCTCGAGGTGATGCAGGAACGCCAGGTCACGATCGCCGGCGTGAGCCACCCGGTGCCGCAGCCGTTCGTCGTGATGGCGACCCAGAACCCGATCGAGTCGGAGGGCACCTACCCGCTGCCGGAAGCCCAGCTCGACCGCTTCCTCATGAAGATCGTCGTGGACTACCCGTCCGGCGAGGAGGAGGTGGAGATCGTCACGCGCAGCCTCGCCGGGCCGGCGGCCGTGCGCGAGTGCCTGCGTCTGACTGACCTCGCCGCGCACTCGCGCGCGGCGGCCGGGGTCGCCTGTGACCGTGACGTGATCGCCTACGCGGTGGCGCTGGCCGACGCGACCCGCCGCCCCGCCGCGCACGGCATGCCGGACATCGCGCCGCTGATCGCCTTCGGCTCGAGCCCGCGTGGGCCGATCGGCCTGGTCCAGGCGGGACGGGCGCTCGCGCTCCTGCGCGGGCGCAGCCGCGTGTCGGCGCGGGAGATCCGTGACCTCGCCCCCGACGTCCTGCGCCACCGGATCGTGCTCTCCTACGACGCGCTCAGCGACGGCGTCTCCGCCGACGAGCTGCTCGAGCGGATCATCGCCACCGTCCCGGCTGCCGGTGCGACGGTGGCGGCGCTTGCGGGGTGATGTCGGTGGGCGGTCCTGGTGCCCTGCCAGCCGGTGAGCGGAGCCTGCGGCAGCGGGTGCCCGACGCGAGCCAGGGGCCCGGGCCGATGCCGGCGCGGCTGGTCGACGCGCTCGATGTCGACCTCGGGCGGCTCGTGTCACACGCGCTGAGCGGGGCACGCAGCGCCAGGGGTGCGGGCGTGGGGACCGAGCTCGCCCAGCTGCGAGCGTATGCGCCGGGCGATGACCCCCGCCACGTCGATGCTGCCGCAAGCGCCCGCACAGCGACGCTGCAGGTGCGCGTGCACGTGCCCGAGCGCGCACTGACCAGCTGGCTGGTGCTCGACCTCTCGCCGTCCATGGCGTTCGGCACCGGGCTGCGGCTGAAGTCGGACGTCGCCCACGGTGCGGCGCTCGTCTTGGCGCGGGTCGGGCTGCGCCGGGCGGGCAGCGTCGGGGTTGTGGCCTTCGGTGTGGCTGACGTGCCCGGCGGAGTGCGCGTGCTGCCGCCGCGGGGCGCGAAGCCCGGGCTGGTGGCGGTGCGGAAGCTCCTCGACGGCGGGGTCGCGCCCGACAGCGACGCCGGCTTGGCACGGGGGACGCTTGCGGACGCCGCCGCGCACGTGCTGGCACTCGCGCGGCTGCCGGGCCTGATCGTTGTGATCTCGGATTTCCGCGACCAGCAGGGCTGGGAGCGGGCGCTCGGCGCGCTGCGCCTGCGCCACGCGGTCGTGGCGCTCGAGGTGAGCGACCCAGCTGAGGCCGTGCTGCCGCGCCTCGGGCGTCTTGCGCTAGTCGACCCGGAGAGCGGGCTGGTGGTCCGTGCCGACACCGCCGGGCGGCGCCTGGGAGAGCGCTTCGCGGCGCCCGAGTCCGAGCGCCGCGAAGCGCTCTCCCGTGAGCTGAGACGCCTCGGGATACGCCACGTGTGCCTGTCCACTGCCGAGGACTGGCTGGCGGCGCTGGGACGGGGGCTCCGGTGAGCTTCAGCGACCCGCTCTGGCTGCTCGCGCTGACGCTGGTCCCACTGGCGCTCCTCGCCGCGCGCTTGCTGCGCCGCGTCGCGCGCCGTCGTGCGCGTCGCTACGCGGCCCGCTACCCGGCCGCGCCGACGCTCGCGCGGGCGCTCGCTGAGACCACGGGCCGCTCGCTGCGCGGCCCGCTCACGGTGGCCGCGCTGCTGGGAGCGGTGGCGCTCGTGGTGCTCGCGCTCGCTGGCCCGCGCCTGCGCGAGCGGGTGGCGACGCACAACGCGGCGATCATGCTGGTGCTCGACCACTCCGGCTCGATGGCGTCCCACGACGTCCGCCCCTCGCGGCTGGCGGCGGCGATCCGTGCCGCCGACACGCTGATCGGCGAGCTGCCGTCCGGCGTCCGGGTGGGGGTGGTCGGGTTCTCCACTGTCCCGGACGTGATCCAGCGTCCGGTGCCCGCCCACGCCGCCGCGCGCGCGGCGATCAACCGCGAGCAGGCCGGGGGCGGGACCGACACCGGGCCTGCGCTCCAGCTCGCCCTGCGGCTGCTGGACGGAGGCGCCCGCGGGCACGCGCCCGCCGCGATCGTGCTGCTCTCCGACGGCGCCGCCAACCTCGGGGTGAGTCCGGTGATTGTGGCGCGGCAGGCGCGGCGCGAGCACATCCCGATCTACACGGTCGCGCTGGGCACGCCCGGCGGCGTCCTGAACGACGGCATCTATGGGATCGTCCCGGTGCCACCGGACCCCGCGCTGATGGCGGCGATCGCGCGCGCCTCGGGGGCGCGCGCCTACAACGCCCGTACCGAGAACCGGCTCAGCTCGATCTACCGGTCGCTCGGCGTGCGGCTCGGCAGCAGGACGCGCGCGCTGGACATCAGCCCCCACCTCCTGCTGGCCGCGGCAGCGCTGCTGCTCGCGGCGCTGCTGGGCTCGGTACGCACGCTGGCGGCGCTGCCGTGAGAGAATCGCTCGCACGGGACGCGCGCGCCAGGCCGGCGACCACTGAAAGGAAACGCGATGGGATTTGGGGACAAGCTCAAGGAGCTGCGTGACCAGGCGCAGCAGGCGGTGACAGAGAACAGGGACAAGATCCAGGGGGCCGTGCAGAACCTCGGTGAGGCCGTCAACGACCGCACCGAGGGCAGGTACGCCGACACGATCTCAAAGGCTGGTCAGCGTGTCAGCGAGGCGGTTGACAAGATCGCGGGCGCCGATGCCGAGGGTCCCGCCGGAGCGGGCAGTGGTGGCGCCGCGACGGGCCCGTCTGACGGCGGCGTCGGCGGCGACCCGGTCACCAGCGCGGGCGACCCGCCGGCGAGCGGGGCGCCGGCCGAGCCGTCAAGCGCGCCGCCAGAGTTCGAGTGAGCGCGAGCAGCGCCCCACCGGGTCAGATCACGCTCGCCGACCCCTCGGCGGCGCTCGAGGCGACCTTCGTCCCGGCGCTCGGGATGGTCGGCTGCTCGCTGCGTCACGAGGGAGAGGAGCTGCTTCACCAGGGGGCGGGTCCTGCCGCCTACGCGTCGGCGGGCTCCACCTTCGCGCTGCCGTTCCTGCACCCGTGGGCCAACCGCGTGAGCGACTGGGCGTTCGCGCTGGGCGCACGGCGGGTCACGCTCGAGCCTGAGTCACCGTTCGTGCATCGCGACGCCGCCACCGGCACCGCCATCCACGGCCTGCTGGCCGCAAGCCCGCACTGGCGCGTCACCGACACGGGGCCGGCCATGCTCAGCGCGGAGCTCGACTTCGGCGCCGTGCCCGAGTACATGGCCGCCTTCCCGCTGCCGCACGTGGTCACGTACACGGCGACCGTCACCGGCACGACGCTGAAGGTTGCCACCTCGGTGCGGGCCAAAGGTGAGGTGGCGGTCCCGATCTCGTTCGGCTTTCACCCGTACCTGACGCTCCCGGGCTCCGACCGTCGCGACTGGCGCCTGGAGCTGCCTGTGGCAAGCCGGGCGGTGCTCGACGAGCGCATGCTGCCGACCGGCGAGCGGGTCGAGCTGGCCGCGGGCGAGCTTGACGGCCCGCTTGGTCAGCGCACCTTCGACACGAGCTTCCCCGAGCTGCACGGCGAGCAGCCCGCGTTCGTGGCGGCGGACAACCGCCGGCGCCTGACGCTGACGCACATCAGCAATTACCCGGTCGCCCAGGTGTATGCGCCCGCGGGGTCGCAGTTCATCTGCTTCGAGCCGATGACCGCACCCGTCAACGCCCTGATCTCGGGCGATGGCCTGCGCTGGGTACAGCCGGGCGAGCGCTTCGACGCAGCCTTCACGATCACGGTTGCGCCCGCCTGAGGTCGCGCCCGCCTGAGGTCGCGCCCGGTGTGCCAGCGGCCCGAACCCGGCGGTTCTGACGGGTTTGGGCCGTACCTTCAAGCGCCCGTCCAGCTCGGCCCGCGTGCCGCCCAAGCACGCTCACACCTTGCGCCAGCGCCGCCCGGCCCCGCCCGCCAGTGGCGCGTCGGCGCCACCGTCGAGCGCGACCGCGTGCAGGTGCCGGAACGGCCGTCCCTCGCGAAGCTCCCGCACGACGCCGTCGATCAGCCCGCCATCCGGCAGCTCGCGCCCGTCGGTGACCGCGTCTATCACCTGCCGCTTGCGCTGGATCAGTCGCGCCATCGTCTCGTCAATCGTGTCCGCCGCCAGCAGATACCAGGCGCACACCGCGTCGCGCTGGCCGATCCGGTGGCAGCGGTCCTCGGCCTGGTCGTGGATCGCCGGTGTCCACTCGAGCTCCAGGAAGCACACGTTCGAGGCGCGCGTGAGCGTGATCCCCTGCGCCGCCGCCCGCGTCGCGCAGACGATCAGCCCCGGTCCGTCCGGGCGCTGGAAGGCGTCGACCGCAGCCTGCCTGGCGCCCGCGCCGTCGTCGCCGAATAGGTGCAGCGCCCACGGGAAGCGCTCCACCACCGCCTGCTGCACCTCACGGTGTCGGCAGAAGACGACCAGCGGCTCACCCGAGGCGAGGAAGTCGTGGATCCAAGCGAGCGCCGCCGCGAGCTTGCCGCGCGCCGCCAGCCGCTGCAGCGCCGTCAGCTGCGCGAGGCGCTCGGCGCGCAGCGCCGCTGCGATCTTGGCACCGAGCACCTTCAGGTCCAGCGGCTGGGTGCGCAGCCAGGCGACCACGTCGTCCTCGGCCAGCCGGTACTCCTCCAGGTTGGTGAGCGCCACTGGCACCACCGCCTGGCGCTTGGCCGGCAGCTGCGGCAGCACCTCGGCCTTCAGCCGGCGCACGAAGCAGCGCCGGCGCAGATGCCAGTGCAGCCGCTCTTCCGAGAGCTCCCCCTCGAACTGGCGGCTGAAGCTCGCGCCCGACCCGAACTCGTCAAGGCGCCCGATCACCCGCAGCTGCGCGATCAGCTCGTCGGCGTGGTTCATGACCGGTGTGCCGCTCAGCGCCAGTCTCAAACCGTCGTGCGCGACCGCGTCCGCGAGCCGCCGCACCGCCCGCGTGCGCTTGGCGGCCGGGTTCTTGCAGTAGTGGGACTCATCTGCCACCAGCGCTCGCGGCCCGCTGGCCACGAGCGCTGCCAGACGCCCCGCGACTATCTCGTAGTTGAGGACGACGAGCTCGGCGTCCGGCGGCACGCCCCCTTCGCGCCCGCTCAGCACCGCCACGCTGCGGTGCGGCAGCCAGCGGCGCGCCTCGCGCTCCCAGGTGAGCTTCATCGACGCGGGGCAGACCACGACCGCGGGAAAGGCCCCGTCCGCCTCGAGCGTCGCCAGCGCCTCGACCGTCTTGCCGAGCCCCTGCTCGTCCGAGAGGAACGTGCGGCGCGCCTCGAGCGCGTAGCGCACGGCCGCCCACTGAAACGGCGCGAGCTCGCCGCCCAGCCGCGCTGCCACCTCCGTCAGTGGTGGCGCGCTGGCGGCGCGGGAGGCGGCAACCGCGCGCTGCGCCGCCCGATGCTCGGCGGCCATCATCGCCAGCGCCTGCGCCGCCGCTGGCGCCACCTCGATCCCGTGGCGCGCGATGAACGCGTCGAGCTGCTCGACGATCCATGCGTCGAACTTGATCTCGTTGGCCGCCGCGCCGGGCAGTCGCTCGAAGGCCGCCTGCGCCTCCGGGTCCCAGAAGGTCTCGAGCGTCAGGCGCTCGCCCGCGACTCCTCGAGTGAGGATCAGGCGAGCGGCCGGAGGCCGCTCGCCACACTCGAGCGCCTCCAGACAGCGCCTGGCACCGAGACTCAGGCGCGGGTCGCGCAGCTCCGCGATTGCGGCCGCGTGCGCCGGCGTGAGGGGGACCAGCCAGCGCCCGTCAAGCTCGGTCGCGCCGTCCCGCAGCGCCTCCGGCGGCTCGCCCGCGAGCGTGTCCAGGGCAAACCAGCCACGGCCGTCATAGCGGGTGGTGCGCACGTGGCCGACCCAGCGGCGTTCGGCCACCGCGAGCCACTGGTCGAACTCGTCGCTGCGGCGCAGCTCGGGCCTGCCTTTGAGGATCGTCGCCAGCTTGGCCGCGACCCAGCCGTCCGCCGGTGCTGACCACTCCTTGCGATCCCAGTCAAAGCGCCGGCCCGGCAGTGTGCGGACCGCGGCGACGAGGTTGCCGTCGTAGGGGAAGGCGAGCACCACCTCCTGCGCGTCGCCCTCGCCAGTGGGTCGCAGCGTGACGTTGGGCTGGTCGGGTACCTGTTGCACGCGCGATCCGAGCGGTCAGGCTGGGGCGCACGGCCGGTGGCTCATCGTCGCTCACAGGGTAGAGCGCGGTGGCGCCCGGCGCCCGCAACCGCCCGGCGCCCGCAACCGCCCGGCGCCCCCAAACCTCGGCGCCCGAGTCAGCTTTGGGAGTTTCGGGCGCTGTGAGCGCCCCGAACCACCAAAGCTCCTAATCGCCCAGAGCATTGGGGGCGCGGGGCGGTTCGTTGGGGGCTCGGGGCGGTTCATTGGGGCGCGGGGCGGTTCGGAAGCTCCGCGACGTCGGTGGCGCCGCCTCAGGCCTCGGCGAGCCGCTCGCTCAGGCGCGTCCGCACCGCCGGCCACTCGTCGTCGGTCACGGAGTAGAAGGCGGAGTCGACCTTCGTCCCGTCCGCCCGGCGAATCGAGTAGTTGCGCCAGATCCCCTCGAAGGTCGCGCCGAGCCTCTCCAGCGCCGCGCGCGAACGGGCGTTGCGGGCGTAGGTGTCCCACTGCACACGGATACAGCCGAGCGTCTCGAACGCGTAGCGCAGCTGTAGGAACTTGGCCTCGGTGTTGGCGCCGCTGCCCCAGGCGGCGGGGGCGAGCCAGGTCCAGCCGATCTCGATCCCGCGATCCTCCTCACAGACCGTGCAGAAGCTGGTTGAGCCGACCGGCTCGCCGCTCGCCTGCAGGACCGTCGCGAAGTGCCCCTCGCGGCCCGCCTCCGCCTCCGCCTCGCAGTGCTCGAGCCAGGCGTCGAAGTCGGCCTCGCTGCGAGCCGGATCGAACGACCAGTGCTCCCAGATGCGCTCGTCGCCGGCAACCGCAAGCAGGCCGTCCCGGTGGCGGCGGGCGAGCGGCTCGAGCCGGACGATCCGTCCGACGAGCGTCGGCTGCAGGTTCCACACGCCGAGGATCGTACCCGTCAGCTCACACCCGCCGCCGCCGCTCGCGATGCTTCAGAATGAACCGATGGAGACCACGTTCGCCAAGGTCAGCGGGCTCGAGCTCCGCGTTGACAGCTGTGCGCTCGCGCCGCTGCGCGCCGAACTCGGGCAGGGACGCACGCGCCGGTGCACGCTGGTCACGCTGAGCGGCGGTGGCGAGAGCGGTGTGGGTGAGGACGTCACATACGATCCCCAGGAGCACGATGCGCTTCAGGCCGCCGGTCCGCCGCCCGAGCTGACCGGCAGCTTCACGCTCGGGAGCTTCTGCGAGCTGGTCGAGTCGCTCGATCTCTTCCCTGCCCCACCAGCCGCGGATGTCTCGCGCCTCTACCGGATCTGGGCGTTTGCAAGCGCGGCGCTGGACCTCGCGCTCCGGCAGGCCGGTGTCTCGCTGGCGCAGGCGCTCGGACTGAGCGTCGCGCCGATGCGTTACGTGGTCTCAACACGGTTGGGCGAGCCGCCCACGCTCGAGCCGGTCCGGCTGCGGCTAGAGCTCGACCCGGCGCTTCGCTTCAAGCTCGACGCCACCAGCTCCTGGACGCCCGAGCTGATCGCCGAGCTGGTTGCCACAGGCGCAGTGGAGGCGGTCGACTTCAAGGGCTTCTACCGCGGCAGCAGCGTGGACCAGCCTGCCGATCCGGTCCTCTACAGGCGCGTGGCGGACGCGCTTCCCGATGCCTGGCTCGAGGATCCCGATCTGAGCGAGCATGCCGCCGCGGCGGCGCTCGCCGGCCAGGAGCACCGGATCACCTGGGATGCGCCGATCCACTCGATCGAGGACATCGAGGCGCTGGCTCACAGGCCCGCGATGGTCAACATCAAACCCTCACGCGTCGGGTCGCTGCACAACCTGTTCGACCTCTACGACCACTGCGCGCGTGAGCGGATCGGCGCCTACGGCGGCGGTCAGACCGAGGTCGGCCCCGGCAGGGGCCAGGCGCAGTACCTGGCGGCGCTCTTTCACGCTGACGCCCCCAACGATCTGGCCCCCGCGGCATACAACCTCGCGCGCCCACCGGCGGGTCTGCCGTCGAGCCCGCTGGTCGCGAAGCTCGACGCTCCGGGCTTCCGCTGGCCGGAGCCGTGACCGGCGGCTGTGCCCTTCAGGCGGGGCGGGCCAGCACCAGCGCGAACAGGCTGTCAGGGTCGCTCATCAGCTCGACCGGCTCGAGCCCGCAGGCGGCAAGGTCGGCCGCGAGCCGCCCGGGGGTGAACTTGGCGCTGATCTCGGTGCGGATCTCATCGCCCGGCTCGAACCGCAGCACGAGCCCGAGCGCGCGCACCGTGACCTTCAGCTCACGCGCCGCACGCAGGCGCATCTCGATCCACTCGTTCGTCTCGTCGTAGAAGGCGACGTGGTCGAACGCGCCGACCGGGAACTCCGCCTGGAGCTCTCGGTTGATGACCTCCAGGACGTTGCGGTTGAACTCGGCGGTGACCCCGGCGGCATCGTTGTAGGCGGCCTCGATCACCGCCGGGTCCTTCACCAGGTCGGCGCCGAGCAGCAGGTGATCGCCGGCGTGCAACTGTGATGCGACCGTGCGTAGGAGATCGCGTCGGGCGGGCGTGTCGAAGTTGCCGATCGTGCCGCCGAGGAAGGCGACGAGGCGCCGCACTCCGGGCCGCTTGGCCGGGATCAGCTGCAGGTCCCGCTCGAAGTCGCCGGCCACGCAGTCCACCGATCGGAGCGAAGGGTAGTCTGCGGCGATGCTGCGGCCGGTGAGCTGCAGCGTCGCCGCGTCGATGTCGAAGGGGATGTAGCGCTCGAGGCTGCCGTGGTCGCGCAGAGCGTCGAGCAGCACCCGGGTCTTGGTCGCGGTGCCGGCGCCCAGCTCGACCAGCTCGCCGGCCCCTGTCAGCCGCGCGATGTCGCTCGCGCGACGCTCGATGATCAGGCGCTCGGTGCGGGTGGGGTAGTACTCGGGCAGGTCGCAGATCTGCTCGAAGAGCGCTGAGCCACGCGCGTCGTAGAAGTGCTTGGGCGGCAGCTCGAGCGGCGGCGCCTGCAGCCCTCTGCGGACGTCGTCTGCGAGCGTGCTCAGGCCAGCGCCGTCGGCCACCAGCAGGCTGACCCGCTCGTCTGGAGCGGTGCTGGTCAAGCGTCCCCCGCCAAGCGGACGCCGGCGAAGATCTGGCGGCGCTGGGGGAGGTCCCAGTTGCGGAAGGTCGCGCTCGCCACCCGTGGCCGGGTCGCCCAGGAACCACCGCGCAGCACCCTGTAGCGCTCGCCGAAGAAGGGCTCGGAGTACTCGCGGTACGGGTAGGCGGAAAAGCCCGGGTAGCCGTCAAACCAGCTGGCCGTCCACTCCCATACGTCGCCGATCAGGGACTGCAGGCCGGCGGAGCTCGCGCCGGGAAGGCTTCCGGCCGGCACGGGCCCGCCCGAGACCTGGTCCACGTTCGCGCGTGATCGCGACACGGGCTCGTCGCCCCAGGGAAATGGGTTGCGGCGCCCGGTGGTGGGATCGGCTGTGGCGGCGAGCTCCCACTCGAACTCGGTCGGAAGCCGCAGACCGTGGGAGTTGGCAAACGCCTCCGCCTCAAACCAGGAGATGTGCACGACCGCCACGTCGGGCTCGATCGCAACCAGCTCACCAAGACGCCACTGGCGGCCGTCCGCAGTCCAGTGCAGCGGCCGCTCGATCGCTTCGCGCATACGCCACCGCCAGCCCTCGGCCGACCACAGCTCGCGCCGCCGGTAGCCACCCGCGTCAATGAACGCGAGCCAGTCGGCGTTGGTCGCCGGCGTGCGTGCCAGCCTGAACGCCGCCAGCTCGCGCGTATGCGCCGGCCGCTCGTTGTCGTAGACGAAGCCCTGCCCTGGCCCAGCGCCGATCGTCACCCCGCCGCCCGCAAACGCGACCAGGTCGAGCCCGCCCTGCGCCGTGGCGGCGTCCGCCTCGCGGGCCGCGGCCCCGTCGACCATGAACGGGTCCGGAAGCTGCGCCAGCGCGAGCAGCTGCAGCATCGTCTCGTTGTGCTGCTGCTCGTGACAGATCACCAGCTCGATCAGGTCGGTCTGCTCGGCGGCGCCATCCGCGATCAGAGCTTCGGTGCGCGACCTGACCACGGCCATGTGGGTGAAGGTCTCGCTGGCCGTCAGCAAGTCCAGCTCCCCACGTCGCGAGCGCGGTGTCTCGACCGCGTCGTAGGTGGTGAAGAGCTCGGGCCGCAGCGCCCGTGTGCCGGCGGCATGCGAAATCCACATGTCCTCAAAGCAGGCGATGTGCGCCAGATCCCAGACAAGCGGGCTGAGCAGCGGCGAGTGGACCTGCTCCAGCGTGTGGTCTTCCAGTCCGCTTGCCAGCGCGAGCGTGCGCGCACGGGTCTCGGTGAGCTCCTCCGCAAGCAACTGTAGATGGCCGCCCACTCGCCAACCATTCTACCCGGGGCGGATGGCGACGTTCGGCGTCCTGACCGGGGGCGGCGACTGCCCGGGATTGAACGCGGAGATCCGCGCGGTGATCAGGCGTGGGTTGGCCGGCGGCCACAGCTTGATCGGCTTTCACGGCGGCTGGCGAGGCCTGCGCGACGACGACGGCGAGCAGCTCGACCTGGCCAACACGGCCGGTCTGGTGACCGGAGGCGACGGCACGCTCGGTGCGGCGCGAGGCCTGTGCCGCGCGGGCGTCCCGCTGGTGGCCATCCCCAAGACGATCGACAGCGACGTCGGCGGCACCGACTTCAGCGTGGGCTTCCACACAGCGGTGCAGGTCACAACCGACGCGATTGACCGGCTGCACACCACCGCCGAGTCACACAACCGCGTGATGGTCGGCGAGGTGATGGGCCGTCACGCAGGCTGGATCGCGACCGCCGCGGCTTGCCGGCGGCGCCGATAGGATCCTCGGCCACGTGCAGCGCGGCGGCCGCTATGGCTGTATGACGGCGTTGAGGAGCGAGCGGATCGTCGAGGGCGACCTCGTCGAGGCGCTCGCTGCGCCCAGGGCGCTTGACCAGAGCCTGTACGAGACGGCGGCTGCCTTCTTCGGCTGAGCCTCGCCCGCAGGTTGCCGAACGGCTAATCTGCGCAATCCGGCGGATCGCCCACTCGACCGCGGGCCCGCAAGGTCCCACCGGCGCCACGCGCCCCGCGCACGCGGGGCGGCCAGTCCCGGAGGTCGGGAGTGTCACGCCGCCCAGGCATCAGACACTCAAAGTCCTGGGACGTAGTAGTTCAGTGGTGATCCATGACCGGGTGTTTGGGGCCGGGCTCAGAGCCCGGCCCCAAACAAACCCTGCCGCCGCGTGCCCGCCTGTGGGAGACTGCGACGCGATGAGCGACGACCACGACCACGGCCACGGCCACGACGACGACCATGTGCTGATCGTCGACCGCTTGCCGGCGGGCGCCTGGCGGGTCGACGCGGGCGGCAGCGAGGTCGCCTTCACGGCCCGCACGCTGCTCGGCCTGGTGCCGGTCAGGGGCCGCTTCGAGCGCTTCAGCGGCGAGCTGCGGGTCGATCCAGACGGTGGCGCCGGCGGTCTGCTGGTCGTCGAGCCGGCGTCGATCCAGACTGGCCTCGCGAAACGTGACCGAGACCTGCGCAGCGCCGCGTACTTCGACGCCGAGCGCTACCCGCAGATGACCTTCACGCTCGAGCGGGCGGCGCCTGGGGCCCAGCACCAGCTGGACGTGGCCGGGACGCTCGAGGTCTGTGGCAAGCGCATCGCGATCGGCTTCCAGGCGCAGGCGATCACGCACGGCGACCACCTGCACGTCGAGGGCAGCGTCGTCGTCGACCACGATCTCGCGGGGCTCGGCTGGGCGAAGCCCGGCTTGGTCTCGAGCCGTGTGCGTGCGCAGGTGGCGCTGACGCTCACTCGGGCGTAGGACCCCACAGCAGCTCACGCAGCCCGCTTGCGCGGCCCGCTGGCCGCGCAAGCGCCACACGTACCGCCGCCTCGCTGCCCACCAGCACAAGCCGCCGGCGGGCGCGCGTGACGGCCGTGTAGAGCAGCTCGCGGCAGAGCAGCGGGGAGTCGGGCTCGGGCAGCAGCACGGCCGCCACATCGAACTCCGATCCCTGGCTCTTGTGCACCGTCTGCGCGAAGAGCGGGTCGACCGCGGCCAGTCGCGAGGGTGCGACCGTGACCTCGCGCTCGCCGGTGTCGAACACCGCGCGCGGCTCGCCGCGGGGATCGAGCACCACGATGCCGGAGTCGCCGTTGTGCAGGCCGAGCTCGTAGTCGTTGCGCGTCACCATCAGCGGCAGGCCCGGGTAGCGCGTCGTCGCCGCTTCGAGCTGCGGACGCTCAGCGTGCAGCCAGCGCTCGATCTGTGCGGCCCAGGTCAGTGCGCCGTACGGTCCGTGGCGGTGCGCGCACAGCAGGCGAAAGCTCGCCAGCGCGGCCAGCGCCGCACGCGCATCTCCCGTCTCGGCGGCCGCCAGCATCGGCAGGTAGGCGGCCATCGCCTCGCTTCGCAGCACGCCTCCGCCGGCCGTGAGCTCGCCAACCCAGCTGATCGCGTCGGTGCCCTGGGGGTCACGCAGAGCCGCGATCGCGCCGTCGCCGTCGCCTCGGCGGATCGCCTGTGCGAGGCGCCCGATCGGGGCGGTGCTGCGCCGGTCCCTGCGCAGCACCGCTACCGCGTCGCCGAACGTTCGGGGCAGGTCACCGGGCGGTCGCGGGCCGGGCGGAACGCTGCGACCCAGCACGCGTTCCAGTGCCGCCTGCATCGCGGCTCCCTGGAGCGGCCCGTCCGCGGCCGGCCCGACGATGTCACCGAGCACCGCGCCCACCTCGATGGCGGACAGCTGGTCAGGGTCGCCGACCAGGATCAGCTGGGCGTCGTCGCGCACCGCGTCGACCAGCCTCACCATCAGCCACAGCGGCACCATCGAGGTCTCATCCACGATCACGGCGTCGTGCGGCAGACGGTCGGCGCTGCTGTAGCGGAAGCGCCCCGTCGCCGTCGCGCCCAGGAGCCTGTGGATGGTGCTGGCGGCGGGGCCGCCGCCCACCGCCTCGTGCAGGCGCGCGGCCGCCTTGGCGGTGGGCGCACACAGCGCGATCAGCTGCTCGCCCTGCCCGCGCGCGGCGGCGAGCTCGTGCAGCAGCCCCACGATGCGCGCCACCGTGGTCGTCTTGCCGGTGCCGGGCCCGCCGGCGATCACGGTCAGCCCGCGCAGCATCGCCACCGCCGCGGCCGCGCGCTGCTCGGCCTCGTCGGAGCCCGGGAAGGCGGCGTTGAGCAGCCGCCCCAGGGCGGCGAGCTCGCCGGCGTCGTTGCGCATGCGGTTGCGCGTGAGGAGCGCCGCCGCCAGGCGGCGCTCCTCACGCCAGTAGCGGTCCAGGTACAGTCGCGTGCCGGCCAGCCGCAACGGCGCGGGCTGCTGCTCGTCACCGACCAGGCCGCGCGCGCCTCGCATCCGCGCGGCGTCCGCGGCGTCGAGCTGCACGAACGCGTGTCCCTCGCGCGCGGCGGCGACGGCGAGCGCCACGCAGCGCATGACCTGCTCGTCAGGCACGCCGCTCAGGCGTGCGAGGGCCGCCGCGACGTGCACGTCGGCGGCGATCAGCGCGCGCTCACCGGTCCTCGGCACATGCGCGGCCGGCGCGCGCAGCGCGGCCGGCACGCGCAGCGCGGCCGGCGCACGCAGCGCGATGTCCGCGGCGTGGGGGTCCTGCCAGTCGTGATCGGGCGCCGGGCTCATCGCCGCGAATCTCCGGCCAGCAGGTCGCTGGCGGCCAGCACCAAGCCCGCCGGTGGGTGCCACGCGAAGACGCCGCCCGCTCCGCCGGTCATGCCTCGCAGAAACAGGTAGCGCACACCGCCGAGGTCGCGTTCCGGGTCATACCCGTCGAGTCGCCAGCGCAGGTAGCGGTGCAGGGCTACCGAGTACAGCAGCGCCTGCAGCACGTAGTGAGAACGCTGCATCTCCGCCGCCAGTGCGGCCTCGGTGTAGTGCGCGCTGCTGAGCGGGGTGCCGGGACCGGCCAGCCAGTTGGTCTTGTAGTCGACGATCAGATACCGTGCCCGGCCGTCGCCGCCGGTGACGCGCAGGACGAGGTCGATGCTGCCCGTCAGGAAGCCACGCAGCGTGGCCCCCAGCTGCGGCTCGCGCAGACGCCGAGCGTATCCGGACAGCGGGTCTGAATCGGGCAGAAGCTCGGCCATCAGCTCGGCGAGGTCGGCCAGGCGCGGTGACGCCGAAGCCCGAGTGGAGTCGGCCAGCGGCAGCTCGAAGGAGAGCTCGTCCAGGCGATCGCCTCGGGCCACGCCGGAGAGCGAGAAGCCGGCCCGCTCGCCACCCAGCGGGGTGGCGAGCGCGAGTGCAAGCCCTGCGGCTGCCTGCGTCGGGGAGCATCCCAGCAGCTCTGGCCGGCGGCGCGTGGCGCCTTCGAGCAGCTCGAGCAGCGCGGCCTGCAGGTCGGGTGCGGCGAAGTCCAGGCGCTCGAGGACCCTGTGGATGAGCGTGCCGAGCTCCGGGCCGGCGGCCATCTGGGCGAGCGGCAGATCGGAGGGTG
>DAIDME010000079.1 GCA_027449125.1 Solirubrobacterales bacterium | reverse complement strand
AGCCACGTGAACTTACGGGTGCGACGCAGCACCGCTGCGAGCCGGTCGTTGACCTCGGCCGGCTTTTCGAGCGCCTCGCTGAACGCGCCGGCGGCTTCTGGGGAGAGGCGGATGCTGGAGCGCTCGGCGAGGACCTCTTCGGCTTTCAACGCGGCGGCCTGCACCACGAAGGAGGACACGTTCAGATGCGATGCCGCGGCGGCCCGTTCTAGGAGAGCCTTGTCGGCGGGGTTGACCCGGATCTGTAGGCGATCTTCCTTGACCGTTGCCATGTACTCACAATGGCAGCACAGCAGAGGTTTGTCAAGCAACTGGATTCCGCTACTGGAATGGCTTGGTCCAGCGATAGCGCACCGCGGGCGCACGCTCTTCGTTGTCGGTGCTGACGGGACCGTCGACCAGGAACCCGTGCCGCTCATAGCACGCTCGCGCTGGCGTGTTCGCCTCGAACGTCCAGAGAGCCAGCTGGCTGCGTGATGACTGCGCCAGGCCCAGCAGGCTCGAGCCGTATCCCCGGCGTTGGCTTTCGGGCGCGACATACAGCTGCTCGACCCACTCGCTTCTGAGCACCATCATCGCGTCCAGCACGCCTGCATGGTGGGCAATCCAAACACCGCCGGCCGGGACGACCACGTCGCGGAACCAGCCGCGAACCTCATCGTTGGTATGAGAGGCGGCAGGCACGCCGGGGGCGCCAGCGCGAGACCGCAACCACAACTCTGCGATCGCCAGGGCGTCGGCGGCGGTCGCCTCCCGGATCGTTGCCTCGAGCCCGTCCATGCCGTGAACCTACGCCACCGCGACGCCGTGTGACCGTCCGCCTCACGAAGCCTCGCTCCAGTTCCCAGACAGGTCTGATGGTCGCCAGAGGCCTCGAGGCTCGCCCAAGCGGGAGTAATAGTCATGCGCCGGCGCGCCGCCGTCAGGTATCCCGCCCCGGGGTCGGTGTTAGAGCGCAACGAGTTCGTACTGCGGGCTATCGTCACCCTGGTATCCGAAGCCGACGACGGCGCGGATCTCGAAAGCGACGGCGAGCTTGCGCACGGTTTCGATGCTGACGCGGTGATGACCGCTCTCGATCCGGGAAACCGCCGATGCGGTCGTGCCCAACCGCTCGGCCAGCTCCTGCTGGGATAGCCAAAGCCGAGCACGATGCATGATCACGATCCGCGCGAGCTGCTCGAACGGCTCAAGGCGCTGCTCGGTCTCACGGTGGGTGCCGCTCCGGGCTCGGCGCCGCGCAGCTCAGTCGCGGACGCTGGTTCCAATGGGGCTGGTGGCTTCGCCCATCACGGCTCTCCGTTCACCGACCAAGACTCCCCGGGGCCCTTAGCACTTCTGCTAGCCACACGAAAAGCCTCAAAGATTTCGTCTGATCCGTAACGCCTCAGGCCGCGATTAGCGCTTGGTCCAGCGCTTCGGCGCTGAGGCCGACATGCTCCGGCGGCAGCGTGATCTCGACCGATCCGCGCTGCTGCACCAGCTTGCGCGGCGAGACGATCGTCATGCCGACCAATGCGCCGTCGGCGTTGAAGCTCAGGCCGTGCCCCTCCGGCGTCGCGTCCCAGTCGGTGTCGTTCCGCGCGTCGCCCTTGTGGAGGTAGAGCACGTCAGCCTCCTCGTCGTACCTGACGCGGTCGAAGGTGTGGCTGCCGATGGTGACGCTCATGGGAGTGTCCTGCACGGGAACGCCGTGACGACGAACGCGCGGTGTGCCTCATAGCGTACGACCACATGGAGCCAACGGCCAGGCCCCGGACCGGCGTCACTCGGTGGGGTGCTCGATCGCCCGGAGGACGTCGCCCTGGTCCTCCGCCATCTTGGGGTGACTGTCCGGGTGGACGATGTGCGCCCACCGTTCAGCCGTCAGTTCGACTTGCTTTCCGTCCGGGTCGTTCAGGGTGGCGATGACGGTCGCGGCGCGGAACGTGGCGAACAGCTCGGGCGACGTCGAAACTGCGTTTGCCCCCGCCGCCTCCCCCACGAACGCTTTGATCGCAATGCCTGCAGGCGATCCGGCCGCTATTGCGCCGGTCTCGGAAGCCGGTATGGGGCAACTGCATCTGGGGTTCGAATCCCCCTCTCCCTCGCCGCCCGGCCCGTGCCTTGTCCAGGTCCCGCGCCGACGCCGGTGCCGGCATCCCAGGCGGCGGCTCCAGTGAGTCCGTGGCGGGGGCCCGCAACGGACCGCCCCGCGCCCCCAAAGCTCGCGGCGGGCGTGAGCTTTGGGGGCGCGGGGCGATGAGATCGCCCCAAACACCCAAGGCTCCCACCGCAACCGAACTTTGGGGGCTGCGGGCGGTGCTTCGGCGGCGGCGGTCACGGGGGACGACGACGGCTGGCGGAGTGTGCGCAGCGCGCCGCCCTCCCATCGGTGCGAGCCCGGAGCCAACGAACTCCGGGCCAACGGCCCCCCGGACGCTACCGGCCCGCGGCCCGCCGGTAGCGCTGCACGGCCAGCGGCGAGAACAGGACCAGGATGAACGCGACCCAGGCGAACGCCTGCCAGAGCTGGTCGGGCGACGGCTGACCGGTCCACAGCCAGCGCAGCTCGTTGACGATGATCGTGAACGGGTTCACGTCGGAGAACTGCCGCAGCGGCGTCGGCAGTGACTGGCCGGGTACAAAGGCCGAGGAGATGAAGGTCAACGGGAAGACGGCGAGGAAGCCCACCGAGTTGGCCGCCTCCGGCGACTTCACCAGCAGGCCGAGGAAGGCGAACACCCAGGAGAAGGCGTAGCCGAAGGTCAGCGCCAGGACGATCCCGACGACCACGTGCAACACAGCGGTCTGAAACGAGAAGCCGATGATCAGTCCCGTCACGACCAGGATCGTCATGGAGAGGCCGTTGGTGACGATGTCGGCCAAGGTCCTACCCGCGAGCACGGCCGCCCGCGCCATCGGCAACGAGCGGAAGCGGTCGATGATGCCCTTCTGCATGTCCTCGTTGAGCCCGAGCGCGGTGACAAAGCCGCCAAAGGCGATGTTCTGGACGATGATCCCGGGGATCAGATACTCCGCATAGGAGCCGCCCGGCACCCTGATCGCGCCGCCGAACACGTACCTGAACAAGAGCACGAACATGATCGGTTGCAGCGTGAAGGCGAGCAGCAGCTCGGGGGCGCGCGGCAACCTGATCAGGTTGCGCTCGGCTACCACCAGCGTGTCCGAGAGCAGCCGCCTCACGGCTGATCACCGTCTTCGGCCGCGTGCCCCGTGAGCGCCAGGAAGACGTCGTCGAGCGTCGGTCGCCTCAGGGCGATGTCGTCGATCCCGACCCCTTCGGCGTCGAGCAGGCGCACCGCTTCGATGATCGCGCCGCTGCGGCCCTTCACCCCGATCCGGACCAGCCCATCCGCGAGCACCGGCTGCTCGTCGGACATCGGCCCGAGTGCGCGGGCCGCAGCGGCCGCCTGGGCGGCGTCTTCGAGATGCACCTCGAGCCGCTCACCGCCCACCCGATCCTTGAGCTCGTCCGGCGTCCCTTCGGCGATCACGCTGCCGTGGTCGATCACGGCGATCCGGTCAGCGAGCCGGTCAGCCTCGTCCAGGTACTGGGTCGTGAGCAGCACGGTGGTGCCCTCGCTGACCAGCGTCTCGATCACGTCCCAGAGGTCCAAACGGCTGCGTGGATCAAGTCCGGTGGTCGGCTCGTCCATGAACAGCACCGGCGGCCTGGCGACCAGCGCCGCCGCGAGGTCGAGGCGTCGGCGCATGCCGCCGGAGTAGGTCTTCACAGGGCGGCTCGCGGCGTCGAGGAGGTCGAACTGCTCGAGCAGCTCGCGTCCGCGCGCCTTGGCGGTGGCGCGCCGTGACCCGTAAAGCCGGCCCACCATCGTCAGGTTCTCGATGCCCGTCAGGTTTTCGTCCACGGCGGCGTACTGACCCGCGAGCCCGATCCGTTCGCGTAACCGGTTCTGGTCCGCCACGACGTCGAGTCCGGCAACCGAGGCGGTGCCTGCGTCGGGCAGCAGCAGCGTCGTGAGGATGCGAACGAGGGTCGTCTTGCCGGCGCCGTTGGGCCCGAGCAGGCCGAGCACCGTCCCGTGCGTGACGTCGAGGTCGACGTCACGCAGCGCGCGCAGATCGCCGAAGGACTTGGAGATGCCGCGCGCGCTGATCGCACTCGCTGTGCTGATGGGAGCGCCCGCCCTCCCTCGGCCCGCCCCCTCGACCACGTCTGCCACGCCGACAACTATGCCCCATCCGGCCGCCGAACACCATGCTCAGAGACAAGCGCGACGCGGCCTGCCGCGCAGATCGCGGCCGAACGCCGGCGCAAGCACGCAGAAATTCAGCGCGCCCACGGCGGGCGGCGGGCACCGCGACGCTCGACGAACTCCCGGAAGGGGCTGCGCGAGCCGGACCGCGGCACCGTGCAACGGCACCTCGACAGCTGCCCAACTGCCCTGCGGCGCCTATCTGCGGTTTATCCCGGCCCCGGACAATGCGCGCCGTGGGGAACTCCGAGACAGCGGCAGGGGGCGGCCGGCGCGGCGACGCGTGGCTCGATTGGCTGGCGCCGCTCGTGTTCATCGCCTCCGCCGCGGCGGTGGCGGGCGCCGTGGACGGAAGGCTGCAGGTGCCGCTCGTGCACACGCTGACGCACTTTCACTTCTTCGACCTCAAGGTCTACCGACGGGCGGCGGGAGTCCTGAGCGCGGGGCGGGCGCTCTATGAGGCAAAGCTGGGGCGTGGCCTCGGCTTCACCTACCCGCCGCTGGCGGCGGCGATGTTCCTTCTGTTGCGGCTGCTGACCCTCCACCGCGACGAGCTGGCGGTCAGCCTGCTCAACGTGTTGCTGGTCGCGGCCGCCGCGCACCTGGCGCTGCGCCTGCGCCGTCCGGGCGATGCTCAGCGTCTGGCCCAGCTCGGCGCTGCGCGCCTGCGGCGCCGGCGGCGTGCAACCGCCTGGCTCGCGGCCGCCGCCGCCCTCTGGGCCGAGCCGGTCTCAACCGCCATCGGCTACGGCCAGATAGACGTGCTGATAGCGGCGCTCATCGTGCTTGACCTCGCCTACAGCTCGGGTGCCCCGCGCCGCGCCGACGGCGGACCCGGGGACCGCCGCTTCGCCGGCGTCGCGATCGGCGCTGCCGCCGCGATCATCCTGACGCCACTGGTGTTCATCCCGTATCTCGCGCTCAGCGGTCGCTGCCGCACGGCGGTCCGCGCCGGCGCGACCTTCGCGCTCGCGCTCGTCGCCGAGCTGATCGCCTTTCCGCGCGACGCCTGGGCCTACTGGATCGGCGGCAAGTTCATGGACGTCACACGCGTCACCGGGCGGCTGCACCTGGCCGGGTCCAGTGCCGCGGATCAGTCGCTGCGCGGGGCGCTGCTGCGCTTCCTGCCGACGTTCGGGGACCAACACGCGCTCTGGGTGGGAAGCTGCCTGCTGGTCGGGTCCGCCGGGCTGCTCTTGGCCGCACGCGCCGCGCGGCGCGGCGACGACGCCTGGGGCTTCATGCTGACAGCCCTCACCGGGCTGCTGATCTCGCCCGTCTCCTGGACCCACCAGTGGACACTCGCGGTGGTGGCCGTGATCGGCGTGATCGGCGCGCGCGACTGGTCACCAGCCGGCTGGCTGCGGGCGGCACTCGCGGCCGCCTGCGGCGTGGCGGCAGGCAGGATCTGGGTGGTCGCCGCGCTCGGGGCGGGCCGGCACCTTACCCCAGGCCAGCTCTTGCTCGGTGACCTCTACGTGATCGCCGCCGCCGCGACGCTGGCCGCGGCAGCGGTCATCGACCTTCGCCACAGCGCAAGCGAACGGCCCGGCACCGGGAACGACCCCGGGCATCGGGCCCACTTGGCCGTCCCCGGCCCGCAACCCGTGCTGAGCGCGCCGGCCGCCGGCTCGGGCGAGGGCGGCCCGCTCGCGGGGGACGCGCTCGTACCCGGCTGAGCGCCGCCGACGGGAGCGGCGAGGAAGGGGCCGGCCAGCGGGCCGGCCCCACCGGCCTCAGCAGTGAGGCTCAGATCGGGTACTCGCGCAGCTCGTCCTGGACGCTGATCCAGCGCAGCTCGGTGAACTCCTCGGCCGCCCACTCACCTCCGAAGCGGCCCCAGCCCGAGGCTTTCACGCCACCGAAGGGCGCCTGCGCCTCGTCGTGAACGGTGGCGTCGTTGATGTGACACATGCCGCTTTGGATGCGGGCCGCGAGCCGCTCGGCGCGCTCCACGTCGCGCGAGAAGATCGCCGCCGAGAGACCGTACTCGGTGTCGTTTGCGACCTCAACCGCCTGCTCGGGGCCATCCACCTCGATGATCGATACCGACGGCCCGAAGGACTCCTCGCGGTAGATGCGCATCTCGGGCGTGACGCCGCGCAGCACGGTCGGCTGGTAGACCAGGCCGTCCGCCTCCCCGCCGGTGAGCAGCTGCGCGCCCCGCTCGAGCGCGTCCTGCACAAGCTCGCTGACACGGTCGAGCGCCGCGGCGTTGATCAGCGGCCCGACCTGGGTCGAGGGGTCGCGCGGGTCGCCGACCTTCAGTGCTGCGGCGCGGGCGGCCAGGCGCTCGGCCAGCTCGTCGGCGACGCGGCGGTCGACCACCACGCGCTCGGTGGACATGCAGATCTGGCCCTGGTGCATGAAGGCGCCGAAGCTCGCGGCCGCGGCCGCGGCGTCCAGGTCGGCGTCGTCGAGCACGACCAGCGGCGCCTTGCCGCCGAGCTCGAGCACCACGCGCTTGAGGTGCCGGCCGGCCTTCTCGGCGATGATCCGCCCGACGTGGCTCGAGCCGGTGAAGTTGATCCGGCGCACGGCCGGGTGGGCGATCAGCGCCTCCACCACCTCGGCGGCGTCGGCGGGAGCGTTGGTGATCAGGTTGACCACGCCGTCGGGCAGACCCGCGTCCGCGAGGCACTCGACGATCAGCCCGTGCGTGCGGGGCGAGGCTTCGGAGGCCTTCATGACGACCGTGTTTCCGTAGGCCAGCGGCGCCGCCAGCGCCCGCGTGCCGAGGATCACGGGCGCGTTCCAGGGTGCGATCCCGACCACCACGCCGGCCGGCTGGCGCACGGCACGCATGCGCTTGCCTGGGACGTGAGACTCGATCTCGCGATCCGTGACGGCCGCCGCGTGGACCCCTGCTTCGCGCAGCATGCCGGTTGCAAGCATGACGTTGAACATGCCCCAGCCGAAGGTCCCGCCGGTCTCCTCGGCGACGATCGCCGCGAACTCGCTCTGGCGATCCTCCATCAGCTGTGCCGCCTGCGCGAGCAGCTCGCCGCGCCGGGCAACCGGGGCCTGCGACCACGCTTCGAACGCCGCCTGGGCCGCGTCGGCAGCTTGCCGCGCGTCCGCCGGCGTGGCGGCCGCGGCGCGGGAAGCGACCTGCGCCGTGTACGGGTTGTGGACCGCGAAGGTCTCGCTCCCGGTGGCGTCGCACCAGCGGCCGCCGATCAGCAGCCGCTGCCCACTCACGTTCGTTTCGCTCATCTCCCGGGAACCCTCCTCGTTGTCAGTGTTCGAGGCCGGCGGCTACCTGGCGAGACCAGCCGGCTTCCGCGTTGATCAGACTGCTGCCCGGCAGCCGCTCGAAGCCGCCGTCGCGCAGCACCGCATCCAGGTTGCGCACGGTCAGCTCCGCGTGCCCGCGCGCCAGCCGCTCCGCCTCTTCACCGTCGCCCGCTTCGATCGCGTTCAGGATCTCGTGGTGCTGGGCGTTGCCGGTGGCGAGCGTCGGCTCGAACTGGCTCGTGTCGGCCTGTGCCTTCAGAAACGAGCTCGGCTGGGCGAAGGGGAGCGCCAGGACGCGCTCGTAGGCGTCGCGCAGCACCTCGCTCGCGGCGAGCACGAAGAGCTCGTTGTGGAACTCGTCGTTGAGCTCCACGTAGAGCTCGAACTCCTCGCCCGTCGGCGCACCGTCGATCGCGACGATGCGGTCAAGCTTGGCCACGCAGGCGACCAGGTTGCCGAGCGCGCGCGGGCCGCTGTTGCGCAACGCCGCGAGCCTCGCGGCCGCGCCCTCCAGCACGCCGCGCAGCTCGATCGCGTCCACCACCTGCCGGCCTGTGAAGGAGCGCACGACAAAGCCGCCACCGGCAACCGGCTCGAGCAGGCCCTCGTGCTCGAGCTGGGCGAGCGCTAGTCGCAGCGGGGTGCGGGAGACCTCGAGCCGAGCGGCCAGACGCACCTCGGAGAGGCGGTCGCCCGCACCCAGCTCCCCGTCCATGATCAGCTGACGCAGTCCCAGGACCGCGGCGAGGCCCTGCGAGACCGGAGCCTCAGACATCAGCCCGCGCCTCTGGCCACCGCAGCCGCCGCGCGGCGGCGGTTGATCACGCGCGAGGCGACGACAGCGAGCACCAGAAACACCCCGTAGAACAGAGACTGGATGTAGGTCTGCGCCCCCAGCAGGTTCATGCCGTTGACCGCGATTGCCAGGAAGAAGACCGACAGCCCGGCGCCGATCGCGTTGAACCGCCCGGGCTGGATGGTCGTGAAGCCCAGGAAAGCGGCGGCGTAGACCGACAGCAGCAGCGTTCCCTGGTTCCCGGGCGTGGCCGAGCCGAGCACGCCGTCATTGATCACACCGGAGATGGCGGCGATCAGGCCCGCGACGACGAACGCCCAGAACCGCGTCGAGCTGACCCTGAAGCCGCTCAACCTCGCAACCTCGCGGGACTGCCCGACAAACAGCGCCCGCTGGCCGAATGGCGTGAACGTGAGCACGTAGAACATGATGAGCATCAGCGCGATCCCGTACCAGAAGTCAAGCGGGATCCCGAGGATGTGATGCAGCACGGTCCACTGGGTGAGCTGCGGCGCGATGCCCGCGACCGTGAGCTGGTTTGGCAGCCACAGTGCGATGCCGTCATACACGCTCCCCATCGCGAGCGTGACGATGAACGGGTTGACATCGAACCAGACCACGATGAAGCCTGTCAGCGCGCCGCACAGGACGCCGACCGCGAGGCCGGCGAGGATCGCAGGCACGATCCCCCATCCGTGGTTGACGTTGAGCCAGCCGACGAGAACCGAGGTCATTCCGGACAGCTCGGCCACCGAGAGGTCCAGGTCGCCGTTGGTGAGCGGCACGAGCAGCGCCATCACGAGGATGAACTCGACCGAGTTCAGACCGAAGATGCTGGTGAAGTTCGACCACTGAAAGAAGGTGGCCGGGCGCGCGACGCTGAAGCCGACGATGACCAGCAGGAAGGCGAACGGCAGCAGCGAAGCCTCGGCGACGCGGCCGTTGAGGATCCGCGCGAGCCCCGAGCTCGTCCGCTGGCCGTTCCCTGCACTCGGTGGGACGCTGTGCTCGGGGGTTTCGACGTTGGTCGTCATGAGACGGTGCTCACCTCTCTGGCTGCGCCACGGGCGGTGGCTGAGTAGACCTCACTGGTAATCCTGTCGCGGCTGTAGGGCGGAGCGATCGAGCCGGCGATCCGGCCGTTCGCGCACAGCAGGATGCGCTGCGAGACGGTCGCAAGCTCGTCGAAGTCGGTCGAAACCCAGAGGATCGCGGCGCCCTTGGCGGCGCGTGCGCGCATCAGCTCGTAGATCTGGTGGCGGGTGGCCACGTCCACTCCCTGGGTCGGCTCGTGCAAGAGCAGCACTCCCGGATCCCGCTCGAGCCAGCGCGCGAGCACGACCTTCTGTTGGTTTCCGCCGGAGAGCGCCGCCATGTTCAGGGAGGCGTCCCGCGGGCGAACGTCGTAGGTAGCGGTTCGCTGGTTGGCGGTCCCGATCATTCTGTCGATGCGCAGGAACCCGTTGCGCACGAAGTTGCGCAACGCCAGCGACAGCATGTTGTGCGCGACCGGCAGCTCGGCCACCGCTCCGTGCTGCTTGCGGTCGGCCGGAACCAGCGCCACGCCCAGCGCGATCGCGCGGCTGGGAGTGAGCTCGGCGATCTCACCGCTCCAGTCGGGCAACCGCACGCTGCCGCCGACGCTGGCCATATCCCCGAACAGCAGGTAGGGAAGGTCTTCGCTGCCGGCGCCAAGCAGCCCGGCCACGCCGAGGATCTCACCGGCGTGCAGCTCGAAGCTGACATCGCGCACGCGCCCGCCGCGGGCGCCGGAGACCGACAGCACGACGGGCCCCACCGGCTCAGTGACCGTGTCACTGCCGTAGCTGGTGGCCTGCTCTATGGTCGCGCGGTCCAAGCGGTGCCCGGACACCAGCTCGATCAGGTCAGCATCGCTGGTCTCGGTGACGAGCACGTCGCCCACCTCTGCCCCGTCTCGCAGCACGACCGCACGGCGGGCGATCTCCCGCACCGCGGTCATGTCGTGGGAGACGAACAACACGCCGAAGCCCTCGCCGGCGACGCGGCGCACGAGGTCGAAGAGGAAGACCTTCTCGTGCTCGGGCAAGAACACTGTCGGCTCGTCGAGCACGAGCACACCGCCGCTGTGCTCGTGGCCATGCCGGTATTCCTGCAGCTCCTCGGTGGCACGCACGATCGCCAGCAGCGCCTGGGAGGTCGGCCGCAGCCGACCGACCTGGGCGCTCGGGTCGAGCTCGACGCCGTAACGAGCGAAGATCTCGCGCGCCCGCTCACGCTCGGCCCCCCACCTGATCGGCGACATGGAGCCCGCGCCGCGCGTCACCCGATGACCGACGAACAGGTTCTCCACAACCCGCAGGTCGGGCGCCAGGCCCAGGTCCTGGTAGACGAAGCTCAGACCGACGGTGCGTGCCTGGCCGAGCGGCACTGGCAGCGGGACCGTGGCACCGTTCATGGCCAGGGTCCCGCCCGGCTCCGGCGCGTGGTAGCCGGAAAGGATCTTTACGAGCGTGGATTTGCCGGAGCCATTCTCACCGAGCAGCGCGACTACCTCACCGGCGTCGACGACGAGGTCAACGCCCTTCAGGGCGCGGACGCCCCCGAAGCTCTTGGCGAGGTTGCTCGCCAAGAGCGCCGGGGGGCCCGCCGGCCCGCTCGCCGTCTGTTCCTTCGCGCTCATGCGGGTAGTTCTACCGGCGGCGACGGCGCCGGCGAGCCGGGAGTCACTACTTCTTGACCTCCCACAGCTTCAGGAAGTCCGCGACGAACGCTCCGTTACCGAACAGCGCGTTGCTGTACTGGGTACCCCGGCCGCCGACCGAGAAAAGGTGGGCGTTTGCCTTGGTCACGAACACGTTGGGCGTGACCTCCTTGTTCACCGGCGCGGGCTTCATCCCCGCCAGCAGACGGATCGTCTGGTCCAGCTGGTTGTAGGCGTCCCACTGCTGCGCCAGCGAGGCGTCAGCGGCAAACGTGCCCCCGGTGCCGACAACCTTGTCCTCGGCCAGGCCACCGCCCCAGGAGTACATCTTCAGGCCGGGGTGGCTGGAGGCGTCCGCAGCAACCGTGCTCTCGATGCCGTCGGTCATGCCGTCAAAGGCCACGATCACGGTGTTGATGCTCGGGTTGGCCTGCAGGTCGCTTGCGACAGTCGAGGTCTCGCTCGGCGTGCTCCACTGCGCAGTGCCGAAGTTCTCGGTCTTGACGATCGAGCACGACGCCGGGCACCAGCTCTTGATCGCCGCCTTGAGCCCGCCGAGCGCACCGAGATCCTGAGCCACCTGCGGGCTGTCCAAGAACAGGATCTTGGCGGGCCTGCCGTTCAGGTTCACAAGCGCGTCCGCCAGGTCCGTCTGCATCCCCTGGATGGTGTTGACCCCGCTCTCGGCGCTCAGACCGGTGGTCGGGAACGCAGGGCTGCCGCCGGTCTGGTTGTAATTGCCGTCCACCACCACGGCGTGGTGGGCTTTGAGCGCCGCCAGCTGTGGTTCCACCGCTGAAGCGGGCACGCCGCAGAGCATCAGCACGGCGTTGGCCTTGTCGGTCACCGCCTGTGACAGGTTCGCCTGCCAGCCGGCGGGCCCCGTGTTCGACTGCAGCGGGTCCACGTGCGCACCCAGCGCCCTGGCCTCAGCGTCGTAGTAGCCCTGCTCGCCCTTCGTGTTGCAGGCGTCGATCTCGGAGCTGACCGGGAAGGTCACGATCGTCTTGCCCTTGAGCGCCTTGCGGGCATTCACCGCCGGCCCAGGCGCATACCACTTCGGCGGCTGCTGAGCCCTGGCGACGTCAGCCTTCAGCTTGGCAAGCAGCGCCCTGCTGATCGTGGCGCTCGCCGGCCGCCCAAGCTTCCGCGCCGACGCGGCTGACGTGACAACCACACCACCCGCGAGCGCGGCACCCGCAGCCGCGGCCGCCACGGCGACCCGCGCCGCGGCTGCCCGCGCACGGGCGACCAACCGCTGATGCTTCGCATTCATAGAGATACCCCTCTCCTCTGGTTCCACACATCGGGCGCATCGCCTGAGGCGCGACACCCACCGACCCTCACACCGCTTGCAGCCACCAGCGATCGGCCCCAGGTTGCGCTCGGGCTCCAGCCGCGGCTGCATGCGCACGGTACCGCAGGCACGCAACTACCAGATCTGCGATACCCCCGGGGCGTCGCCGGCCACACACCGGCGGCTGTCTCGCCGGCCCATGCCGCACTCTGATGCCGACGACGCCCAGGGGCACGCACTACTTCTTGACCTCCCAGAGCTTCAGGAAATCTGTGATGAAGGCACCCTTGCTGTATGCCTGATCGCTGTATGCCTGACCCTTGCCGCCGACCGAGAAGATCTTTGCGTTCTGCTTGGTGAAGAAGATGTTCGGCGCGATCTCCTTGCCGACCGGCGCGGCCGGCTTGTGGGACAGCAGCCGGATCACCTGGTCGAGCTGGTTGTAGGCATCCCACTGCTCGTTGGGCCCGGAGTCGCCCGCGAACGTGCTGCTGATGCCGACGTCCTTGATCTCAGCCAGGCCGCCACCCCAGGCATACATCTTGAGGCCCGGGTGGGAGGAGGCATCCTGCGCGACCGTGCTCTCGATGCCGTCGGTCATGCCGTCGAAGGTGACGATCACGGTGTTGATGCTCGGGTTGGCCTGCAGGTCGCTCGAGATCGCCGCTGTCTCGGTCGGTCCGCTCCACTCGGTCGTCGGGAAGTTCTCCTGCTTGACGATTGAGCAGCTCGTCGGGCACCAGGCTTTGATCGCCGCCTTGAGCCCGCCGAGCGCGCCGGAATACTGCGCCACCTGGCTCGAGTCCAAGAACAGGATCTTTGCGGGCTTGCCGTTCAGGTTCACCAGCGCGTCGGCCAGATCGGTCTGCACACCCTGGATGGTGTTCACGCCGCTCTCGCCGGAAAGCCCCTTGAAGGGGAATCCCGGGTTGCCGCCGGTCTGGTTGTAGTTGCCGTCCACGACGGGGATGTGGTGGGCGGCAAGCGTCGCCAGCTGGGGGGCGATCGCCGCGGCGGTCGGACCGCAGAGCATGACCACGGCGCTTGCCTTGTCGGTCACCGCCTGCGACAAGTTCGCCTGCCAGCCGGCGGGGCCGGTGTTTGACTGCAGCGGAATCACGTGCGCGCCGAGCGCCCTCGCCTCGGCGTCTAGGTAGCCCTGCTGGCCCTTGGTGTTGCAGGCGTCGATCTCGGAGCTGATCGGGAACGTGACGATCGTCTTACCCCTCAGCGCCTTTCGGGCGTTGACGGCCGGTCCGGGCGCATACCACTTCGGCGCCTGCTGGGCCTTGGCCACATCGGCCCTCAGCTTCGCGAGCGTCGCCTTGCTGATCGTGGCGCTGGCCGGGTGTCCGACCCTGCGGGCGGACGCGCTGGACGTCGCGATCACGCCACCTGCGACCGCGGCCGCGGCCACGACGGGCACCGCGGCAACGCGCCCACGAGCCACCAGCCTCTGATACTTGGAACTCATAGAGGTACCTCTCTCCTCTGTGCTTTACACGCTTACACGCCGGGCGCGCAGCCGAAACCGACGCGCCCGCCACTCCTCACGCCATTGAAGCCCCCGGCGATTGCGCCCTGGTTAGGTTCGCGTTTCACCTGCGGCTGCATGCAGAGGGTACCGAAAGCACGCAGGAACTGCCAGAGGCATTTTTGCGGGCCCTGCGCACGCGATCAGCGCGGCGGCGGAGCGCCCGTCCGCAGGACCAGCAGCAGCCCGGCGCCGGTCACGGCGAGCGCCTCGCTGACCTGGGGCTCAGTGGCGACGAGCTCGCGGAACGCGGCCACCTCACCCGCGTGAGAGAGCACGTTGTCCACCGCCAGCAGCCCGCCGGGCGCGAGCACGCGCAGCAGCTGCGGCCAGTACGCCGGATACGCGGGCCGCTCGGCGTCGAGGAAGACAAGATCCCAAGCCGCGTCGGCTGACTGCGCGAGCGCGTCGGCGGCATCCTGGAGGCGCAGGTCGACGAGCTCTCTGAGCCCGGCGCGCTCGAGGTTGGCAGCCGCCTGAGCGCTGCGGTCGGGGTCGACCTCGACGCTCGTCAGCCGCCCGCCGGTGTCGCGCACGGCGTCGGCCAGCCACAGCGTCGAATACCCGTTGGAGGTTCCCAGCTCGAGCACCCGGCGCGCACGCACGGCGCGGACCAGCAGCGCCAGCAGCGCCGCGGTGTCGGGCTCGAGGTTTCGCAGCCGGTCGAGCCGGTCCGGCTTGCCGGCATCGTGGCTCGCGCCGTGCCGGTGCAGCTCGTCCAGCAGCGTGCTCAGTTGCGAATCCGTGCGCACCCCTCCCCTCCCGACCCCGCCCGCGCTCACAACCCCAGCGACCGCCCGATGATCTCCTTCATGATCTCGTTCGCGCCCGCGTAGATCCGTGAGACGCGCGCGTCGACGAACGCGCGGGCGATCGGGTACTCGAGCATGTAGCCGTAGCCGCCGTGCAGCTGCAGGCAGCGGTCGACCACGCGCCCCTGCATCTCCGTGCACCAGCTCTTGGCCATCGCCGCGTCCACCGCCGAGAGCCTGCCCTCGTTGTGGGCCAGGATGCAGCGGTCCACGTAGTGGGTGGCGATCTCCACCTCGCTGGCCACCTCGGCCAAAACGAAGCGGCTGTTCTGGAAGCTCCCGATCGCCTGCCCGAACGCCTTGCGCGACTTCACGTAAGCGAGTGTCTGCGCCAGCGCCGTGCGCGCCATAGCCACCGCTGAGATCGCGATGGAGAGCCGCTCCTGCGGCAGGTTGGAGGTCAGGTAGCGGAAGCCCATGCCCACCTCACCGAGCAGGTTCGCGTCGGGCACGAAGACGTCATGAAAGAACATCTCCGCCGTGTCGGCGCTGTGCAGCCCGAGCTTCTCCAGGTTGCGCCCGCGCTCGAACCCCTCCATCCCGCGCTCCACCACCAGCAGGCTCAAGCCGCCATGGCGGTCGTCCGGATCGGTACGCACCACTACGACCACCAGGTCGGAGTTGATGCCGTTGGTGATGAACGTCTTTGCGCCGTTGACGACCCAGCCGCCGTCCGTGCGAACCGCACGCGTCACGATCCCCGCGAGATCAGAGCCGGCGTCGGGCTCGGTCATCGCCACCGCCGTCAGATACTGACCGCTGACGATCCCCGGCAGCCAGCGCTCCCGCTGCTCGTCGTTGCAGTAGGTCGTGAAGTACGGCAGGCAGATGTCGTTGTGCAGCGTGATCCCACCCACGACGCCGTTCAGTCCGAGGCCCACGCCGACCTCGTGCAGCATCGCGTTGAAGCGGAAGTCGCGCACGCCGGCGCCACCGTGGCGCTCGTCAACCTCAAAGGCGAGAAACCCGTCGCGGCCCGCGGCGGTGAAGACCTCCCGCGGGACGATCTCATCCCGCTCCCACTGTGCATACTGCGCCACCGCGTTGCGCCGCAGGAACTCGCCAAAGGACTCGCCCAGATCCCTGTGCTCAGCTTCATAAAGCGTTCGTTCCATGTAGAAAACCTGCTCCTTTCAACGCGTGTCGTGCGCACCGGCCCGAGCGCCGAGTATGTCGCGCTAGCGTCTCCCCCCATGCGCGTACCAATCACACTCTCACTTCACATCCCGAACTACAACTTCCCGGGCGCGGCCCCCGAGCAGATCTTCCAACGGCTCGTCGAGGTCGCCACCACGGCCGAGGCCTCCGGCTTCAGCTCCGTCTCGGTGATGGACCACCTGCACCAGATCGGGCCCGTGGGGCCGCCCGAGAACTGGATGCTCGAGGGCTCGACCGTCCTCGCCGCGATCGCCGCCCGCACCTCCACGCTGACGATGGGCCTGCTTGTCGGCAGCGTCACCTACCGCAACCCGGCGCTCGCCGCCAAGATCACCACGACGCTCGACATCATCTCGGGCGGGCGTGTCTGGCACGGCATCGGGGCCGGTTGGTTCGAGGCCGAGCACGTGGCCTACGGCTACGACTTCCCGCCCCTGAAGACCCGCTTCGAGATGCTCGACGACGCCCTTCAGATCGCCCGGGCGATGTTCACCCGGGACCGCCCCGAGTACACGGGGCAGCACTTCCGCGCCCACGCACCCTTCAACAACCCCCGGCCGCTGCGCGGTGACATCCCGATCCTGATCGGCGGCAGCGGCGAGCGCAAGACGCTGCGCCTGGTCGCCAAGTACGGCGATGGCTGCAACCTGTTCGGCGACGCGGAGCGCGTCAGGCATCTGCTCGCCGTGCTCGAGGGCCACTGCGACGCGGTCGGCCGCGACTACACGCAGATCACCAAGACCGGCACCGGCCGTGTCCTGATCGCCCCCACCCACGAGCAGGCGGAGGCCAAGAAGCGCGCGCTGCGCGAGCAGGGCGTGCCGCAGGAGTCGATCGACTCGATGATCTCAGGCGACCCCGACACGGTCGCGGAGCAGGCTGCCGCGCTGCGGGACGCGGGCCTCGAGGGCTTCTGCTTCTCAATGGTCGGAAGCGAAGATCCGGAGACGGTCGCGCTGGCGGGGCGCACGCTCTCACAGGTCTTCCCGCTCGCGCAGGTGGCAGCATGAGCGTCGCGACGAGCCTCGACCGCCGCGTGGAGCAGATCGCGCAGCTCGCGGTCGGGATCGGCGCCAACGTCCAGCCCGACCAGATCGTGACGCTCGCAGTGGAGCCGGGGCAGGAGCCGATAAGCCGCGCGGTTGCCGAGGCCGCCTACAAGCGCGGGGCGAAGTTCGTGGACGTCGGCTACTTCGACCCGCACGTCAAGCGCTCGCGGCTGCGCCACGCGCCGCGTGAGACGCTCGCGTTCGTCCCGTCGTGGACCGGCGAGCGGACGCTCGCCATCGGTGAGGCGGGCGCCGCGCGGATCGCCTTCCAGGGTCCGGTGGAGCCGCATCTGCTGGACGACGTAGACCCCGAGCTGCTCGGCATCGACATGCTGCCGCGCACCCGGGAGTCGATCACCGTCACCATGAAGCAGCAGACCAACTGGTGCATCGTGCCGTTCCCGACCCCAGGCTGGGCGCAGCTCGTGCACCCGGACATGGAGCCTGACGCCGCCCATGAGCGCCTGTGGCTGGAGATCGAGCGGATCCTGCGCCTGGACGAGCCGGACCCGGCCGCCGCCTGGGAGGCCAGGATCGCCCAGCTGCACGCGCTCTCCTCGCGGATCAACGAGCTCACGCTCGACCACCTGCGCTACGTGGGGCCCGGCACCGACCTGACGGTCGGGCTCCTGCCCGGCTCCACCTGGATCAGCGGCGCGATGGAGAACATCCACGGGGTGCGTTTCACCGCCAACCTGCCGACCGAGGAGACCTTCACCGCGCCCGACCCGCTCCGCGTCGACGGCTTCGTGACCGCCACCAAGCCGCTGCTGATCCCGGGTGCCGCCCCGATCGAGGGGCTGAAGGTGCGCTTCGAGGGCGGCCGTGCGGTGCAGATCGACGCCGACAACGGCGCCGAGACGCTGCGGGCGATGTGCGCCAAGGACGAGGGCGCAGCCCGCATCGGCGAGGTCGCCCTGGTCGACCGTGAGAGCCGCATCGGCCAGTCGGGCACGGTCTTCTACTCGATCCTGCTGGACGAGAACGCCGCCTGCCACCTGGCGCTCGGCAACGCCTACCCCTTCAGCGTCGCCGACGGCCCCGACCGCGAGCGCGCCAACCAGAGCTCGATCCACATCGACTTCATGGTCGGCTCGGACCACGTGGCGGTCACCGGCGTGCGCACCGACGGCTCCGAGGTGCCGATCCTGCGCGACGGGGCGTTCGTCGTCTGAGCGCTGTCTCCCGGGGGTGGTCCCGCTGGACCACCCCCGGATCGCGGGCCGCTACTCTAGGCGGGATTCCCGGAGAGGTGCCGGAGTGGTTGAACGGGCACGACTGGAAATCGTGTAACGGGGATAACTCGTTCGGGGGTTCGAATCCCCCTCTCTCCGTCGGCAGGTCTGCACGTTTGCCCCGATCGTGTGTGTTCACGTCTGGGGCGGACGGGAGGGTGCGGTTTTTCTGACTTCATGATGGAGCGGCCGCGGCTCGGCCACGCCGTCACCCTCACAGACACCCCGATCGCCACCTGAGACGCAGTCACCTTCCCAACGGCAACGTCACCGAAGCCGGTCCCAAGCCAGCGTCATTCTCCCACTAGGACTAGCAGCGCTTCCCCCAGCTCACAGCGCTGGAGCTGAACCCCGACGAACAGCTCAACCACGACCCCAACCGGCACATGCGCAAGGACGCTGACCAGGCGACTGACGATCACTTCCGGTCCCGACGGTCACGCCGTCGCGTCTACTGCACGGCCCGGGCCGGCGCCGAAGCCTCTTGGAGTCAGCTGGACCACGACGCAGTTGTAGAAGTCCGCTATGTATATGCCGCTGGCTCTGTCTACCGCGACACCCATCAGGCCGCCGCACTGGAACCCACCTTCGGCTTCGGCAGCGGCTTCATAATCCCAGGCGGCGTCAGGCATCGCTGACCACCACTTGCCCGGGATACGTGCCGCGATGGTGAGGGTCCCTGCCGGGTCCACCCTCTCTACGACCCCGTTCTGCGGGTCCGCGATGTACAGGTACCCAGCTTCATCAAGTGCTACCGCACACGGTGTCGCGAGTGCGCTCTGAGCGGCAGGCCCTTCCGTAGGAAAGCCCGGCCGCGCGCCGTGACGGTTGGCCTGCCCGGCCAGAACCGACAGAGTGCCGCTGGGTGACACCACCTCAACCTGAGCGTTGTGGGGATCCGCCACATACACGTAGCGTTTCGCGTTGACCGCCACCCCAGTCGGCATGTTCATGTAACGCTTCGTCGCTCGTCCTGGCCGCGCTGGCCAGAAGCGACCCACACGACCCGCGATGACCGTGAGCGTCCCGTCGGGAGAGATCCGCTCGATCACGCTGTTGCCGCTGTCGGCGACATACAGGTTGCCACTCCCATCTACCGCGACACCCGTCGGGCAGTTCAGAAGGCTCTCGCTTGCCAGCCCTTCGACCGGCACCCCCGACTGACCCGGCACACCCGCGACGATGCGCTCCCGCACGCGATCGTACTCTTGCAACATCCGCCTAGGACCAACCAACCCAGTGAAGCGCCGGGAAGCCGGCTGGAGGCCCATGACCAGCGATTTGGCCCGACGGCGAGCTGGCCGGACGGGCGCCGCCCGAAGCTCGCCAAGCGCTCTGGGCTATTCGATCGAGCATGGGATGGTTTTGGCATACCACGAGCCGTACCACCAGAGGCCAGCTTCGAGGCAAGCATTTGGGTTGCCTGCCACGCCCTTGACTGCGGCGATGTCGTCAACCGCGACTTGGCCGATAGCGGTGCAGAGATCGCTTACACGCCCAGCCAGTTGACAAAAGACCGCAGTGAGCAGCGAATACTCGCCGTTGCGCGCGTCCTCGATAACGGCTATCGAGGGCTCTCCGGGCATGAATGTAGGTGAGGTCATGCGAACGCGCGTTCGGTTGGGAGTGTGAGTGTGACTGGGCCGCAGGTGAGGTGAACGAGCGCGAGCGCGGCGTTGGCGGAGTGGAACCCGTAGGCGCGACGGACCAAG
>DAIDME010000078.1 GCA_027449125.1 Solirubrobacterales bacterium | reverse complement strand
GTCTTCTGGCACACCAAGGCGCAGTTCGATGTCGCCCACCGCGAGGCCTTCCAGGCGCTGCTCACGATCGCGGCTCACAACGCGAGGCTATCCCCAGGCGTGACCGCGTGCAGCACGCAGAGTACGAGCCGACGCCACGATGGCGCGCCATCCGCGCCCAGCAGGCGCTGTCGGACTACCGCCCGTATCGCCGTCGTGCGCAGGAAGCAGGTGCGGCACGCGGTCCAGAGCTAGCAGTCGTTTCGGCCATCGCCTCCTCTGTCCAACCCGCCGCTTATCATCATAGCCGTGGCGGGTTCGGAGTACATCACCTCGATGAGGGCGATGATCGGGCATGAGTTGTTGTTGGTGCCGACAGTGTCTGTGCTTCCTTGGGACGAGAACGGACGACTCTTGCTTGCTCGCTCTGCGCTGTCTGGTGAGTGGATGACGATCGGCGGCATGGTCGAACCCGACGAGGCACCTCAGGAGGCCGCCATCCGGGAGGCTCGCGAGGAGGCGGGCGTGGAGCTGGCGCTGTGCGGCATCTGAGCGGCGCTCGGCGGCCCGCATTGCCGGATCAGATATCCCAACGGCGACGAGGTGTCGGTCGTCAACATCGTCTTTGACGCCCGGATCGTCGGTGGTTCGCCCGGAGCTGACAACGTTGAGACGAGCGAGCTCGCCTGGTTTTCTGCTGCGGAGATCCCGAAGCTGCCGATGAACGACTTCACTACCTTCAAGTTCAAATCGCTTGGGCTGTTCGACGCGTAGGCGCCACGCCTTGCACTTCAGTCTGATCTGATCGTCGGGGAGGTGGTCAGGGCCTTGCGATTGTCAGCGCCGCCGAGCGCTGACCCAGACTTGGGAACCCGGCGACGCGGAGCGCTGTCGTCGCATGCGCACGGAGTTGATCGCCCCCGCCGGCTGTCAGTCTGGCTGGGCCTGCCCGCGAGAGCCTTTAGGTCTGCCGTACGCGACGAGAACGCGGCAAAGGTCTTGAGCGTGGTCGTGTCGGAGTCGGGCGCCGCCCGCCCTTGCCAAGCTGTCGGGCTCGCGCGCGAACGGTGGCGCGGAGGACGACGTGCGCGTCGGGGCAACGCCAGACCCTGAAACTGTCTGACTTCTCCACTTGCCCAGGCAGGTTTCCCAGGGCTGCCGCTCCAGCGCGGTCCACGCATATGGCTCAACGCGTGAGGTCAGCATCGCGAGAACGAATGACCGTCTGAACCATCTGCACGAATTCGTCGATCGGGAGCGGCGGGAGTTGCTGGCCCGTGCGCAGGCGCACTGACACGCTCTGGTCCTGCTGCTCTCGCTGCCCGACTATGGCGAGGTAGGGAACCGTGCGCGCATGTACCGCGCGGATGCGCGATCCCAGCGTGGCATCCCGCGCGTCGATCTCCGCGCGCAGGCCCGCGTCTACGAATCGCTTGCTAACTTCCGCGGCATAGCGACGGGCGTCGTCTTCCGCTGGGAGGACGAGCACCTGTGTTGGCGCGAGCCATGTCGGGAGGGCACCGTCGTGGACTTCCAGCAGGTGGGCAGTCATTCGCTCGAGCGTCCCGATGATCGAGCGGTGGATGATGATTGGGCGCTGGCGTGCTCCGTTGAGCTCAAAGCTGGCAGCGCTACCGGGCAACGTGTTCATCACAGCAGGAGTGAGCGGCCTGCCGGAACACTCGGTCCTGAACGTAACCCAAATCGCCACAATCGCCCGCGGCGCGCTCGAGGCGAAGATCAGCGCCGGCCATGACTGGCTGCTCGCGCAGATCGACACCGACCTCACCACGACGCTCGGGCTCACCCGACCCTGAGCACCGGCACCCGACACACGCTCGGATCCGCTGAATCTACAATTCAACGACGATGAGACGACCGCCGTTCGCGGCAGGGCCTCGAAGAGGGCCGCTCGATGCAGGAGGTCGCACGCGCGTCGATCGCCGAATACGTATCGGACCGACCCGCCCGCCTGCGCTCCGCGCTTGAGCGGGTCCGCACTCACGCGCTCGTGGACGGCAACAAGCCCGTGGCGTGGGCGGCCACTCGCGTGTTCTTGCTTGCCCAGCGGTCACGAGCTGAAGTTCAGCGTCGATGACGCCGAGCAGCTGGTCCTGGCCGTTGCGGGCGCAGAACCCGTCGCTCCCGACGTCGCCGCAACAATCGGCCAGCACCGCCAGCCCTCGGGTCGGGCGCCCGGCTACGGCTACCAGACGATCGATACGTCGTAGCTCCGTAGTCGATCGTCTCCGGAGACGATCGTTGCGCCCTCCACGATGGCCTGCGCGACGAGCATGCGATCGAACGGGTCACGGTGATGAAAGGGCAGTGCCTCGACAGCGCTGGCGTGCTCTAGCGCTACCGGCAGCGGCTGGACTCCGGCCCCGAGCAGCGTCGCCGCCAGGTCCTCCGGCGCCTTGAGCTTCCCGAGGGAACGTTTGATCGCCACCTCCCAGCAGACCGCCGCGCTCAACAGCACACGGTTTGACTCATCGCCCAGCTGACGGCTTGCATCCGTGCCGAGGCGCTCATCGTCAGCAAGCCACCACAGCGCCGCGTGCGTATCCAGCAGCAGCTTCAAATCGCTCCGAACGCGTCGGCGATGTCGGCCGGGAGCTCGTCGAAGTCCTCGGCGATGAGGACCTTGCCACGCCAGGCGCCACGCACCGACGCAAGCGACACACCCGGTGGGACTGGGGCGAGCCTCACCGCGGGTTTGCCGTTGCGCGTGATTACGACCTCTTCACCACGCTCGGCGCGCGCCACCAGCTCCGAGAGTCTGGATTTGGCCTCATGCATCCCAACTTCGGTCATGACAACGACGGTAACAGCTGCTAGCTAGCTTAGCTAAGGGCAAGCGCCTTCGCTAGCTCTTCCTCGGATTCGCCCTCTGATCGAATTCGGCCACCGAGATGATCTCGGGCGGTGTGGCCTGACGTTCGAGCGCATCCTTCGCAGCTTGGATTGGCTCTGGCAGCACGCGCTGACAGATGGGGCCACGCATGTCCAGCGCACAAGTCGTCGTGCGTCGCGACGCCGTAATCGCGGCCGCACGCACTCGCTGGGACTCCCGCACGGTGGTGTCTCGCCGCTGCGGCGGTTCGCCGCCAGGCGGAGGGCGGTGAGGCCGCCCGCGTCGGCCAGCACGACGCGCCAATCGCTCACCGCGATTGGCTTCGTACGTGACACCGTCCACCGCGGCAAGCGACTCTGCTTCGGAGTCAGGGCGCGCGCGAGCGTGGGAGGCGGTACCTCGCCGACGACCGCGATCGTCCCAGCCTGCAGGAAATCAGCGACCTCCGGTCCCACGAAGGTCGCTCCGATCAGCCGCTCGCGGCTGCCGTCCGCGACGAACCTGGCGATTCCCGGCGCGTCGCGGCCGTGGGAGCTCGCGCCCGCGAGTCCGACCGCGGCTATCTGGGGGTCGGTGAACACGACGCGCGGCGCGCGCGGCCGCGGTCGCTCGCGGGCCATGGTGATCTCGCGGTTTGACCACGCGCTCACGTCCGCAAGCCCAGGTATGGGCGGGATCATGGGACCGCTACCGACGGCGATCAGAACTGCGTCTCGCGCCGCCGGAAGGTCTTCGCCGACGCGCACCCGACCCTCGCCGTCGAGCCGGGCTTGACCGCGCACGAGCTCAATGCCGCGTGCCTCGAGCCACGGAACCTGGTTACCCGCCGTCCAGGTTGCTGACGACCTCGTCACGCCGAGCCAGGACCGCCTCCACATCGAGTGGCCCGCTCAGCGCCTGTGCGGCGCCGGGAACCCGCGCGGCCTCGCGCAGCAGCTCCGCCGGCCGCGTTAGGCGACCCGGCCGCTGCAGCCGCGTGCGGGTACCATCCGGATGTCGCGCCAAGGAGACGCCGATGCGCAGCGCCTACGTCTATGAAGCCGTGAGGACCCCGTTCGGCCGCTACGGCGGCAGGCTTTCGGGTGTCCGCCCAGACGACCTGGCCGCCGCGGTCCTGACGATGCTCGCGAAGCGCGTCCCGGGCCTGGACCCGGGACGGGTCGACGACGTGATCTACGGCACGGCAAACGGTGCCGGCGAGGACAACCGCAACGTCGCCCGGATGGCGCTGCTACTCGCCGGCTGGCCGACGCACGTGCCGGGGGCCACCGTCAACCGGCTGTGCGGATCGAGCCTCGAGGCGGCGATCCAGGCCAGCCGGGCGATCGAGGTCGGCGACGCAAGCATCGTGGTGGCGGGCGGGGGGGAGGCGATGAGCCGCTCACCCTGGATCATGCGCAAGCCGGAGCGCGCCTTCCCGACCGCCAACGAGACGCTCCACTCCTCGGCGCTGGGCTGGCGCATGGTCAACCCGAAGATGCCTGCACAGTGGACGATCTCACTCGGCGAGAGCACCGAAAAGCTCGTCCGGATGCACGGCATCACGCGCGAGGCGCAGGATGCCTTCGCGCTGCGCAGTCACACGCTGGCCGCCCGCGCCTACGCGGAGGGCGTGCTCACCGAGGTCATGCCAGTGCCCGGGACGGACCTCGAACAGGACGAGAGCATCCGCCCCAACACCTCGCTCGAGCAGCTCGCGAAGCTGGAGCCTGCCTTCCTGGCCGGTGGCAGCGTGACCGCGGGCAACTCATCCCCGCTCAACGACGGCGCCTCCGCGGTGCTGCTCGCTGATGAGGCCAGCGCGGCCCCGCTGGGCCGCGCTCCCCTGGCGCGCATCGTCGCCCGTGCCGCCCACGGCGTGGATCCCGACGTGTTCGGCATCGGCCCCGTGGAGGCCGCGAACAGGGCGCTGCGGCGGGCGGGGCTGAGCTGGGAGCAGATAGATCTGGTGGAGCTCAACGAAGCCTTCGCGGGCCAGTCACTGGCCTGCCTCGAGGGCTGGCCGGAGCTGGATCGGGCGAAGGTCAACCGGCATGGCGGCGCGATCGCCATCGGCCACCCGCTGGGAGCCTCTGGCACACGGGTGCTCGGACGCTTAGCGCATGCGCTGCACGCACGCGGTGGCGGCTACGGACTGGCCGCGATCTGCATCGGCGTCGGACAGGGGCTCGCCGTGTTGCTGGAGGGCTGCTGAGCCGGCGGCGGTTCGGCGGCCATGCCGGCGGCGACGGCCGGCAGCTATCGTCTGCGCCCACATGTCCGAACCAGTCACCACCACCGTCACCGAGCTGCCCGAGTCCCGCGTACGGGTCGAGGCGAGCGTCGATCCCGCTGAGGTCGAGCGTCGCGTGCAGCAGGCCGCCCGCAGGCTAGCCGGGCAACTCAAGGTCCCCGGCTTCCGCAAGGGCAAGGTTCCGCCGCCGGTGGTGATCCGGCGGCTGGGTCGCGACTATGTGCTGGACGAGGCGCTGCGCGAGTCGATCGACTCCTGGTACACGCGGGCGGTGGACGTCGCCGGGATCGACACCGTCGGCGCTCCCGAGATCAAGGTCGGCGAGGCCCCGGCGGACGGGTCGCCGCTCCAGTTCACTGTCGAGGTGGGCGTGCTGCCGACGGCAAAGCTCGGCCCCTACAAGGGGATCGAGGTGGCCCGGCGCGAGCCCCGTGCGGATGAGGAGGCCGTGGCCGCCGAGCTCGAGCGGCTACGAGAGCGCCTGGCGACGCTCGAAACCGTGGAGCGCGAGGCCCAGAACGGCGATCACATCGTGATGGATTACGTGGGACGCCTGGACGGGGAGCCGTTTCCCGGGGGCGAGGGGCGCGACCAGCTCGTGGAGCTCGGTTCGGGGGCTCTGATCGCGGGCTTCGAGGAGCAGCTCACAGGCGCCAGCGCGGGCGAGCGGCGGCTGGTTGAGGTGACCTTCCCCGAGGACTACGGCGCCGAGCAGCTGGCTGGACGCCCCGCGAGCTTCGAGGTCACCGTGACCGAGGTCAAGGCCAAGCGCCTGCCCGAGCTCGACGACGACTTCGCCTCCGATGCGGCCGGCCTCGACTCTCTCGATGAGCTGAGGGAGGACATTGCCAAGCGGCTCGAGGATTACGAGCGCCAGACGATCGAAGGGGAGTTCGAGCGTGACGTGCTCGACGCGGTCGTCGCCGGCGCGACGATCGATGTGCCCCACCAGCTGATCCACTCGCGCGCGCACGAGCTCGTCGAGGAGACGATGTCGTCACTCGCGCGACAGGGCATCTCCAGGGAGATGTATCTGCAGATCTCCGGTCAGAGCGAGGAGGAGCTCGCCCAGGGCGCCGAGGAGGAGGCCGCGAAGGCGCTGCGCCGCGAGGCCGTGATCGCGGCGGTGGTGGTGGCGGAGCAGATCGAGCCGACCGAGCAGGACCTGCTCGACGCGCTTGAGCCGACCGCGGCGCGCGACAAGACGACCGCTGCCAAGCTGCTCGAGCGGTTGCGCTCCAGCGGCCGTGGCAACCGCCTGCGAGCGGATGTCGCCGGGCGTAAGGCCGTGGAGGCGCTCGTCGCGCAGGCCAAACCCGTCGCGCCCAAGCCGGACGACCGCTAGAGTCGGCAGGAATACGCCAACGGAAGCGAAAGAAGCGAGCAGCATGAGCCCACTTGTCCCCATGGTCGTCGAGCAGACCTCGCGCGGTGAGCGCGCGTTTGACATCTACTCGCGGCTGCTCAACGAGCGGATCATCTTCCTGGGCACCCCGGTCGACGACCAGATCGCGAACCTGATCGTGGCGCAGCTCCTGCACCTCGAGTCAGAGGATCCCGACAAGGACATCTCGCTCTACATCAACTCGCCCGGCGGTTCGGTGTACGCGGGCCTCGCGATCTACGACACGATGCAGTTCATCAAGCCCGACGTGCAGACGATCTGCGTCGGTATCGCGATGTCCATGGGGGCGCTGCTCCTGGCCGGCGGCGCGGCCGGCAAGCGCATGGCGCTGCCCAACGCCAAGATCCTGATCCACCAGGTGTCTGCCGGCTTCCAGGGCCAGGCAACCGACATCGAGATCCATGCCCGGGAGATCATCGACCTGCGCCACCGGCTCGATGAGATCATCGCGCACCACACCGGCAAGCCGGTGGAACAAGTGGCCAAGGACACCGAGCGCGACTACTTCATGAGCTCGGAAGAGGCGAAGGACTACGGGATCATCGACCGGGTGATCTCGCAGCACTAGCTCCCAGGAGTACACGATGGCACGCCCGACCGACTCAAACGAGCAACTGCTCTGTAGCTTCTGCGGCAAGTCGCAGCGTCAGGTCAAGAAGCTGATCGCCGGCCCGGGCGTCTACATCTGCGACGAGTGCATCGATCTCTGCAACGAGATCATCGATGAGGAGCTGACCGCCACACCCAACTTCGACCTCCAGCATCTTCCCAAGCCCCGTGAGATCTACGATGTCCTGGGGGACTATGTGGTCGGTCAGGAGCAGGCGAAGCGCACGCTCTCTGTCGCCGTCTACAACCATTACAAGCGCGTACAGATGCTGCAGTCGGGCGAGCAGGACATCGAGCTGCAGAAGTCCAACATCCTCCTGCTCGGGCCGACGGGCTGCGGCAAGACGCTCTTGGCGCAGACGCTCGCGAAGATTCTGAACGTCCCGTTCGCGATCGCCGATGCCACCGCCCTGACCGAGGCGGGCTACGTCGGCGAGGACGTGGAGAACATCCTGCTGAAGCTGATCCAGGCGGCCGACTACGACGTCAAGAAGGCCGAGACCGGGATCATCTACATAGACGAGGTGGACAAGATCGCCCGCAAGGCCGACAACCCGTCGATCACGCGCGATGTGAGCGGCGAGGGCGTGCAGCAGGCGCTGCTCAAGATCCTCGAGGGGACGACCGCGAGTGTGCCGCCGCAGGGCGGCCGCAAGCACCCGCACCAGGAGTTCCTCTCGATCGACACGACGAACGTCCTGTTCATCTGCGGCGGCGCTTTTGCCAACCTCGACCGCGTGATCGAGCGGCGCATCGGCCACCAGGGGGTGGGCTTCGGGGCGACGATCCAGTCCAAGGATGAGCGCGACCTGGGCGACATGTTCGAGCACTGTCTGCCGGAGGACCTGATCCAGTACGGGCTGATCCCGGAGTTCATCGGCCGGCTACCCGTGGTCTCGGCGATCCACCAGCTCTCGCGCGCCGAGCTGATGCAGATCCTGACCGAGCCGAAGAACGCGCTGGTGAAGCAGTTTCAGCGCTTCTTCCAGTTCGACGGGATCGAGCTGGTGTTCGCCGATGAGGCGCTGCACTCGATCGCGGACCGCGCGCTGGAGCGTGAGACCGGCGCCCGCGGCCTGCGCTCGATCATCGAGGAGGTGCTGCTCGAGGTTCAGTTCGAGCTGCCCTCGCGGCGCGACGTGAGGAAGTGCGTCGTGACGCGTGACACGATCGAGAAGGGCACCCCGCCGACGCTTGTGACGCAGGCCGTGGAGGACGAGCGCGAGCACGGCGAAGCCGCCGCCTAGCTCGTCAGCGCAGCCGCATCCGGCGGCGCAGGCGGCGGATGGCACGCGGATGGCATGAAGGCCACCTAGCGCCAGCGCTACCAAGGGTGCCGTGCGCGCTGCCCCTAAACTCGGCCGCTCATGTCCGCTCACGAGATGCAGCCCCGTTACGACCCGGCTGAGGTCGAACCGCGCGTCGCGCAGGTCTGGATCGACGCTGGCATCGGCCACCCGCAGCCCGGTGGCAGCGCCGCCGAGAACTACTCGATCGCGATCCCGCCACCGAACGTCACCGGTGTCCTGCACATGGGGCACGCGCTCAACAACGCGATCCAGGACACGCTCATCCGCCGCGCTCGACAGCGGGGCCTGACGGCCAAGTGGATCCTCGGCACCGATCACGCCGGGATCGCCACGCAGACCCAGGTGGAGAAGGAGCTCCTCAACCTCGGTTCGAGCCGCGAGGAGATCGGACGTGAGCAGTTCGTGGCCCGGGTCTGGGCCTGGCGCGAGCGCTACGGGGGGCGCATCGTCGAGCAGATCAAGCGGCTCGGGTCAACAGCCGACTTCGCCGACGAGCGCTTCACGCTCGACCCCGCCTACGCCCAAGCGGTGCTCGAGGTCTTCGTGGCGCTCTACCAGAAGGGCTACATATACCGCGACCGCTACATGGTCAACTGGGATCCCGGGAGCCTGTCGGCCATCTCCGACCTGGAGGTGGAGGAGCGCGAGGTCAACGACACGCTCTACTACATCGACTATCCGCTCGAGTCGGGCAGCGGCGCGATCACCGTCGCGACCGTGCGGCCCGAAACGATGCTCGCCGACGTCGCGATCGCGGTGCACCCCGACGACCAACGCTACCAGCGGCTGATCGGGGAGACCGCGACGCTGCCGATCAGCGGGCGGCGGTTGAAGATCATCGCCGACGCTTACGTCAAGCCGGACTTCGGCACCGGGGCGCTCAAGATCACCCCCGGCCACGACCCCAACGACTTCGAGATCGGCGCCCGTCACGGCCTGCCGCAGCTGAGCGTGATCGGCGAGGACGGCCGCATGGCGGGCGACGCCGTGCCGGAGCGCTTCCTCGGCCTCAGCGCTGCCGACGCGCAGGCGGCGATCGTCGCCGAGCTCGATGCCGGCGGGCTGCTCGCGCGCCGCGAGCCCTACACGCACACGGTGCCCTTCAGCCAGCGTTCCGGCAGCCGCATCGAGCCGCTGATCTCGCTGCAGTGGTTCATGCGCATGGATGAGCTGGCGCGGCCGGCGATCGAAGTGGTCAGGTCCGGACGCGTCCGGTTCCATCCGGAGCGCTGGGCCAAAGTCTACCTGGACTGGATGGAGAACATCCGCCCGTGGTGCATCAGCCGGCAGCTGTGGTGGGGCCACCAGCTGCCCGTCTACTACCACGACGACGGGCGTGTGCACGTCGCCACCACGCCGCCGGACGGCCCCGGCTGGACGCGGGATGCGGACGTCCTGGACACGTGGTTCTCGAGCGCGTTGTGGCCGTTTGCGGCGCTAGGCTGGCCGCAGAGCACGCCGGAGCTCGACGCCTTCTATCCGACCGCCGTGCTCTCCACGGCCCGCGACATCATCTTTCTCTGGGTCGCGCGGATGATCATGATGGGCATCGAGTTCACCGGCGAGATCCCCTTCTCCGACGTCTACGTGCACTCGATCATCCAGGCGCCAGACCGCCGGCGCATGTCAAAGTCGCTCGGGACCGGTATCGACCCGCTCGACCTGATCGACGGTGGGCCAAGGCCACCGGTCTTTGCCGCCGACGGGGCCGATCCCGGCCAGTTCCCGGCCTACGGCGCGGACGCCGTGCGCTGGGGGCTCTTGGCCATGTCCTCGGGGCAGGACGTCCCGTTCAGCGAGGACAAGGTCGCCCAGGGCCACGGTTTGGCCAACAAGCTCTGGAACGCCTCGCGCCTGATCCTCGGTCGCGTCGGGCGCGACGCGCGGGCCGACGCCCGGCCGCGCGCGCCGGAAGACCACTGGATCCTCACGAGACTCGAGCGGGCGCGAGCCGAAGTGCATGGGGCGCTCGACGGCTTCGACTTCAGTCGAGCGTCGCTGTCGCTCTACGACTTCGTCTACGGCGAGCTGTGCGACTGGTACCTGGAGCTCGTCAAGCCGCGCCTCTACGAGGGCGACCGGGACACGGCCGCGACGGTGCTGCACGTGCTCACGCAGACGCTGATGCTCGCCCATCCGCTGATCCCGTTCGTGACCGAGGGGATCTACGCACACCTGCCCGGCGCCGACGGGCTGCTGGCCGCACGGGTCGGCTTAGCGCACGCATACAGCGCAGACTCAGCGGCTGTGGACGAGGTCGAGCGCCTGATCGTCGCCGTCCAGGCGGTGCGCGCCTGGCGTGACGCGGCCGGCGTGCGCCCGGCACTGGTGCTGGAGGCGCACCTGCAGGCGGACGGGTACGAGGCGACCACCGATCACCTGATGCGGTTGGGCAGGCTGCGCCTGGACCCCGATTCAGGCACCGGGCAAGCAGCGGCCGCGATCCCGGTTCCGGGCGGCACCGTGAACGTGCTCCCCGGCGCCGGCTTCGACGCGGACGCGGCCGCTCGCAGGCGCGAGGAGAAGCGCCGTGGACTCGAGGCTGAGATAGCGCGCGCCGCGAGCAAGCTCGCCAACCCCGGTTTCATCGCCAAGGCGCCGCCGGCGGTGGTCGCGGCGGAGCGAGCCAAGCTGGCGGCGCTGCGCGCCGAGCTGGAGGCGCTGTGAGCATGACACCGGAGGAGGCCGAGCAGAGGCTGCTGTCACTGGAGCTGTTCGGGATGCGCTTCGGCCTGGAGCGCATGCGGCGGCTGATGACAGCGCTGGGGCACCCCGAGCGCCAGTTCGAATCGATCCACGTGGTCGGCACCAACGGCAAGTCCTCCACGACGCGCATGATCGCCGCGATCCTCGCCGACCACGGGCTGCGGGTCGGCGCCTACACCTCCCCGCATCTGACCGGCTTCAACGAGCGGATCAGGGTCGCTGACCAGGACGTCACGCCGCAGCGCTTCGCGAACGCGATCGAGCGTGCCCTGCACGCAGCCGAGCAGGTGAACCGCTCCTCCGGCGGCGATGACCGGGTCACGCAGTTCGAGCTTCTGACCGCCGCCGCGTACTCCGAATTTGCTGCCTGTGGCGCGGAGGTGGTGGTGGTCGAGGCCGGCCTCGGTGGCCGCTACGACGCCACCAACGTGATCCCGTCGAAGGTCCAGGTGCTGACCAGCGTCGGCCTCGAGCACACGCGCTGGCTCGGGCCCACGGTCAGCGCCATATCCCGCGAGAAGCTCGATGTCGTCCAGCCCGGCGCGACCCTCGTCCTGGGCGCCGGCATGCACGCCGACGCGCTCGCGGTGGCGCGCGAGATCGCGGCGGAGCGCGGCGTCAGGCTGCTGCAGGCGGAAGCCGATCCGCACGCCGAACTGGCCGCGCTGGGGCTCTACCAGCGCCGCAACTTCGCGCTCGCGCGTGCCGCGGCGGAGGCGTTCCTGGGCAGGCTGGACGAGGCTGCCACCAGTGGCGCGGCAGCACGGGTCCGCGTCCCGGGTCGGCTGCAGGTGATCGACCAGCGGCCCCTCACGCTGCTGGACGGGGCCCACAACCCGGACGGCGTCGGCGCCCTGATCGAGTCGCTGCCCGCGATCGTGGCCGCGCACCGACGCCACGGTGGGCGCGTCGTTGCCGTGGTATCGATCCTCGACGACAAGGATGCGGCTGCGATGCTGCGCTCGCTGGCGTCCGTCTGCGACGCGCTGGTGCTCACCTCGAGCCACAACCCGAGGGTGCTGCCACCGCCCACGCTCGGCGCACTGCTCGACCAGCTCACACCGGAGTTCGCCATCGAGCACGAGATCGTCCCGACCGCGCATGCGGCACTGCATCGTGCTCGCGTGCTGGCCACCGCCGGCGGCGTGGTGATCGCGACCGGGTCCCTGTACCTGGTCTCAGAGCTGCTGCAGGACGAGTCCACCGCCGCCAGCAGGCGCGTATCGATGCTGTGAGCGACCAGCAGCCCGAACGCCCGCCGCGCCTGCTGCGGATGATGGGACTTGTGGCGGCGAGCGTCGCGGTCACGATCCTCGTGTTCTTCGCGATCGGCTACCTGCTGGGGAGACTGCTGCTGTAGGTGCGACGGGCCCGGCGGCGAAAGTGCGTGATCGCTTTCGCCTGCGTTTACACTCGGCCGGTAAATGGTGCCCACCGCCGGCATATTCGGGATTCACAGTCACACCGCCAGCCTCGCGGTTGTGCTGGTGCTGGCCGTGCTCGCGGTGATCTGGCTCGCGCTCGTCTACTACACGTGGGCCGACGCGCGCCGGCGCATCGCCGACGGGGTGCTCGTCGCCTGTGCGACGCTCGCGGCGCTCTTTCCGTTCATCGGCACGCTGGTCTACACGATCGTGCGGCCACCCGAGTATCTGGAGGACGTGCACGAGCGCGAGCTCGAGATCGAGGCGGCCCAGGCGCGGGTCGACCAGCTCGGGATGCGTGCCTGCCCGCACTGCTCCAACGCCGTGGAGCGCGAGTTCCTGCGGTGTCCGCACTGCCTGCAGAAGCTCAAGGACGCCTGTGTGAACTGCCGCAAGCCGCTCGATGGCGACTGGCGGATCTGCCCCTACTGCGAAACCGAGCGCGAGCTGGAACCGGCGGCGGCGAGCAGCTACCGCCGCCAGCGGGCGCGCCGCGATCCGCAGGAGACGATGGTTTTCCCGCCGCCATCGGACCTGATCTAGAAGGCCGCTAACCTGCGCGCGGGCACCAAGCCCGTCCACAACCTCGAGCCTGAAGGAGCCGCGCCGATGTCCGAGCGAACGCTGATTCTCGTCAAACCCGATGCCTTTGCCCGCAACCTGACGGGCGAGATCATCGCGCGCTTCGAGCGTAAAGGTCTGCGTCTGGTCGCGCTCGAGCTGCGCACGCTGAGTCGTGAGACGGCGCAGCGCCACTACGGTGAGCACGAGGGTAAGCCGTTCTTCGCGGAGCTCGTCGAGTTCATCACGTCGGGTCCGCTGGTCGCCCTGGTGCTCGAAGGCGAGGCTGCGGTCGCGGCCGCCAGGCAGCTGATCGGTGCCACCAACCCGCTCCAGGCCGCGCCCGGCTCGATCCGGGGCGACTACGCGGTTGCGATCGGCACCAACATGGTGCACGGCTCCGACTCGGCAGAGTCAGCCGCGCGCGAGATCAGCCTGTTCTTCCCCGGGCTTTGATCCTCGCGTCGGGGTCACCTCAGCGCCGCGCGATCCTCGAGCAGCTGGGTGTCAGCTTCACGGTTAGCGTCAGCGGCGCCGAGGAGCTGGAGGATGGCGAGCCGAGTGAGGTGGCCGTGGAGAACGCGCGGCGCAAGGCGCTGGCCGTGGGTGCCGGCGCGGAGCCGGTGCTGGCGGTTGACACCGTCGTGGCGCTCGACGGACGGCTCTACGGCAAACCCGGCGACCGGGAGGCGGCCGCAGCTACGTTGCGGGCGCTGGCGGGCCGCCGCCATCTCGTCGTGAGCGGTGTCTGCCTGCTGGCCGCCGGTCATCAGCGCACGGCAGCAGCGACCACGGAGGTCAGCTTCAGGGAGATCAGCGAGCGCATGCTCGACTGGTACCTGGAGACCGGCGAGTGGCGCGGCCGGGCCGGCGGGTATGCCATCCAAGGTCGTGGGGCGGTGCTCGTGCACGCGATCTCAGGCGATTACCTGAACGTCGTTGGTCTCCCGGTCGCTACGCTCGTGGACCTCGAACCGTCGCTCATCTTTCCAGCGATTTAAGGTTTGCAAATGGCCGAAAGTCGCCTGACTTCCGATACACTCGGCTCGACCGATGGGAATGGCTCAGGGTTTCACCCGGACCGTAGCTGCCGCCCGTCTGAACCCTCAAACCCTCTCATCAACTAATGGGCTTCTTCACCTACCTGACAGGTTTCGGCGGCCGCGACATGGCCGTCGACCTGGGCACCGCCAACACCCTCGTCTACGTGCGCGGACGCGGGATCGTCCTCTCCGAGCCGAGTGTGGTGGCCGTTGACTCGCGCACTGGCGAGGTCCACGCCGTGGGCATCGAGGCCAAGCGCATGCTGGGCCGCACCCCGGGCACGATCTCGGCGATCCGGCCACTCAAGGACGGCGTGATCGCCGACTTCGAGGTGACCGAGGAGATGCTGCGCCACTTCATCCAGAAGGTGCATCAGAACCGCTGGGCGCATCCAAGGGTCGTGGTCTGCGTTCCCTCCGGCGTCACGGGCGTGGAGAAGCGGGCCGTGGAGGAGGCATGCCTCTCCGCGGGAGCGCGCCAGGCGTATCTGATCGAGGAGCCCATGGCGGCCGCGATCGGCGCCGGCCTGCCCGTCGGCGAGCCGACCGGGTCGATGGTCGTGGACATAGGTGGCGGCACCAGCGAGGTCGCGGTGATCTCCCTCGGAGGCATCGTCGTATCGCAGTCGATCCGGGTGGCGGGCGACGAGCTTGACGAGGCGATCATCAACTACGTCAAGCGCGAGTACAAGCTGCTGATCGGTCAGCAGACAGCGGAGGAGGTCAAGCTTGAGATCGGCTCCGCTTTCCCGATGCCGGACGAGGTCCAGGCCGAGATCCGCGGCCGCGACATGGTGTCGGGCCTGCCGAAGACGGTCGTTCTGACCAGCGAGGAGATCCGTGGCGCGCTGGAGGAGCCGGTCTCGCAGATCGTCGACGCCGTCAAGGAGACGCTCGACCGGACGCCGCCGGAGCTGGCGTCCGACATCATGGATCGCGGGATCATGCTGGCCGGGGGCGGTTCGCTGCTGCAGGGGCTCGACGAGCGCATGCGGCACGAGACCCAGATGCCCGCTCATCTGGCCGAGTCGCCGCTGACGTGCGTGGCGGTTGGTTCGGGCAGGTCACTGGAGGAGTTCGAGGCGATCCACCGCTCGAGCAAGAATTCACGTAACCGGCGCCGCCGCTATTAGCACGGAGCCGCTGGAGATGTCCCCTTGCAAGACAAGCAGATACGTAGGCGACGCGCGGTCCTGGCGCTGCTCGTCGTTGTCTCCCTAATCTTTCTGACCGACTACTTCGGCGGCTCGGCGAGCAGCCCGCTGCACCAGGTGCAGCGGGGCATCGCGACCGTGCTCTCACCGCTTCAGGCCGGTGCCAGCACGGTGCTCTCCCCGATCCGCAACGCCGCCGGTTACGTCTCCTCGGTGTTCACCGCCAAGTCGCAGCTCTCGACGCTGCAGGCCCGCTACGACCAGTTGGTCGGTGAATACGCCAAAGTGCAGTACGAGGGCATCCTCTACCGTCAGGCGCAACGGCTGCTGGGGCTCGACAAGAGCTACAACCTGTCGAGCTACGGGCCGGTCACCGCCCGCCTGATCGGCGAGGATCCCTCGCTCTGGTATGAGACGATCACCGTCGACCGCGGCAGCAGCTCCGGCGTGAGCATCTACGACCCGGTCGTGGGGCCGGGCGGCCTGGTCGGCGACGTGACCCAGGTGACCTCGAGCGAAGCCGTCGTCTCGCTGATCACCTCATCCAAGTTCTCGGTGGGAGCCATGATCGAGAACGAGGCCGGGGCTGCCGGCCTGATCGAGCCCCAGGTCGGGGACCCCAACGCGCTGACGCTGATCGACCTGCCACCCAATTCGAACGTCTCTTTCAACCAGCTGGTGGTGACCAGCGGCTTCCGAGACCCCCACGACCCGGCGATCCAGTCGTTTGCGCCGCCCGGCATCCCGATCGGCACGGTCTCGAGCACCAACCCCCAGAACAGCGTCCTCACAAACCAGGAAGAGCAGGTCACGCCGCTCGCCGATCTGCAGCACCTCAGCCTCGTGCAGATCTTGACCAGACCCCACGGCGGTTAGGCGTCACCCACGATGAACGGCAAGGAGAACACGCTCGGCCTGGTGGCGCGGATCGCCTTGATCGCGCTCGTGGCCGTCGTCCTACAGGTCGCGGTCGTCTCGCAGATCACGCTGTTTGGCGTGACCGCCGATCTGACCTCGCTCACCGTGATGTCCATCGGCCTGCTTGCGGGCTCGATGGCCGGGGCGGTCGCCGGCTTCGCGATCGGCCTGATGGTCGACGTGGTGATGTTCCAGACGATCGGCGTCACGTCGCTGCTGTTCATCGCCGTCGGCTACTGGTCGGGTCGCCTGCGGGAGCTCCGCGACCCGTCGAACGGACTCGCACCGCTGCTGTTGGGAGCTGTGGCGACCGCGTTCACTGGTGTCGGCATGGCGGTCATCCAGTTCCTGCTCGGCGTCGAAGCGCCGGTGAGCCTGCTGCTGCTGCAGCAGATCGTCCTGCAGGTGCTGGTCAACAGCCTGCTCGCGCTGCCCGTCTACGAGTTGATCCGCCGCGCGCTCTACAGGGTGTTGCCGCGCGGTCCGAGGGCTCGCGGCGGGCGCGCCTACGCGACCTCGCTGAGTCCGCTCGAGCGCCCGTCGGAGCGGCTTGCGGGCAGCACGAGAGCGAGGGCGCGCTGATGCTCGGACCGACACCCGCCGACGATCGCACGCCGCCCATGACCCCGCAGCTGGCGCTGCGCGTGGCGCTCGTCGGCGGGCTGGCGCTGCTGATGTTCGCGGTGATCTTCTTCCGCCTCTGGTTCCTGCAGGTGCTCACGGGCAGCCAGTACGCGGCTCAGGCACAGAACCAGACTGTGCTTTCGATCCCGGTGGCCGCACCGCGCGGTGAGATCGTCGACTCGAGCGGGCAGCCGCTGGTGCAGTCGGTGCCGGTGCCATCGATCCAGATCGCACCACGCAGCCTGCCGGGCGGCGGGGCGGTGCTCGACTTCCAGCGCCAGCATCCGGTCGTGATCCCGGCCGCGGCCGAGGCCGTGATGACGCGGCTCGCAAAGCTGCTCGGCATGTCCACCACCCCGGCCAGGTGCACCTACACCATCTACATCGCCAACAAGGGCGCTCAGGTCTCACACGTGCGGCTGCCACCTATCGCCTGCCTCGTCGCCCAGAGCGTCGCACAGTCTCAGTACGGCAATGCGACGATCAAGACCAACGTGGCGACCTATATACAGGACTACATCGGCGAGCGTCAGACCCAGTTTCCCGGTGTGATCTCACAGGACACCTATGTGCTCAAATACGCGCTCGGTACCGCGGGCGCGCAGCTCTTCGGATACCTGAGCCAGGTCACCGCCACAGAGATCAAGGACAAGATCTACAAGAGCGTTCAGCCGGGCGACATCGTCGGGCAGTCCGGGCTGGAGGAGCAGTACAACCAGTACCTGCAGGGCATCGATGGTAGCGAGGGCGTGAAGGTCAACGCCCAGGGACAGTTCGAGGGCTACACCAAGGCGACGCAACCGATCGTCGGCGACACGCTCAAGCTGTCGCTCAACTCCGCGCTCGAGAAGGTCGGGCAGAAGGCGCTTGCGACCTCGATCGCAGCCAACGCCAGCAACGGTGCCGACGGTGGCTCGTTCGTCGCGATCGACCCCCAGAACGGGCAGATCTACGCGATGGGCTCGAACCCGACCTACAACCCCAGCTCGATCGCCAACGGCATCTCCACCAAGGAGTGGAGCTACCTCAACAACCCCGCAAACCACGAGCCGTTGCTCAACCGCGCGATCGCGGGGGCCTTCCCGGACGGCTCGACCTTCAAGCCGGTGACGGCCACGGCGGCGCTCGAGACCGGCGTCTGGAAGCTGGGACAAACCTTCAACGACTATCCCGGCCGGCTCTTCTGCCTCAAGGGCGCACCCTGCCTGAGCAACGCCGGGCATGTCAACTACGGTGTCGTCGACCTGCAGCAGGCGATCGAGGTCTCAGACGACGAGTTCTTCTACAACCTCGGCCGGCTGCTCAACGGCAACCCGGCCGCGTACCCCAAGGGCTTTGCGCTGCAGGCGTGGGCACGCCGTTACGGGCTCGGCCAGCTGACCGGCGTGGACCTCCCCGGCGAGAGTCCCGGCTTGATCGGCTCGCCGCGGGTGCAGACGGCGCTGTGGAAGCAGGAGCTCGAGTGCCAGAACGCCACCGGGCTCTACAAGGGGGGTCGCAAGCACCCGGCCGTGATGGGCGATTTCGGCAATGAGGTGCTCTCCGGCGGCTGCGGCATCGCCAACGCCAGCTACTGGACGATCGATGACAACGTCGAGACCGGTGTCGGCCAGTACGTCGACCAGCTCACGCCGATCCAGCTGGCCGTCGTGTACTCGGCGCTCGAGAACGGCGGCACGATCGTCACGCCGCACATCGGCGCGGAGATTCAGTCGCCGTCCGGGACGCTGGTCCAGAACATCGACCCGGCGCCCAAACGCAAGCTCAACATCAACCCCGCCTATCTGAACGCGATCCGGCAGGGCCTCTACCTCGCCGCCAAGGGGCCGCAGGGGACCTCCACGGACGTGATGTCGAGCCTGCCGCTGCCTGTTTACGGCAAGACCGGCAGCGCCGAGCTGAGCGCGGTGCCGAACGGCCCGACCGACGGCTGGTACGCCTGCTACGTGCCAGGCACCGCGACCCGCAAGCCGATCGTGGTCGTCGTGGACATCGAGAAGGGCGGTTACGGTACGAGCTCCGCCGCCCCGGTCGCGCGCCAGATCATCTCGCAGTTCTACTTCGGCAAGCCCGGACCGATGGTCGGGCTGGGGTAGTGCTGCCGTGAGCGCGACCACACCACTGCGGCTCAGCGGTGAGTCCTCCAGCCGCACGCGAGGGCAGCTCCTGCGCATCGATCCGCTGCTGATGTTCGCCGCCGTCGCGCTGTCGGCCTGCTCGATCGTGGTGTTGCACGCGCTCAACGTCCCACCCTACGTCGGTGAATACAAGCGCCAGGCGATATTCGCGGTGCTCGGGATCGTGCTGGCGCTGGTGATCAGCCGCTTCGACTACTCGCGGCTGCGTGAGCTGCGATACGTGATCTACAGCCTGACGATCGTGCTCAACCTGGTCGTGTTCGCGTTCCCCGCGCCCGGCGGCAGCGCCGGCGCCTCGCAGCGCCGGATCCCGCTGCCGGGCTTCAGCTTCCAGTCCTCGGTGATCTGCATGGTGCTCCTGATCCTGGCGCTGTCGGCGTTTGCGGTCGAGCGCTCGAGGCGGGTCGCCGAGCACCGCACCACCGCGCGCATCCTGCTGCTGGGGCTGGTCCCGGCGATGATCGTGATGGCTCAGCCCGACCTGGGCGACGCGCTCATCTACGGCGTGATCGCCTGCGCCGTGCTGTTCTTCTGGGGTACCAGCTGGAAGCACCTGGCGGCGCTCGCGGCGCTGGTGGTGGCCGCCACCGTGATCGTCTTGACGGTCGCGCCGGCAGTCGGGGTACACGTGCTGAAGCCCTATCAGACGGCGCGTCTGACGACCTTCCTGAACCCCAACTGCAACGTCACCAAGGACGCCAACTGCTACCAGCTGCACGAGGGGCTGATCGCGCTTGGCTCGGGACAGAAGACCGGCACAGGACCCGCCAGGGCCAGTCAGGCCACGGGCGGCTTCATCCCCGAGGCGGACAGCGACTTCATCTTCGCCACGATCGGCGAGATGTACGGGTTCGTCGGCGCCGCCGTCGTGATCTCGCTGTACGCGCTGCTGATCTGGCGCACGCTGCGGATCGTCACGATGGCAAAGAACCTCTACGGGACCCTGATCGCGGGCGGGATCCTGGCCATGTTCATGTACCAGGTCTTTGTGACCATCGGCATGAACATGGGAATCATGCCGGTCACCGGCATCCCGCTGCCACTGATCGCCTACGGCGGCTCCTCAGTGGTCACAACCTTCATAGCCATCGGGCTGTTGCAGTCGATCCACGTCCAGGCACGGATGTCGACGGCTGGCAAGGCTCGGGCGCTGATCGTCTGACGGCTCGCCGCCGGACGAAAGAGAACTCGAAAAGGAACCAAAATTGAAGAAGCAAGTATTGGTCAGCGTCGATCGCGGGGAGACACGCGTGGCGCTGCTCGAGCGGGCTGGTGAGCCCGCTCCACGGCAGACCGGCGCCACCACGACCCGACGCCGGCGCCGCAGCGCAAACCCCGGTGCCGGCTACGCGGTGGCCGAGCTCTACCTGGAGCGCCGCGGTGCGAGATCGATCGTCGGCAACATCTACAAGGGCCGTGTGGACAACGTCCTGCCCGGGCTGGAGGCCGCTTTCGTGGACATCGGCCTCGACAAGAACGGCTTTCTGCACGTGGATGAGATCGTGCTGCCGGGCGTCGAGGCACCGCGTCGCGGTCGCGGCTCGGGGCGCGACGCGGCGCAGATCGGGGACCTCTTGAGACCCGGCCAGGACATCGTCGTGCAGGTCGTCAAGGATCCGCTGAAGACCAAGGGCGCCCGACTGTCGATGGACCTCACGATCGCCGGCCGTTACATGGTCCTCGCTCCCTACGGGGAGGGCGTGGGCGTCTCACGCAGGCTCGACGACCGCGAGCGCGAGCGGCTGCGCAAGGAGGCAGCCAAGCTCGACCTGCAGGGTTCTGGCGCGATCATCCGCACGGCCGCACAGGGGGCCAAGCGCCCGGACCTGGAGCGCGAGCTGCTCTACCTGTTCAAGCTCAACGAGGTGCTGCGCAAGCGTGTCGAAGAGACCGAGGCGCCGGCGCTCGTCTTCCAGGAGGCCGACCTCTCGGTGCGAGTCGTGCGGGACATCTACTCCGGCGAGTTTGAGCGGGCGATAGTCGACGACGAGAAGCAGCACCATCGGCTCGTCTCGTTCTTCTCGCGCACCGCGCCAGAGCTTGTCGACCTGGTCGATCTGTGGAACGAGGAGCGGCCGCTGTTCGAAGCCTTCGCGGTTGACCGCGTGCTCGACTCCACGCTCTCCAGGCGCGTCGATCTGCCCAGCGGCGGCTACCTTGTGATCGACTACGCGGAGGCGCTGACCGTGGTCGACGTCAACTCCGGCAGCTTCACCGGCAAGGGTAAGAGCGCCCGGCTCGAGGACACGATCACCAAGACGAACCTCGAGGCCGCGGAGGAGGTGGTGCGCCAGCTGAGGCTGCGCGACATCGGCGGGATCATCGTGATCGACTTCATCGACATGGCGCGTGCCAGGAATCGCGACGCCGTGCTCAAGACGCTGCGCAAGGCGCTGGACGAGGACCGCACAAAGACTTTCGTTGTGGAGATATCGCCGCTCGGGCTGGTGGAGATGACGCGTCAGAACGTCACCGAAGGAGTGCGCGAGATCATGACCAGGCCGTGTCCGACCTGCCACGGCGAAGGTGTGATCAAGTCGGAGGAGACGATCGCCATCGAGTTCGAGCGGCGCATGCGCGAGCTCGCCACCAGGGTCTCCGCGGAGGCGTTGCTGATTCAGATGAACCCGCGCGTCAGTCAGGAGTTCACCGGTCACGACGCGCGCGTGCTGCGCGCGATCGAGTCCGACACCGGCAAGTGGTTCCACTTCGAGGGGTCCGAGGGGTTGCCGCTGGATCACTTCGCGGTGCTCATGGAGGCCGATCGCGAGCAGGTGCTGGAGCGCGCGCTCCCGTTCCGCGAAGGCGAGGAGGTCTACCTGGAGATCATCGAGCCGCACATGTACAGCGCCGGTGATGCTGTGGCGAAGGTCGACGGCTACATCATCTGCGTGCGTGGCGCCGATCGCGCGGTCGGACAGAAGCGGCTGGTCCGCATCGAGCAGGTGGGGCGCACCGAGGCGGTCGCCGTACTGATCGACAAGCCTCCAGTTGCGGCGCCTCGAGACGAACCTCCGGGAGATGCAGTAGAATCTTCCGTCCGGCGTCGCGGCCGGCGCTCGACTCCGCGCCGGGCGACTGTAACGGCCGGTGCCGCGAGCGCGGGCCACGAATCTTCCTCAGAGTGATCATGTACGCAATCGTCAAGACGGGCGGCAAGCAATACCGTGTGCAGGAGGGCCAGACCCTGCTGATCGAGCGCCTGGTGGCTGCAGAGGGGGAGAGCGTGTCGCTCGAGCCGCTGCTGTTCGTCGATGGCGAGCGGATGCTCGACGGCGATGCGCTGAGCGCGGTCAGGGTCACGGCCACGGTGCTGGCTCAGGAGCGCGGGCCCAAGCTGCGTGTCGTCAAGTTCAAGCCCAAGCGCGGCTACAAGCGCCGTAACGGGCACCGGCAGGAACTGACCAGGATCCAGGTAACGACCATCGAAGCGGCGGCCCAGGGGCGCTCCACGCGCGCCAAGGCGGCTGCTCAGGAGGCTGAACATGGCGCATAAGAAGGGCCTCGGCTCCTCCCGCAACGGTCGCGACTCAAACGCGCAACGCCTGGGCGTCAAGGTCTTTGCCGGCGAGAGCGTCACCGGCGGCGAGATCATCGTGCGGCAGCGCGGCACGCGCTTTCACCCCGGTGACGGTGTCGGCATCGGCAAGGACGACACGATCTTCGCCAAGTCGGCGGGTGTCGTTCAGTTCAGCCGTGGACGCAAGGGGCGCATGATCTCCGTGCAGCCGCCCGACGACGCGGCCTGAGCGCCGCGCGCAGCCGAGGCGCCGCTCAGCTGGTGAGCACGGCCGTGCACTGTGGGCAGCGCCGGGCAGCGGCAGGGATCGTGGAAGTGCACTCCGGGCAGGCCTTGACGGACGTGTCCTCCGCCACGAACCGCTGCTTGAACCCTTCGTATGGCCTGACGACGAAGAAGAAGACAGCCGCCGCGACGCTCACGAAGGTGACCGCGGCGTTGATGAAATCGCCGTAGAAGAAGTGGCTCGAGTTGATCGTGAAGGACAGATTGCCGAAGTTCGGTTTGCCGAATATCAGGGCGATGATCGGCGTCAGGAGGTCAGCCACGAGGGCCTTGACCAGCGCCGCGAATGCCGTGCCGATCACGAATGCCACCGCGAGCGCCACCAGGTTGCCCTGCATGAGAAATGCCTTGAACTCAGCGAGCGTCTTCATCCGCACACACCTCCGGTCATGGTTGGCTGACGGCGGGGAGCTTACGGCCGCCGGCGGCGGATGCGCACCCGCGACGGGTCGCGGATGAAGGACCGGGCGCGCATACACGTGCAGGCCGGTGCCGGCGGCGACGGCTGCATGAGCTTTCGCCGCGAGGCGCACGTTCCCAAGGGCGGACCTGACGGTGGGGATGGCGGGCACGGGGGCGACGTGGTGCTCGTCTGCGACGACTCCTACCGGGACCTGGAGCACTTCCGTCGCCAGCAGCACTTCAAGGCCACGCGCGGCGCCCACGGCCAGGGAGCGCAGCGCCATGGGGCCGACGGGCCGGCGCTCGAGGTGCCCGTGCCGCCCGGCACGGAGATCGTCCTGGAGGCCGACGGCGCCCGCCACGACCTCGTACGCGCCGGTCAGCGCGCCGTCGTCGCCCGCGGTGGTGCCGGCGGGCGTGGTAACCGGCACTTCTCCAGCTCGACCAGGCAGGCGCCGCGGTTTGCCGAGCGCGGCCTGGCCGGGCAGGAGGGCTGGCTGACCCTGCAGCTCAAGCTGCTCGCTGATGTCGGGCTGGTCGGAGTCCCGAACGCCGGCAAGTCGTCGCTGATCGCGCGTCTGACGCGGGCTGCGCCGAAGGTGGCCGCCTACCCGTTCACGACGCTCGAGCCGGTGCTCGGCACGCTGCACCACGATGATCGCCAACTCGTGATCGCCGATATCCCCGGCCTGATCGCGGGCGCCTCGGACGGTGTCGGGCTCGGACACGAGTTCCTGGCGCACATCGAGCGCACGCGCCTGCTCGTGCACGTGCTCGACCTGGCGCCGCTCGACGGCTCCGATCCAGAGGAGAACCACGCGACGGTGGAGCACGAGCTCGAGCTCTACCACGCCGGGCTCGCGAAGCTGCCGCGGATCCTGGCGCTCTCCAAAGCCGACCTGGTCACGCCGGAGCAGGGTGCCGAGATGCGGGCGCGCTGGCGGGCGCGGCTCGGCCAGGAGATACCCGTGATCCTGACCTCGGCCGCGAGCCGCCAGGGACTCGATGAGCTCGCCACCGAGCTGCTGCGGCGCGTGCCGCTGGAGGACGCCGAGCCGACGCGCGCCGGCGACGGCGGTGGCCAGCGGGCCACCGCCGGAGAGGCCAGCCTTGAGGCGCTCGCCGAGCACCGGGTGTTCCGGCCCGCGCCGGCCGGAGGCTTCCGCGTCGTGCGCGACGATGATGGCGGCTTCAGGGTGCTCGGCGCGGAGGTCGAGTCGCTGGTCGCGCGTTACGACCTGGACAACGAGGATGCGCTGGCCTACATGGAGCGGCGGCTGCGCGGGATGGGCGTGATCCGAGCGCTCGAGGCGGCCGGATTCGAGCCCGGCGACGATGTGGAGATCGCGGGGATCGCCTTCGATCTGGAGCCCTGAGCCGGCGCCATGGGTGCGGTTGTGATCAAGCTCGGGTCGAGCGTCGTGGCCGGCGACGACGGCAGCGTGCGCCAGGACGTGCTCGGGCGCATCTGCGACGACGTCGCGGCGCTGCACGCGGGCGGGATGGCGCCGGTGATCGTCACCAGCGGTGCGATCGCACGCGGGCTCTCGGTGATGCAGGTCTCGCCGGCGCGGCGCCCACGCGCGATCGACGAGCTGCAGGCCGCCAGCGCGATCGGCCAGGGCAAGCTCTACCGGGTCTACGATGAGCTGCTCGCAGACCGTGGCCTGCGCAGTGCGCAGGTGCTCCTGACCTTCTTCGACCTGCACGCGCGCACCCACTACCTGAACGTGCGTCACACGCTGGCCAAGCTGCTCGACTGGCGGGTGGTGCCCGTGATCAACGAGAACGACACGACCACCACCGATGAGATCTCCTTCGGCGACAACGACTTCCTGGCCGCGCAGGTGGCGATCCTCGTGGGTGCGCAGCGGCTGCTGCTCTTGACCAACACCGACGGCGTGTACACGGCCGATCCGCGCAGCGACCCGGGCGCGCGACTGGTGCCGCTGATCGACCGGCTCGACCAGCTCGAGGCGCTCGAGATCACACAGGCGACGTCCGCGCTCGGGTCGGGGGGGATGCGGTCGAAGGTGGTCGCCGCGGAGATGGCGACGGCGGCCGGGATCCCCACGGTGATCGCCAACGGGCAGCTGGCCGGTGCCGTGCTCGCCGCCGCCAGCGGCGAGCGACTCGGTACGACCTTCGCGGCGCGAGAGGAGCGCGTGCCCAGCTTCAAGCTGTGGCTGAAATACGCAAAGCCGGCGCGTGGCATCATCGCCGTCGATGCGGGCGCGGCCCGTGCTCTGCGCGAGGGGGGGCGCAGCCTGCTGCCGGTCGGGGTCGTGGCGGCCAGCGGCGAGTTCGAGGCGGGCGACGCGGTCGAGGTCAGCTGTGCCGGCGAGGTGATCGGGAAGGGGATCAGCAACTACGCCGCGACCGAGCTCGAGCGGGTCCGCGGGTTGCAGTCGGCGGCGGTGCGCGAGCTGATGCCGGCGGCCAGCGAAGAGGTGGTTCACCGCGACCACTTCGTGCTTGCGTAGTCTTAGGTTCACACCATGTCAACGCTCACAACGCAAGCATCGGTCGCGGAGCTGTGCGCGGGCGCCAAGCGAGCCTCACGCGAGCTGGCGACGCTCAGCTCCCGTGTCAAGGACGCGGCGCTTGCGGCGATCGCCGCCGCGCTCGAGGACCGCACGCCGGAGATCCTGGCGGCCAATGCGCGCGACCTGGAGGCGGGGCGGGAAGCCGGCCTCGAGGCGGCGCTGGTGGACCGGCTCACGCTGGATGGCCGGCGCATCGCGGCGATCGCGGAGGGGACCCGCAAGATTGCGGCGCTGCCTGACCCCGTCGGCGAGGTGATCGACGGATTCCGGCTGCCCAACGGGCTCGACGTGCGCAAGGTGCGCGTGCCACTCGGCGTCGTGGCGGTCGTCTACGAGGCTCGGCCGAACGTCACGATCGACGCCGCGGCCCTGTGCCTGAAGTCGGGCAACGCCGTGGTGCTGCGCGGCTCACGCGCTGCCGCCCACTCGAACGCGGTGCTCGCGACGATCGCCGCCGAGGCGGCCGCCGGCGTCGGCCTGCCGGCCGGGGCGGTCACGCGCGTCGCCGGTGGCGGGCGCGAGGAGCTGGCCGAGCTGGCGACGCAGAGCGCCAGCGTGGACCTGATCATCCCGCGCGGGGGAGAGGGACTGAAGGCCGCGCTCAAGGGGGTGGCGACAGTGCCGGTGATCTTCGCCGCCTCTGGGAACTGTCACGTCTACGTGGACCGTGCCGCCGACCTCGACGCGGCGCAGGCGATCATCGTCAACGCCAAGGTCCAGCGTCCCGGGGTCTGCAACGCGGCCGAGACGCTGCTCGTCCATGCCGATGTGGCGAGCGTCTTCCTGCCGCGCGCGCTGCACGCCCTGCACGACGCAGGTGTGACGCTGCACGGCGACGAGCGCACCCGGGCGCTGGTGCCGGAGCTCTCGATCCGTGTCGCGACCGAGCGGGACTGGGACACTGAGTACCTGGCGCTCGAGCTGGCGGTGGCGGTCGTGGATGACCTGCAGTCGGCGATCGAGCACATCAACCGGCACGGGAGCGGCCACTCGGAGGCGATTGTCACCAGCGACACCGCGGCGGCACGCGACTTCGAGCTGCGGGTCGACGCGGCCTGCGTGTACGTGAACGCTTCGACGCGCTTCACCGACGGAGGCGAGTTCGGCATGGGGGCCGAGATCGGCAACTCCACGCAGAAGCTGCACGTGCGGGGCCCTATCGGGCTGCGCGAGCTGTGCACCTACAAGTACCTGGTCGAGGGTGCCGGCCACGTCCGTGCCTGACGCGCTCGCCGCAAACGCCGGCAGGCGCGTCGGCATCCTCGGAGGGACCTTCAACCCACCTCACCTGGGGCATCTGATCTTTGCCCAGGAAGCCCACGAGCAGCTCGGGCTGGCGCGCGTGATCCTGATGCCTGCCGGGCAGCCGCCGCACAAGCCGGTGGACGAGGATCCGGGCGCCGCACAGCGGCTGGAGCTCTGCCGCCGCGCCGTCGCCGGCGACGCGCGCTTCATCGTGTCCGAGCTCGAGGTCATCCGCCCTGGACCGTCGTACACAGCCGATACCCTGGAAGCACTGAGCGCACTGATGCCGGATAGTGAGATGTTCCTGCTCGTCGGCGGTGACGTGGCGGCCGGCCTGCCCGAGTGGCATGAGCCGCAGCGGGTGCTGTCGCTGGCCCGGCTCGCGGTCGCGCAGCGACGCGGCACCCCGCGCGCCGCGATCGACCGGGCGCTGTCTGGGCTGCCCGGTGCGGAGCGCACGGTCTTCTTCCGGATGCCGCAGATCGAGATCTCATCGACGGACATCCGCAGGCGCGTCCAGCAGGGCCGGCCGCTCACCTACCTCGTTCCCGGGCCGGTGGCGGCATACATCGCAAAGCACCGTCTCTACGGAGGTAGCAACCAAACATGACGCCCGAAGATCTCACCCTGGCAGTCGCCGAGCACGCGTCCGACGCCAAGGCGGAGGCGATCGTCGCGCTCGACCTGCGCGAGCTCTCAACCGTCGCGGACTATTTCCTGATCTGCAGCGGTCGCAGCGACCGGCAGGTGAGGGCGATCCACGAGCGCATCCAGCTGGGCGTCAAGCGCGCGCACGCGTTGGCGCCGACCCGTGTGGACGGGGCGGCGGCGGCGCAGTGGGTGCTGATGGACTACGGCGACGTGATCGTCCACATCTTCAGCCCCGAGACGCGCGAGTTCTACCGGCTGGAGCAGCTCTGGGGCGAGGCGCCGGCCAGAACCTTCGACTTCGCGCCCGTGTAGCGGCGACAGCGGCCTGCAGCGCGCCGGCCTACAGCGCGCCCAGCAGCTTCGGCGCCACCTGCTTCTTGCGGCTCATGACGCCCGGCAGATGGAGGCGAGCGCCGGCGGCGTGGGCCCCAAAGGCCTTGGCGGCCGCGGCCACGGCGGCTCGGTCGCCGTCAAGCAGCAGATCGGTGCCGCTGTCCAGCACGTCGGTCACCATCAGCGCGTACAGCGTCACGCGCTGGCTCGCGCGCTCGCGCGCCATCGCAGCCAGCAGCTCCGCCTCGCGGTCAAGCAGCCCCTTGCCCACGACCTCAACCTGGGCGATCACGAACGCGGCGCCCCCGGAGGACTGGTAGGCCTTGGCGTCGCGGCGGACCAGGTCATCGGCGCCGATGCCGGCGACGTCGGAGGTCTCCTCGAACATCTGGCGGCCGAACTGACGCGCATCCAACTCGAGCACGCGCTCCAGATACTCCACGACCGCCGCGTCGCGCTCGGTGGTCGTCGGCGAGGCGAGGATCACCGTGTCGGACAGCACCGCGCAGAGCAGCAGCAGCGCTGACGGGCGGCTCGGCTCGACCCCGCTGCGCCGGAACCGCTCGACCACCAGGGTGGAGGTGGACCCGACAGGGTCAAACGTCGCCCGCACCGGAACCTTCGTCTCGATCGAGCCGATGTGGTGGTGGTCCAAGATCTCCACGATCTCCGCCTGATCGACGCCCGGCACGCTCTGCGCCTGCTCGGCGTGATCGACCAGGATCACGCGCCGGCGCGCCGGCGAGTCCAGGTCCGAGCGTGAGACCAGGCCGATCGGCCGGCAATCGGCGTCGCAGATCAGGGCGGCGCCATGCCGCGAATCCCTGATCTGCACCGCGACCTCGCTGATCAGGTCATCGACCCCGGCGAGGACCTGATCGTGTTCGACCAGCTCCTCACACGGTGCGGCGAGCGTGATCATGCGCGCCGCCACGCAGGTGTCGAGCGGCGTACGGATCACGGCCGTGTGGCCGGCGTGTGCGAGCTCCAGCACCTCCGGCTTTGGCTGGGCGCCGTCGGCCAGTACCAGCAGTGCCACGTCGTGCTCCAGCGCGCTGCGCTGCGCGCGAGGCCGGTCGCCGACTACGACGATCGCCGCCTCGTTGATCGCGGGCGCGCTCTCGACGGCGCTGGCGTGCACCCAGATCCGGCCTGTGAGCGTGCGGTCCTCGCCGGCCAGTAGCTCGCCGTCCAGCGCCTCGGCGATCGCCTGCAGGCGTGTCTGCGTGTGCAGCTCGGCGCCCGCGCCGGCGTCCTGGAAGTAGCGGCGGGCGAGTGCGCGCGTCGTCACGATCCCGTCCAGCACGCCGGCCTCGTCGACGATCGGCACCAGGTCGTAATCGATACCGTCCAGCGCCAGACCCGCTGCGCGGATCGGATCCCAGGCCTTCATGCGCGGGAACTCCGTGCGCATCAGGTCACCCGCGCGCAGCCTGATGTGCGGCAGCAGCTCCGGCTCGGGCAGTTGCGCGCGCGCGAGCGCCCAGCGGGTCTGCGGGTTGCACTCGCCGAGCCTCACGGGAACGTAGGCGGTTCCCGGGTCGAGCGTCGCTTTGAGCTCCGCATAGCCGATGGCCGCCCCGATCGAGTCCATGTCGGGATTGCGGTGCCCGCACACATATATGGGTTGCACCGACCGATTATCGCGAGATTGCTGCGAAACCGCTCGCCAGCCGCTAGCGTGCCGCGCATGAGCGCCGCTGCCAGCGGGCAGCGGCGACCCGTAATCGAGACGAGAACGGAGCCCTAAATGCCTTCCGCACCCAAACTCCTGCCGACGCAGATCCCAGAGGGAACCTCCAGCGGGCTCAGATACCGGCTCGAGGGCGAGCTGGTCCCGGTTCTGCACCTGGCGCTCGACGGCAGCATGCCCGTTTACTTCGAGCACCACGTGCTGCTGTGGAAGTACCCGAACCTGCAAGTCGGCTTGCACCCACTGCGCAAGGGGCTGGTCCGGCGCGCGTTCGCCGGGATGCCGCTGCTCCTGCTCCAGATCGAGTCCGGAGGCGAGGTCGCCTTCAGCCGCGACGCGCCCGGACACGTTGTCGCGCTGCACCTGCAGGCGGGCACCGGCCTGCAGGTGCGCGAGCACCAGTTCCTGGCGGCCACCCAGAACGTCGAGTACGACTACAGCCGCATGAAGGGCTTCGCCAACATGATCTACGGCGGCGGCTTCTTCATCGACCAGTTCATGTGCACCGGCGGTGAGGGGGTCGTGTGGGTGCATGGCTACGGCAACGTCTTCGAGAAGACGCTCGAGCCGGGCGAGTCGATCGACATCGAGCCCGGCGGCTGGCTCTACTACGACCACTCGGTGTCGATGAGCCAGGAGGTCTACGGGTTCAAGACCGGTCTGCTCGGCGGCGGCGGCAACCTGGTCTTCAACCGCTTCACTGGCCCTGGCCGAATCGGGCTGCAGAGCGCCTACTACCACCCGCCTGGAGCTGAGACCGGCGCCGGCGGTGGACAGGCCCAGGCTCCCGGCATGGGCGGGCTGCTCGGCGGGCTGCTCGGAAACTGATGGCGTTCGCCCCTGGCCACCTGCAGCAACACCCGCTGCCCGCCGGCGTGGTGGGCGCGCTGTCGCTCTCCGGCTACCAGCTGCTGGTGGACGTCGCCGGTGTGGGCGCTGGTCGTCTGGGGCCGCAGGCGTTCCTGTTGGTGGCCCCGGACCCGGAGGGGGCGGGCGCCGACGCGCTCACCCACATCTCACTGCATCAGACGCGGCTCGGTGCGGAGCGCGAGGCGTTCGCCTACCAGCAGCTGGCCGCCCAGGTCGGCTACCTGCGGCTTTCGGGCTACCGGCTCGGGCTCGAGCGCTCCGGCCTGCGCTCTCGGATCGCGCTGATCGACCCGGCGAGCGGCGCGATCGCGATGAGCATCCCCGACAAGCATCCGGGCCGCCTGTTCGGGGGCGGAAAGGACGTGGCCGCGCTGCTGGCGGGCGCCAGGGAGCTGCCGCCGGCCGGGCCGCCACCGGATCTCCAGCGGCCGGAGCTCCTGCACCAGACGCTCGTCGCCCTCGCGCTGGCCGACGAGGACACGAGCGGTGAGCAGGCGGTCGAGCTCGCCGACCGGGCGCTCGAGCTTTCGCGTGGAACCCCGGAGCTCGACCCCGCGGCGGCGCTGGTCGCGGCGCGCGAGGGCCTGCGGCTGGGCCCCTGAGATGCCGCTTTTCCTGATCGCCGCAAGCCTTGTGCGCGGGGTCAACCGCTACCGCGTCGCGAGCCTGCTGGCTTTCGCCTGCGCCGTGCTCGTGATCGGCGCCGCGCTCTTCTCGCTGACGCAGCACGTCTCGTTCGGGATCGGAATCTACTGGGCGGTCACGACCGCCACGACCGTCGGCTACGGCGACGTGACGCCGCACAACACGATCGGCCGGGTCATCGCCATCGCCGTGATGCTCGGCACAATCCCGGTCGTCGGCGCAGTCTTCGCGCTCGTAGCCGGGGCGTCGGCAATGAACCGCATGAGGAGGCTTCTGGGCATGGACCGCATCCTGCCGCCGGACAACTACACGCTGATCTACGGCTCCCACCCGGTGCTCTCAAGGGTGCTGGCCGAACTGGAGCGCAGCGGCCAGCGGGTCGTGCTGGTCGCCGCCGCCCGCCCCCCCGACCTGGGGGACGAGCACCATTTCATCGCCGGCGACCCGAGCGACGAGAGCGTCGTGCGTGCCTCGCATCCGGAGCGCGCCGACCGTGCACTGATCGCCTGCGAGAGCGACGCGGACACGCTTGTGGTCGCGGTCAGCGTGCGGGCGCTGGCATCCGATCTGGAGGTCTACGCGCTCACGCAGTCGCCGAGTGTCGCCCGTGCGCTCGCGGACCTCGGGGTCACGCACACGCTGGCGACCGACGAGCTGATCGGGCACACGCTCGCCAAGAGCCTCGAGGCGCCCCAATCCGGCGACGTGCTGCTGGCGCTGGTCGAGAGTGACGCCTACCGGATGGTGGAGACCGAGGTTGGCGCCGATCTGGCCGGCCAGCAGCTCTCGGCTGTGCGCGGGCGTGCCGGCGGCCTGATCCTCGGCGTCTACCAGAACGGCCGCGTTGCGCTCGGCGTCACCAGCGACCCGGTGCTGGCGGCGGGTGACCGGCTGATCCAGGTGCAGCGGGCGAGCTGAATCGGGCGGTCGTTGCCGTGCGCCGCCAGCCGGTGGTCGCCCTGGAGCATCTCGGACGCGCTCTTCGGCCAGGACCGCGACTCGTCAGGCGCGGTCGAGCACGAGCTCCGTGTGACGTGCGAGCACGTCGTAATCGGCATCACTGTGGAGCAGCGGGAGGCGCGCGCGGATGGCGTGGGCGGCGATGAGGCAGTCGATCAGCTTGCGGACGGTCTCACCGCGGCGTCGGCAGGTGCGGTAGAGCATGGCGGCGTCCTCGTAATCGGTCGGTAGCGTCTCGAGGATCGTGGTGCGTGCGAGCAGGCCGCGCAGGGCCTGCAGGTGACGTCCGTCGCGAGCGCCGGCGAGTAGCTCCATGCGAACCGGCTGGCAGCTGGCGAGCTCCTCGGCGAGCAGCTCGTCGACCCGCACACAGGTGGCGCTGCCGGTGTCGCGGAGGAACTCGATCCACGCAGAGGTGTCGACGAGAATCATCCGGCTCGGCTGGCGCGCAGCTCGTCGAGGTCACCCTCCCACCCTGATCCGCGCAGGCCGCGTGCCCGGTCGAGGTCGAGAGCTTCGGAAGCCACGGTCCGCAGGGCGAAGTTGACCGCGTCTCGCTTGCTGGCGAGGTGATAACGACGCATCACCGTGTCGCACGCCACGTCGTCGATGTCGATGTTGGTGCGTGCCATACACCAATGGTACACATGAGCGGCCGCTCGCCGCGGGGCCGCGAAGGCTGGGCCGGTTCGAGCGAGTGCCCTGCTCGAACCGGCCCTCGCTGCAGGCTCACCCCGGTTCCAGAGCTTCGAGCGGTCGAGGTCGGCCGGACCTGGCTCACCTCCTTGGGCTAGGGGGCGAAGGGATGTTACGTGCAACACGGCTCAGTTAGGCGTAACATGATGGTATGACAAATCGCGTGGCCGAATATCGAGCAAGGATGAGGGAGCGCGGGTACAAGGAGGTCCGCTACTGGGTGCCGGACCTGACCAGTGCCGAGTTCGTCCAACGGATCAGGCAGGAGGCGACGGCACTGAACGCAGCAGACGGCCGTGCCGGCATGGCAGAGTTCCTTGACGAGATCCAGGCTGAAACGCTGGCCGAGCATTGATGGTCGAGCCGAAGCGGGGGGAGCTGTGGACGCTGGCCGGCGGTGGCGGCGCCTTGACCACCAAGCCCCGCCCCGTGCTCGTCATCACCAGCGATGTCTTCTCTGACTTCGATTTCGTGACCGTGCTGCTCGTGACCACGGATCAGACCGCGGCGTTCACCCGCATCCCGATCCAGGCGAGCAAGCAGACCGGGCTCATCCAGCCGTCCATGATCCAGGTAGACAAGATCGTGACGGTCCACCGACGCAACCTGCGCCAGCGATGCGGCTACGTCACGCCCACGGTGCTGGCGAAGGTCCGCGAGGCTGCGACCGCCTACCTCGGATTCGTCGGATGAGGCTCCACGCTTCAGCCGGAGGAGGAAGTGACCTTGGAGGCGGTGAACGGGCTGCCCTCAACCGACCCGGCCGGGGCTCAGCCCGGCAACCCACGCAAGATGCGCGGGATCGCCGACCACCTTCACCCAGCCGCCGGACAACCGGCCGTTCGATCCTGTCTAGCAGAGCGCAGATCGCGTTGGTGTCAACGCAAGGTGCGCAGGCCGGCACTGCTTTCGCTGACCAGGGTCTCGGGCTGTTCCAGGGTCGCGAAGTGCCCGCCCTTGTCGGCTTCGCCGTAGTGGATCAGGTTGGTGTAGGTGCCTTCGATCCAGCTTCGTGGCCGGCGTGGGATGTCCCTCGGGAAGACGGTCACCGCGACCGGAAGCGTCAGCTTCGGACCGGCGAAGGTGCGCGAGCCGTTCTCCCAGTAGATGCGGCCGGACGAAGCTGCGCTGTTGGTGAACCAGTAGAGGGATATCGCGCCGAGCATGTCCTCAATGCTGATGGCGTCATCGGCGAGTCCGTCGTCGTCGGTCTTGGACTGGAACTTCTCGTAGATCCAGGCTTCCTGGCCAGCGGGAGAGTCCGCCGGGGCGACTCCGACCGTCTCGGGCTTCGTGCCATGGAGGTGGTTTGACCCGCCGACCTCGCCGGTGTAGAGGGCGAAGCCCTCTCTGTCAACGTTCGGTGAGACGCTCGCCATCGAGCGACACCGCATCCAAGGCCAGCGCCAGAACGCGAGCAAGCGTCCCACTCAAACCCTCATGCACAGTGTCGAGGGTTCGAGTAAGACGCGTGGAGTGGTCTCAACTCGCTCTTTCCCGCAGGTCTGTGAGGCGATATCCCTCCCCCTTGGTGAAGCGGCTCGGTGAGCTGAGCGGGCCGCTGGCGTAGGCGCTGGTGGGAACGCCGAGGAGGTCGGCCAGTTGTCGCTGTAGCTCGGTGAGGTCGGGCTCGAAGGTCTGAAGGTGCTGGCCGTGGCTGGTGAGCTTGTGGCGTTGGACGCCGGCGAACTGTTCGTAGACGCGGACGGTGGTCGGTGCGGTGCAGGCGCGTTGCTCGTGGTAGAGCGGCAGCTCGCGGATCTGGCGGCGTGCCATCGCTCGTAGCAGCTCGCGTTCGATCAGGCAGTTGATGAGCTGCGCGATGAACTGGCAGGCGAACAGCGCCTCGATCCGGAACGGGCTCTTGAGTGTGACCGGCGCGGCGTTCTGGACTGACTTGAGCTCGTGGTGTCGCTTTTTGAGCTTTGGTTGGTAGCGGTAGGCGGTCAGCACCTCGGTGTCGGTGAGCGTGGTGTCGTTGGTGATCGGTGGGAAGCAGCCGTCGGAGGCGGCGTCGTAGCGGGCCTGCTCGGCGTCGATGGTCACTTCGATGGACGTACGTAGAGAGTTCTCAAACTCGGGCGCGGCCGCACGGCTAATCGTCGGTCGGCTGCGTTCGTAGCTGATCGATCAGAAGGCGTGCGATCGCTCCGATGCTTGCGTCGATCTCTGCGGCGTTGCGCGCGTCGGGGCCGCTGCGTGTGAACACCGCTACCGCGTACGCGCTGCCGTCCGGGAAGGTGACGACCCCGGCCTCGTTGCGCACTATCCCCATGAGGCCGCCGCTCTTGGCGGCCACCGTGACGGGCACGTCGAAGCCGGAGGCGATCCGGTGGCGTGTCAGTTGATGGCCCATCGTGCGGCGTACCGCCGCACACGCCTCAGGCGTGCCGGCGCGATCCGTCCAGATCGTCTGCAGCAACGTCACCGTCTCCCTCGCTGTTGTACGAGATCCGCGGTTTGGGTCTAACGCAGCGCTGGCGGCGATGCGGTGGCGCAGGTCCCGTTCGGATGGCGGACCGGCAACGGCGGGGTCGTGGCTTATCAAGCGACGGTAATCATCGAACCCGGCGTCGCGGGCGATGTCATCCAGCATGTCTTGCAGGTCGTTGGTGACCTTGGTTCGGGTCATGCCGAGCTGGCGGGTGGTGTCGTTGATCTGGTCAAGGCCGACGGCGGCGATCAGCTCGTCGGTCGCCACGTTGTCGCTTACGGTCAGCATCGCGACTACCAGGTCACGCACCGACATCGATACCTCGTCTTGCATGAGCGAGAGTCCAACTGGACCGGGCGTCCTGCTCTGGCTGCGCAAGGTGCGGCGGGTCTGGCCGTCGATTGCTCCGGCTGCGATCGCGTTCTCCACGGCCAGAGCGACCTGGACTTTCATCACCGAAGCTGGCGTCATGAGATCGTCGGCGTGAACGCCCTGTCCCGAACCGCCGGTTACCGGCACGGCGTATGCAGCGCCGCTCACACCGAGCCGATCAAAGACGCTGGTGACGTCTGTAACGGTCGAGCCTGATCGTCGGCCACCGCTCCGCGGGCGGCGGCCTGGCGCCACGGTCACCAGTCCGTTGTGGCGGCAGGCGTCGATCAGCCGATCGTCGTAGGCCACGACCTCGTCGACGTCGAGCAGGATCGCGGTAGCAAGATGAATCGCGTCGAGGCTACGCAGCTGAGGGGGAGCGACCCGCCGCGCGAGGCCGATCACGTCCTCAGTGATCACTCGCTCGGCGACGCCGGAAAGCGCGCCCTCGACGGCATCGAGAATCTCATCTTCAGAGTACGGACCGCCATCGAGACGGGATCGGAGCGCTCGACTGACCTCGATCCAGGCCAGTCAGGACGAGATGATCACGGCATCCTGCCCGACGTAGCGGTCAAACGCCTCCTCCACGGCGTCGGACTCGGCTTCCTGTAGAGACCGCTTGATCAGCGCGCTGCTGTCGACGTAGACGCGCACATCAGATCCGGTCGTCCCGGTCGAGCAGGCCGGCGCTGGTCACCCCCGGCGGCAGGCTCACTCGCTTGCTCACTCTCCGGTACGACGTCCTCGGAGCACGAACCGTGCCCGTCGAGACCAGCATGCTGAGGTCGCCCCCAGGACTGTCCCCAGGCGCCAGACCAAGATGACGGCTGATGGCTTCCCGGATCACGTCCTGCTGCGAGCGCCCGGCACGCTTCGCCTCACGGCGCACAGCCTCCTCAGCATCTGGACCTAGCCGCAGATTCATCGCCATACAGCGATGGTACCTCTCGTGGTGTCACATCGGTACCGCCGTCTGCCCGCAGGCGTCACCCACAACCAGCGGACAGGGACGACGATGCTCCGGCCAAACGGGCCACCACACCTCTTGCACCACAACCGGCTAGGCGCGCACTGGAACGCAAAAGCGCCCCACTCAAACCCTCATCCGTCATGTCAAGGGTTCGAGTAAGACGCGTGGAGTGGAGCTAGCCGGGATCGAACCGGCGACCTCTTGCATGCCATGCAAGCGCTCTCCCAGCTGAGCTATAGCCCCGCGAGAACCACAGGGTAGTACATGCCTGCCTGTGCCACGCCGAATCTCTAACCTCACGCCCAGGATGGACGAGCACCGCTACGACCCCCGCGCGATCGAGGCCAAGTGGCAGGGCGTGTGGGCGGCCGAGCGCACCTGGGAGGTGGCCAACGAGCCCGATCCGAGCACGCAGGACGCCCGCAGGAAGTCCTACGTGGTGGAGATGCTGCCCTATCCCAGCGGCGAGCCGCACGTCGGCCACATGAAGAACTACGCCGTGGGCGACGCGATCGCGCACCACAAGCGCCGTACCGGCCACCGCGTGCTGCACCCGATGGGCTACGACTCCTTCGGCCTGCCCGCCGAGAACAACGCGATCAAGACCGGCGTGCACCCGCGCGTGGCGACCGAGCGCTCGATCGACGCCTTCCGGCGTGCCTTCCGCGCCTGGGGCGTCTCGATCGACTGGTCCCGTGAGATCGCAAGCCACGAGCCCTCCTACTACCGCTGGACCCAGTGGATCTTCCTGAAGCTCTACGAGCGCGGGCTCGCGACCCGCCGCGAGTCGGCCGTCAACTGGTGCCCCAACGACCAGACCGTGCTCGCCAACGAGCAGGTGGTGGACGGCCACTGCGAGCGCTGCGGCGCCGAGGTCGAGCTGCGCCAGCTCGAGCAGTGGTTCCTGGGCATCACCGACTACGCGCAGCGCCTGCTGGACGACCTGGAGACGATCGACTGGCCCGAGCACGTCAAGACGATGCAGCGCAACTGGATCGGACGCAGCTCCGGCGCCGAGGTCCGGTTCCACTGCCGCGCCCTCGACACCAGCTACCCCGTCTTCACGACCCGCCCTGACACGCTGTTCGGGGCGACATTCTTCGTGATGGCGCCCGAGCACCCGGACGTCCTCAAGCTCGCCGCCGGCACGCCGGGCGAGGCGCAGGTGCGCGCCTACGTCAACCACGCGCTGACCGAATCGGCCCAGGAGCGCGGCGACCAGGAGAAGACCAAGACCGGCGTCTTCCTCGGTCAGACGGTCACCAACCCGGTGACCGGCGAGGAGATCCCGATGTGGGTCGCCGACTACGTGCTGATGGAGTACGGCACCGGCGCGATCATGGCGGTACCCGCCCACGACGAGCGCGACCACGCCTTTGCGAGTGCCTATGACCTGCCGATCCGCCACGTGATCGCACCGGCGGACGGCTCGGCGCCGCCCGCCGGTGAGGCGTACGTAACGAAGGCCGACGATGCGGTGCTCGTCAATTCCGGCGAGTTTGACGGCCTCACCCCGCACGAGGGCTTCGAGCGGATCGTCGCCTGGCTCGAGCGCGAGCGGATCGGACGTGCCGCCGTCAGCTTCCGCCTGCGCGACTGGCTGATCTCTCGCCAGCGCTACTGGGGCTGCCCGATTCCGATCGTCTACTGCGAGCGCTGCGGCATGGTGCCCGTGCCCGAGGACCAACTGCCCGTGGAGCTGCCCGAGATCGAGGACTACCAGCCGCGCGGGCGCTCGCCGCTGGCGGCCGCCGAGGAGTGGGTCGCCACCGCCTGCCCGTCGTGCGGCGCTCCCGCGCGCCGCGAGACCGACACGATGGACACCTTCGTGGACTCGAGCTGGTACTTCCTGCGCTACTGCGACGCCCGCAACGATCACGCCGCCTGGGACCCGTCCGTGCTGCGCGGCTGGATGAGCGTCGACCAGTACATCGGTGGTGTCGAGCACGCGATCCTGCACCTGCTCTACGCCCGCTTCTTCGTCAAGGTGTTCGCCGACATGGGCCTGCTCGACGTCCAGGAGCCCTTCCAGTCGCTCTTCACGCAGGGGATGATCCTCGGCCCCGACGGCCAGAAGATGTCCAAGTCGCGTGGCAACGTGATTTCGCCGACGCCGCTGATCGAGCGCTACGGCGCCGACGCGGTGCGCGCCTACATCCTGAACATGGGCCCCCCGGCGCAGGACGCCGCCTGGAACGACAGCGCCCTGCAGGGCACGCACCGGCTGCTCGCGCGCCTGCACACGCTGGGCTTGCAGCTGGCCGCTGGCGGCGGTGGCCCGCTGGCCACCGCCGCCGCCTCAGGCATCACCCAGCCCGCCGACCCCACCGGCGACGCGCTGACGCTCGTGCGCAAGGCCAATTGGGCGATCGAGCGGGTGAGCAGCGAGTTCGCCGACCGCTTCGGCTTCCACAACGCGATCGCGGCGGTCATCGAGCTTGTCAACGAGCTCTACCGCCTGCCCGACGCCGATCTGGCCGCGCGCCGCTTCGCGGTCGCCACAGCCGCCTCACTGCTCTTCCCGTTCGCGCCCCATGCCGGCGCCGAGGTCTATGAGCTCGTCAGCGGCCGGCGCGTATGGGAGGACCCGTGGCCGACGGCGGACCCGGCGATGCTGGCGGCTGAGACCTTCGAGCTGGTCTGTCAGGTAAACGGTCGCGTGCGCGGCCGGCTGCAGGCCCCCAGCGCGGCGGACCGCGAAGAGCTCCAGCGCCTTGCGCTCGGGGCGCCGGGTGTGGCGGCGCACGTCGACGGGCACGAGGTCGTCAAGGTCGTGGTCGTCCCGGGCAAGCTCGTCAACGTCGTGGTCCGCTGAGTCGTGCCGGCCGGCGCAGCCCCCTATGTGGCGGTGATCGGCGCCTCTCAGGCGACACCCCGCGATCTGGCCGATGCGGAGGCGGTCGGCAGGCTGCTCGGCGAGGCCGGCGCGGTGCTCGTCTGCGGCGGGCGCGGCGGCGTCATGGCGGCCGCGTCCCGTGGCGCCGCGCAGGCGGGGGGCACGGTGGTCGGCATGCTGCCGGGCGACGGCCGCGACGACGCGAACGAGTGGGTGACGGTGGCGATCCCGACCGGTCTGGGGGAGCTGCGCAACGGCCTGATCATCCGCAGCGCCGACGCTGTGGTCGCGGTGGGTGGCGCCTACGGGACGCTGTCTGAGATCGCGCTCGCCCTGCAGGCCGGCCGCACCGTCCAGGGGCTGCACACGTGGGAGATCGCGGGTGTGGATGCCGTGGGCTCCCCACAGGCCGCGGTCGCGGCCGCGTTGGCGGCCGCGCGCAGGCGCACGGCGGAGCAGGGCTGAGGCGGTGCCCGCCTTCAAGCCCGCATACCTGATCCACGGCGACGACCACGGCCGCATCGCCGAGCGCCGCGCGCGCCTGCGCGACCTGGCGGTCCGCGAGGGCGGCGCGCAGGGCCTCGAGCTCTTCGAGGGCGAGCGCGCGAACCCCGACGTGGTGGCCGGCGCCCTGGACGCGATGACCCTCGCGCTCGGCCGGCGGTTCCTGATCGTTGACGGCGTGGAGCGCTGGAAGGACCGCGAGCTGGACTCGCTCGAGGCGGCGCTCGCGCGGTCAGACGGCGAGACGACGGTCGGCTTCTTTGCGCGTGAGGATGGGCGCCTGAAGGCGCCGGCGCGCCTGCACAAGGCCGTCCGTGCGGCCGGCGGCGACGTGGCGGCCGAGCAGACACTGAAAGCGTGGGAGCTGCCGAAGTGGGCGGTCGCGCAGGCGCGCGGCCTGGGTCTGGAGCTGACCCCGGAGGCGGCCAGGGCGCTCGTCGCCCAGGTCGGTGAGCGCCAGCAGCGGCTGCTGCGCGAGCTGGAGAAGCTCGCGCTCGACCGTCCGTCGGGCAGCGTGGTGGACGTGGAGGTGGTTGGCGAGCTGGCCGCCGCATCCGCGCAGCAGCGCGCCTGGTCGCTGGCTGACGCGCTGCTGTCCGGAGACGGCGCCGCGGCCACCAGGATGCTGCTGGCGCTGCGCGCGCAGGGCGAGCGGCTGCCTGGGCTGATCTACTGGATGAGCTCGCGGCTGCGCCAGGCTGATCGGGCGGCCGCCGAGCTGGACCGGGGGCGCTCGCAGGCCGAGGTCAGGGCGTCGCTACGGATGCCGCCCGCGGCGGCCGACCGGCTGATCGCCGACGCCAGGCGACTCGGGCCCGAGCGGCTGGCCGACGCGGTCTGCCTGATCGCCGACCTGGAGCTGGCCTCCCGCGGAGCGAGCGCGGCATCTGAGGACACCGCGGCCCTGCGGACGATCGCCCGCATCACCGCCGGCTGAAGCTATGGCCCAAACCCGGCAAAACTGACGGGAAATCGCCGCGCGAGGTCAGTCGACCTGGGTGCCGCGGCGCACACGGGCGGCACGCGACTTCTTGCGCGCACCGTTGTTGCGGTGCAGCGCGCCGCGCTTGACGGCCTTGTCGATCGCCTGCACGAGCGTGCGGTGCTCGGTGTCGGCGCCGGCGTCGTCGCCCGCGGCGACGGCGGCCTCGAGCCGGCGGAAGTAGGTCTTGATCCGCGAGGTGTAGCGACGGTTCTCGTCACGCTCGCGAAGCGCGCGCTCGATGCGCTTCTTCTGTGAGTGGATGTTGGCCATTGGCGGGGCCGTACTATAGCGGCCCTTGGCTGCTGCCGATCACAGCCCTCGCAGACGCGTGTCGACCAACACCGCGATCTTCGCGTCAGCGACCATGGTCTCGCGCATCGCGGGGCTGCTGCGGGACGCCATCGCGCTCGCGATCTACGGCACGGGGCTCGCCGCCTCCGCCTTCACGATCGCATCTCAGATCCCCAACCTGATGACCAACCTGTTCGCGCAGGCGGCGCTCTCGGCGGCGTTCGTGCCGGTGTTCACGCGGCTGCTGCAGGAGGGCCGCCGGCGGGAGGCCTACCGACTCGCGAGCAGCATGTTCTGGATCGTGATCATCGTGCTGGGCGCCATCACCGTGTTCGGCATCGGGCTCGCGGGCCTGCTGCTGCCGCTGCTGTCGGGGCCCCACTTCGCCGGCGCCACCGCCGCCACGCTGACCCAGATCATGCTGCCGGTGGTCCTCTTCCTGGCGATGACCAGCGTGCTCACCGGCGTGCTGCAGTCCTACGACCACTTCGCGGTCCCGGCGCTCGCCCCGATCGTGTGGAACATCGTGATCATCGTCGTGATGGTGCTCCTGCACACCCATCTGGGGCGCCACGGGATCTATGCCTACGCGATCGGCTGGCTGTTGGCAACGATCGTGCAGTTCATGCTCGTCCTCTGGGCGCTGCGCCGGATCGACTTCCGCCTGTCACTGCAGATCGACTGGCACGACCCGCGGATCCGCGAGGTGTTCGTGCTGATGCTGCCCGTGACCGTCGGGCTCGGGATCATCAACCTCGATGCGCTGATCAACTCGACCCTCGGGGCGCTGGTCTCCCCGGACGGCCCGCGAGCGATCCAGGCGGCGTTCCTGCTCTACATGATGCCGCAGGGGGTCTTCAGTGTCGCCGTGGCGACGGTGCTGTTCCCGACGCTGAGCCGCCAGGCGGCGCGCCGTGACCCACGGCCGATGCGGGCCACGATCGGCAACGGCATGCGGCAGATCAACCTGCTGCTGATCCCGTCGGCCGCCGGCCTGATGATGCTTGGGCGGCCGATCATCCGTCTGCTCTTCGAGCACGGTGCGTTCCGTGCCCTGTCACTGGAGCTCAGCTCCACTGCGCTCTTCTGGTTCGCGTGGAGCCTCCCGTTCGCGGGGATCAACCTGCTGCTCACGCGCACCTTCTTCGCGCTGCGCCGGCCCTGGATCCCGGCGAAGCTCGCCGTCGTCAACCTGGTCGTTGACGTGGTCGTGAGCATCGGCCTCTACAAGCCGCTGGGGATCGCGGGCCTGGTGATCGGCACGGCCTGCGCAAACATCGCGATGACCCTGTTGCAGCTGCGGCGTCTGCGGGTCGGCTTCAACGGCAACCTCGAGCTCGGGCGCACCGCGATGATCACGGCCAGGATCCTGATCGCGTCGATCATCACGGGTGCGGTCGCGCGCTTCGTCTGGGCCGGTCTGAACGGTTTCCTGGGGGTCTCGATCCCCGGACAGCTCGTTTCAGTTGGCGGCGCCGTCCTGGCGGCCGCGGCGTTCTACGCCTGGGCCGTCAGCCACATGCGCATCGCCGAGTGGCGGCAGATCGAGCTGATGCTGGCGCGGCGGCTCGGTCGTGTGTGAGCGCGCGCGTGACCGTCTAGGCTTCGCGCCGTGTTGAGCATCGCTGTCTTGGCTGGTCCCTGGCCACGGCTGGGCTTGATCGTGGCTGCCGCGTGTGCCGCGACCGCGATCCTCGCGCGCAGCGACGAGCGCCGCGCCTGGGCGATGCTCGGCGCGCTGGTGCTGGCGCCGGTTCTCCTGCTGGTCGACGTGTGGCACTCGCCGCAACTCGGCTTCGTGCACCGCCACCCGCTCGAGGCGGTGATCGGGGCCGTGGTGGCCCTCGCCGTGCTGGCCCTCGCCGCCTGGGCGATCCACCGCGCCCCGTCAGTGGTGGCGCCGCTCACCGCGCTGACCGTTCCGTTCCGCATCCCGATCGCCTCGGGTGGCACGACCAACAACCTGCTGGTGCCGCTCTACCTGGTGATCGCTGCCTCGGCGCTCTCGTGGTTGGTGCCGGTCCTGTGGCGGGCCCGCGTCCGGCGGCCCGACGGGGCGCCGGGGCCCGGGCCGCAGCGCCCACCGCGGCTGCTGTTCGAGAAGCTGCTGGCCGCCTATGTCGTGCTCTACGCGCTGCAGTCGCTGTACTCGCCGGCCACGGGCGCGCCGGCGGGCTTCGTCAAGGCGCTCCAGAACGAGGTCTTCTTCTACGTGCCGTTCTCGCTGCTCTTGGCGCGGCTGCGGGACATCGAATGGAGCCGCAGGCTGCTTCTGCAGTGCCTCGCCGTGACGCTCGCGCTGGCCGTGGCGTTCTCACTGGTCGGCTATGTCGAGGAGCTCACCAAGCACCTGATCCTCAGCTCCAAGCTCGTGCTCTCAAACTCGCTTCACGCCTACTTCACGGTCAACTCGGTGTTCTTTGACCCCAACATCTTTGGTCGCTATCTGGCGCTCGTGATGCTGCTGGCGACCGCCGTCCTGCTCTACGACGAGCGCCTGCGCGTCCAGCTCGGCTCGATCGCCCTGCTCGCGATCATGTGGACCTGCCTGGTGTTCACGCTCTCACGGTCGAGTCTGGTGGCGCTCGCCGCAGGCATGGCCGTGCTCGCGGCGATGCGCTGGCGAGCCCGGCCCGTGATCTACCTCGGGCTGGTGGTGGTCGTGGTCGGCGGCGCGGTAGCGCTCACGCATCCGAGCAAGTTCGGCCTGCAGAACTTCAACCTGGCCTCCGGGGGCAGGGCCAACCTGATCACCGGCGGCGTGCAGCTCTTCCTCGACAGGCCCGTGACCGGCTTCGGCTCCGGCGCGTTCACGACCGAGTACAAGCACTACTTCCCCGGTCCGGCCGCCGCTGTCTCCGACTCCCACAACATCGCGATCACGATCGCGGCCGAGCAGGGGATCATCGGCGAGCTGCTCTACCTGGTGCTGCTCATCGCGGCGGCTGTGGCGCTCTTCAGGGGCGCGCGCGGCGATCCCTACCGGATCGCGATCGCCGCCGCCTTCGTTGCGCTCGTGCTGCACACCCTGCTCTACGCCGACTTCCTGGAGGACCCGGTGACCTGGACGCTTTTGGCGGTCGGCGGCGCGCTGGCGGCTGCGGCCAGCCAACGGTCCGGCTCCGAAGCCCACTTCCGCCACAACCTGCGGGCTGTCGCGTGAGCGCTTCTGGGCCGCGCCTGCTGTTCGTCAAGAGCCGGCGGGCGAGCTTCATCGAGCTCGACCAGCGCTTGCTGGCCGAGCGCTTCGAGCTGCACGAGCTCTACCAGCCCGGTCGCGTCAGCGACCCGCGCCGGGTGCTCCGGGAGGTGCTCGCCGCCGACGTGATCGTCGGCTGGTGGGCTTCCTGGCACACGTTCCTGCCGTTCACGCTGGCCTGGCTGCTGCGCAAGCCGACGCTGCTCATCGTCGGGGGCTTTGACACCGCCGCCGAACCCGACTTCGGCTACGGCTACCAGATCGGTGGCGCTCGCGCGGCGCTCAGCCGCTTCATCATGCGCCGCGCGCGCATCCTGATGACCAACTCTGAGTATTCGCGTCAGGAGATCTGGCGCAACGCCGGCATCGCCCCCGAGCGGGTGCGGGTGCTCTACCACGGGATCGAGGATCGCCACCCCGCCGGCGGCGCAGCGGCGCCGCCGGCGGACCAGACCGGGGCGGCTGGCCGCCCACTGGCGCTGAGCGTCGGGGTCGTCGACTCCGCGAACCTGGAGCGCAAGGGGCTCCGCGCGTTCGTGGCGGCCGCCGCATACGTGCCCGAGGTTGACTTCGTGCTGGCGGGCAAGATCGTGGGCGACGCCGGCAGCGAGCTGCGCCGCGGCGCCAGCGCCAACGTGCGGCTCACCGGCTGGCTCGAGCAGGATGAGCTCGACGCCCTGTTCGCGCGCGCCGACGTCTATGTGCAGGCCTCGCGCCACGAGGGTTTCGGCGTCGCGGTCGCCGAGGCGATGCTCGCCCGCTGCGTGCCCGTCACCACCCGCGCGGGCGCGCTGCCCGAGGTCGTCGGCGAGACAGGCGTGCTGCTCGAAGACGGCGATCCACGGACGATCGCGCTGGGTGTCCGCGAGGCGCTGCATCTGGACACCGAAGGCGCCGCACGCGAGCGCGTGCTCGAGCATTTCAGCGTCGCCCAGCGGCGTCATGGCCTGTCTGCGCTGCTCGACGAGCTGCTGGCAGCGAGCGGCCGCTAGCCGGCCTCGCCCGCCTACTCTTGGTGAGCCGTATGGACCAGGGCCACATCCGCAACTTCTCGATCATCGCCCACATCGACCACGGGAAGTCGACGCTTGCAGACCGCATCCTCGAGCTGACCCACACGGTCGATCCACGGCTGATGCGCGCGCAGTTGCTGGACTCGATGGAGCTCGAGCGCGAGCGCGGCATCACCATCAAGGCGCAGGCGGTGCGTGTCTTCTACACCTCGTCGCTCGACGGGGAGACCTACCAGCTGCATCTGATCGACACGCCGGGCCACGTCGACTTCACTTACGAGGTCTCGCGCTCGCTGGCCGCCTGCGAAGGGGCGCTGCTGGTCGTGGACGCGAGTCAGGGCGTGGAGGCGCAGACCGTCGCCAACACCTATCTGGCGGTGGAGGCGGGCCTGGAGCTGATCCCGTGCATGAACAAGCTCGACCTGCCCGGCGCCGAACCCGAGCGCGTGGCCGGTGAGATCGCCGACCTGATCGGCGAGCCGGCGCAGGATGTGCGCCGCATCAGTGCCAAGACCGGCGAGGGCGTTACCGATGTGCTGGATGAGCTGATCGCCCGCGTGCCGCCACCCTCAGGCGACCCTGACGGACCGCCACGGGCGCTGATCTTCGACTCTGAGTTCGATCAGTACCGCGGCGTCGTGGCCTACATCAGGGTCGTGGACGGTACGTTCCGCAAGGGCGAGCGGATCCGCGCGATGCAGGCGGGCACCGACGCGGAGATCGACGACATCGGCTTCTTCAGCCCGCAGATGACCTCCGCGCAGGCGCTCGGCCCGGGCGAGGTCGGCTATGTGATCACCGGCCTCAAGGACGTGACGGCGCTGCGCGTCGGCGACACGCTCACGGGCGCGGCTCATCCGGCCAAGCAGGCGCTGCCCGGCTACCGCGAGGTCAAGCCGATGGTCTTCTGTGGCCTGTACCCGATCGACTCCGACGACTACCCGGACCTGCGCGACGCGCTGGAGAAGCTGACCTTGAACGATGCGGCGCTCTCCTGGCAGCCGGAGACATCCGACGCGCTCGGCTTCGGCTTCCGCTGCGGCTTCCTGGGCCTGCTGCACATGGACATCGTGCGCGAGCGGCTCGAGCGCGAGTACGGCCTGGACCTGATGATGACGATGCCCAGCGTCGAATACGAGGTCACACTCACCGACGGCACGCTGGTGCGCGTGCACAGCGCCGCCGACATGCCCGATCCGAGCCGCGTCAGGGAGATTCGCGAACCCTACATACGCGCCCAGGTGCTGACCCCGAAGGAGTATGTGGGCACGATCATGGAGCTCTGCCAGGAGCGGCGCGGCGAGCACGTTGCCATGCACTACCTGTCCTCCGAGCGGGTGCAGCTCACCTACGACCTGCCGCTGGCGGAGATCGTGCTCGACTTCTTCGACCAGCTCAAGTCGCGCACACGCGGCTACGCGTCGTTCGACTACGAGATCACGGGTCTGCGCGACTCGGACCTGGTCAAGCTCGACATCCTGCTGGCTGGCGACCAGGTCGACGCGCTGGCGATGCTGGTGCACCGCTCAAAGGCCGACGGCTTCGGGCGCACGATGGCTGAGAAGCTCAAGGAGAAGATCCCGCGCCAGCAGTTCGACGTGCCGATCCAGGCGGCGATCGGCTCGCGCATCCTCGCCCGGGAGACCGTCAAGGCCTACCGCAAGGATGTGGTGGCGAAGTGCTACGGAGGCGACATCAGCCGCAAGCGCAAGCTGCTCGAGGCGCAGAAGAAGGGCAAGAAGCGGATGAAGCAGATCGGCCGTGTCGAGGTGCCCCAGGAGGCATTCCTCGCGGTGCTGGAGATCGGTGACGGCCAGCGTCAGTGAGTTCGCGCGACGCCGGGCGCCCGCTGGCGCCCGGCTTGGGCTGCCGTGGGCCGCTGCGGCGGTGGTGCTGGCCGCGGCCGCGGCGCTGCTCGCCAACCTCACCCAGGCGCGCCCGGCCTACGACGCGATGGGCTTCCTGGTCTGGGGCCAGCAGCTGTTGCACCTCAGTCTGAACCTGAACGGCGCGCCGTCGTGGAAGCCGCTCGTCGTGATCGCGACGCTGCCCTATGCGCTGGGCGGACTGCAGGCGCAGGAGTCGCTGTGGGCGGCCACCTCCATGTTCGGCTCGCTGGTCGCGGTGGCCCTGGCGGGCCACCTCGCCTACCGCCTGGCGCCGCGGGTTCCCGGCCGTGCCTGGGCGCGGGTGGCCGGTGCCCTCTTCGCCGCCTATGGGGTGGCGAGCATGGGCGGCTTCTTCTACCTGGCGCTGATCGCCAACTCCGACCAGATCGTCGTGGCGCTGCTGCTGGGCGCGACCGAATGTCATGTGGCCAGGCGGCCGCGGGCGGCGCTCGTCCTGCTCTGGCTGGCGACGCTCGGACGGCCCGAGGCGTTCGTGTTCCTCGCGCTCTACGCCGCCTGGCTCTGGCGCGGGCGGGGCGCGCCGCACCGGCTGATCGCGCTCCTGCTGGCGAGTGCGCCCGCGATCTGGTTCTTCGTGCCGCTCTTCACCTCGAAATATCTGCTGCAGCCGAGCCAGTTCGCGCTCGGCCAGGCCACCGCGGTCCACGGCAGCAAGCTCATCGGGGTCTTTGATCGCCTGCGCACGCTGACTGCGCTGCCGCTGCAGGTCGTGGCGCTTGCCACGATCATCGCCGGCTTTGCACGCCGCCAGCGACCCGTGGTCTGGCTCACGGCCGCTGCCCTGTTGTGGACGCTGATCGAGCTCGGCTTCGCGCTGCACGGCTTCTCGGCCGTGCAGCGCTACCTGATCGAGCCGGCGGCGTTGCTGATGGTCGTGATCGGGATCGGCGTCGCAACCGCGCTCAGCAGCACGCGCAGGCCGGTGCTCGCGTTCGCAATTCCGGCGGTGGTGGCGCTGATCGTCTGGATGCAGCCATTCATACGTACCAACTCGCGCTACGACCATGCGCTGATCTCCCAGGCTCACACAGACGCAGGCGTGCTGAGCCGCCTTCAGGATGTGATCGCCGCCGATGGCGGCGCCGGGGCGATCAGGGCGTGTGGGCGGCCCTACACCACGCTCGGCTACCAGAGCACGGTCGCCTGGTATCTCGGTCTCAACGTCGGCTCGGTCTACTTCAACCCGCGCTTGGCGCCACGTTCCCGTCAGCCGGCGGTGATGATCGTGCCCGACGGACTCGGCTGGCGGATCCGAGCCGTGCACCCCGCCGGCGCTGACGCCTCTGCCTGCCGGCGGCTCGACCGCGTCCTCAGTGGCCCGTCCGCATAGCTGCGGCTGCGTGGGCGACGCTGGATCGATCTGCCAAACTGCCCGAGCTGTGCCTGTGCCACGGGAGAAGATCGGCAAGCGCTACCCGCCCACCACCTACGCTGTGGGTCGCGAGAAGATCCGCGAGTACGCCCTTGCAGCCGGCTTCGACCACCCGCTGCACCACGACCTGGAAGCCGCCCGCCGCGCCGGCTACGCCGACCTCCTGGCGCCGCCCATGTTCGTCGTCGTCTACTGTGCGAGCGCCTTCCAGACGGCGCTCTTCGACCCTGAGCTCGGGATCGATTTCGCGCACCTGGTCCATGGCGGCCAGGCGTTCAGCTGGTCTGTGCCCGTGCTCGCCGGCGACGAGATAACCACGACGCTGACCGTCAAGGACGTCGCCGAGCGCGCCGGCCTGCGCTTCGACAGCTTTGAGACCGTGTCGGTGAACCAGCGCGGCGAGCGCACTGCGCTGGGCACCTGGTCGACGATCATCCGAGGCGCGGAGGGTTAGTGGCGATGGGCGTCGCCGCCGGTGAGCAGCTCGAGCTGCGGGTCACCCCGGATCGCTACACGACCGTGCGCTACGCGGGCGCCTCCGGCGACTTCAACCCGATCCACGTCGACGAGCAGTTCGCCCTGAGCGTCGGCCTGCCGGGACGGATACTCCACGGCCTGTGGTCGATGGCCCAGGTCGCGCGCGCGGCTGCGACCGTCGCGGATGGGGATCCGCTCTCGCTCGTCGAGCTGAGCGTCCAGTTCCGCGGCATGGGCCGCCCGGAGCAGGAGATAGTGCTGAGCGGTGAGGTGGTTGCCGTCGCGGACGGGCTCGCGAGCGTGAAGCTCGAGGCTCGCCAGGGCGACGTGCGCCTGATCCGTAACGCCCAGGCAAAGCTGCGCCTGCCCTGAGACCTCGCGCCGTCGCTCCTAGAATCCCTTAGCGATGCTGAGCGAACGCCAGGAGATGGTCTTGCGCCGGGTCGTCGAGGACTACCTCGCCGACGGTCAGCCGATCGGCTCAAAGGCGCTGGCCGCGGACTTCCAGTGGGGGCCGTCCACGATCCGGCACGAGCTCGCCTGCCTGGAGGCGGAGGGCCTGCTGGCGCACCCGCACACCTCGGCCGGGCGGGTCCCGACCGAGTCCGGCTACCGCTACTTCGTCGACCGGCTGCTGCCCGCCGGCGCACCGCAGCCGCCGCTCGAGCTGTCACTCGTGCGCCGTGAGCTGGACGAGGCGATGCGCGTCACAACCGAGACGCTCTCCCAGGTGACCAGCCTGCTCGCGATCGTCACCGCGCCGTCGATCGAAGCGGCCACGATCCGGCACATCGAGGTGCTCACGCTCCAGCCCCAGGTGTTGATGGTGGTCGTGATCACCTCCACCGGCGGGGTCACCAAGCGCCTCTTCACCTTCGATCAGCCGGTCGACACGGGTCTCGCCGACTGGGCCGGCGCCTACCTCAACGAGCGGCTGGTGGGAACCGGGCTGGGTGCGCGCCGGCTGACGCAGCGGCTGCTCGATCCCACGCTCGCGCGCGCCGAGCGTGACTTCCTCGCGGCCCTGCTGCCTGTCTTCACGGACCTCTCCGAGGCCTCCGAGGACTCTGTCTACATCGACGGCACCGCGCGGCTGCTCGAGCTCGACCGCCGCGGCGACCTCACGGAGCTGAACGCGCTGATGGACATGCTCGAGCGTCGTGTGGCGATGCTCGGCCTGTTGCGCGAGACGCTCGGCGGCCAGGCGATGAGCGTGCGGATCGGTGCCGAGAACCGCCAGCCGGCGCTGCAGTCGCTGGCGCTGGTGGCCGCCGGCTACGGCCTGCCGCAGCGCAACCTCGGGACGGTCTCGGTGATCGGCCCGCTGCGGATGGACTACCCGCGCGTGATCGGCGTGGTGCGTGACGCCGCCGCCCAGCTTTCGCGCTTTGTCAGCGAGGTCTACGACGAGCGATGAGTCAGGCGCCGACCAGACGCGATTACTACGACATCCTCGGCGTGCAACGCGACGCCGACGACGCCGCCATCAAGAAGGCCTTCCGGCGCCTCGCCCGGGAACTGCACCCCGACGTCAACAGAGACGACCCCGCGGCCGAGGAGAAGTTCAAGGAGGCGGCCGAGGCCTACGAGGTCCTGTCGGACTCAGAACGCCGCGCAACGTATGACCGCTACGGGCACGATGGGCTGCGCAGCGGCGGTTACGCCCCGAACTTCGACGGTTTCGGCTCGATGTCGGATCTCTTCGAGGCGTTCTTCGGCGGCGGCCTCGGCGGCGCCTTCGGGAGCGCCTTCGGCGGCGGGCGCAGCGGTCCGATGCAGGGCTCGGACATCCAGGTCGGCGCCGAGGTGACGCTCGCCGAAGCGGCGCACGGCACGCCGGTGGAGCTGAGCTTCGACGCCGTCGTGATGTGCGAGCACTGCCGGGGCAACGGCGCCGAGCCGGGAACGCCGATCGAGACCTGCCCGAAATGCCAGGGCTCCGGCCAGCTGCGCACGGTGGCGCGCACCCTGATCGGCCAGGTGATGAGCACCACCACCTGCGATCAGTGCGGCGGTGAGGGCAAGATCGCGGCTACCCCGTGCCGGGAGTGCCGTGGCCGGGGCCGCCTGGCCGAGGGCCAGAAGGTCTCCGTCGACATCCCTGCGGGCATCGCCGACGGCCAGCGCATCCGTGTCAGCGGGCGCGGCCACGCCGGTGAGCGGGGCGGGCCTGCAGGAGATCTCTACGTCCTGGTGAGGGTGCGCGAGGACCCGCGCTTCGTGCGTGACGGCGACGACCTGGTGACCGCCGTCGACGTCGCGAGCCCGCAGGCGGCGCTGGGTGTGAGCGTCGAGGTCCCGACCCTCGATGGCCCGCAGCAGCTCGAGGTGCCGGCCGGGACCCAGCCGCACGACACGCTGGTTCTCCGTGGCCACGGCATGCCCTCGCTGCGCGGTCGCCGGCACGGCGACCTGCGCGTGGTGGTCAACGTCGTCACCCCGCGCAACCTGAGCCACGCGCAGCGCAAGCTGCTGGAGGAGCTCAACGAGAGCCTCACTCAGGAGAACCTGCACAGCGATGAGGGCGTCTTCGCGAAGCTGCGCCGCGCCCTGCACCACCACTAGCAAGCCGGTGCTCAGACTCGGCGTGCGTGTGCGGCGTGCCGACGCCGAGCTGGTGCTCGCCGCGCTGCTCGAGCTGGCCCCTGACGGCCTGGAGGAGACCGACGTGGACCCCCACACGGTCGAATATGCGCTCTACGGCAGCGACGACGAGCTGCCCGCCGACGGCGCTCTGCGCGAGCTCACGGGCGACTCGTTGGTGGCGCTCGTGCGCGCCGACGTGGCCGACGACTGGGCCGAGCGCTGGCGCGGCTTTCACCGCCCGCTGGTGCTCGGCGACCGGCTGTGCGTGCGCCCACCCTGGGAGCCCGCGCGCGCCACGGCGCTCGACGTTGTGATCGACCCCGGGCAGGCGTTCGGCACCGGCGCGCACGCGACCACGCGCCTGTGCCTGGAGCTGCTGCTCGGCCTGCGGCCGGTGGCCGATGCGACCGGGCTCGGCGTGGTCGACCTCGGCTGTGGCTCGGGCGTGCTCGCGATCGCCGCCGCCAAGCTCGGTCGCGGCCCGGTGTTGGCGCTCGACAACGATCCGCTCGCCGTCCAGGCGACGCTCGCCAACGCGGCGGTCAACGGGGTCGCGGACCTCGTGGCAGCCGGGTGCTTCGACCTGCTTGCCGAGACGGTGCCGCCCGCCGACCTGCTGCTCGGCAACCTGCTCGGCCCGCTGCTGCTGGTCCTCGCCGACGGCCTGGCGGACCGTCCGCGCCACGGCGCGATCATCGCCTCTGGGCTGCTTGACAGCGAGGCGGACGAGGTCAGCCGGCGCTTCGCCCGCGGCGGCTACCGGGAGCGACGGCGGCTCACGCGTGAGGGCTGGTCAGCGCTGCTGCTGGAGGCGCCGCAGGCCGGACGCGATCCGACCATTGGATAGTCGCGGCGGCCGAGATTCTGGCCAGCGGGCCGGTGCCGGCAGCGGCCCGGCGAGCCATGATTCGGGTCGTGGAGTGCATGACAGGCACACGCTCAGGAGGTGTCGGGAAGGGCTGCTGAAGTCGTCCGCGACCCGCCAATCCCTCGGTGGCCAACCCCTGGGCGGCGCCGCCCCCGGGCCAAAGCCCCGCCCCGGCAAAACGCAAGAGCTCTCTCTCCTCTCTGACGCGTGCCGGGGCGAGGACCAGCCCCTGCGGCGCCCCACTGCCAGAGGTTCGAGGGAGGGCGGGTCGCGGCGGCAGCGCCGTCGACCCGGCGTCGTATCCTATGGGCACAGTTGAGCGTTCTCGAACAGGTGCGTCAGGACGTCATCCGCGCCATGAAGGCGGGGGAGCGGGACGTTGCGTCCGCGCTGCGCCTATTGGTGTCCGAGCTCCAGCGGGATGAGAAGGAGGGCAACGGCGACGAGCTCGCGGTATTGCGCCGCGAGCACAAGCGCCGGCTCGAGGCGGCCACCCAGTTCGAGCGCGCCAACCGGCCGGAGCTGGCGCAGCGGGAGGCGGCCGAAGCGGTGATGATCGCGCGCTACCTGCCGCCGGAGCTGACCGACGCGCAGCTGCAGGAGCTGGTCGCCACCGCGATCGCGGAGACGGGAGCCAAGGGACCGCCCGACCTCGGGCCGGTGATGCGGGCGGTGATGGACCGAGCGGGCGGCCTGGTCGACGGCAAACGAGCGTCGGCGGCGGCCAGATCCGCGCTGGCCGGGATGAGCGGATAGGAGCGGACGAGCCGGATGCGCACCCAGATCGAGCTGGACAACGCCATCGCCGCCGAGCTCGCCGGCAGCGGCGACTCCATTTTGCGCGCGCTCGCCGAACAGATCGACTGTGAGCTCTATCTGCGTGGCAACCTCGTCACGCTCGACGGCGAGCCGCAGGCGGTCGCCGCCGCGCAGGACGTGGTTCGCCAGCTGAGCGGCCTGGTGGCCCAGGGCCACGTGCTGGCCCCCGGGACCGTTGAGGCGGTCACCCGCGCGCTCGCGCTGCACGAGGATCCGGGCGCGATCCTCGACGACGTGATCTGGCGGGGCCGCGCGCTCAAGGTCGCTCCCAAGACCGTGCATCAGAAGCGCTACGTGGACTCGATCCGCAACAACACGATCACGTTCGGGATCGGTCCGGCGGGCACCGGCAAGACGTTCCTCGCGGTCGCGCTGGCGGCGGCGGCGCTCCAGCGTCGCGAGGTCAGCCGCATCATCCTCACCCGGCCCGCGGTCGAGGCGGGAGAGCGGCTCGGCTTTCTGCCGGGCGACCTGATGGCAAAGGTGGACCCGTACCTGCGGCCGCTGTTCGACGCGCTGCACGACATGCTCGAGGCCGAGAAGTTCAGCCAGCACCTGGAGCGCGGGGTGATCGAGGTCGCACCGCTCGCCTTCATGCGCGGCCGCACGCTGAACGACAGCTTCATCATCCTCGACGAGGCCCAGAACACAACGCCCGAGCAGATGAAGATGTTCCTGACGAGGCTGGGTATGCAGTCGAAGGTGGTGGTCACCGGCGACATCACCCAGGTCGACCTGCCCCGCGAGCAGACCTCGGGCCTGAGCGCGGCGGCGGAGATCCTGGACGGCATCGAGGACATCGGCTTCATCCGCTTCGGCGAGGAGGACGTGGTGCGCCACAAGCTGGTGCGCCGGATCGTCGCCGCCTACAACGAGCACGCGCAACGCCTCGCGCCGGAGCTGCGTCCCGCCCGGCGTGCCTGATGAGCCCTGAGCAGCTGGACATCGAGGTGATCGGCGCCGACGCGCTGGCCGCCGGTGCCCCGACCGCGCTCGAGGTGCGCGAGCTGTGCGTGCTGGCGCTCGCATCGGCGGGGATCGAGAGCGGTCACCTGGCTGTCGAGTTCGTCGACGCTGAGCGCATCCGCGAGCTCAACCGGCGCTACCGGGAGATCGACGGGCCCACCGACGTGCTGTCCTTCGGGGTCGACGAGGATGGCGCGAGTGTCGGGCCGCGGGAGCTCGGAGACGTGGTCATCTGCCCGCAGCACACGGTCGATGTGCGCGAGGCCGTGGTGCACGGGGCGCTGCACCTGACGGGCATGGACCACGAGACCGATGATGGCGAGATGCTCGCCCTCCAGGCCGAGCTGATGCGCTGGGTGCGATGAGCGCCGACGCAGCGCCCGCAACCCGCGCCGGCTTCATCGCGCTCGCGGGCCGCCCGAACGTCGGCAAGTCGACGCTCACCAACGCGCTGGTGGGCAGCAAGGTGGCGATCGTCTCCGACAAGCCGCAGACCACTCGCCGCGCGATCCGGGCGGTGGCCACCGGGGCCGACTGGCAGCTGGTGCTGGTCGACCTACCCGGGGTGCAGCGCCCGCGGGACGCGCTCACCGAGCGCATGCAGCGTCGCGTCGAGTCCGAGCTCGAGGGTGCCGACGGCTGCCTGATGGTGCTCAACGCGGAGCAGGGAATCGGGCCTGGGGACCGCTTCATCGCCGGCCAGCTCGAGCGGTCGCCGGTGCCGGTGGTGATCGCCGTCAACAAGCTCGACCGCGTCGACCGGCCACGGGCTGCAGCCGTGCTGCAGGCCGCCGAGGACCTGGGTGTCGCCGGCGCGATCTTTCCCGTCAGCGCCCGCACGGGCAGTGGCGTGCAGGCGCTGCTCACGGAGCTCATCTCGCTCCTGCCTCAGGGTCACTTCTACTTCGAGCCCGAGCAGCGGTCCGACCAGCCCGAGGCGGTGCTGCTCGCCGAGCTCGTTCGCGAGCAGATCCTGATGCGCACCCGCGAGGAGGTGCCGCACGCGGTCGAGGTCGAGGTCGAGACGATCCGCGAGGATGAGGGCCTCGTGTACGTCGAGGCGGTCGCGCTGGTCGAGACCGAGTCACAGAAAGGCATCCTGATCGGCTCCGGCGGGCGCATGATCAAGGCGATCGGCGTGGGGGCGCGACGGGCGATCGAACGCGAGCTCGCCGTCCACGTGCACCTGGCCCTACAGGTGCGGGTGCGCCGCCACTGGCGCGCCGACGAGCGCGTGCTCGACCGGCTCGGGATCGAGTAGGCGATGGCTGTCGCCAACCCGGATCGTGAGCCGCTGCGGCTGCAGGACGCCCTCGACGCGGAGTTCGCGCGGGCCGAGGTCGACATGTACCTGACCACCACCGGCGTCGTCGAGACCGCAAAGTCGCTGGAGCAGCGGGCTGCGGCCGCGAACCTGGTCTCGCGCGTGCGCCGCGCGCGCCTGCTGCGTTCCGACGCGATTGGCCGCCGGGGCGAGGTTGAGGAGGCGTTGCGGCTGCAGATTGGCCTGCTGACCGAGGCTGAGCTGGACGCCGACCGGATGATGCGCGCCCGCGCCCAGTGCCTGCTCGCATCCACCTACGACCGCCTGGCCGAGGCGGGCAAGGCGCTGCTCGCCGCCGAGGAGGCGGTGAAGCTGCTGGTGCCCGGAGACCCGCCGCACTGGCACGCCGAGCACATGATGACGCTCGCGGTCTGCACGTCCTACTGGCGCCGGGGCAGCGTCGACTACACGACCTTCGACGAGGCGGTGAGGCTCGCGCGGGAAGCCGGCGAGCCGGTGCTGCTGCTGGCGACGCTCAACAACTACGCCTACACCTCGCTCGAGCAGCCCGAGCATCGTGATGCCGGCGTGGCGATGGTGCAGGAGATGCGCCGGCTGATCGACGAGCGTCTCGACGGTCGCTGCCCCTCCGCATGGCTCGACACGATCGCCGTGGGCCTGCTCGAGTCCGGCGAGCTCGACGCCGCCGCAGAGCTGAGCGAGCGAGCCGTCAGCGCCGCGCCGATCGACCTGGTTGAGCCATCCGCCCGGTCGCTCTGCATCCTCACCCAAGCCAGGATCGAGCGGGCGCGCGGCAACCGGGAACGCGCCCACGAGCGGGCTCTGGCGGCGGTCGAGCTGGCGCGCGAGTCCGGTGTAGGCGAGGCGATCGCGCTGACGCTCGCAGAACTCTCAGAGCTGGCGGCGCTCGACGGCGACTACAGGCTCGCCTACGAGCGCCTGCGTGAGAGCAACCGGGTGCTGGACCGTCACCGCAGCGAGCGCAGCGAGCTCCACGCGGTGACGCTCCAGGCGATCTACGCGGTGGAGGTCGAACGCCAGCAGCGCCTGGCGCTCGAGGCGCTGGCTGACACCGACCCGCTCACCGGGCTCTACAACCGGCGCTACATGGCACGCCGCCTGGGCGAGCTGGCCGGGGGGCCGCTGATGCTCGCGCTGATCGACCTGGACCACTTCAAGGTGGTCAACGACCGCTTCGGTCACGAGGCGGGTGACCAGGTGCTTCAGGAGCTGGCCGTGGTCCTGCGTGAACACGTCCAGCAGGCCGGCGGCGAGGACGCGTTCGCGGCGCGGATCGGCGGCGAGGAGTTCCTGGTGGTCCTGCCACGGCTGGCACCCGAGGCGGCCGTCGGCTGCTGCGAGCAGCTGCGAGCGCAGGTCGCAGGCTGGGAGTGGCCCGGAATCGGCCGCCAGATCGCCCTGACGATCAGCATCGGGGTCGCGATCGAGCCTGGCGCCGCCGCCAGCGATCCATCGAGCCTGCTGAGCCGCGCCGACGCGAAGCTCTACGACGCCAAGCGCGCCGGGCGCAACCGCGTCGCCATCGAGCGGCCGTACTGAGGCGCGTGCCCATAGACTCTGGCGTGATGGTGGCCTCAGATTTCGAGTTCGGCCCGGATGGGCTGCTTCCCTGCATCATCCAGGACTGGCGCAGCGGCGAGGTGCTGACGCTGGCCTACATGAACGGCGAAGCCTTCGAGCTCACGCGGCGCACGGGGGAGATGCACCTGTTCAGCCGCTCCCGCAAGGAGATCTGGCACAAGGGCGCCACCTCGGGCCACATCCAGCGAGTGCGGGCGCTGCGCTATGACTGCGACGCCGACTCGCTGCTCGCGCTCGTGGAACCGGCCGGCCCGGCCTGCCATACGGGCGCGCGCTCCTGCTTCTACCGGGGCGAGCCCGCGCCGGATGCCCCGCACGCGCAGGCACCGTTCGAGGTGCTGCCCGGGCTCGAGCGTACGGTCGGCGCGCGCCGTGGCGCTGCCCCCGAGGACTCCTACACCGCGGCGCTGCTGGCCGACCCCGTCCACATCGGTGAGAAGGTGCAGGAGGAGGCGGAGGAGGTGGCGCGCGCGGCGCGGGAGGAGAGCGACGAGCGGCTCGCCAATGAGGCGGCCGACGTCCTCTACCACCTGACGGTGCTGCTCGCGAGCCGCTCTCTGACCCTGGCCGACGCCGAGCGCGTGCTCGACGAGCGCCGCGCCTGACGGAAACCGGTTCGGGCCATGGAAGCCGCCGCGCCGCTGGTCGAGAGCTGGATCGAGGACACCGAGACGCCCGTGTCGGCGTTTCTGAAGCTGCGCGCCGCCTCGCCCGGCGAACCGTCCTTCCTGCTCGAATCCGCCGAGCAGGGTCGCGCCGGCCGTTTCAGCTTCATCGGCTACCGCCCGCGGCTGGTGCTGCGCTGGTCGCTCGGCGACCCGGGAGACCCCTATGCGCTGGCGCAGGCCGAGCTCGACCGCGTCGCGACCCGCCAGCCGGAGGGAGTGGCGCTGCCGTTTGGCGGCGGTGCCGTGGGCATGTTCGCCTACGACCTGGTGCGCACCGCCGAGCCGCTCGGGGAGCCTGGTCCCGACGAGCTGGGGCTGCCGGACCTGGCCCTGATGTTCACCGACACGCTGCTCGCCTTCGACCACCTCGCGCACACGGTCACGGCCGTCACGCATCCACAGGACGACCCGGACACCGCGCGCGCGAAGGTCCAGACGATCCGGGAGATCCTCGCGGGGGCTCTGCCCCGGCCGGCCCTCGGCGCCGAGGGCGCCTACCGCACGGCACCGGCGTTTGCGTCGAACATGACACGCGAGCGCTTCGAAGCGAGCGTGGCGCGCATCGTCGATTACATCCGCGCCGGCGACGCCTTTCAGGTGGTGCCCTCGCAGCGCTGGTCAGCGCCCACCCCGGTCAGCGGCTTCTCGATCTACCGCGGCCTGCGCGCGGTGAACCCGTCCCCGTACATGTACTACCTCGACTTTGGTGACTTCGAGCTGGCCGGCGCGAGCCCGGAGCCGCTTTTGACGGTCAGCGGCAGGCGGGTCAGTACCACGCCCATCGCCGGCACGCGCCCGCGCGGTGCCACCGCCGAAGCGGACGCGCGCTACGCCCGCGAGCTGCTCTCGGACCCCAAGGAGCGGGCCGAGCACGTGATGCTCGTGGACCTCGGCCGCAACGACATCGGCCGGGTCTGCGAGTACGGCTCGGTCCACGTCGACGACCTCATGCTGGTCGAGTACTACAGCCACGTGATGCACATCGTCTCGAACGTCAGCGGTACGCTGCGTCCCGGGGTTCGGGCGCTCGACGCGTTGCGTGCCGTGCTGCCCGCCGGCACCCTTTCCGGCGCGCCGAAGGTGCGCGCGATGCAGATCATCGACGAGCTCGAGCCCGTCAAACGCGGCGGCTACGGCGGCGCGATCGGCTACGCGAGCTACGGTGGCGACCTGGACACCTGCATCCACATCCGCACCGCTGTGGTCAAGGACGGGCGGGTTCACGTGCAGGCCGGAGGCGGTACCGTGGCCGACGCCATGCCCGCCAACGAGTACGAGGAGTCGGTCAACAAGTCAAAGGCCGTAATCCAGGCGATCGAGACGGCCGTGGCGCAGCCGGATTGGGAGTGAGCAGGGGTGCGAATCCTCGTCATCGACAACTACGACAGCTTCACCTACAACCTCGTCCAGTACCTCGGCGAGCTGACCACGCCGCCGCACGAGATCGATGTGGTCCGCAACGACCAGGCGACCGTCGCCGAGCTGCTGGCGCGCGCATACGACCGCGTGGTGGTCTCGCCCGGGCCCTGCACGCCCGACGATGCCGGCATCAGTCTCGAGGCTGTCAGGAGCTTCCCCGCCGCGCGGATCCCGACGCTCGGGGTCTGTCTCGGCCATCAGGCGCTGGTTCAGGCCTGGGGTGGCCGGGTCGTGCGCCACGAGCCGGTACACGGCAAGACCTCGCGGATCGAGCACGACGGGCGCACGATCTTCAGGGGGCTCCCACAGAACCTGGAGGTGGGTCGCTACCACTCGCTGGTCGTCGACCCGGAGTTGCCGGCGACGCTCGAGTGCAGTGCCACCGGCGGTGGCGTCGTGATGGCCGTGCGCCACCGCGAGCTGCCCGCCGAGGGCGTTCAGTTTCACCCGGAGTCGGTGCTGACCGAGCGCGGCCGCGAGCTGCTCGCAAACTTCGCAGAGCAGACGCGATGAGCGAGCTGCTGACGCGCGCGATCGACCATCTGGCCGACGGTCAGGATCTGAGCGAAGCCGATGCCGCTGAGGCGCTCGCGGAGATCATGGCCGGTGAGGCCACCGACATCGAGATAGCCGGCTTCCTGATCGCGCTGCGCGTCAAGGGTGAGACGGTCGCGGAGCTCGCCGGCTTGGCGCGCACGATGCGCGCGCTGGCCGCGTTCGTGCCGACTCGCGGCGAGGATCTGCTGGACACCGCCGGCACGGGCGGCGGCCGCACCACCTTCAACGTCTCGACCACGGCGGCGCTGATCGCCGCGGCCGCCGGCTGCACGGTGGCAAAGCACGGCAGCCGCTCCTCAACCGGGCTCTCCGGGTCAGCGGACGTGCTGGAGGCGCTCGGAGCACGCATCGACCTCGACGCGCAGGCGGTGGGGCGCTGCATCGACGAGCTCGGCTTCGGCTTCATGTTCGCCCCCTACCACCATCCGGCCAGCGCCCGCGTGGTCAAGGTGCGCAAGGAGCTCAAGGTCCGCACCACCTTCAACTTTCTGGGGCCGCTGACCAACCCGGCGGGCGCGCGACGCCAGCTGCTGGGCGTCTCCGACATCGCCAAGCTCGACAAGCTGGCGGGCGCGCTCGCGCTGCTCGGCTCAGACCACGCGCTTCTGGTCTCGAGCGAGGACTCGCTGGACGAGCTCAGCATCTCCGCCGCCACCCGTGTGGTCGAGGTGCGCGGCGAGCGGATCGACAACTACACGGTGATCCCCGAGGATGTCGGCCTGACCCGCCACCCGGCTGACACCGTGCCGGGCGGCGACGCGCAGGCAAACGCCGGCACCGCCCGGCGCATCTTCGCCGGCGAGCCCGGCGCCGCCCGCGACCTGGCCGCCTTCAATGCGGGCGCCGCGATCTACGCCGGCGGCCGCGCCGAGACCCTCGCCGACGGCGTGCGGCTCGCGGAGCGGGCGCTCGACTCCGGCGCGGCCGCGAGCAAGCTCGAAGAGTTCGTCGCGCTGACCCAGGCGCTCGCGCCGGCGGAGCGCCGGACGTGAACGTGCTGGAGCAGATCGTCGCCGGCACGCGCGCCGCGGTCGCCCGCCGCGCCGCGGAGGTGCCGATGGTGACGCTCGAGCAGGCCGGCGAGCAGCGGCGAGCCGGCCGTGGCGAGGCGGACGCGATCCGGGATTTCGCCGGCGCGCTGGCGGCGCCCGGGATCTCGCTGATCGCCGAGCACAAGCGCAGCTCGCCGTCGGCCGGCGTGATCCGCGCCGATCTGGAGCTCGCCGACGTGGTGGGCGCCTACACGCGCTCCGGCGCCCGGGCGCTGTCGGTGCTGACAGAGGAGGCGCGCTTCGGGGGGCGCCTCGCCGACCTCGCCGCGGCCAGGTCGGCCTCGCCGCTGCCGATCCTGCGCAAGGACTTCATCGTCGATGCTTACCAGGTGCACGAGGCGCTGGCCGCCGGCGCCGACGCGATCCTCTTGATCGTCGCCGCGCTCAGCGCCGACGCGCTGGCGCGCCTGCACGAGCTCGCGGGCGTCCTGGGCCTGGCGGCGCTGGTGGAGGTCCACTCGCGCGCCGAGCTCGAGCTGGCGGGCGAGCTGGGCGCGGCGATCATCGGCATCAACAACCGTGACCTGACGACGCTCGAGGTCGATGTGCGGCGCAGCTTCGAGCTCGCCCCCGAGGCTCCGGACGGCGCGCTGGTGGTCGCCGAGTCCGGCTTCCGTGAGCACGCCGAGCTCGAGCGGCTCGCGGCTGCCGGCGTGGACGCGGTGCTGGTGGGCGAGGCGCTGATGCGCTCACGCGACATCGAGCTTGCGACGAGAACCCTTCTAGGATCGGCAAAGTGAGCGTGCCCAAGATCAAGTTCTGCGGGATCACACGGGCCGCCGACGCCGAGCTCGCGGTCTCGCTCGGCGCCTGGGCGGTCGGCCTGATCATGTGGCCGGGCTCCCCGCGCGCGGTCCCGCTGGACCGCGCCGCGGACCTGGCCGCGTCGCTCAAGCGCCGTGCCGAGGTGGTTGGCGTGTTCGTCGAGCCCACGCTCGATGAGCTGACCGCGGCCGCCGAGGCGGTGGGCTTCACGCTGTTGCAGCTGCACGGGCGTGAGGGGCCGCGCTTCTGCGCGGAGGCGGCACGCCGGACCGGCTGCCGTGTGATCAAGGCCGCGCGCGTGCGCAGCGGCGCCGACATCCAGGCGCTGGCCGCCTACCGCACCGACTTTCATCTGCTGGACTCGCACCAGCCGGGCGCGCCCGGGGGGACCGGCGAGGTCTTCAACTGGGAGCTTGTCGGCGGCCGCCGCAAGGTGCCGCTGATCCTCGCGGGCGGGCTCACGCCCGAGAACGTCGCCGCCGCGATTGCGGCTGTGCGGCCGTTCGCGGTGGATGTCGCAAGCGGCGTCGAGTCCGCGCCCGGCCGCAAGGACCACGAGCGCATGCGCGCCTTCGCCGATGCTGTCGCCGCGACGGCCGCGCCGGAGGCCGCGTGAGCGCCGGCGTCGAGCACCGCTTCGGCCCCTACGGCGGCCAGTACGTCCCGGAGACGCTGATGCCGGCGCTCGCGGAGCTCGAGCAGGCGTGGATCGCGGCGCGCGCGGACGCGCAGTTCCAGGACCGGCTGCGGGAACTGCTGCACGCCTATGTGGGGAGACCCTCACCGCTGTACCTGGCCGAGCGGATCAGCGCGCAGGTCGGCCACCCGGTGTATCTCAAGCGCGAGGACCTCAACCACACCGGCGCGCACAAGATCAACAACGCGCTCGGCCAGGCGCTTTTGGCCCAGCGCATGGGCAAGCGCCGGATCGTCGCCGAGACCGGCGCCGGGCAGCACGGCGTCGCCTCAGCCACCGCCTGCGCGCTGCTCGACCTGGAGTGCGTGGTGCACATGGGCACCGAGGACATCCGCCGCCAGCAGCCCAACGTGCAGCGCATGGAGCTGCTCGGCGCCACCGTGGTGCCGGTGCAGGCGGGTGCACGCACGCTCAAGGAGGCGGTCTCGGCGGCGATCCGCGACTGGGTCACAAACGTCTCAGACACGCACTACATCCTCGGCACCGCCGCCGGGCCTGCACCGTACCCGGCGCTGGTGCGTGACCTTCAGCGCGTGATCGGCGACGAGGCGCGCGCGCAGGTGCTGGAGCTGGCGGGCCGCCTGCCCGAGCGGGTGATCGCCTGCGTCGGCGGGGGGTCGAACGCGATCGGCATCTTCACGCCGTTCGTGCCCGACCCGGACGTGAAGCTGATCGGTGTCGAGCCGGCGGGGGAGGGGATCGAGACCGGCCGTCACGGTGCCCCGCTGACGGTCGGCGGTCCCGGCGGCAACGGCGGCGTCCTGCACGGCGCCTACTCGGCGATCATGCAGGACGAGGACGGCCAGATCCTCGAGGCGCACTCGATCTCAGCCGGGCTCGACTACCCGGGCAGCGGCCCCGAGCACGCCTGGCTGCGCGACCAGGGACGCGCGACCTACACCGCGATCAGCGACCGCGAAGCGCTCGACGCGTTTGCGCGCGTGGCCCGGCTCGAGGGAATCATCCCGGCGCTCGAGAGCGCGCACGCGCTCGCCTGGCTGTTCGCAAACCCGCGCAGCGAGCTGGACGTCGTCTGCCTCTCGGGCCGCGGCGACAAGGATCTCGCCGAGGTGATCGCCAAGCTATGAGTGCCATCGTCACCGGCGCCGAGCGGATCGCGGCCGCGTTCGAGTCAGCGCGGGCCGAGGGTCGCCGTGCGGCGCTGATGCCGTACCTGATGGCCGGCTACCCGGACCTCGAGCGCTCGCGCGAGATCGCGCGCGCCTACGTCGCCGGCGGGGCCGATCTGATTGAGCTCGGCATCCCCTTCTCGGACCCGCTCGCCGACGGCCCGGTGATCCACGCCGCCGACGTCGCCGCGCTGGCGGCCGGAGCCAACGTCGCCGACGCCCTGGACGTGGTCCGGGCCGTTGACGCGCACGTCCCGGTCGTGGTCATGTGCTACGCGAACGTGATCCTCGCACGCGGGCTAGAGCGCTTCGCCGAGCTGCTCGCCGAGGCCGGCGCGAGCGGGCTGATCGTGCCGGATCTGCCGCTGGAGGAGGCGCCGGCGATCCGCGAGCTGCTCGACGCCCGCGGCTTGGCGCTGGTGCCTCTGGTCGCGCCCACCACCCCGGAGGAGCGCCTGGCGCGGATCGGCGCCGCCGCCCGCGGCTTCGTCTACACCGTGTCGGTCACAGGGACCACCGGTGAGCGGGACGAGAACGACGCGGCGCTGCCCGACATCCTCGCGCGCGTGCGCGCCAGCACCGCGGTGCCGGTCGCGCTCGGCTTCGGGATCGGCACGCCCGCGCAGGCGGCCGCGGCCGCCGCCGCCGGGGCTGACGGCGTGATCGTCGGCACGCGGCTGGTGCGTGCGGCCGGCGAGGCGCCTGGCGATGTTCGAGCGCTGGTCGCCGAGTTCGCGGCCGCGCTCGCGCCGTGACGCCGGCGGGCGCCGAGTCGGCTAGCATGATGCGCCGATGGGACTCGTGGTCACCGCAACCTTCGGCCTGGTCGTCTGGATCGTGATCTGGGGGATGGGCACCGTGTCAGGCTTTGACGCGGCCATCATCGGCGTCGTCCTGGTCCTAGTCGTTACCGCGGTGCGCAACGTGCTGCCGTACCTGTCGCGGAAAGACCGGTAGTGCGCAGGCGACCGCGGGCGTTTGCCGCTGCGGGCGCCGCCGGCCTGGTGGCGCTCGTCATCGCCGGCTGCGGCACGAGCTCGAGCTCCTCGTCGGCGGGCACGGCGGTGACCGTCGCCGGCCACACGCTCACGATCTTCCTGAGCGAGCCGCGCGACATCTCCAAGAACCCTGCCGCGCTGGATGTCGCCGAGGCCGAGCAGCTCGCGTTCGCGGCTGGTCGCCGCCAGGTGCACGACTACAAGCTGCAACTCCAGACCGACGCCGCAGCGCAGCTGTCCGACAACGCGCGCGCGGCGATCATCTACCCGACCACGATCGCCTACATGGGTGAGATCGACCCCGGCGCCTCGGACCAGACTGTCGGGATCACCAACGCCCTGGACGTTCTCCAGGTCAGCCCCACCGACAACGCCCTGGAGCTCGGCGCGAGCACCCCCGCGGTCAGCGGCGGGCCAAAGAGCTTCTTCGAATCCTGGAGCACCTACGGGCGAACGTTCGCGCGGCTGGTGCCGAGCGGCGGCGAGGAGGCGCGGGCACAGATCGCAGAGATGCGTGCGCTCGGCATCTCGAGCGTGTATGTCGCAAGCGACACAAGCGACTACGGGCGCGCGCTCGCCGACGCGGTCGCCGCTGACGCGCGCGCGGCGCACATCACCGTCACGCGCTCCCCGGCTTCCGCCGGCGCGATCTTCTATGGCGCGCAGACGCCCGCCACCGCCGCCCACTACTTCAACCACGTGGCTGCGCAGGCACCGGGCGCGAAGCTGTTTGGACCCTCGTCGCTCAACTTCGGGCCGTTCGCGTCGCTGCTCTCGCCCGCCGCCGCCGGGCGCGTCTACGTCTCGATCCCGGGCTACATGCCGAAGGATCTGACGCCGGCCGGGAGGGCCTTCGTCGCTGCCTTCCGGATCGCCTACCACCACAGCCCGAACGTGGAGGCGATCTTCGGTTACGCGGCGATGAGCGCGCTGCTGGACGTCCTGGCCCGCGAGGGCACCGCTGCCAACGACCGCACCGCCGACGTCAAGGAGTTCCTGGCGCAGCGCAACGCCCCCTCGCCGCTCGGCAGCTACTCGATCGACAGCGCCGGCAACAGCAGTCTGAACGCCTTCGTGTTCGCGCACGTGCGCGGCGGCCAGCTGGTTCCGTTCGCGGCGGCGCCGAAGGGCTGAGCAGCGGCCGTGGGACGCGCGGCGACACGGCTCCCGGGACCAGCGGCCAGCGCCGTACTGGCGGTGATGTGCGCACTGTTGCTAGCGGCCTGCGGAGCGCAGGCTCCGGCCAGCCGCGCCACGCCCGTCAAGTCGGACCGCGCGGCGGTCAAACACCGTACCCGTCAGACGCTCGTGATCTACTCGAGCCTGCCGCTCAGCGGTCCACAACGAGCCTCGTCGCTGCAGATCGAGCGCGGGATCGAGTTCGCGCTGAGCCGCGCCGGCCACCGCGCTGGGCGCTTCCGCGTGGCCTACCGGCCCCTGTCGGATTCCCTGCGGCGCGTGACCACCAGCGCGAGCGCGAGCACGACCGGGCGCGGCCGCCTGACGGCGGTCAAGGGTCCACGATCGATTCCCGCCGGCAACTGGCAGGCGACCGCTACGGTGGACAACGCCGTGGCGGCTGCGCGCAACCCGGAGACGGTGGCATACATCGGCGAGCTCGACTCCGGCGCCACCGAACTGTCGCTGCCGATCCTCAACCAGGCGGGGATCGTGCAGCTCACCCCCGGTAGCGGTTACCCGGGGCTTACAGACAAGGTTGCCGGCGTCACCGCGGCGGGTGAGCCCGGACGGTTCTACCCCCACGGCGGCCCGACGCTGCTGCGGCTGATACCCGACGACGTCGTCGAGGCCGCGGCGATCATGGATTTCCTCAGGCACGACACGAGCTGCACGCACGTGGCCGCCGCGGCATTCGGCACGAGCGTCAGCGCTGCGCCCCTGGTCGCAGCGATCCAGCGGACCGCGCCCCTCTACGGGCTCACGTTCGAGGCGACGGCCGCGCCCGGCACGAATCCGAAGAACTACTACGCGTACGCGGTCGCCTTGCGTGACCACGGCGTCAACTGCGCTGTGCTGGCGGGCAGCGTGACGCGGGCCGCGGTTGCCTTCACCGAGGCGCTGAACGCACAGCTGCCCGTCGGCTCGGCGATCCTTGGCACCAGCGGCCTCTGCAACCGAGCCTGGAGCGACCACGCACGCGGGGGTGTGCCGCTGAAGGTCGCAAACGCGCTCTACTGCGCGACGCCGCTGCGGCCCGTGGACTCGTATCTGGGCGGACGCAGCTTCGCGCGCCTCTACCGTGCGGCAGGTCACGGCAGGGCCACGGCCTACGGTTACTACGGCGACCTGGCCGCGCGGCTCGTGCTCAAGGCGATCGCCGAGACCGGCTCGAGCCCTGACAGCCGTCACGCGGTGCTCACCAACCTCGTCGACAACTTCACCTCGACCGAGCTGCAGACCTACGGGTTCGACAGCGCCGACGGCGAGATCTCCTCGACCTACTACGAGATCGACAAGGTCGTCGGTGGCGTCCCCGCCGTCTACCGCGCACTCGACCCGCCGTCGTTGCTCACCGAGACCGCGGGCGGCTAGCCTCAGCTGCACATGGCCACCATCACCGCCGCGCCGCCGGGCGAGCTGCTGCTGATCGACGGTAACAGCCTCGCCTACCGCGCCTTCTTCGCGCTGCCGGAGTCGATCGCAACCTCAACCGGTATCCCCACAAACGCCATCTTCGGGCTCGCGTCGATGCTCGTCAAGGTGCTGACCGAGTACGGCGAGCGTCCGACGGTCGTGGTCTGGGACGGCGGCTACACCGGCCGCAAGGAGCTCTACCCGCAGTACAAGGCCCAGCGGTCAAGCCGCCCCGACCTGCTCAAGGAGCAGTGGCCGCACTTCGAGCCGCTGATCGACGCCTTTGGCTACCGGAACCTGCGGGTCGAGGGCTACGAGGCAGACGACGTGATCGCCTCGCTGGCGATGCTCGCCAAGCGTGCGGGGCCCGAGGGCCGACCGCTCGAGGTGATGATCCTGACCGGTGACCGCGACGCCTTCCAGCTGGTCGACGAGACAACGCGGATCATGGCTCCCGGACGCGGGATCACCGACACGCGCATCTACGACGAGCAGGGCGTGGTGGACCGTTACGGCATCCCGCCGGCGCTCGTGCCTGACTTCATCGGGCTCAAGGGCGACACCTCCGACAACATCCCCGGTGTCCCTGGGATCGGCGACAAGACCGCCGCCGAGCTGCTGCAGCGCTTCGGCACGCTCGAGCGGGTGCTCGACTCGGTCGATCAGATCTCCGGCGCCAAGCGCAAGGAGAACCTGTCAGCGCACGCGGAGGACGCCAGGCTCTCCAAGCGGCTCGCCACCGCCAAACGCGACATTCCGCTCGACCTGGACCTTGCCGCGCTGGTCGCGCGCGAGCCCGACCGCTCGCGTCTGCGTGAGACCTTCCGCCAGTTCGAGCTGCGTGACCCGCTGCGGCGGCTCGAGGAGGTGCTCGGCTCCGCTGCGGCGGCCGTCCCCACGCCCCTCCCCGCGGCAGCCGCAGCCGCCGCTGCGGCTGTGCTGCCCAGCCGCGCGGTCAGTCTCGACGATCTCCGGCGGCTGCCCGCGGACGCGCGTGCGGCGCTGGTGGTGAGCCCCCCGGAGGTTCCGGATGGGGCGCTGTTCGGCGAGGCGCGCGAGTGGCGGTTCGCTGTGGCCGTCAGTGGGCCAGCGGGCCCACTGACGGAGGTGCTGGCCGGAACCTGTGCAGACCCGGCCCAGGTCGTGCAGGCGCTCGCCGCGCGACCCGTCGCGACCCACGACGCCAAGTCGCTGGGCGAGGTGCCCACGACGCTCGCGCACGACACGGAGCTGGCCGCCTACCTGCTCGAGCCGGCGCGCCGTGCCTACCCGCTGCGCGAGCTGGTCGAGGAGCGCGGCCTGGTGGCCCCGGCCGGTCTCGAGCCGGCCGGTGCTGAGGCGGTGATGCTGGCCGAGCTCGCGAGCTGGCAGCGCGAGGCGCTCGAGCAGCGGGGCCTGGCCGGGCTGATGGACGAGGTTGAGCTGCCGCTGGTGCGGATCCTGCGCGAGCTCGAGCTCGCGGGGCTGCAGCTGGATACCGCGCGTCTGGCGGCGATCGCCGCCAAGGTCCGGGATGAGGCCGCGAGCGTCGAGCGCGAGATCTTCGGCCTGGCCGGTGAGGAGTTCACGCTCGGCTCGCCCAAGCAGCTCGAGGAGATCCTGTTCGGCAAGCTCGGGCTGTCGCGCAAGCGCCGCGGCAAGACCGGCTACAGCACCGACGCTCGCGTCCTGCAGGCGATCCGCGACGAGCACCCGATCGTCGCACGGATCGAGCGCTGGCGAGAGCTGACGAAGCTGAGCGCCACCTACCTCGAGGCGCTGCCGCAGTTGATCGGGCCGGACGGGCGTATCCACACCACGTTCAACCAGACCGCGACCGCCACCGGCCGGCTCTCCTCCAACAACCCGAACCTGCAGAACATCCCGATCCGCATGCCGCTCGGCCGCGAGATCCGCGCCTGCTTCGTGGCCGCGCCCGGCAACCTGCTGGTCAGCGCCGACTACTCGCAGGTAGAGCTGCGGCTGCTGGCGCAGATCGCTGGTGAGGACGTGCTGAAGGAGATCTTCCGGCGTGGTGAAGACGTGCACACCGCGACCGCGATGCGCGTGTTCGGCGTGGGGGCCGACGAGGTCGACGCCGGTATGCGCTCCAAGGCGAAGATGGTCAACTACGGGATCGTCTACGGGCTCTCGGCCTATGGAATGGCCGACCGCCTCGACATCCCACAGAGCGAGGCGGACGAGTTCATCCAGCGCTACCTGGATGGCTTTCCGGCGGTCAGGCGGTTCATCGAGGAGACGATCGCGCAGGCCACCGAGCAGGGCTATGTGGCGACCCTGTTCGGGCGTCGGCGCCAGGTGCCGGAGCTGCGCTCGCGCCGCTATGAGATGCGCAGACAGGGTGAGCGCTTCGCCGTCAACATGGTCATCCAGGGGACCGCGGCGGACATCATGAAGATCGCGATGGTGCGTGCCCATGCCGCGCTGACGGCCTCGGGACTGCGCTCGCGGCTGATCCTGCAGATCCACGACGAGCTGCTGTTCGAGGGGCCGGCGGGCGAGGCGGAGGCGGTGAGGGCGCTGGCGATCCGCGAGATGGAGGGGGCCTATGCGATGGACCCGCCGCTGGCCGTCGATGGCGGCAGCGGCAGCGACTGGCTTGCGGCCAAGTGAGCTTCAGGCCAGCCGGACGCCGGCTGGATGGGCGAGCCCCAGGTAGTGGTTGAAGGACCAGTCCACGAAGCGTTTGGCGCTCATCGCGGTGAGCGCCGGGCCCAGCACCCTCGGCGGCACCCTCGGGATCAGGCGCTGCACGCGCAGCATCCACTCGAACTGCTGGCGGTGGGCGGCGCTGAAGGCGCCGTAGCGGGCCAGTGCCGCTGCCCTGGTCTGACGGCCTGTGACGACGTCGGCGAGCTCGCGACCGCAGGCGATGCCGAAATAGAAGGCGGTCCGGATCCCTTCGGCGGTGAGCGGCAGGCAGTGGCCGGCCGAGTCGCCGACGAAGAAGATCTCGCTCTCTGTCGCCTCCCGGATGCGGTGCGGGATCCAGTTGCCCTGGTAGCCGGCCGGCTCGCGCTCGAGGTCACGGGCCAGCTGCACGGTGGGGTCCTTGACGTGGAAACGCGGTTCGAACGAGCCGACGCCGATCCGCAGCTCATCGCCTGCCGGGAAGCTCCAGCCGTAGCCGGCGGGGACGTAGCGGCGGTCGATCCAGATCTCCAGATCGTCGCCACTGCCCTGCGGGTGCACCTCCAGGCCGCGGGAGAGGTAGGAGTCGGGTGGTTGGATCGGGTCGCCGTGGCCGAGTACGCGGCGCCAGCCGAGCGCGTCCACCACCAGCGGCGCGCGGATCTCACCGCGGTCGGTGCGAACCACCTGTGTCGCCTGCGCTGGGGCCGGCGGCGGGCCTTCGACCTTGGCGGTCTCGAACTCGAAGTTGCCCTGTCCGGCGAGCAGTGCGCACAGCTCGCGGTAATCGAAGGTGGAGAAGGTCCACGGCAGCCGGTAGCGCGCGGTCACGTGCGGGGAGTGGATCACGAGCTCGCCGAACCTCTGGCGGTGCGCACCCATCAGCTCGAGGGCCTCCAGCCATCGCGTCGGGATGCCGCAGGCTGACGTCTGGCGCTCGCCGATCTCATAGCGGTCGACCAGCAGCACCTTGGCGCCCGTTTCGGCCAGCTCGCGCGCGACGGCGAGGCCGGCGAAGCTGGCGCCGCAGATCAGCACGTCGCAATCTCGCTCGAGCGGCGTGCGCTCGGTTCCGCGCTTGGTCGCTCGCGTGGGCACTGGGCGGCATGATAGGCGCCCCGATCGCCGGTCGGCGCAGGCCGCCGGCGGCTACACTCAGGGGTCCACATGTCAACGCTTACCGCTCCCAACCCCACCGAACAGACGGACGCCAAGGTCGTGCCAGGTTCCAACGGCCTGCTGCTCGAGATCGACGGCAAGATCGTCCCCAACTACGACGCCACCATCCACCCCTTCTCAGAGGGGGATGTCGTCACCGGTTTCGTCGTGCGCATCGACAACGACGAGGTGCTCGTCGACATCGGCTACAAGTCAGAGGGCGTCATCCCCTCGAATGAGCTCTCGATCCGCAAGTCCGTCGATCCCAGCTCGGAGGTCTCGCTCGGTGAGGAGGTAGACGCGCTGGTCCTGACCAAGGAGGACCAGGACGGCCGGCTGATCCTCTCCAAGAAGCGGGCCCGTTTCGAGAAGGCCTGGCGCCGGATCGAAGCTGCCGCGCAGTCCGGTGAGCCGGTTGAGGGCACCGTGATCGAGGTCGTCAAGGGCGGTCTGATCATCGACCTCGGCGTGCGCGGCTTCCTGCCCGCGTCGCTGGTCGACATCCGCCGCGTGCCGAATCTCGACGAGTACATGGGCACGCAGATCGAGTGCAAGGTGATAGAGCTCAACCGCTCGCGCAACAACGTCGTGCTCTCGCGCCGCGCCGTGCTCGAGGAACAGCGCAAGGAGGACCGCGAGCGGATCCTGGACCGCCTGCAGCCCGGCCAGGTCGTGGAGGGTGTGATCTCGAACATCGTCGAGTTCGGCGCGTTCGTCGACCTCGACGGGATCGACGGTTTGATCCACATCTCGGAGCTCTCCTGGTCGCACGTGAATCACCCGTCGGAGATCCTCAACATCGGCGACACGGTGTCGGTGAAGGTGCTGGACATCGACCGCCAGCGCCAGCGCATCTCGCTGGGCCTCAAGCAGACCCAGGAGGACCCGTGGCAGCGCGTCGTTGACACCTACAACATCGGCGACGAGCTCGAGGGCACTGTGACCAAGGTGGTCACGTTCGGCGCGTTCGTGGAGATTCTCGACGGTGTCGAGGGGCTCGTGCACATCTCCGAGCTGGCCCAGCACCACGTGGAGAACCCGCGTGAGATCATCCAGCCGGGCGACCCGGTGCGCGTCAAGATCCTCGAGATCGACTCCGAACGCCGCCGCCTGTCGCTGTCGATCAAGCGCGTCGAGGGCCAGGTGCTGCCGGTGCGCCCGATCATCGCGCCCGGCGCCGACGAGATCGCTCAGGATCCGGTCGACGAGTCCGAGTTCGAGCCGATGCCCGAGCTGGGGCTCTCCGACGAAGTGTTCGCCGCGCCCGCTGAGCCCGCCGACGCGAGCGAGCCCGCCGCGGCCAGCGAGCCAGCCGTGCTCGACGAGCCCGAGGCCTAGAGCGCGCCCCTGGGGGCGGTGCGGTTAGCGCCGTGCCGCCCTTCGTCGCGCTCACAGGCGGTCTGGGTGCCGGGAAGTCAACCGCGCTTGAGGTCCTCGAGCGGCTCGGTGCTGCGACGATCTCCGCCGACAGGGTCGTGCACGAGCTCTACCGCTCGCCACAGGTTCGTGACGCCGTGGTCGCGCGCTTTGGCCCGGAGGTGGCGCCCGGTGGCGTCGCCGACCGCTCCGCGGTCGCGGAGCGTGTGTTCGCCGCTGACGCTGCCGGGACCGGTAGTGATCGCGAGTGGCTCGAGCAGCTCCTGTGGCCGCTGGTGCGCGAGCGCGTGGACCAGTGGCGGCGCGCGAATGCGGGTGCTGCCGTGCAGGTGGTCGAGGTGCCGCTGCTCTTCGAGTCCGGCAGCGAGGGCCTGTACGACGCGACCATCGCCGTCGTCGCGGACGAGCGTCTGCGTGAGCTCCGCACGCGTGGACGCCGCCAGCGCGCGGTCGCCGGGCGTGAACGCCGCCAGCTCTCGCAGGAGGAGAAGGCGTCCCGTGCCACCTACGTGGTCGTCAACGACGGCGACCTGGCGCAGCTTGAAGCCAAATTGTCAGCGATCCTTGTCATGCTCCAGCGGGGATGGTCACGACCCTGAGAATCGGGAGCCGTAGGCGGCAGATCTGGCGCCGGCGCGCGCTGGCGCTGGCGGCGCTGATCGGCCTGCCGGTCCTGGTGATCGCCGCGTGGCCGCTGGCCACGCGCGTGATCGAGCACTTCGAGTTGCCGCTGCGCTACGCACCGCTCATCCGCCAGCAGGCCACCGCCAAGCACCTGGACCCCGCGCTCATCGCCGCGGTCATCTACGCGGAGACCCGCTTCAGGCCGCGGACATCACCGACCGGGGCCGAGGGTCTCATGCAGATCGAACCGGCGACGGCCAGGTTCCTCGCCCGCCGCTCCGGCGGCTTTCACTTCCGGCTCGCCGACCTGGACGCGCCGGCTGTGAACATCGCCTACGGGGCCTACTACCTGCGCTACCTCCTGAACACCTACTCCGGCAGCATGGTGCTCGCACTCGCCGCCTACAACGGCGGCGAGACCAACGTGGACGCCTGGCTGGCGAGCGCCCGGGCAGAGCACCGTCGCTTCGCCGCCGCCGACATCCCGCTCTCACAGACCCGCGCCTATGTCAGCGAGGTCCTCTCCGAGCAGCGCGCCTACCGCCGCCGCTATGCCCGCCAGCTCGGCTACAGCGGGTGATCCTCTCGCCACATCAGCCATTCGACGGCGATGTCGTAGTCGAGCTTGTCGCCAGCCGAGCGCGGCCGACAGCTGTCTGGGCCGATCGACTCCGTTCCCGGCGATGGATCCCCGCCCGGCAGCGCCGGTGCCTTGCATACGCTCGCGATCAGCTGGCCCTCCGGCCTCCGGAACTCCGGTGCGCCGTCCGCCCGCACGGTCACCGTGTAGCCGCCCTCGTGTACCAGCCGGTGATGGTGGGAGCAGAGCTGCAGCAGGTTGTCGATCTCCGTCCTTCCTCCTCGCGCCCAGTGCTCGACGTGGTGGGCGTGGAGGTGCCGGTGGTGCGTGCAACCGGGGAAGCGGCAGCCCCCATCGCGGCTGCGCAGCGCCCGCCTCAACGCCGGTGGGATCGCGCGTGTTCTCCGACCCACTGACAGCGGCTTGCCATCGCGCTCGGATATGGCGACGATCGCCGCGTCGCAGCCCAGGCGGCGAACGGTCTCCGGTGCCAGCGCCGGCCCGTCTGCCAGCTCGGACTGCTGACCGATCTCCTCCGCGGCCAGTGTCTGCGCATCAACGTGCACAACCAGCTCGACGCCCGCCTCACCGCCGGTCGTCAAGCTGACCAGCGCCTGCGCCCGAGCCGCGGCAGGGCCAAGCTCGAACACCTCCGCCGGCACCTTCGCTTCTGCCTCCTGCAGCGCGTTCATCAGTGCCGCGCCATCTTCGGGTGTCAGCCGTCCCTGCACCACGAGCATGCCGTCGCCATCCCAGTGCAGCTGCAAAGACTGGCGCTGATACAGCGTCATCGCCTGCTCCCGGGAGGCGCGCAAGACTCGTCCGTACTGGCCGCAGAGCTTTTCCAGCTGTGCGCCCGTGGCATGCCTCGCCAGCTCAACCAGATCAGCCTCCGTCTGCTCGCTCGCAACGCGGGTGAGTGCTCGCACCTTGCTGTAGGACAGCTCCCCGGCGGCAAAGGCTTCCTGCACCAGCGGCAGACCACGCAACACGCGCGCAACGCGTGCATGGTCGCGCGCGGCATTGATACCTATCCCACAGCGCCATGACAGCCATTCCGCGCATGAGCTCATCCCCCACGCAGCCCAGCCCTCACGAGCGTCGAACTCGGCGACCAGAAGTAGCCAGCGGCACGTCTGCGACGCAAGGCGCGCGGCCAGCGTGCAGATCTCATGCTCGAGCACCTCGAGCGACATCTGGATGCCGCCCGGCTGCTCGCCGTCGGCTCTACGGAGACTCGCTGCACCCGCGATGACAGAACACATGTTCGTATAGTCGCACGCCTGGCGGACGGAAGCGTCCTGCCTGCGCGCCTGGCGCTGCTGCGCTTGTTTGCCGTCGCGAGCGTCCGGACAAGTAGTTGAGCGAGCAAGGAAAACTCCGCGGAGTTGCCGAGACGCGCGATCAGGCTGACGCCGCTCGCGGTCGCCCGCGCACGGTCCATCACACGGTCGCGCTCATGTCCGTCCGCGGCAGCTGGCGGGACAGCAGGCGCCCAAGCGCAGCACCGGCGGTCGGCGCCCCGTGCGCCGGCAGCACGAGCTCGACTGGCACCTCCAGCAGCAGCTCCCGCCGAGCCAGGTCTCCAGCCCGTCGCCTTGGATCGTTCTGCTCGCAGGTGTCGGCCGAGGGCGCGTGCACCGGGAGACGCCAACGACGTGGATCGCAATCGCGTAGCTTGAAGCCAGCTGAGGCCACTTCTCCCGCGCATTCCAGTCACCGTGTGGCGCCTGCCAGTGCCAGATCCCGGTGCCAGATCCCGCATGCCGGCGCCTTAGCACGACCGCATCCGCCGGATGGGAACCCGCGTGCCACGGGCGCCCGGCTGCGCGGGCTCGGCGACGAGGCGTGCGGCAGGTCCGGTTCGGGCGTGAACTTCCAGCAAGCGCAGAGCTTCCCGACGCCGGCGCTTCGGGACGAAGCGCGGGACGGGCGCCTCTACGTGACCGGGCGGCCCGGGGATATACCCGACCAACGGCACCGACGCGGCAGCCCGACTGCTGCGCCAACCCCCGCGTCTCCACGCGGGCTAGGATCAGACCCACCAGATGCCCGGGTTCGACCTCGATACCACGTTCAGCCCCACAGCCGACCAGCCCGCGGCCATAGCCGCCCTGGCCGAGGGGATCGAGGCCGGTGAGCGGATGATGACGCTGCTCGGCGCGACCGGGACGGGGAAGACGATGACGATGGCTGCCACCATTGCCGCCGTCAACCGCCCGGCGCTGGTGATCGCCCACAACAAGACGCTCGCCGCCCAGCTCTGCAATGAGTTCCGCACCTTCTTCCCGCGCAACGCGGTCGAGTACTTCGTCTCCTACTACGACTACTACCAGCCCGAGGCCTACGTCCCGTCCAAGGACCTCTACATCGAGAAGGACTCGGCGATCAACCAGGAGATCGACCGCCTGAGGCACGCCGCCACCGCCGCCCTGTTCGCCAGGCGCGACGTGCTGATCGTCGCCTCGGTCTCGAGCATCTACGGCCTCGGCAGCCCAGAGGTCTACGACGAGAATCTGCAGACGCTCGTCAAGGGCTCGCTGATCGACCGTGACGGCCTGCTCCGCAAGCTCGTCTCGATCCAGTACAACCGCAACGACACGGCGCTCGCCCGCGGCACCTTCCGCGTCAGAGGCGAGACGCTCGAGATCTGGCCGGCGTACGCCGAGACCGCCTACCGGATCAGCATGTTCGGCGACGAGGTCGAGCACCTGCAGCACTTCGACCCGGTGACCGGCGAGCTGATCGAGGACGACATCGAGCACGTCGCGATCTGGCCCGCCTCGCACTACAACGTCAGAGAGGGCCAGATCGAGGACGCGGTCGCGCAGATCGGCGCCGAGCTCAACGAACGCTGCGCAGAGCTCGAGGCAAGCGGCAAGCTGCTCGAGTCCCATCGCCTCAGACAGCGCACCCAGTACGACATGGAGATGCTGCGCGAGATGGGCTTCTGCAGCGGCATCGAGAATTACAGCCGCATCCTCGACGGCCGCAAGCCCGGCGACCGACCCTACTGCCTGCTCGACTACTTCCCCGACGACTTCGTCTGCTTCATCGACGAGTCGCACCAGACGGTGCCGCAGATCGGCGGTATGTACGAGGGCGACCGCAGCCGCAAGCAGACCCTCGTGGACTACGGATTCAGGCTGCCGTCAGCCCTCGACAACCGCCCCCAGACCTTCCAGGAGTTCCTCGGCATCACCCCGCAGATCGTGTTCGTCTCCGCCACCCCGGGCGAGTACGAGCGCACCCACGCAACGCGCGTCGTAGAGCAGATCGTGCGCCCGACAGGCATCGTCGACCCGGAGGTCGAGGTGCGCGAGACCACCAACCAGATAGACGACCTGATGAACGAGATCCGCGCCCGCGTCGAGCGCGACGAGCGCACGCTCGTCACCACCCTGACCAAGAAGATGTCCGAGGATCTCACCGGCTACCTGCTGGAGATGGGCTTCCGCGTCCGCTACCTGCACTCCGAGATCGACACGCTCGAGCGCATCCAGATCATCCGCGAGCTCCGGCTCGGCGAGTTCGACGTGCTGGTCGGCGTCAACCTGCTCAGAGAGGGTCTCGACCTGCCGGAGGTCAGCCTGGTGGCGATCCTCGACGCCGACAAGGAGGGCTTCCTGCGCGGCGCCACCAGCCTGATCCAGACGATCGGCCGCGCCGCGCGCAACGTGGACGGCAAGGTGCTCATGTACGCCGACAAGCGCTCGGCGGCGATGAGCGCGGCGATCGAGGAGACCGACCGCCGGCGCGCCATCCAGGTCGCCTACAACGAGGCCCACGGCATCACCCCGGAGACCATCACGAAGGGCATCTCCGACATCGCCGAGTTCCTGCAGTCAGAGGCCAAGGTGCCGAAGTCCCGCCGCCGCCGCCGCGAGGACCTCTCAAAGCTCGACCCCGCCGAGATAGAGCGCAAGATCGTCGAGCTGGAGGAGGAGATGCTGGCCGCCGCCGAGGACCTGCGCTTCGAGTACGCCGCCAGGCTGCGGGACGAGATCCGCGACCTCAAGCGCGAGCTGCAACGGGCGTAGAGCACTGCCGGCGCCGGCCCGCTGGCCGGCGCCGCCGCCACACCGTCGAGCTCTGGTCGCGAGCTCGGTCGCTCGGTGCGTGCCGGCACTGACGGTGGTTCAGTCCCTTGACTCCGGACCGTCCTGCGCATAGCGTAGACGGGGTGATCACCGATGCCTTGAGTCGTATCCTGAAGATTCAGCCGTCAGCCGTCAGCCGTCGCGGCGGTTCTCGCGGTAAGCCTCTGCCTCGGAGGTTTGGCAAGCTCGGCGACAGCCGAGCCGCTTGTGTTTTCCGGGGCTCCTGGTTGCACGACCAATGCGACGGTGTTCAACAGTTCAGGAGACGGCCTGAACATCAAGGGTCTCATGGCAGGCTGCTATCGGTCCCAACTGACAGTCTCGGTGTCTGTCCTGTACTACGGTGAGCCTGCGGGCCTGGATCAGGGTCCGCTGATCTGTCGGAACTCGACACAGTGCGAGCTTCCCACGCACGCAACAGGAGACAACCTCGCGCCGGGCGTCTACACGGTCACTGTCGAGGGCTGCAGTTCGGCTTACACGCGGTGCGACAGCGTTACCAAGGGCTTCTACGTAGCAAATTAGAGCGATCGCCGGAGATGGACCGTGATCCGTAGGCCAAACCTCGCCTGGGTTGAGCGGTTCCCGCTCTATGGCCTAGGAAACGAGTTCGCAGTCGAACGCTGGCTGGCGAGCGTCGCTGAGGAGAGCGAGATCCAACTTGGGCATGGCGATCCTCGCAGCATGGGTGGCCCGCAGCTCATGGTCGGATTCCTGGTAGCGCCCGCGATCGGCACGATTGACATGGCTGACACTCTCGGCACCAGGCTCGTGCTGCGCGCCAGCGAGGAGCGGCTGGCAGTCTGCCAGGCTGCAGCCGAACGCCAGGCCGTTGTGGCGGAGCTGCTGACTCGAGAGCTCCCAGCTCTCGAGTGGGCTGAGACCATGTGGCTGACGATCGACGGTTCCCGCATGCCGTTCGTGCGCGCGGATGTCGGCGCCGGTGATTGGGCGGCGTATCACTGGTCGAACGACGTGGCGATCTGCGTTCAAGCGCGGCGGTGGACGTTGATGGAACCGCAGACCCTTCGCCGGGTGGTCGATCTCGGACCTTACTTGAGCACCGTCGGATAGGCGCGAGGCGCCGCGGCGAGGGGAACGTCTGTTCGCTCGCATATGATCCAGGCTGTGGATCAGCTGATCGTTACCGGCGCGCGCGAGCACAACCTGAAGGACATCTCGGTCGCGATCCCGCGCGACTCGCTGACGGTGATCACCGGACTGTCCGGTTCGGGCAAGTCCTCGCTCGCGTTCGACACGATCTACGCCGAGGGCCAGCGTCGCTACGTGGAGTCGCTGTCGGCCTACGCGCGCCAGTTTCTGGGGCAGATGGACAAGCCTGACGTCGACTCGATCGAGGGGCTGTCGCCGGCGATATCGATCGATCAGAAGACCACCTCGCGCAACCCGCGCTCGACCGTCGGCACGGTGACCGAGATCTACGACTACCTGCGCCTGCTGTGGGCGCGGGTTGGCAAGCCCCACTGCCACATCTGCGGCAGGCCGATCGCCGGCCAGTCGGCCGAGCAGATCATCGACCAGGTGATGGATCTGCCGGCGGGCACGCGCTTTCAGGTGATGGCTCCGATCGTGCGTGGTCGCAAGGGCGAGTATGGCCGCCAGCTAGAGGAGCTGCGCGGAGAGGGCTTCACGCGCGCGAAGGTGGACGGCGAGCTGCGCCGGCTCGACGAGCAGATCACGCTCGACAAGAAGTTCAAGCACGACATCTCGATCGTCGTCGACCGGTTGGTGATGAAGGAGGACCTGCGCAAGCGCCTCGCCGACTCGGTCGAGACGGCCGCTGCGCTCGCAGGTGGCCTGGTTGAGGTGGAGCTGGTCGACTCGGGTGAGCTCACGCTCTACAGCGAGCGCTTCGCCTGCCCCGAGCACGGACCCAGCCTTGTGGAGCTCGAGCCACGGATCTTCAGCTTCAACTCGCCGCACGGCGCCTGCCCGCGCTGCACCGGGCTGGGGTCGCAGATGGAGATCGACCCCGAGCTGGTCGTGCCCGACCCGTCGCTCACGATCGCGCAGGGCGCGATCGCGCCGTGGGCGGCGAGCGCCTCCGATTACTACGAGCAGCTGACGCAGGCGCTCTGCGAGCGCTACGACATCGACCCCGAGACGTCATGGGAGACGCTCCCGGCAGAGCAGCGCGACTTCTTCATGTACGGGACCGGCGGCGAGCGCTTCCAGGTCGCCTACCGCAACCGCTTCGGCCGGCGGCGCAACTACACCACGGCGTTTGAGGGGATCGTGCGCGGCCTGGAGCGGCGCTACCGCGAGACCGACTCGGACTTCGTGAAGGAGAAGATCGAGGAGTACATGACGCTGCGGCCCTGCCCGGAGTGCGGCGGCGCGCGCCTGCGGCCAGAGTCGCGGGCGGTGCTGGTCGCGGGCATCTCGATCAACCAGCTGACCGCGCTGGCGGCTCGGAGGGCGCTTGACTGGGTGCGCGAGCTGCAGCTCTCCGAGCACGACCGGCGGATCGCCCATCTGGTCCTGCGCGAGATCGAGGAGCGGCTGAGCTTCCTGGATAACGTCGGCGTCGGCTACCTCAGCATGGAGCGGGCGGCGGCCACGCTCTCTGGCGGGGAGGCGCAGCGGATCCGCCTGGCGACCCAGATCGGCTCCTCGCTCGTGGGCGTGCTCTACATCCTGGACGAGCCGTCGATCGGCCTGCACCAGCGCGACAACCACAGGCTGATCGCAACGCTCGAACGCCTGCGCGACCTGGGTAACACGGTGCTCGTGGTGGAGCACGACGAGGACACGATGCGCGCCGCCGACCACCTGCTGGACATCGGCCCGGGTGCTGGGGAGCATGGCGGACACGTGGTGGCTCAGGGGACGGCGGCGGAGGTCGAGCGGGTGCCGGAATCGCTGACCGGTCAGTTCCTGTCGGGTGAACGCAGAATCGAGGTGCCCAGGCGCCGGCGGCGACCGAGCGGCTACATCGAGGTCCGCGGCGCGGCCGCCAACAACCTCAAGGGCATCGACGTCAAGGTGCCGCTCGGCGTCCTCTGCAGCGTCACCGGCGTCTCCGGCTCGGGCAAGTCGACGCTCGTCAACGAGGTGCTCTACAAGGCCGTCGCAAACCGGCTCGGGGCGGCGCGCGTGCGCGCCGGCGAGCACCGCTCGATCGCGGGGCTCGATCAGCTGGACAAGATCATCGCCGTGGACCAGGCACCGATCGGGCGCACGCCACGCTCGAACCCCGCGACCTACATCGGGCTGTTCGATCAGATCCGCGACCTGTTCGCGCGCACGCCGGAGGCGCGGGCGCGCGGCTACAAGCCGGGTCGCTTCTCGTTCAACGTCAAGGGTGGACGCTGCGAGGTCTGCAAGGGCGACGGCCAGATCAAGATCGAGATGCACTTCCTGCCCGACGTCTACGTCCCCTGCGAGCAGTGCCACGGCCGGCGCTACAACCGCGAGACGCTGGAGGTCCGTTTCAAGGGCAGGACGATCGCCGACGTGCTGGAGATGCCAATCGCCGAGGCCCTGGAGTTCTTCGCTCACATCCCCAAGATCAAGCGCAGGGTGCAGACGCTGGTCGACGTGGGTCTGGGCTACATGCGGCTGGGGCAGCCGGCCACGACGCTGTCAGGTGGGGAGGCGCAGCGTGTCAAGCTGGCGGCGGAGCTTGCCAAGGTCGCGACCGGGCGCACGATCTACATCCTGGACGAGCCGACCACGGGGCTTCACTTCGCCGACATACAGCGGCTGCTCGAGGTCCTGCAGCGGCTCGTGGACGCCGGCAACTCGGTGGTGGTGATCGAGCACAACCTCGACGTGATCAAGGTCTCTGACCGGCTCATCGACCTCGGGCCGGAGGGCGGCGACGAGGGCGGTGAGCTGATCGGCACCGGCACGCCGGAGCAGCTCGCGCGGGTTGCGGCCTCCTACACCGGGCGCTTTCTCGAGCCGCTGCTGATCGCGCGCGGCGGGAGGCCGGCGGTGGTAGCGGTTTGAGGGGCGCCGACGCCCGCCTGTGGCTGGCGAAGCGGCGCTGGTACGAGCGTCACGGCATGCCGTGGAACCGGCTGGCGGTCCATTACGAGCTGGCGCGACGACGCGCGTACGCGCGCTGGCCGCTGCACGGGGAGGTGCTCGAGGCGCTGCGGGAGGGGCGACTGGAGGTGGGCGAGCACGTGCTCTTCGAGCCGCACGTGTGGATCACGATGCCGGCGCCCGCACGGGTGCGGATCGGCGCCGGCAGCATGTTCAACATCGGCGTGATGGTGGCGGCGCTCGAACTGGTGGAGATCGGCGAGCACTGCATGTTCGCCAATGGCTGCGTGGTCACCGACGCGGATCACCGCTTCGACGACCGCACGCGCCCGGTGAGCTGGCAGGGTTTCACGAGCAAGGGGCCGACGCGCGTGGGTGACAACGTCTGGTGTGGCGCTCACGTTGTGATCACCAGCGGCGTGAGCGTCGGCGAGCGCTGCGTGATCGGCGCCAACTCGGTGGTGACCGGGGACATCCCGCCGTTCTCGGTCGCGGCGGGCGCGCCGGCGCGGGTGATCAGGAGTTTTTGATGACGATCGCCTCGAGGATGTTCGCGACCCGTTCAGTGGCGTCGATCGCGCTCTCGAGTCGCTCGAAGAGGTCCTTCCAGCGGATCACGACCATTGGGTCGATGCCGCCGTGGAACAGCGAGGCGATCGCCTCGCGGCTTATCCGGTCGCCATCGTTCTCGAGCCGGTGGATCTCCACGGTCTGGGTCGAGATGTCAGTGAAGTCGTGCAGCCGTGCGGTGGCCTCCGCGATCTGCACGGAAGCCTGGTGCAGGACGTCAGCAAGCTGGACCGCCTGCTCCATGGGCGCCTCGATCCGGTAGAGGCCCAGGTAGTCGGCGACCTCGTCGATGTAGTCCGTGATGTCGTCGAGCGCCGAGGCGAGGGCGAGTACGTCCTCACTGTCGACGGGCGCCTCGCCGGTGTGGTTGAGCCGGTCGAGGATCTCGTGCGTTATGCGGTCGCCCTCGTGCTCGCAGTCACGGATCTCTTGCGCGAGCCCCCGGTTGTCCGGATAGTCGTCCAGCAACCGCTCGAGCAGCGCGGCGCTGCGCAGGACGTTGCGGCTCGCCTCCTCGAAGAGCGCGAAGTAGTTCACCCGCTGGATCTTATGGGTTACCGAGCGCTGCACGAAACTCGGCCAGCTCGCCGGGCTCGATCGTGTAGCAGTGCTCGGCGGCCGGGTAGCGCCGCGCGCGCACATCTTCGGCGTAGTTGCTCAGCGCGGCCACGGCCTCGGCGCCCAGGTTCGCGTAGCGGCGCACGAAGCGGGCGCCCGTGCCGTCACGGAGCCCGAGCAGGTCGTGGAAGACGAGCACCTGCCCAGCCGCGGCGGGGCCCGCGCCGATCCCGATCGTGGGCACCCTGAGCAGGCTGACGAGCTCCTCCGTGACGGCGGCCGGGATCGCCTCGAGCACGATCGCAAAGCAGCCCGCGTCCTGGAGGGCCAGTGCCTCGCGGCAGATCCGGGTCGCGGCCTCGGCGCTGCGACCCTGGGCGCGGTTGCCGCCGAGCGCCGTGGCGCTCTGGGGCGTGAGCCCCACGTGGCCCATCACCGGGATCCCGGCCTGGACGATCGCCACGGCCCGCGCCACAGAGGTGGCGTTGCCGCGCTCGAGCTTGACGGCCTGGGCGCCCGCCTCCCGTACGAACCGCGCTGCTGTCATGACCGCCTGGTCGTCTGAAGCCTCGTAGGAGCCAAATGGCAGATCGGCGATCAGAAGCGGCTCCTGCAGGCCCCGGCGCACGGCTGCGGTGAGCATCAGCATCTCCTCGGTGCTGACAGCGACGGTCGACGGGTAGCCGAGCACCATCTCGGCACCGGAGTCACCCACGAGCACCATGTCGACGCCTGCGGCCTGCGCGGCACGGGCGCCAGGGAAGTCATAAGCGGTGACCATCACGAGCGGCTCGCCGCGTTCGAATTTGTCGTGCAACTGGGGGAGTGTGACTGGCATCGGCGTCAGGCCTCCTCAGGCGAGCAGCTGGTTGTCGATCAGGCGCACCGGCCCTACGCGCGCGGCTACCAGCGCGAGTGCCGGCCCGCTGACGGCGCTGACGGCTTCGAAAGTCGGTGGGTCGACGAGCGCGAGATAATCGGGCTCGAGTGACGCTTGGTCGAGCACGGCCGCTGCGGCGGCGAGGATTTCAGCGGCGCGGCGCTCGCCGCTCGCGGCCGCCTGCTGGGCGGCTGCAAGCGCCCTCTGCAGGGCGAGTGCACGGCGACGGTCTGAGGCATCCAGCAGCCGGTTGCGGCTCGACATCGCCAGCCCATCGGCCTCTCTCACGGTCGGGCAGGCGACGATCTCCTGCGGCAGGTTCAGGTCCCGCGTGAGCTGCCGCACGACTGCAACCTGCTGTGCGTCCTTCTGGCCGAAGTACGCCACCTGTGGGTTGATGAGCGAAAGCAGCTTGGTCACGATCGTGGCGACCCCGTCGAAGTGGCCAGGGCCGCGCAGCGCGCCCTCGAGTCCGCTCGCGACCCCGGAAACGTGCACGGTGGTGGCGAAGCCGTGCGGATACATCTCGGCCGCCGTCGGCGCGAACAGCAGGTCCACGCTCTCCTCGGCGGCGATCGCGGCGTCATGCGGCTCGTCACGCGGGTAGGCGTCCAGGTCTGCGGGCTCGTTGAACTGAGAGGGGTTGACGAACAGCGAGACGACCACCAGTTCGCACTCGTGGCGGGCGCGCCGCATCAGTGAGCGGTGTCCGTCGTGGAAGGCGCCCATCGTCGGCACGAGCCCGACCCGCCGACCCTCGCGCCGGGGCTGGGCCAGGGCGCTGCGCAGCTCGGCGATGGTGTGCAGCGTTCTCACGCGAGTTCCTTCGTGGCGGTGCTCAGTGCATCGAACAGCTCGAGCAGCTCGGGCGTGCGTGAGGAGATCGTCGCGCGCTGCCGCGCGACGATCTCCTCGTCACCGCGTGCCACCGGCCCGGTCAGGGCCCGCTCCGGACCGAGCACGAGCCAGTTCTCGACCGTTTGGCGCACCAGCGGCGCGAGCATCTGACGGGTCACGCCCGCCGTCGCCGCCAGCCGCTCGGCGGCAGCTTCCAGCGTGACCAGGAAGTTCGAGGCGATGCAGGCGGCGGCGTGGTAGGCCACGCGGTCCGCCCGAGCGATCAGCACGGGCTCGAGCTCGAGCGCGCGGGCGAGATCTTCGGCGAGCGTGAGCGTCCGCTCGCTGCTCGCGTCGATCGCGGCCGCGACGCCGCGCAGGCTCGGCGGGCGCGCGGTGAAGGTCATGAGCGGATGCAGGGAGAAGCACTCGCGCGGACCGAGTGGCTCCAGTCCCAGGGCGCCGGAGCAGTGTCCGGGGATCACGTCCGCGGCGAGCGCGGCGGCGGCGTGCGAGATCTCGCGGTCGGGGACGCACAGCAGCGCGACCTCGCATCCGGCCGCGTCAGCGCCCCGGCCGAGCGGGCCCAGCACCTGGAACCGGCCGCAGGCGCGTGCTGCGTCCGCCAAGGCACCACCGAGCCGTCCGGCGCCGACGATCGCGATCCGGCGTCCGCCGCCGGTGGACTGTGTGGTTCGCATCTCTCCTGGTCCATCCCTTCGAGCAAGGTGACGGCCTTGCGATGATGTTACCTTCGTGCGATGGCAAGCGCAGCGGAGCGTCGTGAGCTGCTCAAGGCCGTCTACCAGGAGGCCCGTGGCTGTGTGGCCTGCGCTCTGCACGAGACGCGCACCAGCGTGGTCTTTGGAGCGGGCAACGCCGACGCGGAGCTGATGTTCGTGGGTGAGGCGCCCGGCGCCAATGAGGACCTGCAGGGACTCCCGTTCGTAGGGCAGGCAGGTAGGCTGCTCGAGCAGCTGCTGGCTGAGATCGGGATGCAGCGAGATGACGTGTTCATCGCCAACACGCTCAAGTGCCGGCCGCCTGGTAACCGAGACCCGCACCCGCACGAGCTGGAGGCATGCAGGCGCTACCTCGACCGGCAGCTCGAGCTGATCGAACCGACGGTCGTCTGCACGCTCGGCAACTTCGCGACCAAGCTCCTGCGGGGCGAGCCGACCGGCATCTCCAGAATCCACGGACAGGCCGAGGTGCGCACGATCGGCCCGCGTACCGTGCGCCTGTACCCGCTCTACCATCCCGCGGCGGCCCTCTACACGCCTTCCACTCTGGCGATGCTGCGCGAAGACTTCAGCCGCATCCCGGAGATCCTGGCGCTCGGTCAGCCGGCGACGGAGGTCTCACCCGTGCAGCCGCCGGGGCCAGTGGCAGAGCCCGTGGACGACCCGGCGGCCACCGTCGAGCAGGACCAGCTCGGGCTCTTCTGAGGTGCCGCCGCATAGACTCGACGCGATGCTCGATCTGCCCTTCAACGGCACCAGCTCGAGCGCCGCGCAGACGGAGCGCTTCGCGGCCGCCCTGAGCGCTCGCCTGGAGCCGGGCGACATCGTTCTGATCAGCGGTGAGCTTGGGACCGGCAAGACGACCTTTGTGCGCGGTGCGGCGCGCTCTCTCGGTGTGAGCGATCAGGTCACCAGTCCGACCTTCACGATCGGCCAGCGTTACGCCGCGGCGCCGCCGCTCGACTATGTGGCACACGTCGACCTGTACCGCCTGCAGTCACTGGAGCACGAGGACCCTGACCTGCTCGCTGATTACGCTGGCCCGGCGATCATCACGTTCGTGGAGTGGCCCGCGGTCGGGCTCGAACGGTTGGAGAGCCTCGGCCGTATCGCATTGCATGTCACCCTCGCCCACCGCGGTGGCGATGAGCGGAGGATCGAGGCCGCATGAGGGTGCTCGCGCTCGACACCGCGACAGCGCTGACCGCGGTGGCCCTCCAGGACGTCGACGAAGAGGCCAACGCCTGCCTGCGCGATGTTGTGGATCTGGTCGCCGTCGATGAACCGGCACTCGGGGCGCGCCCCAATCACGCGCGGCGGCTGCTGGCCTTGATCCACGAAGTGCTCGAGCTCTCAGGGGCCGGCTGGGCGGCGGTTGATCGCATCGCTGTCGGTGTCGGGCCAGGGACCTTCACCGGCCTGCGCATCGGGATCGCCACGGCGCAGGCGCTGGCCACGAGCGCCGGGCTGCCGCTGGCCGGCGTCTCGACGCTGCAGTCGCTGGCGCTCGGGGCTGCACACGACCGGCGCGCGGTCCTGGCGGTACTGGACGCCCGCCGCGGAGAGGCGTTCATGGCCGGCTGGTCGCCCGAGCAGGATCCGCTGCTAGACGAGCCCGAATGGCCGCCGCAGGTACTCTCGCCGGAGTCACTGCAGCGCGTCGCCGCGCAGGTCGCCACACAGGCAGCGTCGCAGGTCCCGGCGCGGGCCGTGCCGCTGGCGCTGGGCGACGGCGCGGTCAGATTCAGGCGGCAGCTCGAAGCCGCCGGGGTCCAGGTGCCGCCCGAGGACTCGTCGCGGCACCGGGTAAGCGCGCGCTCACACTGCCGGCTGGCGGCGCTGGCGCGGATCTCCGCTGTCCCTGTCGAGCCCGAGTACCTGCGCGCCCCCGATGCGGAGCGGACCAGCCGATGAACGCGCAGGAGCGCAACCAGACACCGGGGCTGACGGTGAAGACGCTGAACTTCAGTGATCTGCCGCAGGTGATCGCGATCGAACGTCGTGCCTTTCCGGCGCCGTGGTCGCTGTCGATGTTCGTGCTCGAGCTGTCCAAGCCGTCGGAGATCGCCCTGTCGGCAAGGCGTGATGGCCGGATCGTCGGCTACGTGATCTGCGCCCGCTACGACGAGGCGCTGCACATCATGAACATCGCAGTCGATCCCGGCCACCGGCGCCGTGGCGTCGCCAGCGCGCTGCTGGACGAGGTCATCGCCCGGGGCGGTGCCGACGCCGCCTACACGCTTGAGGCGCGCGTCTCCAACGCCGGCGCGATCGCGCTCTACGAGCGCTACGGCTTCCGTGGTGTCGGCACGAGGCCCCGCTACTACGCCGACAACGGTGAGGACGCGATCATCATGTGGCGCGCGATCGGCACGCCCTGGGAGCCCTGAGTGATCCTTGCGATCGAGACCAGCTGCGACGACACCTGTGTGGCGCTCGTAACCGCGCGCGGCGAGATCCGCTCGAACGTGATCAGCTCGCAACGCGTACACGACCGCTTCGGCGGTGTCGTGCCGGAGATCGCCTCGCGCCAACACCTGTCCCTGCTGCCGGCGGCGCTGTCCGAGGCGCTCGAGCTGGCAGGTGCGACGCTCGACGACGTCACGCTGGTGGCCGCAACGCGCGGCCCCGGCCTGGTCGCGGCGCTGCTCGTCGGCTTCAGCGCCGGTAAGGCCGTCGCGGCGGCGCGCGAGCTGCCGTTTGCGGCTGTTGACCATCTGCACGGACATCTGGCGGCGAGCTTCCTCGAGCCGGCCCGGCTCGAGCCGCCGTTCCTGGCGCTGGTTGCAAGCGGTGGGCACACGTTGCTCGCCGACGTGCGCGACCACGGGCCCGCGCCGCGCCTGCTCGGCCAGACGCTCGACGATGCTGCCGGCGAGGCGTTCGACAAAGGGGCGAGGCTGCTGGGGCTCGGCTATCCGGGTGGGGCGGCGCTCGAGCGGCTCGCTGTCGAAGGGGACCCCGAGGCTTTTCCGTTTCCCACGGCAGCGCGCATGCGGGGTCTCGATTTCTCCTTCGCCGGTCTCAAGACCGCACTGCTCTACAAGGTCCGCGAGCTTGGTGAGACCGAGGCGGAGCGCAGGCGCGCCGACCTGGCCGCCTCCTACCAGCGCGCCATCGTCGAGACGCTGATGATCCGTGTCCGGCGTGCGCTCGAGCAGACGGGCGCCACGCGACTGGCGGTCGGTGGCGGGGTCGCAGCCAACGGGGCGCTGCGCGCCGCGCTCGCTGGTCTGGGCGTCGCGGTGGAGATACCGCCGGCCGTGCTCTGCACGGACAATGCGGCGATGATCGCCAGTGCCGCGCGTTACAGCACGGCCTCGTCGTTCCCCGACTACCTGGAGCTGGATGTCTACTCGACCGGCGAGCGGCCACGGTGACCGTCGTGACGCTCTATGGCCGGCCGGGCTGCCACCTGTGCGAGGACGCGCTCCAAGTGCTCAAACGGGTCCGTGAACGGCGCCCGTTCGAGTTCGAGGAGGTTGACATCGAGGCGGATGCGGGTCTGCTGACGCGCTACCTGGAGCGGATCCCCGTGGTTCTGATCGACGGGCGCGAGCGCTTCGAGCTCTTCGTCGATGAGCACGCGCTGGAACGGGCGCTCGGCCCCGCAGTACAGTGACGGCTTGACATGACAGATGCGGGACGGGAAGACGCGGGCGCGGCAGAGCGGCTCGGCCTGGGCGTGGCGGTGCGCCTGTCGCGCTACCTGATGGTGCTGACACAGGCACGCAAGATGGGCGACCGCACGATCAGCTCGCAGGCGCTGGCCGACTACACCCACGTGAACTCGACGCAGATCCGCCGCGACCTGTCCGGCTTCGGCAAGTTCGGCAAGCGCGGCGTCGGTTACAACGTGGACGCGCTCATCAACGAGATCCGCCAGATCCTGCGCACCTCCGAGCAGCACAACATCGCTCTGTTTGGCGCCGGGAACCTGGGGACGGCCATAGCCGGGTCCGACATCTTCGCCGACCATGGCTTCAACGTGGTCGCGCTGTTCGACACCGATCCTGAGAAGGTCGGCACGCAGGTCGGCAGCCTGGTGGTCAGTCACTACGACGGTATGGGCGAGACGATCCGCGACAAAGACGTCGTGGTTGCTGTGCTCGCGGTGCCGTCGACGGTGGCGCAGACGGTCGCAGACGACCTGGTGAAGGCCGGTGTGCGGGTAATCTTCAACTACACCGAACGCCTGCTGCAGACGCCGCCCGAGGTCACCGTTCACACTTCGAGCCCGGCGGTCGACCTGCTCTACGCGCTCTACTTCTACCTGGCGTGAGCGACATCGACCTGGACAGTGGACTTGCCCGCTTCGAGCAGGCAACGGACTTCAGCGTGGGGCTGGAGGAGGAGTTCTCGATCCTCGAGCCGGGGAGCCTCGATCTCGCGCAGCGCTTCGAGGATCTTCGCGCGGCTGCCAATCGGGACCCGATTCTGGAGGAGGCGGTGGCCGGCGAGCTGATCTCCTCAGAGGTTGAGATCCGCTCCGGACGTGGTGAGAGCCACGCAGAGGCGGTCGAGCTTCAGCGGGAGGTCAGACGTCGGCTGTTTGCCGTGGCGGCAGCGCAGGGGGTGGCGCTCGGTGCGACCGGTACCCACCCCTGGGCCGATTACCGCCAGCAGCGGATCATCGACACCGACCACTACCACCGTGTGGAGGAGGGGCTCAAGTACGTCGCCTGGCGCAACAACACGTTCTCGACCCATGTCCACGTCGGGATCCGGGGCGCCGACCGGGCGATAGCCGTCTGCGATCGCCTGCGCCCGGTGCTGCCCCTGCTCCTGGCGATTTCGGCGAACTCACCGTTTCTGGAGGGCCGCGATACGGGCCTGCACAGCGTGCGCTCGCAGATCTTCACCAAGAGCTTTCCGCGGTGTGGCGTCCCCGACGCGTTCGGTGACTGGGCGGGCTTCGCCGACTACATCCACTTCCTGGTCAGCACACGCTCGATCGTCGAGTACACGCAGGTCTGGTGGTCGGTGCGACCGCACCTCGCGTACGGCACGGTCGAGGTGCGGATCTGCGACGCGCAGGCCACAGCCGGCGAATCTGCGGCGCTCTCGGCGCTGATTCTCGCCTGCGTCGCGCAGGCGGCGCGCGACGCCGACGAGGGCCGTCCGCACCGTGACCTGCCGGGCCGGCTGATCGAGGAGAACATGTGGCGCGCGATCCGGCACGGATTGGACGGCGAGCTGCTCGACCTCGAGCGGGCGACGGCGTACCCGGCACGCGCCGCGATCGAGCGGCTGCTCGCGTGGACCGAGCCGGTGCGCTCCGAGCTCGACATCGCGGTCGAGCTCCCGGAGGCCAACGGGGCACAGCGCCAGCGTGCCCTGGTCGCCGGCGGCGCGACGCTCGCTGAGGCGTTCGCGCAGACCGTGGCTGAGACGCAGCATACCTATGCTGGAAGCGCCCACAACACCGTGGAGGTCAACTGATGGCAGCGCAGACACCAGACCCTGGAGAGCTCTCTGAGGAGCAGCTGCGGGCGGCGTACGAACAGGAGATCAAGCGCGTGCGGGTCGAGCACGTGCTGCTGGAGAACGTCGTCACGCTGATCAATCTCGGGATGCGGCGCACCGGGCTGATCCCAGGCACCGAGGATGAGCGTGATCTCGTCCAGGTGCAGCTCGCGATCGACTCGGTGAGGGCATCGCTGCCGCAGGTCGAGCAGGCCGCGCCGGAGCAGATCAGCGCCATCCGCGACGCCATATCTCAGCTTCAGCTCGCCTTTGTGCAGGCACAGGGCGGTGCTCCGGCAGCAGCCGGCGGCGAGCGGCCCGCGGCAGCTGCCGAGGAGCAGCCCGCGGCGGGAGGGGCAGGGCCGGCGCAGCGTAGTGGACGGCTGTGGGTGCCCGGCCAGTGATCGGCGGTACATTCCAGGCATGTTCATCCTGATCGTCGGATGTGGCCGCGTCGGCTCAGCGGTCGCCAAGCGCGCGCTCGATGCCGGCCACGAGGTGTCGGTGATGGATATAGACCCGCTCTCGCACGTTCGGCTCGACCTCGATGAGACCTCGAGCTGGGAGGACTCCGGTGGCCGCTTCACCGTCGGCACCGCGCTCGAGGTGGACGGGCTGGTGGCGGCCGGGATCGAGCAGGCGAACGTCTTCATGGCGGCGACAAGCGGTGACAACACGAACCTCGTCATCTCGCAGATCGCGCAGCGGCGCTTCCAGGTGCCGCGAGTGGTGGTGCGGGTCTCGGATCCGGCCCGTGCAGCCTGGTACTCGGAGCAGGGGCTGCAGACGATTTGCCCGACTCAGGTCGCGATCGATCAGGCCGAGCGGGTGCTGCTCGCGCTCTGAGGCAGCGGAGAGCTGATAGCCATGTACGTGATCATCGCCGGAGCCGGGAAGGTGGGTTGGAACCTCGCGCGCGAGCTCATCGACAAGGATCGCGAGGTGACCTTGATCGAACGCAACCACGATCGCTTCCGGGTCGTCGAGCAGGAGCTGGAGCACGTCGTCCAGTACGGCGACGCGACCGAGCTGTGGGTGCTCGAACGGGCCGGGATCCAGCGCGCCGACCTGGTGATCGCCGTCACCGGAGACGACGAGGACAACATCCTCATCTGCCAGGTGGCCAAGGAGAAGTACGGCGTGCAGCGGATCGTGGCGCGGGTGAACAACCCCCGTAACCACCAGCACTTCAAGATGCTGGGTATCCAGCCCGCGGTTTCTGCGACCCAGCTGATCATGCGTTTGATCGAGCACGAGGTGCCCGAGCACGGCCTGGTGCACCTGCTAGCGCTCGAGGAGGAGCACCTCGAGATCATTGAGCTCGAGGTGCTGGAGGGGTCGCCTGCGGTAGGCAGGCAGATCTCTCAGATCCAGCTCCCCGCGGGCTCGCTGGTGATCTCGGTGCTCCGCGCCGGTCGCGGCTTCGTCCCGGCGCCGGGCGACACGGTCGCGGTCGGTGACCAGGTGCTCCTGATCCTCGACCCTGGTCTGGAGTCCCAGATCACCCCGCTGTTCGCGCCGCTCGGCGTGCCCGACTGATCCAGCCGCGCCGCGTGCGCGTAACCGGTAGCGATGTTCGGCAACCGACGCAACCTCAGAGAGCTGGCCGACGAGGATCTGATGGCGCGTGTTCGCGACGGCGACGCACGCGCGTTCGAGGTGCTGTTCGATCGTCACGGCGGCCCTGCCTTTTCGCTGGCGTTCCGCATGTGCGGGTCACGGGCGCGGGCCGAGGACATCGTCCAAGAGGCGTTCCTGTCGCTCTGGCGAGCCGGTGGGCGCTATGACCCGTCGCGCGGGAGCGTTCGCAGCTGGGTTCTCAGCACGGTGCACAACCGTGCGATTGACTCCTTCCGCCGCCAGTCGGCACGCCCTGCCGGCTCGTTCGAGGAGTCGGGTGCGGCAGAGCGTTTGGCTGCCGCAGAGCTGACTGACGCCGAGGTCGAGCGCCGCGGCGAAGCTGAGGAGTTGCGCCGGGCGCTCGAGAACCTTCCGGACGAGCAGCGGCGGGTGATCGAGCTGTCCTTCTTCGGTGGCTTCACGCACCAGCAGATCGCCGCGATGCTCGAGCTGCCGGAAGGAACCGTCAAGGGACGGATGCGACTGGGGCTGGCCAAGCTGCGTGTCACGCTCACGCAGGCGGGGGTCGTACCATGAGTCCAAGAGAGCAGATGTCCGATCCGCACGATTGTGGCGGCGACGCCGCGGCTTACGCGCTGGGCGCGCTCGAGCACAGCGAGGCAGACGCCTTCCGCGACCATCTCCGCGGGTGTGCGGTGTGCCGCGACGAGTTGGAGGCGTTCACGGCTGTGGCGCGTGAGCTGCCGCTCGCCACGCACCAGTATCGCGCGCCCACGGCTCTGCGCCGGCGGCTGTTCGCGCAGGTTCGTCAAGAGCGGCCCGCCACCGCGGCTGCTCGTGCCGGGCGCACAGCAAGGCGCCCGGCACGCGGATTGCTCGCGGCCGCCGGAACGCTGGCCGCCGCCGCCGTCGTGGCAGTGCTGGCGCTGAGCCCGGGACTCGGGGCCACCGTGGTCCAGGCACAGGTCCGTGGGGTCAGCGGCAGCGCGCAGCTGCGTCTCTCCCACGGCCGAGCGGAGCTGGTGGTCAGGCATCTGAGCGCTCCCGGCCGCGAGCACGTCTACGAGGTGTGGCTGCAGTCCGGAACGGCGGCGCCACGACCGGCGAGCGTGCTGTTCGGGGTGGGCCCCACCGGTGATGCGCAGGTCGGGATCCCCGGTGCGGTCGGGCACCTCAGCGCCGTGCTGGTGACGATCGAGCCGCTGGGTGGAACAAGCCGCCCGACTGCGGCGCCGGTTATCGTCGCGCGGCTAGATCAGGCCCGCGATTGACGTACGCCGGTAGGCGAAGATTCGCTCCACGTCGCGGCGTACGAAGATCGCCTGCGCGAAGGCGCCGAGCCGGCCGAGCGGCAGCTCGTAACGGACCTCATCGCGGATGATCGTCGCCTCACCGTCGGCTTCGAATGTGTGGGTGTGGACCCAGAGCTTGTAGGGTCCGATCAGCTGGCGGTCAACGAACATGTGGCCGGGCTCGAAGGACTCGATCTGGGAGACCCAGATCAGTGGCACGCCATGCAGCCGCAGGCGGTAGGGAATGACGGTTCCCGTCCTGACCTCGGCCGGTTCGGCTCCAAGGATCGAGAACGAGAGCCACGGCGGCGTGATGCGCTCGAGGTTCGCGGCTCGCGAGAAGAAGTCGAAGACGACGGGCAGTGGGCGGTCGATCCGCTGCTCGCCACGGAACAGCTGCTCGCCGGTGGGCGCAAATGAGCTCATCGCTGGGTCAGGACCTCCTCGAGCGCGGGCGCGATCTGGGGGTGGGCGAAGCGAAAGCCGAGCTCTGCGAGGCGCTTCGGCACGGCCCTCTGGCCGGTCGTGACGATCACCGACATCTCGCCATAGAGCAGCTTCAGGGCAGGAGCTGGAACCGGTAGCAGGGCCGGACGGTGCAGCGCGCGGCCGAGCGCGCGTGAGAAGTGCGCGTTGTCCACAGGCTCCGGGGCCGTCAGGTTGACAGGTCCCGTCGCGGCGCCATCCTCCATGCAGTGCAGCATCGCCCCTGCCACGTCGTCGATGTGCACCCAGGGGACGTACTGATGACCGCCGGCGACTGGGCCGCCGATCCCGGCGCGGAAGAACGGCAGCATCTTGGCCAGTGCCCCGCCGCTGGCCGAGAGCACCACACCGGTTCGCATCAGCGCGACCCGGCAGTACGGCTCGGCTCGCGCAGCCTCCTCTTCCCATTCACGCACGACGCCGGCCAGGAAGTCCTCGCCTGGGGTCGCACGCTCGTCGAGCTCCTCGGCGCCGCGGTCACCGTAGTAACCGGTCGCCGACTGAGAGACGAGCACTTTCGGCCGACGATCGTCGGGCAGCTCGCTGATCGCCTGCACGAGCATCCGCGTGGAGCGCACGCGCGAGTCTCGGATGCGCTGCTTGACGGCTGGCGTCCAGCGCTGTGAGATCGGCTCGCCGAGCAGGTGGATGACTGCCTGGGCACCGTCCAGGACGGCAGCGGGCGCCGGCTCCGTGAGCGGCTGGCGCCAGGCGTGCGCCTGCACGCCCGGTGGCAGGCGTGAGACCGCGGCCGCGGTGTCGCGGGTCAGGGCGACGGGCTCGTCGCCCTGCTCGAGCAGGTGCCTGCAGACTGCGTTTCCGATGGTGCCGGTTGCGCCGGTGACGACTATCTTCGCCATGTAGATGTAATCTTATACACGTTGTCCAGGTTTGATCTGAGCATCGGCGAGATCGTTGAGCGCACGGGGGTCAGCGAACCCACCCTGAGAGTGTGGGAGCGGCGCTACGGGTTCCCCGAGCCGCAGCGCACCGCAAGCGGCCACCGCCGCTACTCGAGGGCCCAGGCCGACGCCTTGGCCCGAGTGCTGGCGTTGCGCGACTCGGGCCTGTCGATCACCGCCGCGATCGCTCGTGTCCAGCTGCCACCGGACACAGCGAGCGTGTCGCTGTTCGCGACGCTCCGGGGTTTGCAGGGCGAGCGTGTTGCTCGCGCGGTGCGGAAACCGGCGCTGGTGGCACTCAGCCATGCGATCGAGGACGAAGCGCTCGCCTGTGCCCAGGCACGCGTGGCACTCGGCTGCTTCCAGCGGGAGGGCTTTTACAGGCGCTCGCAGGCGCGCTGGCGTGAGCTTGCCTCCACGGCGCCGGTGGCCGCGGTGCTGGCCGACTTCGGCCAGCTGCGCGCCGATGGCGCGCACCCAGTCGAGGTTCCGATCGGCCAGAGCGCGCAGCTGACGCGCGAATGGGCCATCGTGCTGCACGGCGGGCGCTGCTCGGTCTGCATGGTGGCCCGTGAGCTGGCATCCTCAAACGTAGATGCCTCGAGCCGCGACCGCAGCTTCGAAACGCTCTGGAGCGTCGACCCTGACGCAGTGGACGCCCTCGCCCGCGCTTGCCTCACGGTCATGGCCGATCGCTTGCCCGGCATGGTCGCCCGCGCCGAGGAGGAGCTGGCGGCCGGCTCGGTCGCGACCGCGGCTGAGCAGATCCGGCTGAGCGCCGCGATCACCGACAGGACACTGGCGGGGCTGACGTGATCCGGAATGACCCTCCTCTGCGTAGGAACAGCCGATGAGAGTCGCCGTCATCGGGACCGGCATCTCCGGCCTGACCGCTGCCTACCTACTCCATCGTGAGCACGAGCTCACGGTCTTTGAGGCCGCGCCTCGGGTCGGCGGGCACACGCACACCGTGAGCTTCGACACGGGCGTGCGCACCGTTGAACTGGACACGGGGTTCATCGTCTTCAACGACCGCAACTACCAGAACTTCGAGCGACTTCTGACCAGGATCGGCGTGGGCTGGCAGCCGTCTGACATGAGCTTCAGCGTCAGCGACGCTCGCGACTTCGAGTACGCGAGCACCTCGCTGGCGGGTGTCTTCGCCAACCGCAGCCATCTGGGCAGCCCCACGTTCCTGAGGATGCTCGCGGAGATCCCGCGCTTCCAGCGCGCGGCCCGCGAGCTGGTCGCCGGCGGTGACGAGCAGATCTCGTTGCGAGCATGGCTGGCTGCTCGCCGGTTTGGGACGACCTTCGTGGAGCGGTTGCTCGTACCGCAGGTCGCGGCCGTCTGGTCTGCGGACCCGCGCCAGCTCTGGAGCATGCCGGCCGCTTTCGTTGCCCAGTTCTTCGACAACCACGGGATGCTCAGCCTGCGCAACCGCCCGCGCTGGCGGACGATCATCGGTGGGTCCCGCCGGTACGTGGAGCGGCTGACGAGCGGCTTCCAGGATCGCATCCGCGTCGATGCGCCGGTGCAGGCGATCACGCGCCGGCCCGACGGGGTCGAGCTCCAGGCGCGCGGTCAGGAGCCGGAGCACTTCGACCAGGTGATCATCGCCACTCACTCCGACCAGGCTCTGGAGCTGCTCACAGATCCGTCCTGGCGCGAGCGTGAGATCCTCTCGGCGATCCCCTACCAGCCAAACGAGGCGATCCTGCACACGGACGTCACCCTGCTGCCCAGGCGTCGCAGCGCCTGGGCGAGCTGGAACTATCACCTCACCGAGGCGCCGCGCCCGCAAACGACGGTGACCTATCACCTGAACCGGCTCCAGCAGCTCGACGAGGAGCGCCAATTCTGCGTCACGCTCAATCTGAGCGAGCGCATCGACCCTCGCCTCGTGATCAAGCGGATCGCCTACTCGCATCCGGTCTACACGCCGGACGGTGTCGCGGCGCAGGCTCGGGTGGAGGAGATATCAGGTCCAGCCGGACGCACGCACTACTGTGGCGCTTACTGGGGATGGGGATTTCACGAGGACGGCGTGCGCAGCGCTTTGCGCGTGGCTGAGAGCTTCGGGGTCTCGCTGTGAGCACGGCCAGCTGTCTCTACCGTGGCACCCTGGTGCACAGGCGGGTCGACCCCGAGCGCGAGTTTCGCCACACCCTGGCGATGGCCTACATCGACCTCGACGAGCTGCCGGCGCTCCTGGGCGGCAGACTCCTGCGCCCAGGCTTGGGGCTCATGCGCTTCCGACGCGCCGATTATCACGGCGACCCGGACACAGATCTCGGCCAGGCTGTCGCCGACAGCGTGGAGGGCGCACTTGGGCGGCGCCCGCAGGGCCCGATCCGGCTGCTGACGCAGCTGCGCTCGCTCGGGCACTGTTTCAACCCCGTGAGCTTCTACTACTGCTTCGATAGGACTGGGGACGAGCTAGACGCGGTGCTGGTGGAGGTCACCAATACGCCCTGGGGTGAGCGGCAGGCGTACGTGTTGGACGGCAGCGCCGGCAGCTTCGAGAAGCTTATGCACGTCTCTCCGTTTCAGCCGATGGAGCAGGTGTACCGCTGCCGCACGCAGCCGCCGGGAGGCCGAGCGCGCGTCACGATCGAGAACCATGCCGGCGAGCGCCGCGTCTTCAGCGCGGCGCTGTGGTTGGACCGCGTCGAGCTGACGCCCAGGGCCGTCAGGCGCGTCGTGGCCCGCTACCCGTTCGCGACGATCCGCGTGCTTGCCCTGATCTATGGGCATGCGCTCGGCCTGAAGCTCGCTGGCGTGAGGGTTCACGCGCATCCACGGGAGCTCGCAGGATGAGTGTGGACCACGCGCGAGTGCTGGTCGGCCTCGCGCTCGCCCGCCTGCCGACCGGCACGCTGACGGTCGTAGCGCCCGATGGCACGCGGAGCTGCTTCGGGTCGGGCGCGCCGCATGCCGAGCTGCGGATGCACACGGACACCGTCTGGTCGTCCTTTCTGCACGGCAGCCTCGGTCTGGCCGAAGCGTACGCGCGGGGGGACTGGGACTCTCCGGACCTCGTTGGGCTCGTGCGGCTGGGCGCCCGCTCGATGCCCGCGCTTGACCGGGTGCGCTCGGCGCTTGCGCCGCTCTCGCGGCCGCTCGAGCTGGCGCGCGCCATGGCACGGCCGTACGGAAGGGAGCAGCGGCGCCGTGACGTGGGCGCGCACTACGACCTCGGCAACGATCTCTTCTCGCTGATGCTGGATCCGACCATGACCTACTCCTGCGCGCTCTTCGCTGCGCCCGGGATGTCGCTCGAGGAGGCGCAGCTTGCCAAGCTCGAGCGGGTCTGCGCGACGCTCGCGCTGGGCCGGGGGGACCGTGTGCTGGAGATCGGCAGCGGCTGGGGTTCGTTCGCGCTGCACGCGGCGGCCACACGGGGCTGCCACGTCACCACCACGACGATCTCAGAGGAGCAGCACCGCTACGTGCGCGGACGGGTGGCCGAAGAGGGGCTGGCGGGTCTCGTCACGGTGCTCAGCTGCGACTACAGGGATCTGCGCGGCCGCTACGACAAGCTCGTCTCGATCGAGATGATCGAGGCCGTCGGCTGGCGTGGCTTCGGCCCGTTCCTGCGTCGCTGCGCCACGCTGCTCGAGCCGGATGGGGCGATGCTGCTGCAGGCGATCACGATCGACGACCGGGCCTACAACGTCGAGAAGGCCTCGCGCTCGTTCATCAAGGAGTACGTATTCCCCGGCGGCGCGCTGCCATCGCTGTCGGTTCTGGCGACCGCGCTCGCGCGCCGCACCGACCTGCGGATCCTCGACCTGGAGGATCTGACAGAGCACTACCCGGAGACGCTCAGGCGCTGGCGGTCGCGCTTTCAGGAGAACGCCGAGCTGCTGGGACAGCGTGGCTACGACGAGCGCTTCCGCCGCATCTGGGACCTGTATCTGGCCTACTGCGAAGCCGGTTTCATGGAGCGCCGGATCGGTGACGTGCAACTGCTGCTCGGCAAGCCGGCGTTCCGGCCTGCGGTGGCGGGCCGCGACGGGTCACGCGGGCTGGGTGAACTCGAGCGCGCCGTCTGAGGCGGCGCTCAGGCGCCGCCCGAGGTGACTTGACGGGAGGGGACCTCAGGCGAGGCGTGCGCGCTCGTAACGGGCTATCGCCTCCCGTCGTGCCTGCGCGTGATCCAGCACCGGCTCCGGGTAGTCCTCGCCGATGATGCAGCCCGCTGTGCGCTGGACGTCGGCGGGCATCGTCCATGGCTCGGCCAGATAGGTGTCGGGGACGGAGCGCAGCTCCGGCACGTGTCGGCGTACATAGCGGCCCGTGGGGTCGAACCTCTGCTGCTGCAGCACCGGGTTGAACATCCGCCGCGAAGGTGGCTGCGGATCGACGCCGACAGACGCGATCCACTGCCAGTTGCCGTTGTTGCTGGCCTCGTCCCCGTCCAGCAGGGTGCGCATGAACCAGCGCTCACCCCAGCGCCAGTCGATCCCCATGTCCTTGACCAGAAACGACCCGACCACCAGGCGCGCACGGTTGTGCATGTACCCGGTGTCGCGCAGCTCCCGCATTGCGGCGTCGACCAGCGGATATCCGGTACGGCCCTCACGCCAGGCGTCGAAGAGCGGCATCGAGCGGTTCCACTCGATCTTGCCGCGCAGCTGTAGCTGCTGCTCGGCACGGGCGTTGCCGGGGTTGTGCAGCAGCACGTGCGCGTAGAAGTCACGCCAGCACAGCTGCCGCCGCGCCGCCTCGCCGTCATCGTCTGCGGGCAGCAGGCTCTCCAGTTCGCGCGCCGACACGCAGCCGAAGTGAAGGTAGGCCGAGAGACCGGAGGCGTGCGGCTGGCCGAGGTCGTCGTGGTGCTCGCGGTAGCCCCCGGCATCGGTGCCGGTGAACGCCAGCATGCGTGCGCGTGCGGCGCGCTCACCCGCGACAAACGGCGCCTGGGGCGGCAGCACGCCCAGCCTTGGCAGCTCGCTCGAACCGAGCTGCGCCGGTGGCTGCGGCAGGCTGGGTGGAGCGCCCTGAACCGCCCGGCGCGGCAGCGCCAGCCAACGCCTGTAGAACGGGGTGAAAACGGTGTACGGGGTGCCGCCGCCGGTCGCGATCGCGGACAGGTCGTCCACCGCGAAGGTGCCGGGGCCGAGGATGAGTTGACTGCCGCTGGCTTCCAGGGCGCGTGCGATGGCTCGGTCCCGGCGGCGCGCAAACGGGCTGATGTCGGCGGCCGCGTACACGGCCTCGGCCTGCAGGCTGCGGGCGAGTCGCGGCAGCGCGAGCGCGGGGGTCTCGTCAGCCACCACCAGCCGCGAGCCCGCGGCACGTAGGTTGCGGTCGAGCTCCTCCAGGCATTCGCGCATGAAAGCGGCCCGCGGGGCGGAGCGGTGACGCCCCGCCAGCAACCGTTGATCAAGGCAGAAGACCGGCACGACCAGCGCGTGCTCGGCCAGAGCGCGCGTCAGCGTCGGGTTGTCATGGAGGCGCAGGTCACGCCTGAACCAAACAATCGCCGTCACCGGGTCGCACCCTAGCGCACGCGGGTGTCAGGCGAGCCCTCACGGCTATACTCGCCCGGGCAATTTGCGGGATGGTGTAATTGGCAACACGCCAGGTTCTGGCCCTGGTATTCAAGGTTCGAGTCCTTGTCCCGCAGTAGGCGGCAAAACCCCAATGTTTACGGGGCTTCAGCCGTTACAGCGGTCGGTTGTGTCAACGGTTTGTCAACGAGAGCGGCGGCTACCGCTTCGGCGGCCATCGCATCCGAGTTCGGCAGCAGGTGCGCGTACGTCGCCAGCAGCGTCTGCGGGTGGTCGCCTAGCCGCGCCGCGACCACGTGCAGCGGGACGCCGGCGGTCAGCGCCAGCGTCGCAGCCGTGTGCCTTAGCACGTGCAGGCTGCCTACGGGGATACCGGCCGCCGCCCGGAGCTTCGGAAACTCCCGCGTCAGCCATTCGGGGCGGATCGGAGCGCCTAGCTCATTGCAGAACACGAGATCATCGTGCTCGTATGCGTCGCCCGCGAGCGACTGCTCAAGTAGCTGCCGGTCGCGGTGGTCGCGCAGCGCCTGCACGGTCGCTGCGTCGAGCGCGATCGTTCGGAAGCCGCGACGCGACTTGGGCGTGCCGAACTGCGCGCCAACGCCCGCCGGGTGGATCTGGCGCTCAACCCGGAGCTGGGCCGCCTCCAAGTCCACGGTCAACCACTGAAGGCCGAGCACCTCGCCGCGTCGCATCCCGGTGGTCGCCGCAAGCCGCCAGAGCGGGTACAGCCGATCATGCTCAACACTCGCCAGGAAGCGCCGCAGCTCTCCGGTGGTCCACGACATCACACGCGTGTCCGCAACCCGCGGCGCTCTGATTCGGGCAGCCGGGTTCCGAGCCAGATCCTCGTGGCGCACCGCGTCATTCAGCGCTCGACGGATCACCGCGTGCAGCAGCTTCCGGGTGCCTGCCGCGAGCCCACGCGCCTCAAGATCACCGTACAGCTGGGTGATCTGGGTCGGGCTGAGGCGCCCTAGCGGCACGCCCGCGATGTCGTGCGGGGCGACATACTGCGCGACAAGCTGCCGGTACCGTGCAAGCGTTGTGGGCTTGATCTCGTTGTTCGCCTCGACCGTCGCGAGCCAGCGGACCATGTAGGAGTGGAGCGGCTCGCACGACGGCTCGACGTAGACGCCGGTCGCGACCTTGGTGAGCACGTCGCTCAGGTGCGCCTGCGCCTCCCGCTGGGTCCGAAAGCCGCCCTTGGACCGCTGGACGCGGGTTACGGCGCCGGTCTCGGGGCTGATCTTCCCCGGAGCGTCCCAGTACGCCGTCCAACTCTTGCCGCGTTTGCGGGTGCTCCCTCGCATCGGTTATTCCTCCTCGCTCGCTTTGATGATTCCTTCGGCCTCCGCGCGCCGAACCAGCCGACGGGCCTGCGAGAGGCTGTAACCCAACGCCGCGGCGGTTTGCTTCATCGGCGTTGACGGATGGGAGAGCAGCGCAGCAGCCCAGGCCTGCGCCACTACCTCCAGCGCCTCGCTCGAATGGCGAGGCCTTCCCGCGCCCGGTCCCGCTTCTCGCGGCAGCGGCCGGCTCCTGAGCGCCTCCTCTGGGGGCAAGCGGAGGCGCATCGCGTCATCCGCCCGCGCCGCAGTGAAGTCTCTCAGCTTCGCGACCGTGATGTCCCGCAGCGCGGCCCTGTCGAGAGCGTCCGTTGACGCGATCAGCAGCGCTGTAACGGCGGTGCGGCCATCCCGCGGCGCGAGACGTACCCACACGACGTCGGCGCCGTCCTCCGCCTTGACCGCCATCCACCGGGTTCCGTTCGCGACGGCTTCCTTCTGCTGCGCCACGAACGCATCCCATAGCGGTGGATCTACGTAGGCAACCGGGTCGGTATCTCCTATAGCTAATCTCATGCGCGAAGAGTACCACATGCCCACGCATAAATTCAAGCCCTAAAAAACGGCTCTTTACAAACGCCGCTTCGCGCATATGTTGCTAAGTATGCGCGATCATCTAGCACAACCCGACTACGCGGACGACGTCCTAGCGCTGGCGCTCCGCCCAACGCTCCCTAGCCCGGCGGACGCTGCTGGCCTTCTGCGGGCACGCGGCATCCTGGGCACCGAGCTGGCCGCGGCCCTCGGCGTCACCCCGCAGACCGTCTCGAACTGGCTTTGCGGACGCAGCACGCCCACCGGCCGCAACCGCGACCGATACGCGAGCGCCTTGCGGCTGATCCAAGCCGGCGGCCTGGAGCTGGTCCGCGGGGAGAGCGAATGAGCGTCACCGGGATCGCGATCGACGCGGACCCGCTCGCGGTGGCCGCCCGCGCGCTGTGGGCGGCGGTCGAGGCGATTGAGGCGCTGGGCGAGGACGATCTGCGCGGGGGCGGCGTCCAGTCGGTAGCGGAGGCCGCGTGGCGGCTGGCCGATGAGCTAGAAACCCGGATCGAAAGGGCCAGCCAAGGATGAGCGCCTGCGTTGACTGTCGCGCTGCGCCTGTCGAGTTCCTTCAGCAGTACTGCGGGCAGTGCTACGCCAAGAGATTTCCCAACTCGCCGATTGCCGCCGCGCTAACTGCGCCTTGGGATGCGGCACACGATACGAACCCGACTCCAGCCGCAGCGCTGGTCGTAGATGTCGAGACGATCGAGGCGTTCGCGGCCGTCGAGGAGGAAGGCGCAGAGCCGCTGCTTGGCGACGCCGAAAACGTCGTGATCCCGGAGGGCGGCGACGTGATGGTCTACGGGGATGGCGGGGCGGGCAAAACGACCCTCGCGAACGATCTGGCGTGCCATCTCGGGTCCGGTAAAGCGTGGCTGGCGATCCCAGCAACGCGACCCGTCCGTGCGTTGATCATCGAGACGGAAGGCCCGCGGCCGCTCCTTCGGAAGAAGCTCGCCCGCAAGCTGGCGGGTTGGGACGGGCCACCTATCGCCGGTCGCGTCCGCATCCTCTCTTCGCCCTGGGCAAGCTTTACGTTCGCCGACGAGGCATGGCGCGAGGCGGTCGCAACGATCATCCGCGAGCAGGAGATTGACCTCGTCATCGCCGGGCCGCTGACGCGAATCGGGATGGACACGGCCGGGACGCTCCAACAGGTCGTTGCGTTCATGCAACTGATCGGCGACGTGCGCGCCCGCTGCGCCCGCCTGCTGACCGTCATCCTCATTCACCATGAGAACAAGGGCGGAGCGGTCTCGGGGGCCTGGGAAGGCGCAGGCGACACGCTCCTGCACGTCCAAGCGGCGGGGAACGGCCATACCGTCGTCTACGTCCAGAAGGCCCGCTGGGCGAGCGCGTACCACGGAAAAAGCCTCAAGTTGCGCTGGACCGCCGGGGAAGGGTTCGAGCTAGAGGCTGAAGAGGAACGAGACCTGCTCGCCGAGATCTCCGCGCTGCTTGCCGTATCGCCGTGGCGCACCATAAAAGAGATCAGCGCCGCCGAGGAAAAGGGCGGAATCGGCGCGAGCGAGGCGATGGTGCGAGACCTCCTCGGGCAGCATCCCGACCTCTTCGAGATGGCTACCGGCGACGCCGCGAAGGCTATCGGCCGCGACTCCCGAGCCAAAGCCTACAAACTGCGCTCAGCCCCTAGCGCAGTCAGCGCAGATACCTCTCCACAAGGGTCTGCCAACGCGATCTGCGCTACTGCTCCCGCCCTTAAGGGGAGCAGTAGCTCCAGCGCAGAACAGACCCTACCCCTCGGAACTGCGCTAGCCCCCCAGAGCAGATCGCATCTCGAAGCCGACGACCTCGCTTGGGCGGAAGAACTCGAAGCACGCCACCGAGGGACGAAATGACCCAGGACCGGAACCCCAGAAAGCGACCAACAACCGCCATCGCGCTCTACGACGCCGCGCGCTTCTCCCACACCGAACAAGTCGCCCTCGCAGGCTCCCGAGCCGCCGGCTGCACCTGCAACCCCGACATCGAAATCACCCACGACCCAACCGGGATCGAACAAGCCACCGTCCGCCACGACCCGTGGTGCGCCCTCCTACGCGCGGGAGACGTCAACTGATGGCCGTCGATGCTCGCGTTCCTGCGTTTCCGCCGATCGCCGCGCGCGAGCCGTTGCCGGCTGTGCTGACGGTCGAAGAGGCGGCTGAGGTGTTGCGGATCGGTAGGTCGGCTGCGTATGCGGCTGTCAGGGCTGGGGAGATCCCGAGCATCAAGGTTGGCCGGGCCATCCGGGTGCCGACGCGCCGGCTGGAGGCGATGCTGGGCCTCGGGGATCGTGGACATTCCGTTGACATGGCCGAAAAAGACCCTGTTTTGCAGGATGTTTCAGTGACCTCAGAACTAGATGTTCTAGGTGGTGGCTGGTCGTGACTTCCACGAACCGATTCTCTGGCTCTGAGCCGTCCCAAACGGGCGATACGGCCGAACGTACGTTCGTGGGCGCCGCAGGCCCGCAGGCAGCCGCACACGACGCCACAGGCCCCGTTGCGGGGCGGACGCAGGACACGGAGCCGTCGCGGCCGTTGACGGTCGTTCGTAAGGACGGCTCCGTATCCCGATCGCGTCCGCCGTTCGAGGCGGGCAACACGGCGTCGCTGAGGCACGGCGCGCGCAGTCCCAGGGCGATCGCCGCGAAGGCGGCCGAAGTTCACAGCGAGCTTGTCCGGCACGCCCCGTGGCTCAGCGAGGATCGGTACGCGCCTGCGGTCGCGCGCTACCTCGAAGCCGCGGCACGGGAACGCCTGCTTGGCGATTACATCTCAACGGTCTGCGGCGATCCTCGCAAGGGACCGGGCTCCATTCCAGTTCGTTTGTGGGAGAGCGCAGCATCGACTACTAGGCTTGCCGCGAAGCTCGCTAGCGATCTCGGGCTCGACCCGATCGGACACGGGCGCCTACAGGTGCTTGCCGGCGCGGCTGTCGTGGCCGGGGTCCGTTTCGATCTCGCTCGCGCCTGGGCGGATAGCGACGGTGGCGATGTCGTGATCGAGGTCGATGATGAGACTTAGCCTTCGGGACGCTCGGTCGGATATCGGCGTGTTCGCGAAGGCGGTAGGCCGGCCGCTTACGAGTTGGCAGGCGAAGGCGATGCGGGCGACCACGCGGATCGTCGTGATCGTCGCTCCGCGGCAGGCGGGGAAAAGCCGGACGCTGGCGGTGCGGGCGACGCACGCTGCTTATCGGCGGCCTGGGCAGCTCGTTCTCATTGTCTCGGCTGGGGAGGATGCGGCTCGGCGTCTGTTGGCGGAGGTTCGCGCGATCGTTACGGGTTCCGAGCTGCTTGCGGGCTCCGTGACGGATGAGCAGCAGCAGCTTGTCCGGCTTTCGAACGGGAGCACGATTCGTAGCGTCCCGGCGTCGGAGCGGCAGATTCGCGGGTGGGCGGCCGACCTGGCGATTGTTGACGAGTCGGCGCTGTTGGATGACGATCTGGTCCTGTCTGCGGTCTTTCCGACGACATCTGCGAGGCCGGATGCGCAGATCATCTTGGCAAGTTCGCCGGCTGGCGCTGAGGGTGTCTTCTATCAGCTTGCTCGGGCTGGCGAGCAGGGCGCCGGCCATGTCGCGACGTTTACCTGGCGGCTTGCGGACGCGAAGTGGATTAGCCCGGAGGTGGTTGAGGCTGCGCGCGCTTCGTTGCCGGTCGCGGTGTTTGAGAGAGAATTCGAGGGCCGTTTCTCCGATGTCGGTCTTGAGGAGCGGGTGATCGAAAGGGGCTGGGTCGAGGCGGCGGGCGGCCGGGATCTGGAGCCTGCTGGGGATGCTGCCTACGGGCTGGATGTCGCGCGGTTCGGTTCGGATTCGAGCGTCTTGGCGTTGGCGGTAGGCGGGGTTGTCCGGGTGGTGTGGTCTGTCCACGGCAGCGACTTGATGAGCTTGACCGGGAAGCTGGCGCGCACGCTCGCGGAGCGGCCCGCGCCGGTCTGGGTTGATTCCGTAGGGCTCGGCGCGGGCGTCCTCGATCGAGCACGCGAGCTGGGGCTGCCGGCGAGGGGATTCGTCGCCAACGCGAAGCCGATAAAGCCGGATCGTTTCCGGGACCGGAAGGCGGAGGCGTGGTGGCGGGTCCGTGAGCTTTTCCGGGATGGCCTGGTGGATCTCGACCCGCGGGATGGGGAGCTGGCGGCGCAGCTGGCGGCGCAGCGTTATCAGCTGAGTTCGAGTGGGCGCGTCGAGATGGTGTCTAAGCGGGAGATGGGCGGCCCGTCGCCGGACCGGGCTGATGCTGCGGTGATTGCGCTCGTCTCTGCCTGTGGCGCGTCCGGGCCGGGCTCGGTCTGGCTGCGGTTCGCGCGCCGCGAGGTTGAGAAGCAGGCGGCGGCCGCGCCCGTCGCGCCGCCTGCGCTTCGCGGCCTGCCGCGGTTCGAGCGGGTCGCTGAGCGCGGTGTGTGCCGGTGTAGGCCGGGGGTCCGCAGGTTCTACCTGGGGATCTGCGTAGTCTGCGGCGGGACGCCGCCGGAGGGTCAGTGATGCCGCCCGATCCGCTCCCGGTAACTGTCGCGCCGTCGGCGTATAGGGACGCCGTGATGCTGATCGCGTCTTACGCATTTTCCGAGGCGGCGGTCTTTGACGAGCTGGTCGCGACCGCGGACAGGGATCTGCTGGTCGCGACGTGCGTGATCGCCGCGAGCGGGGTCGCGATGCTCGCCGAGAACGCCGAGGCGTCGTTTGAGGCCGTCATGGCGTCGCTGGGCGTGACTGCCGAGCATCTTGCGGCGGGGGGTGGCGAGTGAGCCCAGAGTTCTTTCAAGTGTCCGCGGGCGTGAAGCCGGCGGCAAACAGCAGCCGGGGTTTTCCTCCAATGGCCCCGGCGATGCTGTCCAAGAGGCGGGCGCGGTCTCCTTCCGAGCGCCTTCGAGCCCGGCGGCGGGTTGGATCCCCGCCCGCCGGGCGAGCCTCGCGGGTTCGAGTTCCACGGCAAGGAGCGTTGAAGTGAAAGGTAAGAAGAAGCGCGAGCCTGATGACGGGCTGCTCGCAATGCGCATGGTGAAGGCGCAGGCTGAGAGAAGGTTCACCTATGGCGTGTGTTACCCAGCGATGAAAGCTGACGCGGCTCGGGCGGCGGACGGCGCGATCGACTTCGCGTCGCCGGGTGTTGTCGAACGGGCCGCATGGAGGTTCATGGCGACCAGCAGGGACGTCGGGCTATTTCACGACGACCAGCTTGGCGGTGGACATGCGCAGGTCGTCGAGTCCCATATCTGGCGTGGGGAGCCGTGGGTGACGAAGGGAGTTGACGGGGCGCCGGTCACGGTCGCGCCGGGTGACTGGTGTCTCGGCGTGATCTGGTCGCCACGGGCCTGGGAACAGGTGAAAAAGGGCGCGGTCCGCGGTTTCAGTATGCAAGGTGCTGCGCGGCGAGCGAAGCCGTCGAAGGCGACTCTCGCGAAGCTGCGTCGCGGGTAAGGAGATATGAATGAGTGATTTTGACGACAGTGAGTTGACGGAGTTGCTGTTTGTCGATCCGTCGCGGGTGGATGGTGTAATGACGCCGGCAACGGGGTCCGGGTTTATCGTCCTGAAGAGCGTTTCGAGGGTGCCGGCGAAGCCGCGGACCCCGAAGCGGGCGGGGCGGTTAGTCCGTGATAAGGATGGCGTCGTCACTGTCCCGGGTCCGGATGGGCTGGCGCGCGAGCGGGCGAAGGCGGCAGAGCGGGCGCGCAACGCCCGGAAGGCCGCCGAGGCGTCGTCGAAGCGGGCAGCGAAGGCTGCCCGGAGGATGGCGGGTTCACCGGAGATCCCGGTGACGAACGTCCGTGATGAGTCGGCCTCGATCATGTCAGCCGTCACGGGCGAGCACACCAATCGGCTGTGCAACGCGCGAACGGTAAACGGCACGCCGTGTCGGCGGCCGGCGGCAGCGGGCAAGCGCTGCACTTTCCACATGTGATGAGTGAAAGGAACGAAATGATGAGCAAGGTAAGGAAAGGCAAGAGCCAGGACGCTTTGAACGGCCTGCGTGCCCCGGAGGTCGCGGGCCTCTATCCCGCGACCGGGCGGCAGAGCATCGGAGCAGCGACGGTTGCGCAACCGTTCCTGCCGACGCTTGGGCCGACGAACAGTCTGCCCGGTGTGAGTGCAACTCTGGAGGGCGGCGAGTCACCCTACGCCATCCCTGCGGAAGCGGGGATCGACCTCACCGCAAAGGGTGCCAGGAAGGCCAGGCGGAAGCAACTCAAACGGTCACTGCGCCGCGCGTTGAAGAACGCGAACAATGGGGGCGACATCTCGGCCAAGGACATGGCGGAGATCGTCGGTGCCGCCCGCAGTGCGAGTGACATCAGCATAGGCGGATCGCCGTTGCCGAAGTACGTGGCCAAGGCGATCAGAAAAGTTGAACGCGACCCGCTCGGGGCGCTCGCGAGGCTCGAACTGCTAGCCGGCAATTTGAAGCCAACCCACCCGGCGCGCGCGCGCGCTAGTGCGGTGGTTCTGAGGGGCAAGCTCCTCGCGCACGACACTGCGGCCGCGAGCGGTTCCGTCCGCAAGGCGGTGTCGTCTCTGGATCCGCTTGAGATCATGGCCGCGACCAGCGAGGTCGAGGTTGCGCTCGGGATCAGCGCCGCGAGCGCGATGCCGTTCTCTGGAGGCCAGCTCGACGCCAACACCCAGCTGCGGCGGATCCTGACCGGAGCGACGGCGTCCGAGAGCTTGCGCGGAACGCAGGACCGGCAGGCCGCGCGGGTTGGCGGACCGGCAGCGCAACTCGGGCAGGCCCTCAAGGGTGGCTTGGGCGAGGACATTGTCAGCGCTGAAAAAGCGGTGAAGGAAGCGGCCAAGAGCGGCGACGCGGGCCAGCTCGCCGCCGCTGAGCAGAATCTGACCTTCCAGCGCCTCAAGGCCGCGCATCGAGCGGGT